>JAGQUT010000033.1 GCA_020438355.1 Solirubrobacterales bacterium | reverse complement strand
CGGCAAGGAGATCAAGCGCGCGGAGGGTTCCGATCTCGTAAACCCCGCCGGTGAAACCACCGCCTCCGAGGACCAGTGCGGTACGGGACCGCTTCTTACCTTTGGCTTTCTGACGCCGTTTCTGGGATTCCTCGATGTTTACAACCTTGCCCATCAGGGTCCAATTATGTCAGCAATTCGTGTCACTGTCCGCTACCTTCGGCTTCAGATCTGTTGCAATATCCGATGAAACTCGCCTTTTTGGCTCTCGCAACGGCGGTTTTGCTGGCGTTTTCAGCCTCCGCACAGGCCGCCCCGCCAAAGCCCCTCCCCAATCCGGATCGCCCTGCGGCGACCCCCGTTTTCAGGTCAGCTGATGCCGGCGCAATGGCTGCGGCGACCGCCAGCGCGGCCCGGATTTGCCCGACTCTGCGAACGCTCGCCCGGCGCGGAAACGGCTCATCGAGCCTCCGGGTGTTCAATCTGAGAACCCGAAAGAACGTCTGCACCCTGAACCCCGGTTCGCGGCGGTCTCTCGCCTCGAACACCAAGCTGTTCACAACCGCGACCTCACTCGAGAGGTTCGACACGAAGCAGCGGTTCCGGACCAGGGTCTACGCCGCCGGCAACATCAAGAACGGAGTTCTCAAGGGCAACCTCTACCTGAAGGGTGGCGGTGACCCGAGCTTCGGGACCAGGGCATTCCTTGGCAGCTATCTCGGAGGCGAGGGCACGTCGGTCGAGGCCCTTGCTTCACAGGTGGCTCGAAAGGGTGTCAAGCGGGTCACAGGAATTGTTTTCGCCGACGACACGATTTTCGACCGGCTTCGAGGGGTGGCCGACTCCGGCTATGCGACCAGCCCGTGGATCGGCCCGCTCTCCGGCCTCTCGTTCAACGCCGGATACACCTCTTCCAGCCTTTCGAGTTTCAGCTCCGACCCGGCCCGGCTTGCCGCACGGACTCTCGCCCGGGCGCTCCGCGCCCGCGGGGTAGGGGTCAAGCTTGATGTGGGAGTGCGGGCAACGCCGAAACGGTGGAAGAAGGCTCCTCTAGCCACCCAGACATCCCCGGACGTGGCATGGATGGCGAGGGTTACAAACCTGAACTCGGTGAACTTCTGGGCCGAGACCCTGCTCAAGGACCTCGGTGCCTACATCCGCGGAAGCGGGAGCACCGCGGAGGGCGTGAAGGTCGTTCGGCGCACCATGGCCGCAATGGGCGTCAGGGTTTGGCCGATCGACGGTTCGGGCCTCACGTTCGGCAACCGTTCCACCGCCCATGATGTGGTGAAGCTTCTCTACCGCGCAAGGTATGAACCGTGGAGCCGGAACTTCCTCCTCTCGCTACCCACTGCCGGAGTCGACGGAACGCTTGCAGACCGTATGCGCGGCTCAGCCGCCCAGCGTCGCTGCCGGGCCAAGACGGGCACCCTCACCGGTGTCACCGCCCTTTCCGGTTACTGCTTCAACGCATCGGGACGAAGGTTCGCCTTCTCGATCCTGATGAACAACGTCACCAACCTGGACCGCGCCCGCGCCGCCCAGGATCGCATCGCAGCCCTGGTCGCCGGCCTCTAGTTCGACCGACGAGGGCTACCGGGGCAGCCACTGGACGACGAAGGAGTCTCTTTTCGGGCTCTTCAGCTCGCGGGACTTGCCGGACTGGATGTCGATCACGCGCATGCCCTTGGGCACGGTTCCGTCGGTCCGGGTGAGGGCTACCTTGCGGCCGTCGGGCGAGAAAGCAGGGTAGGAATCAACCCACTTGTCGTTCGTCAGCTGCTTCACTCCCTTTCCGCCCAGATTTGAAACGAAGATGTCCCAGTTCTGGCCACGGAAACCGGCAAAGGCAAGCCGCTTTCCGCCAGGCGCAAAGCTCGCCTGGATGGTCGGGAACCCGACCTTGACGACTCTCAGCTTTCCAGTGGCGAGATTGAGGGTCACGACTCTGGGATTGAGTATCTGGCTCTGGGTGAGGGCGACGACCCGTCCGTTCGGTGAGACATCGGTCAGAACCAGTGGCTGCTTGTTCGCGACCTTGTACGCGCGGGTCTTGCCCGTGGCGAAGAAGTAGCGCTTGATGAAGGTCCTGTATGCGCCTCCCTGGACGGCTCCGGTCGTTGAGTAGAAGACCGACCTGCCATCGGCGGCGAAGATCCCCTGGCTGGGCAGGAAAGTCTTTGGGGCATCCGTTATCCGCTGTATCTTCCCCGGCTTCGCAACGAGGCCAGTGAAAAGATCGTTCGCGGGAGGCTGCCCCTGGAACACGATGCGCTTTCCGTTGGGAGAAAGGTTGGGCAGGCTCGCAAGACCCTTGCGAGTGTAGATCGGGGTGATCCTGCCTCCCTCAGTCACCGTTGAAACCACGGTCCCGGGAGTCTGGGCTCCAAGCTTCGTGAAGCTGTTGACCAGCAGAGGTCCGTTCTTCCCTGGCAGGGTCGCCGAGGCGGAACTCGCGAATGCCCCTCCGAGGAAGACGGCAGCGAGGATGAGAAGGGCTGTTGCGAGGCGAGAATTCAAGGTGTTCATCTTTCTTTCCAGGTCGAGGGGAGCCACTGGTAGGGAATCGCGTAGGCAGACGGGGCCTTGATCGTGGCCGTCTTGCCGGATTTCAGGTTCATGACCTCCAGGGACTTGATGCTTGTTCCGTTGCTCTTCGCGTAGGCAACCTTTCGGCCATCGGGTGAGAAGAGCGGGTAAACCCCGAGGGTGCCAGCCGGGTTGATCCGCCTCAGCCCGGTTCCGTCCAGCTTCGCGATGAAGACATCAATCTTCGGAATAGAGGTGGAATTGAAGGCGATTCGCTTGCCATCGGGTGAGAAACTTGCCAGGGAAGCCGCACGCTTCGAATTGAAGCGCCACTGCCTGCCCGTCTTCAGGTTGAGGAAAGTGATCCTGCTTTCGAGCTGGAACCTGCTGCTAAACGCGATGATTCGGCCGTTCTGCGAGATGTCATCAATCAGCTGAACGTCCGTCCCGGGATCGAAGTCAATGGTTCTCGACTTCCGGCTCGCCAGGAAGTACTGCTTCAGGGAAGTTCTGAACTCGGGTTCACCCGGAAAAGGATTGCCCGGATCCCCGGTCGTAACGGTTGTACTCGTGTAGTAGATCGACTTGCCGTCAGGCGAGAAGACCGCGTCGCCAGGGAGTGCGTTCTCTGATGCTGCCGAGAGCCTGAGCTTCTTGCCGGGTCGCTTGACCCAGCTCAAGTAGAGGCTTCCGGTCGATGCCGGTGCCTGGTAAACGAACCGCCTACCGTCCGGCGAGATCGCGATGGCGCCGTTCAATCCCGCCTTCGAAAGGAGCTTCTCCGGCTTGCCCTTTTCCGGGATCGCCAGGACATCGGTTCGCACATTCTTGCTTCCAAACCCGGCATAGTTGGCCACAACCAGTGGCCCGTTGGCTGCCTTCGTTTTCGCGGAAGCGGTGCCTGCCGGAACTGCGATCAGCGCAAACACGGTCGCGACAAGAACGGCCGCCCGGAAATGGATTGATCTATTCATCGGACCTTTCAACATGACCTCGCGAAGGAAGTTGCGCAGAAAACTAATCGTCGGCGGTGAGGTCGCCGGCCAGGAGTCTGTCGAGGCCCTCCCGGTCGAGTACAGGGACGCCCAGCTTCTCGGCCTTTTCGAGCTTCGATCCCGCTGACTCACCGGCGACGACGAAATCCGTCTTCTTTGAAACCGAACCGGTTACCTTGCCGCCGGCCCGCTTGACCATCGCACCCGCTTCATCCCTAGTCAGATCGGGAAGGGTGCCGGTGAGGACGACGGTCTTCCCTTCGAGCGGCCCCCCCTCTGGCCGCCTCTCGTCCTCGGCGAGTTCCATTTTCAGGCCGGCCGCCTTGAGCCGCTCGATGATCTCCCAAGTCCGCTGGTCCGCCAGGGATTCGGCGATCTGGCGGGCCATGATCGGACCGATCCCTTCCGCCTGCTCGATCCTCTCGGGGTCAGCTTCGGCAAGCCGCTCGATCGAGCCGAACTCGTCCGCGAGAACCTCGGCGGTAGCCGGACCCACCCCGATCAGGCCCAGCGCGAACAGGACCCTCGGGAAAGGCACCTCGCGAGACTTCTCAATCTCGGCGATCAGGTTCGCGGAAGAGGTCTTGCCCATCCTTTCCAGCGCTTCAAGCTGCTCCTGTGTCAGTGAGTAGATGTCGGCGACATCGCTGATCAGGCCTTGTTCCAGGAACCTGGCGACCTGCTTCTCGCCTAGTCCCTCGATGTCCATTGCCCCGCGCGAGACGAAATGCTTGATGTGCTGGAAAATCTGCCCCGGGCAGCCGGACCGGTTCGGACAGATCGAGAAAACCGAATCCTCTGGCTTGATGACCTCGGTACCGCAGGCCGGACAGACCTTGGGTGGAACGGGCTTGACAGCACCCTTCGGCCGCTTCTGGGGAAGGGCCGAAACCACCTGGGGAATCACGTCACCGGCCCGCAACACCACCACTTCATCCCCTGCGCGGACGTCCTTCCGCTCGAGGTCCTCCTCGTTATGGAGGGTCGCGGTCGAAACTGTCACCCCGCCCACCCTTACCGGCTCGAGCAGAGCCCAGGGGACAAGATGCCCGGTGCGACCAACGTTCCACTCGATCTCTCGCAGCTTCGTGGTCGCGGTGGTCGGGGGGAACTTCCAGGCGATCGCCCAGCGTGGCTCACGACCGGCGTTACCGAGCTCGGCCCAAAGTCTCGTTTCATCGACCTTGATCACGACCCCGTCGATCTCGAAGTCCAGCTGGTCACGGCGATCCAGCCACCAGTGGCAGCGCTCCAGCACCTGACCGATCGAGTCGTGAGTCTCGATGTCGGGGTTGACGTGAAATCCGTGCTCCCGAAGCCACTCGATCTCCTCCGAGTGCGTGGCGAAGCTGACCCCGTCTGTAGCGCCGATCCCGTACGACCAGACCGCGAGGGGCCTCTCGGCGGCTGCCTGAGGATCGTTCTGGCGGATCGACCCGGCTGCTGAATTTCTCGGGTTCGCAAACGCTGGAAGTCCCTCGTCTACCCGCTTCTGATTGAGCGCGGCGAAGTCAGCCAAAGGCAGGTAGACCTCACCTCTCACTTCGATCAGCGGCGGCGCATCATCGATCGTCTTCGGCACGGTCGCGATCGTCTCGATGTTCAGGGTGACGTCCTCCCCCACCCGGCCGTCTCCTCGGGTCGCCCCACGGACCAGCACCCCCTCCTCATAGGTGAGCGAGATGGCGAGACCGTCGATCTTTGGTTCGGTCACATAGGTGATCTCGCCGGGATCGACGTCGCGACGGGCGAGGTGGTTGCGGATCCGGGACTCCCAGGCGGTCAGTTCCTCCTCGGTCCTCGCGTTGGCCAGCGAGAGCATCGGAACCGCATGTTCGACCGGAGCGAAGCTGGCAGAGGCCGGGGCGCCGACCCGCTGGGTCGGCGAGTCACCGGTGATCAGTTCCGGGTTCTTGCCTTCGAGTGCCTGGAGTTCAGCGAAGAGCTGGTCGTACTCCTCATCCGAAATCTCCGGATCATCCTTCTCGTAGTAGAGGTAGATGTGATGGTTCAGCACCTCCCTCAGTTCGGCGATGCGTGCCGCCTCACCGTCTCCCTTTTCACCCCCGGCTTCGGTCGGGCTGTCGCTCACTCGGAAGCCGCTCCGAGCAGCCGCTCAAAATCACGGCCCTTGAGGCCTTCGATCTCGTCGTGGTGGGTCCAGTCAAGACTGAGCGGGGTCACGGTCAACCGGCCACGGGCGATCGCGCCGATGTCGGTATCCGGCTGATCATCGAGCCCCGGCTCATAACCGTAGATCCGGTAGTGGGTGCGTCCGTCATCGACTTCCTTCTCCACCTTCTTCAGTTCGTCACGGTAGAGCCGCTTGCCCAGCCTGGTGACATCGACACCGCCGACCTCCCCGCCGGGGACGTTGATGTTGAGAAGGGTGTCGGTCGGCAGGGGGTGATCCATCAGTTCCCGGACGATCCCGGCCGTGAATCTGGCGGCAACGGTGAAGTCATAGTTCTTCTGAGGCATGTACCCCATCTCCCGCTTCTCTGACTGCTGCGAGACAGCGATGCCGGGGAGACCGAGCAGGATACCTTCGAGGGCCGCCGCGACAGTGCCCGAGTAGGTCACGTCGTCACCGAGGTTCACTCCGTGATTGATTCCGGAAACGATCAGGTCCGGCCTGTCGCCGAGCAGGCCCACGGCGGCGAAGCGGACACAGTCGACGGGGGTGCCATCGGTTGCGTGACCCAGATCGCCATCGTCGAACCTGATTTCCTCGACCGAAAGCGGAGCCCGGGTGGTGATGCTTCGGGCAGATGCGCTCCGGTTGGAGTCCGGCGCGATCACATCCAGGGTCACCCCTTCGATCTTCCGCAACTCCCGGCGCAAGGTCTGCAAACCCTGGGCCGCGATCCCGTCGTCATTGGTCAGGAGAATCCTCATCTCCCCCAAGGATATGTAACTGCCCCGCCCGACTCCCTAGTACTCAACCCGGACGAAGTACAGACCCTGCGGGGGAGCGGTGACCCCGGCTTCGGGCCGCTCGGCCCCTTTCAGAAGCGTCCTGAAGTTCTCGAGGCTGCGGCTGCCATCCGCCACCTCCAGCATCGTTCCGACCAGTATCCGCACCATGTTCCGCATGAACGAGTCGCCGGTGATCCAGAACTGAAGAGTGTCACCGTCAAGCCGGGCTCCGGTGGCCGGATCGAGGATCCCTTCCTCGCTCACCCACCGGGCAGAGTGAATGATCCGCTCGAAACGCTTGTGGTAAGTCTCGGTCGGAGTGAACGCGGTGAAGTTGTGCCTGCCGACCAGTTCCTCCGCGCAGGCATCAAGAAGATCCCTGTCGATCGGGCGGGAGACCCACCAGGAGCGGTTGACACCGAAGGGACTGTCGGGCCTCCGGTTCAGGACGCGATAGCAGTAGGTGCGTGAGACGGCGTCACGACGGGCATCGAACCCGGAGATCGGGGTTACCGCCCGGACTGCGATCGCCCTCGGCGTGAGTCCGTTGAGGCTCCGCACGATCATCGGCGGCATTTCGCCGTCGAAGCTGAAGCTCGCCACCTGGCCCAGCGCGTGAACCCCCGAGTCTGTCCTTCCCGCAACCGTAAGTTCAACCGGCTCTTCAATTCGAAGGGCGATCCGCAGGGCCTCCTCGAGGCGGGCCTGCACGGTGTCGACGCTACCTTCCTGCTTCGCCCAGCCGCGGAAGGCCGAGCCGTCGTACTCGATGTCGAGTCGCCAGTTCACGGGACGAGACTTATGGCCGCCGGCTAGCGGCGGTTGATGACGAGGATCTTCTTGCCGTAGTTGCCCCAGGCCTGCGCGGTAATCGCGACCTTGCCACGGGCCTTCTTGCCGAAGAAGATGGTGACGGTTCCGGTCACAGTCCAGCCTGGCGTCAGGGCCCTGATGTTGAAGCCCCGTTTGACCTCGACGCTGGGCCGCGACCTGGGTCCGAGGGCCTGCTTGTCCATGTACACGTAGACGTTCCGGGCGGTGAGATCACCGTTGTTGGTGACCGCGACCTTCATGTTGACCGAGCTGCCGGCCTTCACGACCCTGCCTCCGCCTTCCATCCAGACCTTGACCGGCTTGATGATGGCTTGTTTGACGTTGCCCTTGCCATCGTTGTTCTTGTTTCCGTTGTCGCCGCCCTTGTTGTCGTTCTTGCCGTTGTTCTTGTCGTCGTCCTTGGGCGGGTTGATCACCGGGCCGTTGGTGCTGCCGGTGGGACCGGTCGGGCCGGTGGGCTGGGTTGGCCCCGTCGGACCGGTGGGACCGGTGGGACCGGTGGGACCGGTGGGACCGGTTGGGCCGGTTGGGCCGGTGGGCGGATCCCAGCGCTCGACCCGGTTGTTCATGAAGTTGCCCACGTTGATCGTGGTGCCCGGGCCGATCGCGACCGAGGTCGGCTGCGAAGTGACAAACGGTGAGGGGACGATCCACTCTGAAAGGAAGGAGCCGCCGGTCGAAAGACGCTGGACCCGGGAATTTCCGCGGTCGGCCACGAAAAGCGTGTTGCCCGGACCGATCGTAAGGCCAGCCGGGTTGTTGACCTGACCCTGACCGGAACCGAAGGTGCTCCAGATGGCGATCACGTTGCCGGTCGAATCGCTTTTCACTATCCGGTCGTTGCCTGTGTCAGACACATAGACATTGCCGCTGGAATCGGTCGCGACCCCGAGCGGGCCTGAGATGCCACCGATGTCATTGATCCCGGTGTCAAACGTGAAGGCAGCCGGACACCAGCCCCAGGCGTTGCACTTGACTACCCGGTTGTTGTCGGTGTCGGCCACATAGACGTTCCCGCCCCCGTCGACCGCGACAGCGTCGGGCTGCTTGAACTGGCCGAGGCCGGAACCGAAGGTTCCCCATTCGGTCTGGTAGCTGCCGTTCGGATAGAACCGCTGGATCCGGTTGTTGCCGGTGTCCGCGACGAAGATTGCTCCTCCGGACTCGACTGCGAGACCGCCGGGCGAGTTGAACTGCGCCTGACCGTTGCCGGGAGCACCGAAGGCCATCAGCTGGGTGCCTGTTGCGCTGTACTTGACGACGCGATTTCCGGTCCGCTCCGTCACGTACAGGTTGCCTGAACCGTCGGTGGCAATGCCGTAGGGACCGTTGCCAAAAACCGGGGTTCCCCACGCGGCACGCGCCTCGGGGGCACTCGCGAGCATGAGCAGACCGGCCGCCAATGCGACCACTGCGGCGAGGATTCCCGCGCGAATCTGTTCTTGCCCCCTGGCAGAAGTCATTTACCTGATCCCATCAATCGGAATGTCAGCAATAGCCCAGTATAGGCGTACTCTGATGAACACAGGGGAACCTGAAAAGGTTCGATCCGGACCCGCTTCCGACCCCGGAAAAGCGAAAGGCCCCGGAGGGCCTTTCACCACAATCATTCCGGTGGCTGCGGGAGCCCCGGGGAGCCCTAGACGAGCTCGAGAAAGACCATCTCTGTCGAGTCGGACTTGCGGGGCCCGATCTTCACGATCCGGGTGTAGCCGCCGTCACGGTCCTCGTAGCGGGGAGCGATCTCCTCGAACAGCTTGTGGACAGCGAACTTGTCCTGGTGAAGGGCCGAAAGCGCCTGACGACGGGCGTGCAGGTCACCGCGCTTGCCGAGCGTGATCAGCTTCTCGATCTCCGGCTTGGCCGCCTTGGCCTTCGCCTGAGAGGTCTTGATGCGCTCGTGCTCGATGATCTCCTTCGAGAGATTGCTGAGCAGCGCCTTCCGGTGAGCCGAATCCCGGCCCAGCTTGTTCCTCTTCTTTGCGTGGCGCATCGTTTCTCCTTGACTCTAACTCGGTGACGCTAGTCCTGGCGCAGCTCGTGGCCGCGACCCTGAAGGTTTTCGATGACCTCTTCGATCGACTTCTGACCGAAGTTCGGGATCGCCTGAAGCTCGGACTCGGACTTGACCAGAAGCTGGCCGATCGTCTCGATGCCGGCGCGCTTGAGGCAGTTGTACGAGCGGACGCTGAGCTCCAGCTCGTCGATGAGGATGTCGTTCTCCCCACCGGAAGCGGGGGCAGCACCCTCTACGACGGCCACGCCCTCGGCCACGACGGGCTCGCGGGCGGTGAGCTCCTCGACCCGGTCGGGGTCGCTGAAGATCGCGAGGCTCTTGATCAGGATCTCCGAAGCTTCACGGAGCGCCGTGTTCGGCTCGATCGAACCGTCGGTCTCGAGCTCGAGGGTCAGCTTGTCGAAGTCGGTGCGCTGACCGACTCGGGCGGCCTCAACGGTGTAGGAGGCGCGACGGATCGGCGAGAAGATCGAGTCGATCGGAATGACGCCGATCGGCTGGTCCGAATCCTTGTTCTCCTCGGCCGGGCGGTAACCGCGGCCTCGGCCGATGGTCACGTACATCTCGAGTCGGGTCTTCTTCTCGAGTGTGGCGATCGGAGCGTCCGGGTTGAGGATCTCGACGCCAGCCGGCAGGTCGATGTCGGCTGCGGTCACGTCACCGGGGCCGGTGGCCACGATAGGGGCCTCGACGGCGTCGGCGTCAGTGTGCATCCGGACGACCAGGTCCTTCAGGTTCAGGACGATGTCGGTGACGTCTTCCTTCACGCCGGCGACGTTCGAGAATTCATGCGAGACACCCTCGATGCGGACGCTGGTGATCGCGGCGCCGGCGAGCGAAGAGAGCAGCACGCGACGCAGGCTCGATCCGAAGGTGTAGCCGAAGCCCTTGTCGAGGGGTTCGATGGTGAAGACACCCTTGTTCTCGTCAACCTGCTCGGAGGAGATGGTCGGTACCTGGAAATCAGTGCTCATTGGATCCTTTTGTTGCGGGGGGAGGGGAAGGCTTGCGTGCGTCTGGATCAGACGCGACGGCGCTTGCGGGGGCGGCAGCCGTTGTGAGCCTGCGGCGTCACGTCCTTGACGCTGGTCACCTCGAGGCCCGCGGCCTGAAGCGAACGAACCGCGGTGTCCTTGCCGGAACCGGCGCCCTTGGCGAAGACTTCGACCTTCTGCAGGCCGTGCTCCATGCCCTTCTTGGCGGCGGCATCGGCGGTCACCTGGGCGGCAAACGGGGTCGACTTGCGCGAACCCTTGAAACCTGCGCTACCGGCCGACTCCCAGGCAATCACGTTGCCCTCGGGGTCGGTCAGGGTGACGATGGTGTTGTTGAAGGAAGTCTTGATGTGGGCCTGGCCGACCGCAATGTTCTTGCGAACGCGGCGGCGTGTGCGGGTCTTGGCCGGTTTCTTGGCTGCCATGAAAAGTCTCTAGCTCCTTACTTCGCGGGCTTCTTCTTGCCGGCGACGCTCATGCGACGCGGACCCTTGCGGCCCCGGGCGTTGGTCTTGGTGCGCTGGCCCCGAACCGGCAGGCCACGACGGTGACGAAGGCCCCGGTAGGAGCCGATCTCCATCAGGCGCTTGACGTTCTGGGAACGCTCGCGACGCAGGTCGCCTTCGACCTCGCGGGTCTCGACGGCGTCACGCAGCTTTATGACCTCGTCCTCGGTCAGGTCCTTGACGGGGGTATCCGGGTCGATGCCGACCTCTTCGAGGATGTCCGCGGCGGTCGACTCACCGATTCCGTAGATGTAGGTGAGGCCGATCACGGCCCGCTTGTTCAGGGGGATGTTGACCCCGGCGATACGCGCCATCTAATTAACCCTGCCTCTGCTTGTGTCGCGGGTTCTCACAGATCACCAGGACGCGTCCGCGCCGGCGAATAATCTTGCACTTCTCACACATCGGTTTTACCGAGGCTCGGACCTTCATCGTCCAGTCATTCCTTTGGAAGAGATCTCCCGGGAGTCCCAGTAAACGGACTCCGGGCGTGAAAAAAGGGCCAATTTTGGCCGCTTGGGAACAATAGCAGGAAGAAACGCTCCGGGTCCACGTGAATTAGCGGTCCCAGGGAGTGAGGATGCGGGGACCGTCGGCTGTTGCGGCGACCGTGTACTCGAAATGGGCTGCCATCGATCCGTCTTCCGAGTAGACCGACCACCCGTCATCGTCCATGTAGACATGCGGACTGCCGACGTTGACCATCGGTTCGATCGCGAAGACCATGCCTTCCTCGATCTCCGGGCCCCTTCCGGGCACGCCGTAGTTCGGGATCTGGGGCTCCTCATGCATGTTCTGCCCCACCCCGTGACCAACCAGGGTGCGGATGATCGAGAATCCGGCGGCTTCGACGTGGCTCTGGACGGCGTGGCCGATGTCACCGACCCGGTTGCCGGGGACCATCTGTGCCGCAGCAAGGTCAAGCGACTCCTTGGTTACCGTCAGAAGCTTCTGCGTTGTCTCGTCGATCTGGCCAACCGGAATCGTGGAAGCTCCATCAGCAACCCAACCGTCGAGCGTGACCCCGATATCGATCGAGAGGATGTCGCCCTTCTCCAGCTTGTAGGGACCGGGGATTCCGTGGACCACCATCGTGTTCGGCGAAGCGCAGATGGAGCCCGGGAAGCCCCGGAACCCCTTGAAGGTCGGGATGCCACCCTGGGAACGAATGAACTTCTCGGCCGCCTCGTCCAGTTCGGCCGTGGTCACACCCGGCCGCACCTTCGAGGTCAGCATCTTCATGCACTTCGAGTGGACGGCGCCCGCGGCAGCCATCTTCTCGATCTGATCGTCCGTCTTGCGGATGATCATCGGTTGGAGCTAACGGCCTTCTTCGAGGCTCAAGGTCGAGACAAGGGTGCGAATCTTCTCGCTGACCCGGTCCGGGTCGTCAGCCCCGTGAATCTCGTTGAGCAGGCCCTGCTTCTCGTAGTAGGAGACCAGCGGGGCGGTCTTCTCGTGGTACTGCTCGAGACGGTGGCGGACAACATCGGGCTTGTCGTCATCCCGCGTGTAGAGCTCCGAGCCGTCGATGTCGCAAACGCCTTCGGAGGCGGGAGGGTTGTACTCGACGTGGTAGACGTGGCCCTTCTCCTGACAGACGCGCCGACCGGAAAGGCGGTTGACGATCTCGTCGTCATCGACGTCGATCAGGATTACGGCTGTCAGCTGTCGGCCAAGCTTCTCGAGCTCGGCATCGAGCGCCTCGGCCTGGACCACGGTACGCGGGAAGCCGTCGAGGATGAATCCGTGATCGGCTTCGCCGGACTCGAGACGCTCGGCGATGATCCCGATGATCACCTCGTCCGGAACGAGGTCGCCCCGGTCCATGTACTCCTTGGCTGACTTCCCGACCTCGGTGCCTTCCTTGACTGCCGCGCGAAGGATGTCCCCCGTCGCGTAGTACGGGTACTCGAAATCCTCCTGCAGTCGTTCGCCCTGGGTGCCTTTGCCGCTCCCGGGCGGTCCGAGCAGGATCAGGTTGAGTTCAGCCACGAGCAGACCTCTACTTCAGGAAGCCTTCGTAGTTGCGCATCATCAGCTGCGCCTCGAGCTGCTTGACCGTATCGAGGGCCACACCCACGACGATCAGGATCGAGGTACCACCGAAGAAGAACCCGCCACCAATGTTGTTGAAGAGAATGGTCGGGAATGCCGCAACAGCACCCAGGTAAAGGGCACCGGGGAAGGTCAGGCGGGAAAGCACGCGGTCGAGATACTCGGCTGTCGGTCGCCCGGGCCGGACGCCCGGAATGAATCCGCCGTACTTCTTGAGATTGTCGGCCTGGTCCACCGGGTTGAAGGTGACCGCCGTGTAGAAGTAGGTGAAGATGATGATGAAGAAGACTTCACCGACCACATAGGCCCAGCCGCCAGGGTTGAGGAAGGCCGCAATGTCAAGCGAAAGGGGCGTGTTGATCAACTGCCCGATCGTCGGGGGAAGGGCCATGATCGACGCGGCGAAGATGACCGGAATGACGCCGGCCATGTTGACCCTGAGAGGCAGGTAGGTGGAGCCGCCCGAAGTCATCTTGCGGCCGACCACGCGCTTCGCGTATTGCACGGGGATCCGGCGCTGGCCTTCCTGGACGAAGACGATCGCCACGATCACGCCGAGGATGATGAACGGAAGCAGGACCACGAAGACCTGATCGGGGTTGTTCCACCAGGTCTGGATGCCGGGCAGAACACCAGAGACGATCGAGGCGAAGATCAGCAGCGAGATGCCGTTGCCGATGCCGCGCTGGGTGATCAGTTCGCCGATCCACATGAGCAGGGTGGTACCCGCTGTCAGGCAGATCACGATCAGGAAGACGTTGGCGGGGTTCGTGTCGGAGACGACGCTGGTGCCGCCAGCCGACAGCGAGTTGAAGAGGAAGACGTAGGCGAAGGACTGCATCGCAGCCAGGCCGACGGTCAGGTAACGCGTGTACTGCGTGATCTTCTGCTGGCCGACTTCGCCTTCCTTCTGGAGACGCTCCAGGGAAGGCACGACGACGGTCAGAAGCTGCAGGATGATCGACGCCGTGATGTAGGGCATGATGCCCAGGGCGAAGAGCGAAAGTCGCGAAAGCGAGCCACCCGAGAACAGGTTCAGGAACCCAAGAATGTTGGAGCCGGTGAGCTGATCCTCGAGCTGCTTGACGGCATCGACATCGATGCCGGGAGCCGGAATGTAGGCGCCAAGCCGGTACAGCGCCAGCATGGCCGCTACGAAAAGAAGCTTCCGGCGGATCTCCGGTACGGAGAACGCTTTCGCAACAGTTGCGATCATCAGTCGATCAGCTCGCAGCTTCCGCCGGCGGCTTCGATCTTCTCCTTGGCAGCGGCCGAGAAGCCGTGCGCCTTGACAGTCAGACTCTTAGAGATCTCACCACGGGCGAGAATCTTGACCGGGTCCTTGCGGGTTGCGAGACCGGCAGCCTTGAGCGACTCCGGGGTGACCTCGGCGCCAGCCTCGAAACGATCTTCGAGATCGGAGAGGTTGACCGGCTGGGTTGCGGTCCGGAAGTTCTCGAACGGCATCGACTTCTTCATGTGCGGGCCGCGCAACTTGCGCATCCGCATGTGAATCGGGGTCTGGCCACCTTCGAGGTTGACCTTGCGCTGGTTGCCCGAACGCTGGCCCTGGCCGCCGTGACCGCGACCGGAAGTCTTGCCGGTGCCTGAACCAGGCCCCCGGCCGATCCGCTTCTTGGGACGACGCGAGCCCGGCTTCGGGCTCAGGTTGTGAAGGCCGATTTCTTCTTCGCGGCTTTCCTGCTTGTCAGCCATCAGGCCTCCTCCACCTTGACCAGGTGAGAAACCACCTTGAGTTGACCCTGAAGCTGGGGGGAATCATCGCGCTCGACGGTGCGGCCGATCTTGCCCAGACCCAGGGCAGCAAGGGTTCCCCGCTGGCTCGGGTTGGTGTTGATATCTGAACGAATCTGCTTGATCGAGAGCTTGGCCATCAGGATTCCTTCTGCTCCGCTTCGGAGTCAGCCTCTGCTTCAGCTTCCTCGGCAGCTTCGGCCGACTCGACCTCCTGGGCGACGGACTCTTCCTGGCCTGCGTCAGCAGCGACTTCGGCTCCGACCTCGGAGGCGGAGGGGCCGGTCGGCTCGGGAGCCGGCTTGTCGGCAGTGTCCAGCGCAGCCTTGCCCTCGATCGCGGCGATGTCGTCGGGGGTACCGGCTTCTTCAGCCGGAGCTTCCGCGGATGCGGCAGCAGCGGCGTCGGCGGCTTCCTCGACGGCAGCTTCGCTTTCGGCGTCGGGAGCCCCACCGTTGGTGGAGGCTTCCTCTTTGGCCTTGGTGTCCTTGTCGATGCCGAGCACCTCGGTGATCGTCAGGCCACGCAGCTCCGCGACCTCTTCCGGCCGGCGCAAACGGATGATTCCGTCCATGGTCGCCTTGACCAGGTTGATCGGGTTCTGGGTGCCTACCGACTTGGTGAGGATGTCTCGCACGCCGCCAAGTTCGAGCACGGCACGAACGCCACCACCGGCGATAACGCCGGTTCCCGGGCTGGCCGGGCGCAGCACGACGTGACCGGCGCCATAGCGGCCGATAATTTTATGGGTGATCGTGTCCCCGTACTTGGGGATCCGAATCAGGTTCTTGCGGGCGTTCTCGACGGCCTTCTGGATCGCGAGCGGAACCTCGCGGGCCTTGCCGTAACCGATGCCGACAACTGACTCTTCGTCACCTACTGCAACGAGGGCAGTGAACGAGAACCGGCGACCACCCTTGACCACCTTGGCCACGCGGTTGATCTCGATTACACGCTCCTGGAGGTCGAGTCCCTTTGGGCTGACCATCTCGATGCGGGCTGTATCCATTCCCTTCATATGAGCTATTCACCGTACTGGAGTCCTAGAACTCCAGTCCACCCTCTCTCGCACCTTCGGCGAGGGCCTTGACCCTGCCGTGGTAGCGGTAACCGCTTCGGTCGAAAACACAAGTCTCGACGCCTGCCTTCTTTGCACGTTCAGCCAGCAGCTCGCCGGCCTTCTTCGCCTGCTCGGTACCCCGGAGCTCCTTGAGTTCGGGTTCGGTCCAGTTCGCGGCGGCCAGCGTCTTTCCATCGATGTCGTCGATGAGCTGGGCGAAAACGCCACGGTTGGAGCGGTACACCGACAAACGGGGCCGCTCGGCGGTGCCGGACACCTTGGACCGGACCCGGTAGCGACGGCGCTGCCTGCGCTGACGATTGGTAATGACGGTCATACTCGCTTGCCGACCTTCCTGAGGACGTGTTCACCGCGGTAGCGGATGCCCTTGCCCTTGTAGGGCTCCGGCGGACGGCTCTCGCGGATGTTGGCCGCAACCTGACCGACCTTCTGCTTGTCAATCCCCTTGACGATGATTTCCGTCGGCTGGGGAAGTTCAAATTCGATGCCCTCGGGCGCCTCGATGCTGACCGGATGGGAGTACCCGAGCGCGAGCTCGAGGCCCTTGCCCTTGGCCGCCGCGCGGTAGCCGACACCCTGGATCTCGAGGACCTTGGTGTAGCCGTCGGTCACACCGACAATCATGTTGGCGATCAGGCTACGGGTCAGCCCGTGAAGGGCGCGATGGTTGGGGCGGTCAGTCGGCCGCTCCACCGTGATCGTGCCGTCCTCCGTCTTCACGGTCATGTCGGTCGAGACTTCCTGCTGAAGCTCGCCCTTCGGGCCCTTGACCGTAATAAGTCCGGGCTTGATGTCGATCTCGACCCCATCGGGGAGATCGATCGGCTTTTTTCCAATTCGACTCATGAATTCCTCGGTTACCAGACGTAGGCGAGCACCTCGCCGCCAACGCCTTCCTTCTTCGCTTCGTGACCGGTCATCACGCCATGTGAGGTCGTGATGATCGCGGTACCCGTACCACC
>JAGQUT010000032.1 GCA_020438355.1 Solirubrobacterales bacterium | reverse complement strand
GGGCGACACGGATAGCGATTTCGCCTCGGTTGGCGATCAGGATCTTCGAAAACATAGGGAGGCGATTCTATGCGTCTGTGGGGGCAAGCGGCACCCAGGAACCACCAGCTGCCCGCTGGACTTCGTCGACGGCCGGAAACGGCAGCTCAAGTACCTGAGTACGATCGCGGCCATTTCCGGCCTTTGCTCCTCGCCAGCGATCAGCTGGAGGCCCCTGTGCACCACTTGCTGACACCGGCGCTGATTTGAGTACCAGGTGACTAAGGTTCAGGTTTCATGATCGAACTTCAGTCTCACTCTGTTGTCTCTGATGGCCAGCTTGAACCCGCCGGTGTCGTGGAAGAAGCGGCCAAAGCCGGAGTCTCGGTGCTTGCCCTGACCGACCATGACGGGGTGGCGGGCGTGCCGGAGGCACTCGAGGCAGGAGAGCGACTTGGCGTGGAAGTCGTCCCGGCGGTCGAGATGTCCTCCGTCCACGAGTACGCCGAGGACCTTCACATCTGCGGCTACTGGGTGGATGTCGAGAAGATCACCCCTGCCTGTGAACGGGCCCAGGAGGAGCGTCGCAACCGGGCGAAGAAGATCGTCCAGAACCTTCGTGATCACGGTTTCGACGTGACCTTCGAGGATGCGGTCCGTGAGGCCGGAGCTGCCGATGCAATCGGACGCCCTCACATCGCCAAGGCTGCGGGAGCGACCGGCAACCTCGGTCCCTTCTTCGAGGAGTGGCTGGTGCCGGGCGCCAAGGCTTTCGTCTCGCGGGAGTGGCCGGATGCCAACGAGGCATGCGCGCTGATCCGGGAAGCTGGCGGCGTACCGGTAATTGCTCATCCCTACTGGGACATCAAGGTCCCCGAGCAGGTCGAGGAGCTCATTCGGGCGCTGGACATCGGCGGCATCGAGGTCTTCTATCCGTCTCACACGAAGGCGCAGACCGAGCACCTCCTGAATCTCGCCAATGAGCTTGGCGTCACGGCGACCGCCTCTTCCGACTACCACGGTCCGACCCACAAGACCTTCAGCCGCTTCGGCGCGTACCAGACCTACGATCTCGGCGAACCGGCCGTTCCGCCGAAGCCATGAGCCTCGACGCGACCGGCACCGGATTCGATCTGCGCGGAAGGGTTGCGCTGATAACCGGGGCCGGGAGCGCCGGTGGAATCGGATTTGCCACAGCGGAGCTGCTCGGCAGCCTCGGGGCCAGGGTGAAGGTTGCTTCGACTACCGACCGGATCGAGGACAGGGTTGCCGAGCTCACCGCGACCGGCATCGAGGCGCAGGGCTTCGCCGGTGACCTGGTGGACCCGGAAGCCGCCCGGGCGCTAGTCGAGGACACCTTTTCGGCTTTCGGCCGGCTGGATGTCCTGGTCAACAACGCGGGGATGACCTCGGTTTCCGATCCGGAGAGTCCCGCCACGGTCGAGTCGATCACAGACGAGCAATGGACAGCCGCCCTCGACCGCAACCTGCGCACTGCTCTCAATCTGATGCGCCAGGTGCTGCCCCTGATGAAGGAGGCTGGCTTCGGGCGTGTGGTCAATGTCGCCTCGACCTCGGGGCCGGTCTCCGCCTATCCCGGTGATGCTGCGTATCACGCGGCGAAGGCTGGGATGCTCGGCCTGACCAGGGCGGCAGCCATAGAGGTTGCCCATTGCGGGATCACGGTGAATGCCGTTGCCCCTGGCTGGATAGAGACCCCTTCTTCTACTGCTGGCGAGATAACTAAGGGACTCGCGACCCCGGCAGGACGGCCCGGGCGACCGGAGGAGGTGGCGGCCAGCGTGGCGTCTCTCGCTCTGCCCGCCAGCAGTTACATCACGGGTCAGCTGGTGGTCGTCGACGGCGGCAACGCGATCGCTGAAGAAAGGCAGGCGCCTGCGGAGTCCCCGGGGGCGGAGACTCCACAGGCACCTTCCTGACCGGCCTCAGCCGGTCCTGGGAGGGATGGTGGGGAGGCCGAGCCCGATCCAGTCCTGGATCCCGCCTCGGTAATAAGCGAGGCTTTCGGGCTCGACCCCGGCCTTCAGCAGTCGTTCCACGGCCCGGGGGGTGGCCGCGCACTGCGGTCCGTTGCAGTAGAGCACCGTGACCCGGTCAGGATCGAAGACCGACAGGTGGTCGGTGATCTCCTCCCAGGGCAGTACCAGCGATCCGGGGATCGTCCCGGTCGCTTCGACGTATTCCGGCTGGCGGGTGTCGATCAGACAACCTTCCTGCCGGATGTGCTCAATGACTTCCAGCTCGCCCCAGGTGGGAATCCCGGGGTGCAGGTGCTGGGGCTGGATCGTTCCCCACCAGGGATCGATCGTGACCATGCCGTCTTCACCGACAATCGGAACCCTTTGGGGGCTGTGCCCCTCGGGAGAAGTGCTGCGTTCGATGTCGAGAAGAACTGACACAAAACAAGTGTACCACTTTTCAACTGGTTAGTTGTGTAAGGAGCGAAAGGTGATCGGCCGGAGGTTCACCACCGGTCAGTCGTCGGCGCGACCTGACTTGCGACGCAATCGATTCCGTCGGCGATTAGCGCCGACAGAATCGATTCAGCGAAAGGAAGACGACCCGTCGCGTCAGGAAGCGACGGCGGCCGGGATGAGCTGGCGCTCTTCCAGGTAAGTGATCAGCCTGGCGGCGGACTCTTCGGGTTCTTCTTCAGCGGTCTTGAGGGCGATCTCGGGGTTCTCCGGGGCCTCGTACGGGTCGGAGACGCCGGTGAACTCGGGGATCTCGCCCGAGCGGGCCTTGGCGTAAAGACCCTTGACGTCGCGGGCTTCGCAGACCTCGACCGAGGCCTCGATGTAGACCTCGATGAAGCGGTCACCCATCAGGTCGCGAGCTTCCTGGCGGATGGCGCGGTAAGGCGAAATGGCGGCGGTGATTACCGGTACGCCGTTGCGCGAGAGCAAGTCAGCCACGAAGGCGATCCGGCGGATGTTCGTATCGCGGTCTTCCTTCGAAAAGCCGAGACCCTTCGAAAGGTTCTCGCGCACGATGTCTCCATCGAGGATCTCGAGCTTGGAACCGCGGGCGGTCAGCTCCTTGGCGACGATCTCGGAGATCGTGGTCTTGCCGGCACCTGAAAGGCCGGTGAACCAGAGGGTGAAACCCTTGCTGTCTGACATTGGTTAGTTGTCCTCCTTGTAAGAGTCGATCAAGATCTGGGCGACCTCGGGGCGGGAAAACTCGGGCGGCGGCATCTCGCCGTTGCCCAGCATTTCGCGGACCTTGGTGCCGGAAAGGAAAAGGTGCGACTCGGCGTCGTGGGGGCAGGTCTTGTTGGAGGCCAGTCCCTCGCACTTGTGGCACCAGAAGGTGTGCTCGAACATCAGGGGTTCGATACCCAGTTCGTCGATGTCGATGTCATCGAAGATCTCCTGGGCCTCGAAGGTGCCGTAGTAGTCACCGGCACCAGCGTGGTCGCGTCCGACGATGAAGTGGGTGCAGCCGTAGTTGCGCCGGATGATCGCGTGGAGCACCGCTTCCCTCGGGCCGGCGTAGTGCATCTTGGCCGGCTTGACTCCGAGCATGACCCGGTCATTCGGGTAGTAGTTCTCCATCAGCAGCTCGTAGCACTTCATCCGCACGTCGGCCGGGATGTCGCCGGCCTTGGTCTTGCCGATCAGGGGGTGAATGAACAGCCCGTCGCAGGCCTCGAGAGCAGCCTTGGTCAGGTACTCGTGGGCGCGATGGATCGGATTACGGGTCTGGAAGGCGACGATCTTCTTCCAGCCGCGGTCTTCGAAAGCCTGCTTCGACTCGGCGGGAGTCAGGTAGCGCCGCATGAATGCTTCTTCGTGGTCGGGAAGTGCGTCGACCTCGATCGGCCCGGCGATGCAGCGGTTGCCCTCCTCGTAGATGGCAGCGACACCGGGATGGTTCTCGTCAACCGTGCGGTAGACCTTCTGCGCTTCCTCGCGCACATCCCGCTCGAAGATCTCCTCGACCGTGATCGAACCGAGATGCTTGCCATTGTCGGCGGAGAGAGTGATCCGGTCACCGATCTGGCAGTCCAGGTCGGTGGGGAGGGTGATCGGAATCGGCCAGTATTCGCCCGACTCCATCCGCATCTCGTCGCAGATCCTCTGCCAGTCAGCGTGACCCTGAAAACCCTTGAGCGGTGCGAAACCGCCGATGGCAATCATCTCGAAGTCGGCAGTCTGTCGCTCGGAAAGCTGTAGGGATAGTTCAGTCATGGTCACGCTCAAATGGTCGGGGGGAATGTTGACAGGGTTGGTGAAGAATCCAGCAGCCTAGCCGTTATGGACGAAAAGTGACGCCCCGAATGCACTAGTTGATGCCGCACTCCGTCTTCCCGGAACCGGACCAGCGGCCGTCACGGGCGGACTGGCCGGGCAGTACCGGGCGGGTGCAGTGGGTGCAACCGATGGAAGGATAGCCCTGATCGTGCAGCGGGTTGTACGGGATGCCGTGCTTGTGAAGATGCGTCCAGACGTCCCGCTCGGTCCAGTCGGCGATCGGATTCAGCTTCCAGATGTTGAACTTCCTGTCCCACATGAACTTCGGCGAGCCGGCCCGGGTAGCCGAGTCCTCGCGG
This sequence comes from Solirubrobacterales bacterium, assembly GCA_020438355.1. Classification (GTDB taxonomy): domain Bacteria; phylum Actinomycetota; class Thermoleophilia; order Solirubrobacterales; family 70-9; genus 67-14. Next base: position 12,184 of record JAGQUT010000032.1, on the reverse strand, counting down.
CGGATCCCGGCAACCCAGCAGTCGACGCCGGAGGCGAGTGCCCTGGCCATCGGATCGACCTTGCGAATGCCGCAGCAGGCATCCGGGTCGCGCTTCCAGAGCTGGTCACCGAACTGGGCGGCCTGCTCCTCCGGGCTGAGGTTGTGCCAACGCTCGAACTCGACGTTGAAGTGTTCAGCCAGCCGGTCCCGGGTCTCGTAGGTCTCCGGGAAGAGGAAGTCCGTGTCGATGTAAAAGAACCGGGCATCCGGGTTGATCTCGGTGGCGAGGTGCATCACGACCGAGCTCGTCTTCTGGAAGGAGCAGGCGATGTACATGTCCTGGCCGAACTGTTCGAAGGCCCACTCGAGCAGCTGGCTGGCATCGAATGACTCGAGCCGGGCAGCCTCGGCTTCCCCGTCGAATCGAGCGGCCAGGGTGCGGGTGGCTTCCTCGGCCTGCCGCGCCGCTTCGGCTTCCGCCGGGCTCAATGTGATCGTCGGCTCCATGGGGAAACTAGATGGCGCACTCGCCTTCGCCGCGCTCGACCTTGTACGGGTCAACGCGGTTCCAGTCGATGAACTGCTGCATCGTCTCGAGGCTGAACTCTGCCGGCATGGTCAATTCCTTCACTTCTTCTTCCATCCGGGCGGTCCCGACACGATCGACGAAGTCGTTGAAGACCTCGCCATCCTGCCGGTCGGACTCGTAAAGGCGAATCCACTTTTCGACAGCGTCAGGGACCCTTCGCGCGGGCAGGCGGGACTTGAGCCGTGTTCCGTAGATGACTTCGCCGTCGACATACTTGCCACCGAGGTGGGGGACGTAGGCGGGCATCGTCTTCCCGCTGACCTTCAGTGAAGCACCGTAGAAGCCGATGTTGGCGATGTGGTGCTGGCTGCAGCCGTTCGGGCAACCGCTCATCTTGATGTGAATCTGGCGGGTGAGCGGATCGGTGATGTTCATCGACGTCACCTTTTCCTGGATCGCCCGGTTCAGGCCCATCGATGAGGTAATTCCCAGCTTGCAGGAGTCGGTGCCGGGGCAGGACACCACGTCGGTGATCGTCCTCGGCCCGAGGTCGCTCAGGCCGAGTTCGCCCAGTGCCTTGTAGACGTCGTAGAGGCTCTCGTCACGAACCCAGCGAAGTACGAGGTTCTGCTGGACGGTCGTGCGGGCGAAACCGCCGGTGTGTTCACGCATGATGCGCCCAAGTCCGCGGAACTGCTCCGGGGTCAGGTCACCTCTGGTCACCTTGACTTCGACCGTGTTGAAACCGTCCTGCTTCTGGGCCTGGACGTTCGCAGCCACGAAGGCCTCGAACTCGGAACGGTCGCCGTTCGGAGATGCCCCGGTGACCACGGTCGGCAGGAGGTTCGCCTGTTCGTCGAGGTCGAAGCGCATGTGGTCGATCGTGAAGTCGCGCTCGTTCACCCAGTCGCCCTGGAGCTCTTCGTCGACCATCCGGCGGACTTCCTCGATTCCGACCTTGTCGACCAGCACCTTGATCCGGGCGCGGGCGCGGTTGACTCGCAGCCAGGACTGACGGTCGAAAATCCGGAAGACGGCTTCCGAGACCTTCAGGAAGTCGCCGTTGTCCGCTTCGACAAAGTCGTAGAGGGTGGGCGCAACCCTGGCCATGATTGAAGTTCCGCCACCGACCCGGACTTCGAAGCCGCGGACTCCGTCGCGAATGCGACTGATGAAGGCGATGTCGTGAATGCCGGTGATCGCCCGGTCCGCATCAGAACCGGAGAAAGCTGTCTTGATCTTTCGCGGCATCAGCTGCGTCGTCGGATGGCGCACGAAGTAACGGGTGTAGGCCCCGACATACGTGGTCGGGTCGAAGGTCTCGTCCTCGCAGACGCCGGCCCACGGGTCGCCCGTCACGTTGCGGACCGTGTTTCCGCAACCTTCACGGGATGAAAGGCCGCTGGGGGCGAGATCCCGAAGCATGTGCTTCATCTGATCCAGGGGAACGTGGTGGATCTGAATGTTCTGACGGGTCGTTATGTGCCCCTTGTTCAGAGGCGCATAGGTCTCGACCGCGTCGGCGAAGGCATCCATCTGCTCGGGAGTGATTCCGCCATAGGGGAGCTTGACTCTGACCATCTGGACGCCGGGCTGGCGCTGACCATAGACACCCTGCTTGAGGCGGAATCCGATGAACTCGGGCTCCGGGGTGTTCCCGGCCAGGAACTCGTCGGCTTCGGCGTCGAAGTCGTCAAATTCGTGCTCCAGGATCGGGATGATGTGGCCCGGGACGTTGTCGTAAGTCTCCGGGTTGGTCAGCGTCCCGAGTTTGCCCTTGCCGGTCTGGAGCTTGCCTTCCTCCTGCTCGACTCCCTTGTCACCCGGCTTCGGCTTGGGCTTCTCTGCTGCTTTGGGTGTTGAAGGGGCCGTGGTGGGCTCCATGCTTCCTCCTGCTTGAAAACTGGACGTGATTGAAGATCGGGACCGCCAAGGCTAGCAAAAAGACCAAAACCTGATTGGATTTCAGGTATTACCTTGAACGCAGGGATTTCAGCCCGGCCCAACCATCCTTTTTCCCGAATGGGCCGGCGGTTTGGCCTGGAGGCGGGGCGGGGCGAAGCTCGCCGACTTGCAGTTAAGCCCGGGACCTGGCCTGGGCCTCGAGGATTGCGGCCGCTTCGCCCGGTTCGGCGACATAGCCGTCCGCAGGTTCGATCGGCTGGCCATCCTCGATCCACTTCGTGATGCCACCGGAGAGGTTGTACACGTCATATCCGGCCCCGGAGAATGCTTCGGCGGCCATGGCGGAACGGGTTCCGAGCCGGCAGTAGAAGACGACTGTTTCGTCCTTGCCGATCTCGTCGCGACGATCGAGCAGCTCCTCGAGTCCGATCCGTTCCGATCTTGCGAGCCGCGCGGCCTCGTACTCATGGGCGGTCCGGACATCGATCAGCCGCGCGCCACCGGCAATGAGTTCGCTCACCTCGGCAGAGTCACGTTCAAAAGGCTGGGTCTCGGAGTTCAAGTCAGAGTCAGACATGGGCCGAAGAACCTAGCAACTTGCCCGCAGCTGGGCTGGGCGCAGGACGCCAGTCTGGAGTACCCGCCCATGGAGCCCCTCCCAACCGTCATTTCATTCGAATGCGAGGGGCGGGTTCAAATGGGAGGGCCGGCAAAGACCGGCCCGACTCCAGTCAGCTCAGGTTACGTCCTTGCCTTCGATCAGGAATGCGACCCGGACGTGGGCGCGGTACTCGTCGAGGTTCTCTCCACGGATGCCGGTCGAAACGATGTCCACGGCACGGATATTCCGCAGCGAGTCCTGGGCCTGTTTGAGCGCCTGCTGGGCCGCATCATCCGTCGAAACGCGTGAGCTGCCGACCAGCTCGATGATCTTCACTACCGCCATGAACTCCTCCTCGCGTGGTTTCTCCCGATGCTATTTGCTTCGGGCGTCCCGTGCCATGCGTCGGGGATGCTCAGCGGACGTAGCGGTTGTCCATCGCCTGTCGGAGTCGCACCAGAGAAGGAAACGGCCCGGCCACTGGCTGCGCCCTGTACATGTGCTTGCCGTACGTCCACAGTCGGAAGATCGGCCTGCCTTCCGGTGAATAGGCGCCTACGAGGTTCTTGATCCCGGGCTTGCGGATGTTTCCAAGGCCGCCCCAGTTGACCAGCCACTGCCCGTTGGGGAGTTTCTCCGCGGATCCGCAGCAGGTCGAGATAGGGACCTGGCGATCCCTGAACGAGGAGACCAGGGTGGCGGTTCCGGCTCCCTGGTTGATTCTGTAGCTGACTACCCTCGGTGCGCGCTTGAGAAAGGACCCGTTGTCGAAGACGCTGAGGATTCCGTTCTTGTCGACCCGCGCATCGTGCTGGCCACCGAAGGGATATTCACCCAGCGGATCGTTCAGCACCTCGAGACTCTCGTCAGTCGGGGTTCCGCCGAGCTTCCAGATGATCTCTCCGGTTGATCGGTTGATTTTGTAGACGGCATCGAGGTGGCGGAAAGACATGACCATCGACCCGCCAACTGGCTCGGCGGAATTGAAGTGGAGGTAATCGAGGGGTTGGCGCCGCTTCAGGATCATCTTCCACCAGCGTCCGGTCTCGGCCAGTTCGATGTGGGCCCTGGCCCGCCACTTCCACACGAGCCGGCCCCGGGGGGTCAGCTCCTGGACGAGGCTTCCACGCCCGACTGCCTTGGCGGGGCCCCCGAAGGGTCTGAGGTCGAGACCGCGGTCCCGGGGAAAGGTATTGATCAGGTAGTTGCCGTTCGGAAGCAGCATCAGCTCGTGGGCGTCGGTCAGGACCCGGTTGGCGCCTCTGACCTTCCGGATCAGGTTTCCGCTCAGGCTCCGGATTCCCCATGCGAAGCGACCGTTGGTTCCTGCGGTACGACCCCGTTTGCCGCCGTCCTCGACCAGCCACGAAAGAGTTCCGTCTCTCAGCACCTGCGGGTGAAGCGGAGGAATACCGTTCTTCATCCACCAGACCGGTGTCCCGGCCCGGTCGAAGAACACCGCGTAGTTGCCGCCGACCTGGGCGAAAGTCAGCCGGGGACCACCGGCCCGGTAGCGCCGGAACTCGAACCGGGCGAAATCCTTCGGCAGACAACGAATACGGAAGCTCGCGGCTCCGGCACCGGGACGGCGGATCTGGACCGTTGTTCCAGCACCGGGCCCCCTATTGGTCCCGGCCCGGAACTTTCCACCTCTGGCGGGAGATCCGGCGACCCGGGCCGTCCAGTTCGCGGGCAGATTCAGGTTCACACGAGGAATGCGTCTCGTCGCCTGACACCTGACGACGTAGTCGCGCTGATTCCAGTCAAAGGCCGGGTAGAGCGAAGGCGATGCGCTCAGGACTGCCGGCTTGTCGACAGCCTTGGCCGTCGACTCGTGCGAGACAAGGGCGAACGTGACGCAGCCCAGGAGGGCCACCGCCATCGCCGCGAGGTTTCCAGTGACCCAGCAATTACGTTGCATCTGAAACATCCAACCGTTCTCCCGGTCACAAGTTGCGTTCGGTCCCACAGGCTGACCGGCCGGCTGTCCTCGATCAGAACGTGCCGGCTGGCTGCCCCGGCCCGAAAACTTCCTTGGCCGAGATGCCTTCTTCGATCGCGGCCTTGAGCCAGGGGTCCATGCCGGCCGGTTCAGTCGCCCGAACCACAGTGGTATCGGCGCTGAAACGCTGGATCGCTGCAGCTATGGCTGCGGCTTCCTCGGGGGTGGCTGTCTGGCTGATCTCGAAGCTGGTCATGCGCGTCCGGATTCTACGGGGCCTGGAGGAGCAGTGAGATCCGGATCAGAATCCCGACACGTCAACCGATCTTCTTCAGGTGAGCGAGAACGCGACCAGCGGATCATCGGACGCTCAATTAACAAGTACGTAATTGCGGACAAGACGATGGTAATGGCCGCGGTCGATAGGGCAAGTGCGGGGAACTCCCAGCCCTGAAAAGAGTCCATGACCCCGCGTTCAGTCAGCCAAATCATCACCGGGTAATGCCAAAGGAAGATTCCATAGGAAATTAGCCCGAGGCGAACCGGAATTGGGTGGCTTAGCACCTTAGATGCAATCCCGCGATCCGTCCTACCAAAGACTGCGGGGGCGAGAATCAGAAGCGAGATCACACCAAAGAAAAAATACTGTGAAAGGTACTCTCTCTGGTTGCCTAGAGGAGCTGCCAAGGCCGGACCTGGCTCGAAGATCACGTAGGTGGCGACAAGATACATAATGACGGCGGTTAGCCAGAAACAGCCACCCCGGTCGCGGACCCACCTAATCGGCGCCGGGATTTGTCCGGATTGCTGGACCCGGACGGAAATAACTGCCAGTCCCATGCCGAGACCGAACCACCAAGCGCGGCCGAGAGGCGAGAAGAAAAGCCACTGGTCTAAGTTCGTGGACGGAAAAGAGGATTGAACCTGGAAGGAGAAAGCCGCCAGGGATCCTAGAACTGCTAACTCGATCATGACCCACCGGCACAGGAATCGCTTTCCTTGGAAGCCGAACCTTCGAGTCACCCAGCCCATACCCAGGGCGAAGAATGGCAGCACAGCGTAGAAGAAAACTTCTACGGCGAGGGTCCAGGTAGGAGGTACAGCGCACTTGAAAGGTTGCGCCACGCACATCCCCTCCGGGACGTAAATCGGATAGTTCTGAAGCAGGCCGTAGTAGACCCACCACTCTCCAGTGAAGGCACCGTACATGCCGGGCACTACGGCGGTTAGGGTGAGCACCACCCAGAACAGGGGCACGATGCGGAAAAGGCGGTTTCGTGAGTAATCCCGAAGCCGCTGCTTGGGAAGGTCAATAACACGAGCGGCGACTAGGGGTCGGTAAAGCAGGAAACCTGACAAGAGGAAGAAGAACGGGACCCCGATATCAAGGTGACCGATTACTTCCTTGTACCAAGGGGTGAATCCGCCGGAGAAGATCGCCACATGAACAAGCATCACCGCGATCGCCGCAGCGGCTCGCAGGGAATCCAGGAGTGGAAACCTGGGATGACCGGATGGTGCCGGCAAGACCTGATTGGCTTCGCGTTCGGCGTCGACCATTCCTCTGTCCCGCCGGGCCAGATATGTATCTCTCATGATTTAGCTGACTATAGGAGTATTGGCAGCGGCGAGACCGGGGAGAGCGGCCTTGTAACTATTTTCGCTTGACTTTTCTCAAGGTTGCCTGCTTCAGGCGACAGATTCGAGAGGATCAGAAGGTAACGCTGTTTCGTCCAATCCGGGTATGACTTTACCCGTTGCGTCGTCTCCGAGTCCGGCCTTCAGCAGCTGTCCCACGTTATTCGGCTCGGCTGAATGTGTGGTGGACGACGGATTTAAGATTCTCTGCGATGCATACTGTCCATGGCTCTGCGCAGCTGTGGGATGGTCGGGGATCTGGTGGTTACGGGATTTGCTCGGTAGCTCACCCGGTACGGAGTGGTCAGGCGGAAGGCCGGCTTTCCGTCGGACGTGTAGCCACCGATGATTCCGTCTCTGCCGATCGCACCCCATCCGACCAGCCACTGGCCGCTCGGGAAGAGATTGGCCGAGGCGAACCCGAGGGAGAAGTCGACTTCGGGATCAGTCACCTGCTTCAGCATCGTTGCCGAACTGTTTGCCGGGGAGATCCGGTACCGAAGTGCCCTGGGACGCTGGACCTTGAGCCCGGTCGCGTTGTCGAGCAGGGTGATCGTGCTGTCCCGCTTGTAGCGGGCGTCGTGCTGGCCACCGAGCGGGTATCCGGCTCTCGGGTCCTTCAGGACCTTGAGGCTCCGGGCCGTCCTGGTACCGCCGAGCTTCCACCGGATCGCACCGGTGCTGCGGTTGATTTCGAGGACGGCATCGAGATGCCGGAACGAAAGCAGCACCAGGTTGCCGCGGCGGTCGACCGAGTTCCAGTGGTGGATATCGAAGGGCTGACCCATGTCGATCACCTGCTCCCACCATCTGCCGGTTTCGGCGAGCTTCACCCGTGGCCAGGCGTTCCACTTCCAGACCAGCCTCCCGCCGGGAGTGATCTCCTGGACCTGTGCGGTGTCGAGCCGGGCCGATGCCGGTCCGCCGAAACGGCTGGTGTCGACTCCCCGGATGTACCGGTGGGCTCCGAGCATGTAGTTGCCGTTCGGCAGCCGGATCAGGTCATGTACATCGGTGACGACGTTTCCGGCTGCCTGCAGTTTCCTCACGAGCTTCCCGTCCAGCCGGTGAACCATGAACTCGCGGGAGTAGATGCCGTTCACCGGCGCGTAGGTGAAGGTGCCGTCACCCATGAAGCGGGCGTTGTTCACGTTCCCGGTCGCGTAGTACCACCAGACCGGAACGCCGCCCCGGTCAAAGGCGACCGCATAACGCTCGAGTTCCACCATGATCAGGCGAGGCCCTCCCGGGCGGTACCGCTCGAACCTGTAGGGAGGAAAGTCCTTCGGCAGGCAGCGGATGTGGAAGCTCCGGGGCGGCTTTCCGGCTTTCCTGAAAATCACCGGGAGCGACCGGTTGACCTTGGCGGCCCAGATAACCGTGAAGGACCCACCACGGAGGCGCGAATCACCGACGCTGGCCGACCATCCCTTCGGGTTTTCGACATCCACGGTCACGGACTCGCCTTCGCAGCGGAGAACGTAATCCTTCTGCTTCCAGGTGAACCCCGGCTTCAGCGGCGGGCTGGTGACGAGAGGCCTGGGCTCGCCGGCCCGGGCAGATTCGTCGCTCCCGCCACAGGCGGTCAGCGAGACGGCAAGCAGCAGCCCGGTGAGGAGGGCAAGGGACGCCTTCGGCCGCAGCACCCGGGGTCCCCGCATTCCGTGAACCCTAAAGGGGGATGTTCCCGTGTTTGCGACGGGGCTGGGCGACCCGCTTGGTCTGCAGAGTTCGCAGCGCCTTGATTAGCTTCGGCCTTGTCTGGCGAGGCTCGATCACGTCGTCGATGTAGCCACGCTCGGCCGCCGCGTACGGGTTCGCGAAGTGGGCCTTGTAGTCCGCGATAAGGGTTTCGCGACGCTCGTCCGGGGTCGGCGAGTTCTTGATGTCGTTGCGGTAGATGATGTTGACCGCCCCCTCGGCACCCATGACGGCGACCTCCGCGGTCGGCCAGGCGAAGTTGAAGTCGGCCAGCATGTGCTTGGAGGCCATGACGTCGTAGGCGCCTCCGTAGGCCTTGCGGGTGACCACGGTCAGCTTCGGCACGGTCGCCTCGGTGAAGGCGTAGAGCAGCTTCGCGCCGTGACGGATGATGCCGTTCCACTCCTGGTCGGTGCCGGGCATGAAACCGGGCACGTCGGTGAAGGTGATGATCGGGACGTTGAACGCGTCGCAGGTCCGGACGAACCGGGCAGCCTTCTCGGAAGATTCGATGTCCAGCACGCCGGCCTTGAACGAGGGCTGGTTGCCCACGATGCCGACGGGATGTCCGTCGAGGCGCGAGAAGCCGCAGATGATGTTTTTCGCGAAGTGCTCGTGGACCTCGAAGAACTCCTCGTCGTCGACGATCTTCGCGACGACCTTGCGCATGTCGTACGGCTTGTTCGGGTCGTCGGGCACGAAGGTGTCGAGCTCGGGATCCTCGCGGTCGGGGTCGTCGGTCGGGATCGAGCGGGGAGGCTGCTCCATGTTGTTGAGCGGCAGGAAGCTCATCAGGTAGCGCACATCTTCGAGGCAGCTTTCCTCGTCCTCGGCCGCGAAATGAGCGACGCCGGACTTCGAGCTGTGGGTCATCGCGCCGCCGAGTTCTTCGAAACCGACCTCTTCGCCGGTCACGGTCTTGATGACCTCGGGACCGGTGATGAACATGTGTGAGGTCTCCTTGACCATGAAGATGAAGTCAGTCATGGCCGGCGAGTAGACAGCGCCGCCGGCGCAGGGACCCATGATCACGCTGATCTGGGGGATCACGCCGGAACTCGCCACGTTGCGCACGAAGACATCGCCATAGGCGCCGAGTGATACGACGCCTTCCTGGATCCGGGCTCCGCCGGAGTCGTTCAACCCGATCACCGGCGCTCCGACCTTGGCGGCAAGGTCCATCACCTTGCACATCTTCTCGGCCATCACTTCGCCGAGTGAACCACCGAAAACGGTGAAGTCCTGCGAAAACACGAAGACCTTGCGACCGTCGATCGTGCCGTGACCGGTGACCACGGCGTCACCCCACGGACGCCGCTTGTTCATCTCGAAGTCGTGGGTGCGGTGACGGACGAAGGTGTCCAGTTCCTCGAACGAACCCGGGTCGAGCAGCTTCTCGATCCGCTCGCGGGCGGTCAGCTTGCCTTTGGCGTGATGCTTCTCTACGGCCTCGGCGGAGGCGGAGTTGATCGCTGCTTCACGAAGCTCGCGGAGGTACTCGAGCTTCTCTTCGTGGGTCTCGGGATTCTTCTTACGCATGGCCGGGGCAGTTTATTCATCTGTAGTCGGGCGGGGTCCAACCCGCCCTCCCTGTTCAACCCGCCGGCCCCCGAGATCCCGGGTTAGAGGGGCCGGCTCCGTCTGGTTTGGTTCGGGTTGCGGCGCCGTACTTGCGGGCCCACCTGCGGACTGGCTGTTCGAGGAAGCGGGCAGAGAGGTAGCCGTAGAGGACAGTCGGTGGCAGGACGATCAATTCGAGAAGCAGAAAGTCGCCGACCGTGCCGTCGGCGGGAAGGGCGAAGGCGGAAACGGCGAGCGTTATGAACACGTAGTGGCTGAGGTAGATCCCGTAGCTGATGTCGCCGAGTTGACGGACCCGGCTGGCTGTGAACGGTCGCTGCCATCCCGGCGGACAAAGGGTCAGGGCAACCATCAGAACCGCGAGGGCAACCGAGAAGACCATTGACCCCAGGATCTGCTCGCGAGTGAAGGCGGCGTCGCCCCCGAGGATGAACCCGGTGACGATCGCAACCGCCAGGGACGCGGCGGCGGCAAGTCCGGCTCGACGCTCCATTACCTTGGCCGGGATCCGGCTCTGGGTCAGGCGCACCCAGGCCAGCGCGCCACACATGCCGAGAGCGAAGGAAAAGGCCCAGGTCGGAAACTGCTGCTCGGAGGCGAACCCGAGACGGAGTTGCTCACCCGAAGCAAGGCTCATGCCGAGATCCTCGGTCAGCGACTGCAGGTTGTCGAAGGCGAGCATCCAGGCGACGGTGATTGCCGCACTAAGGGCCAGCGCCAGAATTGGCCTCCTGAAGAAGAGGACCGCGACCAGCGGCAGGACCAGATAGAAGATCAGCTCCGAGGAGAGAGTCCAGAGAGGCGGATCGATCCCCATCCCGACCGAGACATCAGACGACAGCATCGAGGCCGGCACAGCCAGCGTGGTCAGGTTGAGCGCGATGTTGCCGAGGTCGGGAACGGCAAGCACCTGATCCCTGAGTACCGGGCTGTAGACGGTGAAGACCGCCAACAGCAGAATCGAGAAGGCGATGATCAACCAGTAGGCCGGGAGCAATCTGGCGCCTCTCCTGATCGCATAGGGGACGAACCTGCCGAACTCACCACCCCTCGCGGCGGTCGGCAGGTACACGACGAATCCGCTGATAATGAAGAGCGCTTCCACTGCCCGGCCGAAAGACCCCCAGAGCAACCTTCCGACCGAGTCGTCAACCGTGTTGCCCAGTCCGGAAATCTGGATCAGGTGGATGGCGACGACACCGAGAATTGCGAACGCCCGGAAGCCATCGAAGGCGGGGACGATCGGTATGCCGGCCCTCGACCTGGCTTCCTTGCCGGGGTCGGCAATGTGGTGACTGGTTCCGTCCTCCCTCACGCGGCCAGTCTAGGTGCCGTCGGTTTCTCCCCGACCGTACTTGCGGGCCCACCTCCGGATCGGCTGTTCGAGGAAGCGGGCCGAGAGGTAGCCGTAAAGAACCGAAGCCGGGACCACAGCGGCGGTCCAGACAAGAAAGCTCTGAAGGTTTCCGTCGGCAGGGAGGTCGGCCCACTCCAGGAGACAGAAGGCGATGACCATGTGGGACAGGAAGATTCCGTAGCTGATGTCTCCCAGCTCACGAAGCCGATGGTTGGCGAGCAGTGACCGGTCAGCGCCCGGGCCGAGGGCGAAGCTGACCATCACCAGAGCCAGGAAGGCCGAGTAGCCGAGCGCCAGCCAGGGAGAGCTGCGGCTGTACTGCGCCACCAGCTCCACCGGCGCCTTGTCGGAGTCACTTCCGGTAAGCCAGGCGAAGACGACCAGTCCCGCGATCCCCGCGATCCTCGCTGCCCAGATCCATTTGATGGTCCCCTCGTCGCGCCGGTCGCGGATCCGCAGGTAGACCGATGCGCCGGTCATCCCGAGACCGAACGAAAATGCCCACGAAGGGAACTGCAGGGTGGAGGAAACCGCGGCCTGGATCATCCGTTCAGGTGAAAGTCCGAGATCGAAGGTGTCGTTGAGGTCACCGATGTGCTGGAAAGCCTCGTTCCAGATGACGGTCAGGGCTGCGGCGGCGAGCAGACCGACCCAGGGCTTCCGGATCCAGATCCAGGCCACGATCGGCAGGACCACGTAGAAGGTGATTTCCACCGAAAGGGTCCACACGGGAGGGTTCACGCTGAACCCGTTGGTGGTTCCGGTGAAGAGCAGCCCGGTCGGTCCCTGGAGGCCGACCAGGTGGGCGAGCAAGTCACCCGGGGCCGGAGCGCTGACGGACCCGGCAAGGAGGGTCACGACGAGCATGATCGCGAGGATCAGCCAGTAGGCCGGAAGCAACCGAGCGGCACGACGAATCGCATAAGCCCCGACACTCCCGAACCTGCCG
>JAGQUT010000031.1 GCA_020438355.1 Solirubrobacterales bacterium | reverse complement strand
CCTTGATCTGCGTCTCGTACCTCTCCTTGAGCGACTTCTCGAGGAGCTCCTGTTCGGTGTCCTTGATTTCGAGATTCCGTTTGAGATCGTCACGCTCCTTTTCGACCTCGCCGAGCGCCTCCTTGAGGGCGAGCTTCCCTGTGACATCGGCTTTGTCCAGTTCAGCCTTGAGACGTTCGATTTCGGCGTCCTTCTTTGCCGCCTCATCCTTCAGTTCTCCGGTCACCTTGGCCTGTGCCAGCTCGGCGCTCGTCTTCAATTCCTCCCTGAGACGTTCGATCTCCAGGTCCTTCTCGGCGGCGGCCTCTTTGAGATCACTCGCGACCTTGGCCTCGGCCAGCTCTACGGCTGCCTGCTTTTCCTTCTCGGCTAGTTCCAGTCGCTCGTGGATGGCCTTGTCAAAGGCTTCGTCACGAACCTGTGTGAGGATCTCCGCGTAGCCGGCCTCATCGATGTTGAACTCCTTGCCGCAGTGCGGGCACTTGATTTCGTGCATCTCTTCGTCTCCTTCCCTGTCTGGCCGGTAGCTCTCTGAGGTTAGGTGCTGGACAGGATGTTTCTATCGGGTCGGGGTGAGGCACCGGTTCTGACGTCAGTCCTCGACATCGGGTCGCCTGCGGGTCCGCTTCGTTTCCGAACGGTGTCGCTTTGAAGCCAGGCGCTTCGTCATCGATGCCCGCGTTGGTCTGGTGGCCTTCCTCCGGCGGGGCACGGCGAGCGCCTCTGCCAGCTTTGACTCAAGTCGCTCAAGGGCCAGGTCCCGGTTGCGGGTCTGGGACCTCGCGTCCTGGCTGACCGCGGTAACGACCGGGCCGAGCTTTCTGACGATCCTTGTCTTTTCGTTCTCGCTGAGCGAAAGGGAATCATCGACGCGGAAGACTGCCTCGATTCGTGAGGCGGTCACGTTCGCATGCTGGCCGCCCGGACCGGAGGAGCGGGATGCCCGCAGGGTGATTTCACCTACCGGGATGAAGGGGCCACCACGTGGACGTATTCCGGTTTTCATTGCCCCGGTTCGGGGGCGGCAATCTCGACTTCGGTCGCCGGGGGGTCGGCTTTCGCGAAGACCCGCTTGAGCAGGCGCCAGGCCATGTAGAAGGCAAGCAGGGCGAAGCCGATCCGGAGCGCCCGTTCGGGGACCGTGTTCGCAACCACGACACCGATCAGCACACCTACCGGCGAGAGCAGGCCGATCACTGCCGCGTTCCTGAGGTTGACGTTGCCGTAACGCATCTGTCGCCAGGTGCCGACGATCGAAACCAGTCCGATCATCAAGAGCGAAGTCGCTTCGGCCTCGACCTGGCCTTTCGAAAGCAGGATGGTCATCGCCGGGACGAAGACGACACCGCCGCCAACACCGATCAGTCCGGCCACGATCCCGCCGACGAAACAGATCAGGCATGCGATTGCGATGTCCATCAGCCGATCACCATCTCGATGCCGACCCCGATCAGGAGCAGCGCAAAGATCAGCGAGACGGCCTTCTCCGGGATTCGCTGCTGGACTGCGGTTCCCGCGACGACTCCGAGGATCGCCGGGCCAACCAGGATCAGTCCCGTTTCAACGTCAACGTTCCCGTAGATCCCGCCGTGCATAAGGGCGGCCAGGGCGGCGATAACGATGATTGCCGCGAGGCTCGTACCGGTCGCCAGACGCTCCCGGTAGGCGAACATCGCGATCAGCATCGGCACGATCACGGTGCCTCCTCCAACCCCGAAAAGTCCGCTGAATGCACCCGCCAGCGTCCCGATCAGGGCCAGCCCCCATATGTGCCGCGAGTCCATGGCGCGATACTACGGGTATGGCTGCCTCAGACTCTCCTCTCTCGGTACTGCTCGAAGACCCCTCGAAGTCCGCCCTGATGAGTGACGTGGACGGCACTCTGTGCCGGACCGGGCCAGAGTTCCGGCTCGGGCGAGTGAAAGCCTCGAATCCCTGGCTGATCACCTGGGCCTGGTCGCGGTCATCACTGGCCGTCCGAGTCCGGTCGCCAGAAAGATGGTCGGCGCGCAGAAGATCACTTACTTCGGCAATCACGGGTTGAGCTACATCAAGCCGGGCATGGATCGCCCGACCGTGGTGATCGAAGGCGAGGAGGCCGAACGGGCCAAGCAGTTCATCCGGGACAACGACAATCCGTTCTGGGTCACTGCGAAGATCAGGGTTGAGGACAAAGGTCCGATCCAGGCTCTCCACTGGCGGGGTGCCGGACACCGCACCGAGGTGATCATCAGGGGCATCGCCGATCATGCGCAGGCCGCCGGTCTCGCAACCCACTGGGGGCGCAAGGTTCTGGAGCTGCGGCCTCCCGGGATGGAAGGCAAGGCCGGAGCGGTCGACGAGTTGCTTGACGGCACCGACATCGACACCGTGGTTTTCGCGGGTGATGACCGGACTGACTTTGAAGCGGCACAGCGCCTCCGGAAGCTGGCCGAAGAGGGCCAGATCAGCAAGCTGATGATCGTTGCGATCGACTCCGACGAAGGCCCGCCCGAGCTGATCGAGATGGCCGATCTGGTTGTCTCGCAGCCCGAAGAGTGGATCGACCTGATCGAGGATCTCGCCGAGAGGTTCAGCCAGCCGTCGGCCGGAGTACCTCAGCCGGAGTAGAGCTTGCCCTTCGCCGAGCTGCTCAGGGCAACCGTCTTCCTCGCCGCCGGCGGCGCCACGGCGCTCGGCGCGATTGCCGTGCTCGGGGTAGCTGACGCGGAAAACACGACGATCCTCCTGATCGGGGCGGCCTGGTGGGTGGTCGCCGCCTGGATCGGGATGAGCCTGGGAACCTCGGAACGCTCGGCCGAGGCGATGCGTGAACCGCTCGCCCAGGCCCGGACAGTTCGGACCGATTCACCAGGCATTTCGATGCCGACCCCGGGAAGGGTCGCCTGGGGACGGCTTTCCCCGATTCTGGCTGCCGTCGGTCTGGCCGGTGCGCTCGGGGTTTTCTTCCCGGAGGTGGCCGTGATCGGAGCCGGATACGCGATGCTCGTCGCCCTCGCCTGGCGAAACCGGGAAAGGGCAGTCCTGGCGATCGAAGGCCGCGACGGGGTTCGCTTCCTCGTCGAGTCGGCTTCGCCTCTCAAGCCGGTGAAGCTGGTCAGAACCCCCGGCTTTCGGGCTTTCTGAGCGCGGGGAGTAAGGTCGGGGCATGGCCAAAGGTTGGAGTTCCATCCCGTACGACGAGTGGCGCGAAACCTGCGACACCCTTCACGCCCACACCCAGTTTCTCGGCAAGCTCTGCGTGGAACTCGCTCCGCCGGAGCCACAGCTCCAGCACGCGGCGCTGCGACTCACCGCTCGTGGCTGGGAAACCCTGCCGCTCCCCTCACCGAACGGTTCCGGCGTCTTCGTCGCCGCACTCGATCTGCGCACTCATCACCTGCTGATCGAGCACTCGGACGGGATGGGCGCGGAGATCGCACTTGCCCCCAACCGGCCGGTGGGAGAGGTGGTCCGGGAAGGACTCGCTGCGATCGGCGAGCTGGCCGGCGAGGTCGGGATCGACTCGACCCCGCAGGAAGTCGACTGGACTGTGCCGCTCGACCAGGACGACGAACACAGGATCTACGACCCGGCTCAGGTCAAGGCGTACTTCGAGATGGCCCAGGCCGCCGGCATGGCGCTGACCCGCTTCCAGGCTCCATACCGGGGCCGCTCGACACCCCTGAACGCCTGGTGGGGTTCATTCGATCTCGCGGTCAACCTCTTCTCGGGCACGCCGGCGGAACCCCCGTCGCAGGACTTCATCATGCGAAACGCGATGGATGCGCAGGAAGTCGCCGTCGGCTGGTGGCCGGGCGACGGCCGCTACGGAAAGCCGGCGTTCTACGCATACGCGTACCCGCCCGAAGAAGGTTTCGCCGGTCGCGACCTCGCGCCGGTTCCGGGTTACTGGAGCGACGATCTCGGTGAGTACGTACTCGACCATGAAACGGCCGCGGCGACCGGAGATCCGGAACAGGCCGTGATCGACTTCTGCGGTGCCATCTTCAGCCATGCATGTGACGTCTGCGACTGGAACCCGGCCCTTGCGGCGAGCGCTGCGGGTGACCCGCCACCGGTCAACTGACCGACGCCCGGCACCCGGGTGCGATGAGGGTTCATAGAGAGCACTGATTGCACCCCGTCAGGTAAAGGTCGGCGCAATGCCCTGGGGTCGGGTTGTCCCGGGGTCGACTACTTCCACCAGGGGCGGGTGTTCATCACCTGCTCCGCGGTCAGCCAGGCCCGGCGTGCGGTCGCGATCCCGTACTCGATGAACGGAAGGGTCTCGGGCCGGTGGGCGTCCGTGTTGATCACGATCTTCACCCCGGCTTCGGCGGCCATGCGGGCGTGGATCTCGTTCAGGTCCCGGCGGCGGGGATTCGAATTGATCTCGATCATGGTGTCGTTCTCGACTGCTGCCGCGATCACCTTCTCGATGTCCAGCGGGTAGGGGTCACGGCGGTTGATCAGGCGACCTGTCGGATGGCCGATGCAGTCGACGAGAGGATTCTCGATCGCCGTGATCATGCGCCCCGTGTTCTTGTCGATGTCGTCGCTGAATCCGGTGTGTATCGAGGCGATGACCCAGTCAAGTGCCTCGAGCAGGTCATCGTCGTAGTCGACCGAGCCGTTCGTATGGATGTTCACCTCGGAGCCGGAGAGCAGCCGGATCGCGTGGTCCTCGTTGTTGAACTCGTTGATCTCCTCGATCCGTCGCCAGAGGCGGTCGGCTTCCACGTGGTTTCCGAAACCGTGAGACTCGGAGTGGTCGGTTATCGCCAGGTACTCGTAGCCGAGCGCTTCCGCTGCCGCCCCCATTTCCTCCAGGGTGGCAACGCCGTCGGAAAGGGTCGTGTGGGAGTGGAGATCTCCGCGGATCTGATTCCTTTCGATCAAGTCGGGGAGGTCGTCCTTCGCGGCAGCATCCAGCTCGCCTCGGTTCTCCCGCAGTTCGGGCGGGATGTACTGGTAGCCGAGGCGCTCGTAGACCTCTTCCTCACTGGTGAAGCGCTCGAGCTCACCGGAACCGGAATCGTCCTTGATGCCGTTCTCCGACACATGCAGTCCGACCGCTACGGCCCGTTCCCGAAGTTCCGCGTTGTGGGCCCCGGAACCGGTGAAGTGCTGCAGCAGGTTGCCGAACGCGGCCGGTTCAACGATCCGCACATCGACCCCCACGCCCGAGTTGGTCGTCAGCTTCACGCCCTTGTCGCTCGGATTGCCATGCTCGGCGACGAGTTCGTGACCGGCGATGGCGCTGGCGAGCTTCTTCGGGGCGGATGAGGTTGCGATCAGGTCGATGTCCTTGCAGGTCTCGGTCATCCTGCGGGCGGACCCGGCCAGCTCGGCCCGGTCACAGTTCGGGTCGGCTCGGAGCGCTTCGACCAGCTCCACTCCGATCGGTCTGATCTCGTCCAGGCGAAGCCGGGTCGGACCTTCAGGTTCGGCCTCAAGGCGATCCAGGCCGGCGAGGATCTTCTCCTCCACTTTGGGTCCAAGGCCCTTCAGTTCGCGGACCTGCTGCGCTTCTGCTGCGGCCCTCAGGTCCTCGGGTCCGGTCACGTCGAGCTCGTCGTGAAGTCGGCGCACCGTCTTCGGGCCGAGGCCGGGGATCCGGCTGATTTCGAGCAGGCCGGGCGGGATCTTCTCCTTCAGCTTCGCGGCAGCCGGGATCTCGCCCGTTTCGACCAGGGCGACGATCTTCTCCTCAAGGGTCTTGCCGATCCCGGGCAGCTCGGTAACCGTGCCGTTTCGGGCCATCTCCTCGACCGAGCGTCCCTCGTTCTTGATCGTCCTGGCTGAGTTCGTATAGGCGAGGACCCGGTACTGGTCAGCCCCGTCGAGCTGGTAGAGCACCGCGAGCTCTTCCAGGGCCTCGGCGATCTGGGCATTCGTCATGCCGTGAGCCTACCCCGCGGCGGGTCCCGCTACTCCATCGGCGATGGTTGCGGGAGGAGCCCTTCGGTGAAGGCGAAGCGGGTCGACTGCGGGTACGATCCGGCGGTGCCGGACGCAGCCAGCAAAGAGCATCGAGGCGCGGCCTGGGTGATCCTGCCTACCTACAACGAGGCGGGCAACATCGGCCGGATGGTCGAATCTCTCGAGCCCAAGCTGACCCAGGAAGGGGACCGGATCCTGATCGTGGATGACGGGTCGCCCGACGGAACCGGCCAGATCGCCGACCGGATCGCGGCCAGCAACCCGAGGGTCCAGGTTCTGCATCGACCGGTCAAGGAAGGCCTGGGGCCCGCCTACCTGGCGGGGTTCAGGGTCGCACTTGAGGGCGGTGCCGACCTGATCGTCCAGATGGATGCCGACTTCTCCCATGATCCGGCCTACCTTCCGAGGCTGCTCGCTGCCTCCGAGCTGGCGGACCTCGTGATCGGTTCGCGTTACGTGCCCGGCGGCGGGATCACCGAGTGGGGGCAGGTCAGGCGGCTGCTGAGTCGTGGCGGAAGCCTCTACTCGCGGACAATCCTCAGGGTTCCGGTCCGGGACCTGACCGGGGGGTTCAAGTGCTTCCGCCGGGAGGTCCTGGAGAAGATCGACCTCAGCGAGGTCGCTGCCTCCGGATACTCCTTCCAGGTCGAGATGACCTGGCGGGTTGTTCAGGCGGGCTTCTCGGTGCTCGAGGTGCCGATCACCTTCCGCGAAAGGCAGGACGGCGACTCGAAGATGACCACCGCGATCGTCGCCGAAGCAGCCTGGAGAGTCCCGATCATGAGAATCAGGGGCCGATGAATTCTCGGTTCCGTCCCTCCAGAAGGCAGAGCCCACCCATCCGTCTTCCATCTGTTTGGGTGGGCGGGTTTAACCGGGAGGCGGAGCGAAGCTCGCCGACTACTTGTCGAAGCTCGCCGGCTCCTTGATCTCTGCTACTTCATTTTGTATAGTAAGGTCAGTTCAAGAAGAAAACCACTCAGGAGACCGAAATGGCACTTCCCGAAGTAACCGACGCAACTTTCAAGACCGAGGCACTCGAAGCCGAAGGTCCGGTGCTGGTCGATTTCTGGGCCCCCTGGTGCGGCCCGTGCCGAGTGGTTCATCCGGTTCTCGAGGAAATCAACGAGGAACGTGACGACCTCAAGATCGTCAGCCTCAACATCGATGACAACCCCCAGACCGCTCAGCAGTACGGAGTCCTCTCGATCCCGACAATGATCCTCCTCAAGGACGGCGCCATGGTGAAGCAGCTTGTTGGCGCCCAGCCGAAGCGGAAGATCCTCGCCGAGCTCGAGCCCGCCCTGCAGGGCTGATCCGGGCCAGGCACGAGATGCCGTTCGTGGAAATCAGCTGGTTCGAGGGCCGCTCCGACGAGCAGAAGGCCGAGATCGCAAAGCGTATCGAAGACGCGCTGGTCGAGGTCGCCGGTGTGGCCCCCGAACACTGCTGGGTCAAGTTCGAAGACTCGAAGAAGTCGGACTTCATCATCCCTGAAGCCCGTTCCTGAATTTGTGTTGGGGGACGGGCGCCGTGGGGGCTTCTTGGTGTGCACAGACCCAGTCGAACCCCCCACGGCACCCGCCCCGCAGATTCCGGTGAAGCAGGACATGACATGAGTGATTACCGGTTGTTGAAGAGTGGGGATCAGTTTTGGCGTCGTTCGAACATGATGGGTGTCCTCAACACTGACCTTGGTCGGCAGCTTGAGGCCGGGAAACTCGGAAGCAGGCTGTGGCGTATCGAACCCGGCCAGGCTTCCACCCGTCACCGACACAAGACGACAGAGGAGCTCTACGTCCTTCTCGAGGGCAAAGGCAAGCTCCGGGTCGGCGACGATTTGCTCGTGCTCGATCCGATGGACACCGTGCTGGTCGATCCGGAGACGGTGAGGCAGCCGTTCAATGACACCGACGAGGACCAGCTCTGGCTGATCGTCGGAGCCCCCACGGAACATGCCGACACCACGACGATGGACGAGGAACTGATCGCCTGGATGTACCCCGACGGTCCGAAGGTACTGCCACCTGAGCTGACCTGAAAAACTTCCGGCATGGAGAGACCGGAAAGTTCAGCGCAGGTAGTCGGTAAACGGACAATCTTCGAAGCGGAGCACGACGACTACCGCGAAAGTTTCCGGCGCTTCCTCGAAAAGGAAGTGGTGCCGGAGTACCCGCAATGGGAGCGGGACCACATCGTCCCGAAGAGCCTCTTCACGAAATGCGCCGAGTACGGATTCCTCGCCATGGAAGTTCCCGAGGAGTACGGCGGGCCCGGGGTCGATGACTGGCGCTTCAACGTGGTCCTCGCCGAGGAGGGTGTCTGGGCCGGGGTTGCCCCGGGGATTGGCGGGCCCCTGCTTCACACCGACATCGTGCTCCCCTACATCATGTCCTCCGCGACTGATGAGCAGAAGAGCCGCTGGCTACCTGGCATCGCAT
Organism: Solirubrobacterales bacterium; assembly: GCA_020438355.1. Lineage (GTDB taxonomy): Bacteria > Actinomycetota > Thermoleophilia > Solirubrobacterales > 70-9 > 67-14. Next base: position 8,402 of record JAGQUT010000031.1, on the reverse strand, counting down.
CGGGCGAGAAGATACTCGCGGTTGCTATGACCGAACCCGGTACGGGCTCCGACCTCGCCGCGATCTCGACCCGCGGCAAGCGGGACGGAGACGGCTGGGTAGTGAACGGAGCGAAGACCTTCATCACGAACGGGATCAACGCCGACATGGTGGTGGTAGCCGTCCGGACCTCGGATGACCCTCATGGTGGCCTTTCCCTTTTCGTGATCGAAGACGGAATGGAAGGCTTCGACCGGGGCAAGCAGATCGAGAAGCTCGGTCAGCATGCTTCCGACACCGCCGAGCTCTTCTTCAACGACTGTTTCGTGCCCCAGGAGAACATGCTGGGCGAAGAAGGCTCGGGCTTCCTCCAGCTCGTCTCCAGGCTCGTCCCGGAACGGTTGATCCTGGCGGTCTCCTCAATGTCCGGCTGCGAAGCGGCACTGGCCATGACCATCGACTACGCAAAGGAACGCAAGGCTTTCGGCCGCCCGATCGCAAACTTCCAGAACAGCCGGTTCACCCTGGCCGAACTGAGGACCGAAGTCGAGATCGGCCGCTGCTTCATCGATCGCTGCATCGAGCGGTATGTAGACGGCACCTGCACCGTCGAAGAAGCCGCGATGGCCAAGTACTGGACCACCGACCTGCTCGGCAAGGTCACCGACGCCGGCGTCCAGCTGCATGGCGGATACGGCTACACGACCGAATACGAGATCGGCAAGGCCTGGGTGGACGCCCGGGTCGGCCGGATTTACGCCGGAACCAACGAAATCATGAAGGAGCTGATCGGCAAGACGATGGGTCTCTGAACCTTCGCGGTTCAGTCAACCTTCGTCACCGAGATGGCCAGGGTCCGGCCGTCGATCGTCACTTCGGGTGTGCCCGGGGCGGCGGCCTCGGACGCTTCTCCACCGAGCTCGATCGACCGGGCCAGCACCTCGCCGGTCACGTAGCCCTCATGGGCCGCGGCGGCATCAAGCAGCTCCTGATCCCCGGCCAGTGACAGACCGATCCGGTCGGTGATCTCGAGCCCGGCATCCTTGCGGGCATTCTGGACGGCGTGGACGATCTCCCGGGCGAGGCCTTCGCGGATCAGGTCGTCGTCAAGTTCCAAAGCAAGTGCGACCGCGTGTCCTGATTCGGCTTCCACCTGGTAGCCCTCAAGCGGCTCCATGCTGAGCAGAAGGTCCTCGGCAGCGAGAGTGTGGTCCTTGCCCTCGATCGAAATGCCGATCTCGCCGCCACTCTCGACTACCTCGGCAACATGGCCGGGATCCAGAGCTGCGACAGCCGCCGCGACCTGCGGCATCGACTTGCCGAAACGAGGCCCGAGCGTGCGGAAGTTCGGTTTGATCAGGTAACTGACCAGATCCGACTGATCGGTCACGAATTCGAGGTCCTTCACGTTCAGCTCAGACTTGATCAACTCGGACTGAGAGGAGATCGCCTCGCGTTCGGCGTCGGTCGCGACCACAACCGCGCGGGCCAGCGGCTGGCGTACTTTCGCCTTGGCCTGAGCCCTCGAGGCCCGGCCAAGCTCGACCGTCTGCCGGGTGGCGGCCATCGCAGCTTCAAGTTCCTCGTCGCGGAGAGAGTCCGCGGGAGCCGGGAAGTCCCTCAGGTGAACCGAGTCCGGCATCTCGCCGAAGTCGCCATCGGCACCGCCGGCGAGGTTCTGGTGGATCTCCTCCGCGATGAACGGCGTGAACGGTGCGAGCAGGGTGGCGACCTCGACCAGGCAGTGACGCAGGGTCGCGAATGCTGCGGCATCGCCCTCCCAGAAACGACGACGCGAAAGCCTCACGTACCAGTTCGAAAGTTCCTCGACGTAGGCGGCGATCGCCCGACCGGCAGCCGTGCAGTCGAATTCGTCCATCTTTGTGGTGACCTCTTCGACCGTAGCCTGGAGTCGGGACACCGCCCAGCGGTCGAGGTCGGTCGGCTCGCTTGCCGGGTCGGGGGGCGATGCGGCATCGACACCTTCGGCGTTGGCGTAAAGCACCCAGAAGGAATACGTGTTCCAGAGGGTCAGGAGGAACGAACGGAGAGCCTCTGAGATTGCGTCCATCGAGAAGCGGTAACCAGCCCAGGGCTGCTGTGCGGTGAACAGGTACCAGCGGAACGCATCGGCGCCGAACTGGTCGATCACATCCCAGGGGGCAACGACATTGCCCTTCGACTTCGACATCTTCTGGCCTTCTCCGTCAAGGATCAGACCGAGGCAGACGCAGTTCCGGTAGCTGGGCTCGTCGAAGAGCAGGGTCGACTCGGCGAGCAGGGTGTAGAACCAGCCGCGGGTCTGGTCGATCGCCTCGCAGATGAAGTCGGCCGGGAAACGCTGCTCGAATTCCTCCTTGCCCTCGAACGGGTAATGGAACTGCGCGAAGGGCATCGCTCCCGAGTCGTACCAGGTGTCGATCACGCTTACGACACGTTTCATTTCGCCCTTGCCGCATTCGCAGGCCCAGGTGACTTCGTCGATGTACGGGCGATGGAGGTCTTCAGGAAGCGAACCGCCGACCTTGTCTTCAAGCTCGCTCACCGACCCCGCACAGAAGCTCTCATCGCAGCCGGTTTCCGAGCATTCCCAAATCGGAAGCGGAGTGCCCCAGTACCGGTCTCGCGAGAGGGCCCAGTCGACATTGTTCTCCAGCCAGCGGCCGAAGCGGCCTTCCTTGATGTGCTCGGGATGCCAGCCGATTTCGTCGTTGCCGGCAAGCATGCGATCGCGCGCCTCGGAGGTCTTGATGTACCAGCTGGCCTTCGCGTAGTAGAGCAGCGGAGTTCCGCAGCGCCAGCAGTGAGGGTAGGAGTGCTCGTAATCGCTGGCCCGAAAGAGCCGGCCGTTCGCCGAGAGGTGCTCGATCAGCCGGGTGGTCACTTCGGGGTCCTTCACGAAGTCACCTTCGAAGCCGGTCACCCGCTCGTCGAAACGTCCGTCGAGTCCGACCGGGTTGAAAAGGGTGCCTTCCGGGCCGCGGCTCGAAGGGTCGTAAAGGCCGTTGGCGATGGCGGCGCGGTAATCGTCCTCGCCGAAAGCAGGGGCAATGTGCACGAGTCCGGTGCCATCGTCGGTGGTCACGAAGTCACCGCTGATCACCTCAAAGCGTCCGGAGTTCCCGGCCATTCCCGGGAAAGGTGCGGCGTAGCGGCGGCCCAGCAGGTCGTCCGCAGAAACCTTTGACCCGATTTCGGTTCCTTCGCCGAGCACCTTCTCGACCAACGCTTCGGCCAGGATCACGGTCTCGGGGCCTTCGGGACCTTCGACTTCGACCCGGGCGTAGGTGACCCCGGGGTTGAGCGCTACCGCGTAGTTGCCGGGCAGGGTCCAGGGCGTCGTGGTCCAGACCAGCATCGACTCTCCGAGCGGCTCACCTTCGTCACCGACCAGAGGAAACCGGACGAAGACCGAGGGGTCGACCACGTCCTTGTAGCCCTGGGCCACCTCATGCGAGGAAAGGGCGGTGCCACAGCGCGGGCAGTAGGGGGAAACACGGTGGCCCTCGTAAAGGCGATCGGACTCGTAGAGCTCCTTCAGCGACCACCAGACCGACTCGATGTAGTCGTTGTCCATGGTCACGTACGGATCGTCGAGATCGATCCAGAAGCCGATCCGTTCGGTCAGCCGGTTCCACTCCTCCACATACGTGAACACCGACTCCCTGCAGAGACGGTTGAACTCCTCGATGCCGTATTCCTCGATCTCCTGCTTGGAGGAGATTCCGAGCTGCTTCTCGACTTCGAGTTCGACCGGCAGGCCGTGGCAGTCCCAGCCGGCCTTGCGGGGGACCCGGTAACCGCGCATCGCCCTGTACCGGGGGTAGATGTCCTTGAAGACCCGGCTCAGAACATGGTGGGATCCGGGCCTGCCGTTGGCGGTCGGCGGACCCTCGTAGAAACTCCAGACCTCGGCGTCCTTCCGCTGCTCGAGTGATCGTTCGAAGACCCGGCTTTCCTTCCAGCCCTCGATCACCCGCTCTTCAAGGTCGGGGAAGGACTGCTTCGGGTCTACCGGGCGAAAGGACGACATGAGCAGGGGAGTTTATGAATTGCCCGCGTTAACTAGAGTTGTGCGATGGACTCGATCGATCTGAGGGGGAAAGTCGTACTGATCACCGGGGGCGCCCGGGGCATCGGATTTGAAACCGGAAGGCTTGCCCGCGAGCGTGGTGCGTCGGTCGCCCTGATTGACCTTGAACGGGAGGCGGTCGAGGAGTCGGCTGCCTCGCTAGGCGGCGACACGGTGGGCTTTCAGGCCGACGTGACCGACCTGGCCCAGATGGAGGATGTGGTCGCGCGGACCGTCGAGCAGCTCGGAAAGGTCGACGTGGTGATCGCCAATGCCGGCATCACACCTCCCAAAACCACGGCCCGGGCGATCGACCCGGCGGTCTGGGAGAAGGTGGTCGAGGTGAACGTGGTCGGCGTTTACAACACCGCCAGGGCGACGGTCGAGCAGGTGATCGCCAACCGGGGGCACATGATCCTGATCGCCTCCGTCTACGCCCACGTGAACGGGGTACTCAACACTTCCTACGCGGCATCGAAGGCGGGGGTGGAGTCACTCGGCCGTTCTCTCAGGGCCGAACTCGAGCCTCATGGGGCGAGCGCCGGGGTCGCCTACTTTGGCTTCGTGGAGACCGACCTGATCGGCCAGGTCTTCGACAACGAATTGGCCGACGCCTTCCGTGAGGAGATCGCACCGTCATTCCTGACCGGAAAGATGCCGGTCAGCCAGGCAGCCGAGGCGCTGATCGACGGAATCGGCAGCCGTGAGCCCAGGGTCATCGAGCCTCCCGCCTGGCGGCCGCCGCTTTACCTTCGCGGCCAGGTCGGGCCATTCAGCGACCGCAAGCTCGAACGCAACCCGACGGTCGGGGATTACATCCGCGAGTTCGAGAGACGTGACATCGGAGATTCCGCCGCGCCCCTCTACCCGCCTGTCCGATCCGGTCAGCCCTACCGGCTCGCTGGAAAGACTGTGATCGTGACCGGTGGCGCGAAGGGAATCGGTTTCGAGATCGGAAGGCAGGCTCACGGCCGGGGTGCTTCCGTTGCCCTGCTCGACCTCGACCAGGCGGACGCCGAGGCTTCCGCCCGCGCGATCGGTGCCCGCGCGATCGGACTCGGTGCCGACGTGACCAGCAGCGAGGACCTCGAGTCGGCGTTCTCGAAGGTCCGTAAGCAGTTCGGGACGATCGACGTCGTAGTCGCCAACGCCGGGATCGGTCCCGCACAGGCCGGTCCGATCCGGACCCAGGATCCGGCCGAGTGGAACCGGATCTATGAAGTGGACATGTTCGGAGTCTGGCGGACCGTGAGGGCAGGAATCGAAGACGTGGTGGAAAACGGCGGTCAGTTCGTCCTGGTTTCTTCCTCGTATGCCTTCATGAACGGCCTGATGAATTCGGCCTACTCGACCGCCAAGGCCGGGGTCGAGGCTCTGGGGCGTGGCCTCAGGACCGAACTGACCGCGGTAGGGGCCAGCTCGACGGTCGCCTATTACGGCTGGATCGACACCGATCTGGTCACCGGCGCGTTCGAGGATCCGCTGGTCCAGCGAATTCGCGAAGACGTGACTCCCGCCTGGATGACCCGGAAGGTGCCGACTTCCAAGGCGGGCAAGGTCGTCATCGACGCACTGGAGAAGCGTGAGCCCCGGGCGATCGCTCCAGCCGAATGGAAGGCTCTCTTCTACGGGCGGGGTGTTCTTGGCCCGGTCTTCGACCGGATGGTCGACGAAGACCAGGCGATTGCCCAGATCGTCCCCGAAGCGGAAAGCCGCCAGAAGACCTGAGCCGGGCTACAGGTGGTTTGTCTTTCCGCAGAGCTTGTCGCTCTTCGATTTCTTGCAGTCTGGCTTCACCGTCAGGGTCGCCTTGCTGGTCAGCTTCCCACTGGTGGCCGTGATGACGGCTTTGCCCCGGGCCTTCCGATTCGCCAGAACGACCACCTTCAGCTTCGATGATTTCGAAGGAACAAACTCGACCGGGATCGAATTCCGCAGCACTTTCACATTCCGGTTCGATGACCTGAGGCGGATGGTCGCCTCTCCGGCGACTCCCGAGGTCGACGAGAAGTTCAAGACGAGCGTCCGCTTCTTGCCCGCCTTGATCGGACCCTTCTTCGGCCCAAGGTTCAGCGACTTCAGCTTGATCCGCTGGGCGTCACAGCGGGGGCTTCCATCGGGTCGGGGGATGCCATTGGTGCAGAGGTACTGGTGAAGACGACTGGGGAACATCGTGTTGATTGCGTCCGCGCCCTGGCTGATCAGCTTGGCGTACCAGGGGTCGGTCTCCTGGGTCTCGTCCAGGTCCGAAGGCCAGACCACCGAGATGAAGCCGTCGTACTCGAAGAACGGCCGGAGCAGAGGGAGGGTGTCGACCACATTGCCGCCGAGGTTGTACTTGTCGGGGGGCTGTACCGCGACCGGGGTCGGGGTGATCGGGTTTCCGGTCACATAGGAAAGGGTGCCTTCCAGGCTGCCTCCGAGAGCCAGATGATTCGGGGCGGCCGTGTGGAACGCTTCGATCATGGCCTGGCTGAATGAGTTGATGATCACGTCAGCCTCCCGGCCGGGGTGGTCCGCCAGTACGGCAGCTGCTGCCTCCGCCGTTTCAGTCGGGTCCGTGTACGGCTTGAGTTCGACGTTGATCGGCGTGTCCGGGAACGCGTCGAGAACCTGGTCGAAGGTCGCGATCTTGAAGTCGCTGGCGCTGTATCCGGCGGGTGGCGACGGGTTTCCGTCAGCCATTCCCCGGTAGGGGTGGGGGACGGGATCGTTCTTGTTGTAGTAGGTCGCCAGGCCCGGAGAGAACCAGTAGGCGAAGTCGAACTGCCTGAGTTCATTCAGCGTCAGGCTGCGAAAGGTGACCGAATCGGAACCGTCGCTGCAGGGGGCGTTGGAGGTGTGACAGGGCTGAGAATCATGCGTTGCGACCAGCACCCCGTCTTCAGTCAGCGTCACATCCATGTCGATCACATCGGCGCCATCGGCAACGGCCTTCTTGAAAGCAAAGAGGGTGTTTCCGGGGTTCTCCCTTTCCCCTCCCTGATGGGCCATGTTGATGAAGCCCATGTTCTTCCAGAAGTCGGTAGGCGGCGGGGTCGCCGGCCGGTCCGGCGCCGCAACTGCCGAACCGGGCAGCAAGGTGACAATGGCCATCAATGAAACCGCGGCAAGAAAGGTTCGCTTCAAGGTGATCACCTCAGGGGCGGGTGGCTTCTTCGAGCAGGTAGATGAAGGAGCCGTAGGGTTCTCCGGTCGCGCGTTCGAGTCCTACCTCGCAGGTGCGGTTGGAGGAGACGTACCGGCTGGTCGGGTTCGCCTTCACCTCTGCCGCTTCCTCTGCAGTGGCGCTGGCAGTGAGTTCGGGATGGAGCATGCCGCGATCACCGGCGAAGCCACAGCAGGTCGCGGTGTCCGGAACCTCTACTCGCTCTGCGACCGCGCCGGCGATCCGCGCGAGGGAGCGCTCGAGGCCCATGTGCCTGCCGGAGCAGGTCGGATGAACAGTCACCGAGTCGACCGGGCTCGTCACCTCTAGCCCGGGCAGCAGGTACTCCTCCGCCCACTGGACCGAATCGACGATCGTCAGCTCCGAGTGTCTGGCGGCGTTCTCCTCGGTAAGTACGCCTTCGCCGAAATCGAGCAGGCCGTGCCCGCAGGAGGAAGCATCGATCACCAGCGGCATGGTGCCACCGCCGGTCCAGCGCCAGATTCTCTCGACGGTCTGGTTCGCCTTGAAAGAGTGCGCGTCCCGATAACCCTTCGAGCTCCACGGAACCGAGCAGCACGTGCCGCTGATGTCCGGGGGGATCCAGACCGGTTTGCCCGCCCTGGCCGAAACCTCGACCATCGCTTCGGGCAGAGACTTGCCGGGGTCATCCTTGGAGCGCCCGAACATGCGATTGATGCACGCCGGCATGTAAACCGCAGCGGCTCCGTGAGAAGTTGTCTTCGGCAGATCCGGAGAGGCCGCCGGCGGCATGTCCTCGCCCCACTCGGGCACAAGGTCGGCACTCATCGCCTTGCGAGCCGCCCTTGTGAGCCCTCGCATCGCGCCTTCCGAGGTGACCGTCGAGACGGCGTTGCCCATCCTGAGCCCGGTCCGGGCGAGCTTCTCCACCCGATCCCAGCGCCTCGCCGCGCGAAGCGCCATCTTTTCGGCCGCGGGGCTGTGCTGCTCGGCCCGGAAGCCCTTGATGAACTTGCCGGTGTCGATGCCGACCGGGCAGGCCAGCAGGCAGGAACCGTCGGTGGCACAGGTCTCCATCGCCTCGTACTCGAACTCTTCGAGTAGCGCCCGGCGGACCGGAGTGTCTTCGCCCTGGCGGACCATCTCTCGCCGGAGGACGATCCTCTGCCGCGGGGTGGTGGTGAGGTGACGGCTCGGGCACACCGGCTCACAGAACCCGCA
>JAGQUT010000030.1 GCA_020438355.1 Solirubrobacterales bacterium | reverse complement strand
GCGTCCTTGCGTTGAGGCTCAGCGTCACCGGAAGGGCCGCTCACGGATCCACCCCCTGGCTGGGTGACAACGCTGTATTGAGGGCTGTGGACTTGTTCCGGGGGGTTGAATCACTACCCTTTGCGAGAGAAAGCTCCGAGCTCTTCGACCGCCCCTCGATAAATCTCGGCCGGATTTGGGGTGGCGATGCGCTCAACAAGGTTCCCGACTTTTGCGCGATCGACGTAGACATCCGCTTCCTGCCGCATCAGGACCCGGCAAACATCCGCGAACAGATCGCGGGTCTTGGCCCTGCCGCGATAGAGACGATCATCGAGCTTCCACCGGTCAGTGGCGGCGGAACCGATTCACCCTGGATCAGGGCTCTTACTGCGGCGGCATCCGATCATCACGAAGGACCGTCTCTTTCCGTCGGGCGCGACGGCGCCTCGGATGCGATCTCGTTCATCCGGGCGGGTATTCCGGCGGTGGAGTTCGGGCCTCTGGGAGACGGGCATCACGGCCCGGAAGAGTGGGTTTCGATCTCCTCGTTGATCGCGTACCGGAACGCGCTGCGGGGCTTTCTGGTGAACGCCGCGGAGTCGAGGTAGAACGGTGACCGAAGAGCCCAGGGAAGACGAAGAAGAAGTACCGAAGCCTGTAGCGGGAGACTCCGGCGAATACGTCGAGATGCCGACCGAGGAGCTCTTCGCCTATGAGGCGAGGGTCGAGGAGGGTGAGGTCCCGGACCTCGATCCGGTCTTCAGGGCCGCACTCCTCGAAGGAAGCGACAGCGCCCGCGCCACCGAGCCTGCCGAGCCCGCGAAGGGATCAGCCGATGAGGATGCGGTGCAGCCCTCGACCGAGTCCACGGCCGAGACTGCGGCAGCAGCTGCCCCTGCAGCAGCCGGCGGAAGCGAAGGAGCCACCGGTGACTACCCGGCAACTGGCGAGGAGCCCTACACCGGCGAGGAGCCGTACTCCGGCGAAGAGCCCTACACGGGCGAAGAGCCCGCAACCGGCACCCAGGAGTGGGAAGCGCCTTCCGAAGCCGGAATCACTTCCGAGCAAACCGCCGTGCTGCAGGCTGCGGCACGAAGCCAGGCTCACGAAGCGATCGAGTACTCGCGACGCACCGGCAAGCCCTGGGATCCGCCCCGACCGCCGGTAAGCGGTGACTTCGACGAGCCGGCCAAGCGTCCGCGTTACTGGTGGCGCTTCCTGCTCGCAACCCTGCTGATCATCGGATCGTTCGCTACCGCGACACAGGCCTCGGTGATGCACGTAGTGAACGACATCGGCGAGAAGATCGGTGGAGACAACAAAGTCAAGCTGCCCCCCTATGTGCTGAAGGATGCCGACGGGCCCCAGACGATCGCAATCATCGGATCTGATGTTCGAACCGGGGGAGGAGCCTCGGAAGATGACCCGGGACGCTCGGATACGACGCTGCTGGTCCGCCTTGACCCGGACACCGGCCAGATTGCGATGCTCTCGATCCCGCGAGACCTCTACGTGGAGATTCCCGGGGTCGGTTACGACAAGTTCAACGCCGCGTACAGCTACGGCGGCACCAAGCTCACACTCCAGACGCTGAAGGGCCTTACCGGACTGGAGATCAACCACGTCGTGAACGTCGATTTTCAGGGCTTCGCTGACGTGGTCGACTCGATTGGCTGTGTTTACGTGGACGTGGACCGCCACTACTTCAATGACAACGCAGGACTCTCCGTTTCTGAGCAGTACGCGACGATTGACATCGAGGCCGGCTACCAGAAACTTTGCGGTTACGACGCGCTTGATTTCGCCCGCTACAGGCACACGGATTCCGACCTCGTAAGGGCGGCCCGCCAGCAGGATCTGATCGGCGAGGTCAGGAACCGGCTGACCCTTGGGGAGATCTGGAAACGACGCGACGAGCTTCTCAAGGCCTTCACCGACAACACTTCATCCGACATCAGCGAGAGTGACCAGATCTTCCAGCTGCTGGCACTGCTGTTCGACTCCCGCGGCGCGGCTGTGACCGAGGTCTCTTTCCCCTCGACCTTCACCATGCGGGACGGGATCTCCTACGTAGAGGCGACACCGGCCGAGATCGAGACGGCGGTGAACCAGTTCCTTGGCTTCGAGGACGAGCCCGGACCGGTCGGCACTCTCGACGAGGGTGACGGGGCGGCCAACAAGAACAAGTCCGGCGCCGGGAAGCGACAAAAGGACAAGGACAAGTCCGAGACCGAGATTCCGACCAAGGAAAATGACGGGCTCGTCGACGCGGCGCAGAGTGGCCTGGATCTCGCCATCCAGCTCGATGACGAAATAACCCGCACGGACTTCCCGGTCTTCTACACGAAGCGTCTTCCGTCGGGCGCGATCTACGAGATCGACCAGAGCCGCGTCTACCACACCCGTGACCCCGACAAGAACGTCTACGGCGCTTACCGGATGGTCATGTCAGTGCTTGAGGACGACGGCACGCATTACTTCGGGCTCCAGGGAATCCGCGGCTGGACCGACCCACCCATCCTCGAGGCACCACATGACGAGCTTGAAATGGACGACCGCACCTTCCAGGTCTACCCGGAGGGCGACCGCATACGTTTAGTCTCTTGGACCGAGGATGACAACGTCTACTGGATTTCCAACTCCCTGCTTCTGACTCTCGACAACGAGCAGATGCTGGGCATGGCTCGCTCCACGCGGGCCTTCACCCCTGACAAGTGAGCAAGATGAACGCAGAAGAAAAAGCGCCGATCGGCGTCGTAGGGGTCGGCTGGGTCGGCCTCGTGACAGCAGCATGCTTTGCCGAGCTGGGCCACCCTGTTGTGGCCCGGGACGTCCTTCAGGAGAAAGTGGACTCTCTAAGCCGGGGCGAGGTGACAATTCACGAGCCCGGACTGGCCGAGCTGTTGGCCAGAAACAGCGTGCGCCTCAGGTTCACGACCGACATGGACGAGCTACTCGACTCGGCCCGGCTCCTCTTCGTCTGTGTAGACACACCGCCGACCTATTCGGGTGATGCCGACCTTTCCCGCGTCCGCTCGGTGGTCGAGGACCTGAAAGCCGATAGCGATCACGTTCTGATCATGAAAAGCACGGTGCCGGCCGGGACCGGTGCCTCGATCAGACGAGAGCTACCGGGTCTGGCCTATGTCTCATGCCCGGAGTTCCTCAAGGAAGGCACCGCGGTCGAAGACTTCATGAACCCCGACCGGGTCGTGGTCGGATCCGAACCGGAAGACGCAACGGCCGCCAAAGAAGTCGCCGAACTGTACCGGCCAATTGGCGGCGAGATCGTGATGACCGACACCTCGAGCGCGGAGATGATCAAGCTCGCCTCTAACGCCTACCTCGCGACCAGGATCTCCTTCATCAACGAGATTGCGAACGTCTGCGAGGAAGTCGGCGCCGACGTCGGTGAGGTTGCCAGGGGAATGGGTCTAGACGAAAGAATCGGTCCGCATTTCCTGCGTCCGGGCATTGGATTTGGCGGTTCCTGCTTCCCCAAGGATGTGAATGCGCTCAAGTTACTCGCCGGTAACTCGGGCTACCACTTCCAGCTGCTGAACTCGGTAATCGAAGTGAACGAGCTTCAGAAACGCAGGGTCGTGAGCAAGCTGACCAAACAACTCGGGTCACTGGTGGGCAAGCAGATCGCCCTTCTTGGACTCGCTTTCAAGCCGGATACGGACGACATGAGAGAAGCATCGAGTCTCGTTTTGTCCGCTCGTCTAAGAGGCGAAGGTGCGGAAGTTGTTGCATATGACCCAGTCGCAATGAGCAATGCAAGGAGTCTTTTACCCGGAGTCGAAATGAAGGACACAGCCCAGGAGGCTCTCGCTGGTTCTGACGCAGCGGTACTGGTTACCGAATGGTCCGAATTCAAGGAGATCGACTGGTCTGAGGCGGCCGATCGGATGCGGAGGCCGTTACTCATAGACGGACGAAATTTCCTTGATGCCGAAGCCCTCGGCTCGGCCGGATTCCTCTACGAAGGGATCGGCAAAGCGGGGTAGCGGTGATGAAAGCAGGTAAGACAGATTGCAGGCACTGGTATTGGTTGGAGGAAGAGGTACCCGTCTCCGTCCCCTGACTTACGGCACCCCGAAGCCGGCCGTGACTCTTGTCGACCGGCCGTTCCTGAATTACATGACCGAGTGGCTTGGGAGCCACGGTGTCGACGAAGTCATACTTGCCTGCGGCTTCCTGCCGGATGAGCTGAAAGCAGTCCTCGGTGACGGAGAGCCCGGCGGCCCGAAGCTGAAGTACCTGGTCGAGGAAGAAACCCTCGGCACAGCAGGAGCGATTCGCTTCGCCCTCGACCATCTCGACGAGACGTTCTTCGCTTTGAACGGTGACGTGCTCGCTGACCTTGACCTCACTTCGCTCTGGAACCAGCACGCCGAGACCGGAGCCCGGGCGACGCTGGGCCTCTACGAGGTGAGCGACTCCAGCAGCTACGGCCTGGTCGACATCGACGAGGAGGGCCAGGTTCTCCAGTTCAGCGAGAAGGATCCGAACCGGACCGGAGCGGGGCTGATCAACGCCGGCACCTACGTGCTCCAGAGGGACGCTGTCGCCGAGATCCCCGCCGGTCGCGAGGTTTCGATCGAAACCGAGTTCTACCCCTCGATCACCGGGAAAGGTCTGTACGCGAGGCCGCTGGATGGCTACTGGATGGACTTCGGAACGCCCGAACGCTATTTCGAGGCGACCTGGGACATCATCGAGGGCAGGATCCATACCCAGGTCAGGACCAACAGCGACGGGGTTCACGTGTCGCCGGAGGCCGAGATAGATCCAAGCGCAACCATCGGGCCACGGGCCGTTGTCGGTCCCGGGGTGACGGTTGGAGCCGGAGCCAAGGTGAACGGCTCGGTTCTGCTCGAGGGGAGCGAGGTCGGTAAAGGAGCCGAAGTCGAAGCCTCGATAATCGGTCCTGGCGTAAAAGTTGCGGCAGGAGATACGGTAGGAGATGAGGTCCTGGGCAAGAACCAGAACGGTGAAGTCGTAAATGCTTGAGGACGTACTCGACATACCAAACCACATCCGTGACGCGCTCTGGCGGGTTGACTCAGCTCAGCTCAAAGCCAGACCGTCCACCGGATTCGTGGTTGCCGGCATGGGTGGCTCCGCAATCGGGGCCGAACTGGCCAGGGGCCTGCTTGACAACCGCCTGACAGGCCCGATGATCGTTTGCCGGGCCTACAGGCTGCCCAAATGGGTCACGGCGGACTGGGCTGTTCTCGCGTCTTCCTACTCTGGGGATACAGAAGAGACGCTTTCCTCCTTCAAGGATGCCGGCGAGGCTGGCACCCACCGCTGGGTCGCCGGGACGGGGGGTGAGCTCGGAGCCCGAGCCCGGGATGCCGGCATCGGCGTGGTCGGCCTGCCCGGCTTCTTCCAGCCCCGGATGACGGTCGGATACATGACCGTCGTCTCGACCTACATCGCGCATCTGGCGGGGGTTGCGCCCGATATCCGCCGGGAACTCGAGCAGGCGGCAGACTTTCTGGACACCCGCAAGGCAGATATGGAGCATCTCGCGAGGGCACTCGCCGCCCAAATAGGGGACACTCCCGTTGTCGTGCATGGAGCAAGCCTCACTACGGCCCCGGCCAGGCGCTGGGCCAACCAGTTCAACGAGAACGCCAAGCAGCTCGCTTTCTCGGCCGAGATTCCCGAAGCGAACCACAACCTCATGGAGGCGTGGTCCAAGGGTTCAGGCGGCCTGGGCGCGATCTTCCTGACCGATTCCGGTCAGTCGCCCCGCGAGCGCCGCCGAATGGACCTGACCGCTGAAGCCATCGACAAGACCGGAGCTCCCGTCTTCAAGGTCGAAACGATCGGTGAAACGAGATCGGAACGCCTCTTCTGGTCGGTCATGTTCGGGGACCTGGTTTCAGTGGAAGTAGCTGCCCTGCGCGGAGTCGATCCACTCCCCGTGGACGAGATTCAGGACTTCAAACGGCGCCTGGGCAAAACGTAATGCGTGCCATGGTGCTGGCCGCCGGACTGGGCACGAGGCTCAGGCCAGCCACCCGATCTGTGCCCAAGCCAATGGTGCCGGTGCTCAATCGCCCGGTCATGGAGCACATCGTTAGGCTGCTCGAACGCAATGGCTTCACCGAGGTAATCGCCAACATTCACTGGTACCCCGATGTGATCAAGGGCCACTTCGGCGACGGCTCCGGTTTCGGCGTCGAACTCGAATACAGCTTCGAGGAGGAACTGCTCGGCACCGCCGGCGGGGTCAGGTTCGCCTCCCATTTCTTCGGGGACGACTTCCTCGTCATTTCGGGAGACGCGATAACCGACCTCGACCTGGCGTCGATGCGCGAGTTTCACTGCTCCCATGACGGGATCGCGACGCTGGCGACCCGCCGGGTCACGGACACCTCCGAGTTCGGCGTGGTGATCACCGATGACGATGGCCGGATCCAGGGTTTCCAGGAGAAGCCGGACCCGGCAGAAGCACTCTCTGACCTTGCCAACTGCGGCATCTACATGTTCGATCGTGAGATCTTCGATCACTTCCCCGGGCCCGGTGCCAGCGAGCTCGCGGCCCCTGGACATCCCGACGGCTTTGCCGACTGGGCCTACGACGTATTCCCCGCGCTGCTTGACGCCGGAATCAACTTCTACGCCCATGAAACCGATGCGTACTGGAACGACATCGGAACCATCGGCGAACTGGTCCAGAGCAATTTCGACGGGCTGGCGGGCGAGGTCGACCTGGGGCTGCCAGAGAACCAGCCAATGCCAGGAGTCTGGGTGGCAGGCGATGTGGAAGGACTTGAGGGAGCCGAGATCGACGGACCGGTGCTGATCGGTGACGGCGCCCGGATCGGAGCTGGTGCGCAGCTGGTCGGACCCCTGGTTCTCGGAGAGAGGTGCTCGATCGGAGCGGACGCGGGCGTCAGGGAAGCGGTACTGCTCAGCGAGTCCTCACTCGAGAAGGGCGCATTTCTGGCTGGCGGGCTGCTCGGACCGACCAGATAGCAGCCGTCTCACTCTTTTCTCACCCATAGAACCAATCGTGAGTTTCTCCCGTTCACGCTGGGAGGATGAACGCCGGCCGGCTCGCCAGATGGGCAGTACCTTCCAGCTGTCCGCTTTGTCGTTCCTCGCTTGGGCCGGACGCACTGATCTGCGGCGGTTGCGTCCGCGAGTTGAACCGCTCGCAGGTTCTGCGGGGCGATCCGCCTGAAGGTGTCGACCGGATCAGCTCCTGCGCCGATCACGACGGGACTGCTCGCGACCTGCTCGCAGCATTCAAATTTCGGCGGATGACCGGGCTCTCGGGACTCATTGCCGGCTTCATGCTCGACGCCCTCGATACGGCGGGACCGGAAACCCTGATCACCGGCGTTCCACCGGCCAGGCTTCGCACCTGGATCCGGGGCTTCGATCCTGTCGCGCTCCTGGTCGCCGGGATTGCCGACGGATCTGATGTCAGCCTGCCGGTCAAGCCCCTGCTGCGACGCCACGGGGCTGGTCGGCAACGCGGGCAGGACCGGGCGGGACGCCTCGCGAGGCCTCCGGACATTCGACCGGCGAAAGATTCGGGTCGCCTGATCGGTGGCCGGGAAGTGATCCTGGTCGATGACGTGATGACCACCGGCGCGACGCTTTCGGCATCGGCCGCTGCATTGCGCCTCGCCGGTGCGGGGACCGTCTCGGCCCTCACCTTCACCCGGCGGCTCTGAAGGAGAAAACATTCACACAATCCGTAGTTGGCCCCCTTGTCAACATCCTGTTGCCCGGCTACCATCGGCCAAAGGAACACAACCCGCGAGGAGGTCCCATGCGAATTGAGATTCGTGGTCGCAACGTCGAGGTAACCGACGAAATGCGCGAGCAGGTGACCCAGCGGTTCAAGCGACTCGGTGAACAAGTTTCGTCGCTTGCCCGCATCGAAGTTGTCTTCTCCGAGGAGCAGAACCCGGCCATCACGGACAAGTACGTGGCCGAGGCGACTCTGCATCTGAAGGGCGTGACACTGCACGCACATGAAGCCAGCCCCGACATGACGCACACGATTCATGAAATCGCGGAGGACATGCGCCGCCAGGTCAAGAGGCACCGGGAGAAACGGCGCAAGCGGAGGGAAACACGAAAGCTTGTCAACCGCCTCCAGGGACGCGAAACCGGAGGCGCTCAGCCCGGTCTCTAGACCGGAGAAAGGGGCCGTCCCGGGGGCTTCGGCCCAGGGCGGCAGGAAATCCAGTCAGTGCGGAGGGGCCGAAAGATCGGCCCCTCCGTCTTTCCGGGACCCTTCGTTTAGCCGACCATGACCTTCAACGGCTAACCTAACCTTCATGGCCATTCAGCTAATCGATCGTGCGCTCAGGATGGGGGAGGGGCGCAAGTTCAAGGCATACGAAAAGCGGGTCGAGTCGATCAACCGGATCGAGCCCGAGATGAAGGAGCTCGAGGATCAGGAGCTGCTCGAAGAGGCAAATGCGCTTCGCGAACGCGCTGCCAACGGGGAATCTCTCGACGATCTGCTTCCTGAATCTTTCGCCCTGACCCGGGAGGCGGCCTTCCGTGCGCTCGGTCAGCGGCACTATGACGTCCAGCTGATCGGCGGCATGGTCGTGCACGACGGGGCGATCGCCGAGATGAAGACCGGCGAAGGCAAGACGCTGACCAGCACCCTGGCCATCGTCCTGAACGCCCTCGGCGGGAAGTCGGTCCACGTGGTGACGGTCAACGATTACCTATCCAAACGAGACGCGCTCTGGATGAAGCCGATCTACGACATGCTCGGTGTAACCGTGGGCTGGATCCAGGAGAACGACGATCCGGCCGCCCGCCGCGAGAAGTACGCCTGCGACGTCACCTATGGAACGAACTCCGAGTTCGGTTTCGACTACCTCCGCGACAACATGGCCGCCTCGCTCGAACAGAAGGTCCAGCGGGCCCATGACTTCGCGATCGTCGACGAGGTCGACAACATCCTGATCGACGAGGCAAGGACCCCGCTGATCATCTCCGGCGCCCCGGAGGAAGCCGCCCAGACCTATTACACCTTCGCCCGCCTGGCCAAGCAGCTCGAAGGGGTTCCAGCCAAGACGAAGCTCAAGTCGATGGGTGAGTCCAAGGACACCTCGGGAGCCGAGTACGACTACGAGTACGACGAGAAGCACAAGACCGTCTCGCCGACTGAACGGGGAGTCGAGAACGCCGAGAAGTTCATCGGCGTCGAGAACCTTTACATGGCCGAGAACGGCAATCTGGTCAACCACCTGATCCAGTCGCTGAAGGCCGAGTCCCTCTACAAGAAGGACAAGGATTACGCCGTGGTCGACGGCGAGGTCATGATCATCGACGAGTTCACCGGCCGCATCCTCGAAGGGCGCCGCTGGTCAGAGGGTCTTCACCAGGCGGTCGAAGCCAAGGAAGGCGTGGCAATCCGCGAGGAGAACCAGACCCTCGCGACGATCACCCTCCAGAACTATTTCCGCCTTTACGACAAGCTGTCGGGAATGACCGGTACCGCCCTCACCGAGGCGACCGAGTTCATGAAGATCTACAAGATCCCGGTGGTCGAGGTCCCGACCAACCGGCCGATCACCCGCGACGACCAGAACGACCAGATCTTCAAGACGAAGGAAGGCAAATGGAACGCGGTCGTGAGGGAGCTGGTGACCAGGCACGAGACCGGCCAGCCGATTCTGGTCGGCACCGTTTCGGTCGAGGTCTCGGAGATGATCTCCCGTGAGCTGAAGAAACAGGGCATCGAGCATGTGGTCCTCAACGCGAAGCCCGAACACGCGGAGAAGGAAGGCGAGACGATTGCCCAGGCCGGGCGCAAGGGTTCGGTGACCATCGCGACCAACATGGCCGGCCGTGGCGTCGACATCAAGCTGGGTGGAGATCCCGAAGGTATGGCCCACCCGCAGGTGGCGAGGCAGGGCCTGAAGCCGGAAGACGAGGGCTACCACGAAGCGGTCGAGAAGATCGCGGCCGAACTGAAGCCTCAGTGCGACGCTGAAGCAGAAGAGGTCAAGGCTCTGGGTGGCCTGTTCATCTGTGGCACCGAGCGCCACGAGTCGCGCCGAATCGACAACCAGCTTCGAGGCCGTGCCGGCCGTCAGGGTGACCCCGGAGCCTCGCGGTTCTTCCTTTCGGCCGAAGACGACGTGATTCGCCTTTTCGCGGGCGACCGCATCTACAAGATCCTTGACCGGCTCGGTCCGACCGACGAGGAAGGTCACGAGATGCCGCTCGAGGCCAAGATGCTCACGAAGACCGTCGAGAACGCCCAGAAGAAGGTCGAGGAACAGAACTTCCTGATCCGTAAGCGCGTCCTCGAGTACGACGACGTGATGAACGAGCAGCGCCGGGTCATCTACAAGTACCGCGGCGAGATTCTTGAAGGCCGCGACATGTCGGACATCGCCCGCGAGGAGGTTGACGGCGTGATCGGGCGTCTGGTCGACGAGTACCTGGCCGGCGACATCATCGAGGAATGGGACCTCCCAGGGCTCGATTCCCAGCTTCACCTGATCTGGCCCTGCGCGATCGACGTTGCCGGGATGGCACCGGAGTCAACCGAGCCCGAAGCGCTGAAGCTGGAGCTCTACGAAGACGCCCAGAAGGCCTACGACGAACGTGAAGCCGAGTTCGGCGAAGAGATCATGCGTTACCTCGAACGCACTCTTCTGCTGCAGGTGATCGACTCGCGCTGGCGCGAACACCTTTACGACATGGACTACTTGCGTGAAGGCATTCATCTTCGCGGGTTCGCCCAGATCGACCCGCTGGTGGCCTACAAGAACGAGGGCTACTCGATGTTCCAGGAGCTGATGAACGGCATCTGGGAGGAGTTCAGCCGCCTCATCTACAACGTGGAAATCGAGATCGAACCGGATCAGGTCGACGGTGCGTTCGCGCCACCGGCCGAGGAACCGGACGATTCGACCTTCGACTATTCGGGCGGAACCGCCGAGGCACAACCCTCGGCGCTGGCCGAGGTGGCTGCCGGTGCGACGCCCGGACCCTCCGAGGCCGGAGGCGTTCCGGGAGTGGTTCCCGGCGGTGTGCCGAATGTCGGGGGTGTTCCCGAACCTGGAGGTGCCACCACAGTCGTCAAGTCCGAGAAAGAAAACATCGGGCGAAACGATCCCTGCTGGTGTGGCTCCGGCAAGAAGTACAAGAAGTGCCACGGAAGCTGACCAGGACCCCGACATCGGGGTAGCTCGCCATTGACCGTAGGAATCGAGATGCCCTTTCTGGTTCTATACGGCTCATTTCGGACACCTCGGATTTTCCTCCTTGACGCCTGAAGAGAAAACAGTCCGGGAGTTCATCTCGACCTTCAACCGGTCTGAACTCGACGAGTTCGTCGAACTCCTCGATCCCGAGGTCGAGATCAACGGCATGCGGGGCCTGAGCAAGGGGCGCGATGAAGCGAGGGCCTGGGCAACGAAGAAGCCCGGGGGTGTTCAGCAGACCGTTCTGCTCGAATCCTGCGAGCAGATCGACAGCCGGGTGCTCGCCCGGGTGAAGCGGGAGTGGCGCTGGGAAGAAGGCAATGAGCTCGCCTACACGGATGAGCTCGGCTGGCTGTTTGAACTGAAGGACGCGAGGGTTCTCAGCTGGCGCCCCTTCGAAGACCTCGATGAAGCCAAGACCGCTTTCACCGGCTGACCTGCCTTAGAGGTGGGGGCCGGTCCGGGGTGTACCCCCGAAACCGTCGCTGCGCTCCCCATCCAGAGGTTTCGGGGGCACACCCCGGACCGACCTTCAGCCCAGGAGTAGAACCCGTCCAGCATCAACCCTGGTATCGCGGTGCGGCGGTGTGGTTGACGGACCTCTGGATGGGGAGCGAAGCGACGGTCCGGCAGCCATACCGCCGCACCGCGATCCCGTTGCTATGCCGGGCGGGGCTAGGTTCCGGGTCTGTCGAGTTCCGTGTCCTCGAAGGAGATCGGGTCTTCAATCGGCTCTAGGTGCGTGAAGACAGTCGCCTGTTCGAAGGGAATCCGGAGGTCCTCCTCTACTCTCTCGAGAAGGTCGTGGCCCTCCTTGACGCTCCAGTCACCGGGCACCAGGACATGAACCGAGATGAAGGTCCGGCGGCCTGCCTTGCGGGTGCGGAGCGCGTGAAACTGGATTCCCTCTCCCTCGAACCGGGTCAGCACCCCGTTCACGGTGGAGATCTCTGTCTCAGGCAGGGCCTTGTCCATCAGGCCCGACATCGAGTCCGAGACCAGTCCGACCCCGGTGCGGACGATGTTGGCTGCCACGACGAGGGCGATGATCGGGTCGAGCCGCTCCCATCCGGTCAGCCAGACGAGGCCGACGCCGATGATCACGCCGGCCGAAGTGATCACATCGGTCATCAGGTGCCGACCGTCGGCGACCAGCACCACGGACGACTCCTGCTCACCGGTCCGGACCAGCATCCTGGCGGTGAGGAGGTTCAGTACTGAGGCAGCTGCCGTGACTGCGAGGCCGATACCCACCTCGGTCAGCTCGACCGGATTGATCAGCCGGTCGATCGCGGCGTAGGCGATAGTGACGGCTGCCAGCAGGATCAGCGCACCCTCGAATCCGGCGGAAAGATAGTCGGCCTTTTCGTGGCCGTAGGCGTGATCCTCGTCGGCCGGCCTCGTTGACCAGAGGATGACCAGGAGCGCGACCCCGGCTGCGACCAGGTTGACCACCGATTCCGCGGCGTCCGAGAGGAGCCCGACCGATCCGGTCAGCAGCCACGCTGCGAACTTCATTCCTATCGTCAGTAACGCAACGGCGATCGACACCGAGATGACCCGGATCAGTCGTCTGCGCCTCGCATCACTTGCGGGAATCGGGGCCGCCATGGCCTCTGATCTTCTCAGAGGCTGCCTGCCCGGGCCCCAACGGGAGACGATCCGCAAGCCCTGACGCTCGGTAGGCTCCAACGATGGCCGAGGCCGTGAACACAGAGTCCGTGAGCGCCCGTCTGGGCGCGATCGAGGAACACCTCACTCTTCTGACCGATTACCTGGACCCGGAGGGTCTTGAATCCGAGGTCGCCAGGCTCGAAGAGGTCATGCAGCAGCCCGGCTTCTGGGACGACCAGGACAAGGCTGCGGGTGTCTCGGCAGATCACGCCCGGGCACAGCGCAAGCTGGAAGGATTCCGCTCTCTTCAGGCCGAAGCCGGGGACCTCGCGGAGATGGCCGAGATGGCTGAAGTCGACGAGGAGATCGCGGCTGAACTCGAGGAGCAGCTCGGCTCGGTCGAATCCCGGCTGGAAGAGCTCGAGGAAGCACGCCTCTTCAGTGGCGAGTACGACCACGGTGACGCGATCGTTTCCGTCCATGCGGGGGCCGGCGGCACCGACTCCCAGGACTGGGCCGAAATTCTCCTTCGAATGTACCTCCGGTGGGCCGAGCGTCGCGGGTTCTCGGTCGAGATGAGGGAAGCATCCGAGGGCGAGGAAGCCGGGCTCAAGTCAGCCACTTTCGTCCTCAAGGGGGAGAACGCCTATGGCCTGATCGCAGCCGAGCGTGGCGTTCACCGCCTGGTCCGGATTTCGCCCTTCGACTCCTCGGCCCGGCGCCACACCAGCTTTGCCCAGGTCGATGTCGCGCCGGTTGTGAGTGAAGACGTCGAAGTCGAGATCGACGATTCCGAGATCCGCATCGACACCTATCGGGCATCCGGTGCCGGTGGACAGCACGTAAACAAGACCGACTCGGCCGTGAGGATCACCCATGAGCCGACCGGGGTGGTCGTCCAGTGCCAGAACGAGCGGTCGCAGACGCAGAACAAGGCCGTCGCGATGCAGATGCTCAAGTCGAAGCTGATCGAACTCGAGGAACGCAAGAGGGCTGAAGCGGTGAATCAGGAAAGGGGCGAGGTCAAGGATGTCGCCTGGGGTTCGCAGATTCGCTCCTATGTGCTTCAGCCGTACACGATGGTCAAGGACCACCGCACCGACTTCGAGGTCGGTGACGCGCAGCGGGTCCTCGATGGAGACATAGACGGCTTCATCCGCGAGTACCTGAACCGAACTGCCGGATAGGCCCGCGCCGGATCTGATCTGCGGCAGCTGGGTCCGGCCGATCAGGTTCGTTCGAGGTCGAGGAGGCGTTGCTTGAGGGCGGTCCCGGCCTTGCCTCCTCCATAGCCTCCGGTGCTGCCGTCCGACTTGATGATCCGGTGGCAGGGAACGATCAGCGCGATCGGGTTGAGCGAGAGGGCCGTCCCGGCGGCCCGGGCCGCTCCGGGCTTTCCGGCGAGGGCGGCGACCTCCCCGTAACTGGCTGTTTCGCCCCAGGGAATGGTGGTCGTCGCCTGGAGGACATCGCGGTAGAAGCCACCGATCAACCGCCAGTCCAGCGCGAGATCGAACTCGCGCCGTTTTCCTGCCAGGAACTCCGTGACCTGGTCGGCCGCCTCGTCCACGGCTTCTCCTCCTTCGACCGGTTCCATGCCGGTCCGGGCGACCACTTCCTCGACCAGCGCATCGGGGTCGGACCCGGGCAGGTTGCAGCGGACGATCCCCTCATCGGTTGCGGCGAGCGCGACCGGCCCCAAAGGTGTGTCGAATGCGGTGTGAGTGAACGAACCCATCAGCGGAGAGCATAGGCTCCCGACATGAGTCAACTTCCGGAGGGAACCTCGGAACTGATTGCCCGCGCGCTTGCGGAAGACATCGGTGCCGGTGATGTCACCGCAAGGGCGACCGTGCCCGAGGGTCTCTCGGCGCAGGCCCACGTCGTGCTCAAGGCGCCCGGGGTGATTTTTGGCCTCGATGTTGTCGAGGAGGTGTTCCGCCAGGTTGGCGTAACCGACATGGACCGGACGGTCGTCGAGGGGCACTGGCACGATCAGGTGCCTCGGGACCTCCTCCTGATCAACGGCTCCGCGAGGGCGATCCTCGCGGGAGAGCGGGTCGCTCTGAACTTTCTCGGGCATCTCTCAGGTATTGCCACGCTGACCGCACGTTATGTCGACGCCGTCGGTGGCACCGGCACGAGGATCCTCGACACCCGGAAGACCCTGCCGGGCCTCAGGGCTCTGGAGAAGCAGGCGGTCTCTTGGGGTGGCGGCATCAATCACCGGTTCGGGCTCTTCGACGCGGTTCTGATCAAGGAGAACCACATCGCGATGGCGGGCGGGGTGCGCCAGGCCGTCGAAGCCTGCCGCAGCCAGTCGCCCGACCTGCATATCGAGGTTGAGGCGGAAACACTGGAGGAAGTCGTCGAGGCGATCGAGGCCGGCGCTGACCGCATACTTCTCGACAACATGAACACCGAAGAATTGAAGCGGGCGGTCGACCTGCGTGAATCCGGAGGCCTGGGTACCGAACTCGAGGCCTCGGGCGGCATGAACCTGGACAACGTTCGCGAAGTGGCCGAGACCGGGGTTGACTTCATCTCGATCGGGGCCTTGACCCACTCCGCTCCCCAACTCGACGTGTCCCTGCTGCTCGATCCGGCAAGCCGTCCTGCGTAAAATCGATCTATGCCCACCGAGCTTCCAGTCCTTCAGGCTTCAGATGTGCCGCCGCCGCTTGATCCAGCACTGATCACTGAGCTGAGTGCCGAGATCCGCGAGCTGGCCGCCCAGCGGAACGCGATCATCCTCGCCCACAACTACGAGCTGCCTGAGGTCCAGGACGTTGCCGATTACATCGGTGATTCGCTCGGTCTTTCGCGTCAGGCCGAGGCCGCCGATGCGGAGGTCGTCGAGTTCTGCGGGGTCCACTTCATGGCCGAGACGGCGTCGATCCTCTCGCCCGAGAAAAAGGTTTTGATCCCGGACCTCGGAGCGGGGTGTTCGCTCTCTGACTCGATCAATGCCGACCAGCTGCGCGAGTGGAAGTCAAAGTACCCGGATGCGCTGGTGGTCATGTACGTCAACACTTCGGCCGAAGTCAAGGCCGAGACTGATTACTGCTGCACTTCCTCCAATGCGGTGAAGGTGGTCGAGCACATCTGGGCCGAGCACGGCGAAGACACCGAGATCCTTTTCGGGCCGGACATGTGGCTTGGCGCGTTCGTGGAACGTGAAACCGGACTGACCGAAGATCCGGATCGTCGCAGTCGCTTCCACGTCTGGGACGGGGAATGCCATGTTCACGCCGGCATCCGGCCCGATGACATTGCGCGTACCAGGGCCGAGCATCCGGAGGCGGAGTTCCTGATCCACCCGGAGTGTGGATGCTCGACCCAGGCGATGGAGTACGTGGCCAACGGAGACATCGATCCCGAAGGGGTCCACATGCTCTCCACTTCCGGAATGATCGAACACGTCCGCGAGAACCCGGAGGGCGAGTACATCGTGGCGACCGAGAACGGAATGCTCTACCCGATGCGGCAGGCAGTTCCCGGGGCGAAACTGATCGAGGCCAATCGCATGGCCTACTGCAAGTACATGAAGATGATCACCCTGCCGAAGCTCCGCGACTCGCTTCGAGACATGAAGTTCGAAGTAAAGGTCGATGAGGCACTGGCCGAGAAGGCCCGCCTCCCGATCGAACGCATGGTCAGCATCGGCTAGCTTCGCCCCGCAGGGGATCGAGGGGGTCGATTCCACCGGCGTTCGGAATAGGGTGTGTCCGTGCTCGATGTGATCGCAGCGGCGGCTGATTTCACCTTCGGTCCGGGTAACTCCTTCCCGACCGTCGATCAGGACTATCTGCTCGAGGCCCGGCAGATGCAGGCGATGTCCTTCGTCATGCACATCCCGCTGGTCTGTTTCGGGATCGCCTTTCCGAGCCTGGTCATCTTCATGGAGTGGCTCGGGCTGAAGACCGGCAAGGCTCACTTCACCGCGATTGCCAGGCGCTGGTCAAAGGTGATGATCACCCTGTTCGCTGCCGGCGTCGTGACCGGTACGCTGCTCAGCTTCGAGCTGGGAATGCTCTGGCCGGGTTTCATGTCGGCCTTCGGCGACGTCTTCGGCCTGGCCTTCGGGCTCGAAGGCTTCTCCTTCTTCATCGAGGCG
>JAGQUT010000002.1 GCA_020438355.1 Solirubrobacterales bacterium | reverse complement strand
TTCACCGTTCGGGCCGGTAAGCGGCCTCGGTGCCAACGCCTTCACAGCAAACCCGCTGCTGGGTGAGGATGCACTCGAACCGATGGTCGAAGCCGCCGAAGCCGCAGGAGCCGGCATCTTTGCCCTGGTCCGGACCAGTAACTCCGGGGCGGCGGACGTCGAAGATCTTGAGACCCCGGATGGTCCGGTTCACGAACACCTCGCCCGGATGGTCGACCGCTTTGCAGATCGCCTCGCCGGAAGCACCACGGCCCTGTCCGGAATGGGAGCGGTGGTCGGGGCCACCGCACCCGAACACATTTCGAGACTTCGCGAACTCATGCCCCGGGCCGTCTTCCTGATTCCCGGAGTGGGCGCGCAGGGGGGGACCCCGGATGAGCTTGGACCAGCCTTCGCCCCGGGTCGTGCAGCAGCGATGATCACGGCATCCAGATCGATAGCGGGAGCTCCCGATCCGGCAGCAGCGGCGGACGAGCTGCGGTCAGCGGTCTGGTCCGTCTCCGGTTGATCGCGCCCGAATCAGACCGGATCTGAACTCCAAACTTGCCCGACCGGTAACTTTCCGGCCGCACTCGGCACCCTCCTGCTCACACGATGGACGACACCAAGAAGAACTCGCAGATCGCCCGCCTTCTCGCCGCCCTGGCGTTGATCGGTGCCGTGCTGCTTACGATCATCGTCATCTCGGGCGCCACTGGCGGTGACGACGGCGCAACAGACAAGCCGAACAACCAGGCACGCCAGCAGCAGAAACAGAAGCCCAAGACCAACGCCAAGACTTACGAGGTCGAGGAGGGCGACACCCTCATCACCATCTCGCAGAAGACTGGCATCCCGGTCGGGAAGCTTGAACGCCTGAACCCGGACATTGATCCGCAGGCCCTCCAGCTGGGCCAGGAAATCAACCTGCGTTGACCAGACGAACCGGGCCCGCGGCGTTCCTCCTTCTCCTGATCATCTGGGGAATCGGATGGACCGGGTCGGCGAATGCAGCAACCGCTCCTGACCGGGGGCCGGATCTCGATGCCAAGGCCTGGATCGTGATCGACGCGCGCACCGGCGACCCGCTGGCCGGGCAGGCAGTGAACCGTCACCTCGCGATGGCCTCGACGACCAAGATGATGACCGCCTACCTGGCGGCCCAGAGGCTGCCATTCCGAAAGAAGGTGAAAGTCGACGACTACGAGGGCGACCCGGCGGAATCCCTCATGGGACTCAAGGCCGGCCAGGTCGTTTCCGTGCGTGACCTTCTCTACGGCCTGATGATGCTGAGCGGGAACGACGCCGCGGTGGCACTCGCCAAGGCCGTGTCGGGCACGGAGAAACGATTCGTGGCCCTGATGAACCGTACGGCGAAGCGGCTTGGCCTCGATGACACGAGCTACGAGAACCCGGTCGGCCTCGACGGACCGCAGCACTACACATCCGCAGACGACCTTGCCACGCTTGGGCGGGTCCTCATGGAGATGCCCAGGCTCCGCCAGATCAGCGGGGCCAGGGTCGCGAAGCTGACCAGCTACCGGCCCCCGGTAACGATCGAAACGACCGACAGCTTTCTGCTCGAGAACGCCTGGGCCAAGGGAATCAAGACCGGACATACCCTCAGTTCCGGATACACCCTGGCCTCGGATGGACGCCGGAAGGCGACCGAACTGATCGGGGCGGTGATCGGCGCTCCGACCGAAGCGGCCCGAAACGCGGAGACAGTGAAACTCCTCGACTGGGGTTTCTCCCTGTATGACAAGCGCGTCCCGATCCGGGTCGGGCGGCCGGTCGCCCTCGTCCCGGTCAGGTACGAGGACCAGGACCTGGCGGTCGGCTCGAAGAAAAGGGTCCGGATCGGAGTGCGAGAAGGGGAGACCCTGACGGTGGTCACCGACCTGCCAGGGGAAGTTGAAGGGCCGATACTCGCGGGCCAACGCATGGGGACCGCAACGGTTCGCCTCAACGGTGAGCCTTACGCCAACGTTCCCCTGTTTGCGAGCCGGACGATCGAGAAACCATCGCTGCTCGACCGGGCCTTCGGAAACCCGGTCTGGATCATCGCTCTGCTCGCGCTCGTCGGGTTCGCCATACTTTCAGTCGTGTTACTGGTGCGCAGGCGCCGGGAGAGGAACGCGAGGAAGAGGCTTCAGAGAGTGCTCAGGACGAGACGATGATCATCTCCGTGACCCTGAATGCGGCGATCGACCGCACCGTGGCTGTACCGAATTTCAGGCTGGGGCACCGACACCGCTCGGTCGAGACGAGGACCGTCCCCGGAGGCAAGGGCGTCAACGTGGCCCGCGCACTGGGACTGCTCGGACGCCCCGTGATAGCCACCGGTCTGGTCGGGGGAGGAAACGGCGACCGGGTCCTCAAACAGCTGGGCGAAGAGGGTCTCCTGACGGACTTCATCCGGATCTCCGAAGAGACCAGGTTCAACCTCGCGCTCGTCGATCCGACGACCGGGGAGCAGACGGAAGTGAACGAGAGGGGCCCCCGGGTCAGCCCGCAGGAGCTCGATTCGTTCATCGAGCGGCTCGACTACCTGGCTGGCGGAGCAAAGCTCTGCGTGCTCGCCGGGAGCCTGCCGCAAGGCATCGACGTCGAGTTCTACGCCCGCCTGGTCGAAGCCATGAAGCGGGCCGGGCTGCCGGTGCTGCTGGACTCCGAGGGCGAGGCGATGTCAGCCGGCATGCGTGCCGGACCGCACATGATCACCCCGAACAAGCTCGAAGCCGAGGAGCTGGTCGGACATGAGTTCGAGTCACGCTCCGAGATGTACACAGTCCTCTCGGAACTGGTCGAGATGGGACCGACCGAGGCCGTCATCACTCTGCCCGAAGGTTGCGTGGCGATCGTTGGCGAAGGAACCGAGCAGAGAATCCTCGAAGCAGTAATCGAACCACTCGAGCCGATCTCAACGGTCGGTTCAGGTGACGCCTTCGTGGCGGGTTACATCGCCTGCCGCTACGACGGAGGAACCCCGGAAGAGTGCCTCGCCTACGGCGTGGCTTGCGGAGCCGAATCGACCCAGCACCTCGGCGCCGGCGTGCTCGACAGGGGCCGGGCCGAGAGCCTGCTCGGAAACGTCGAAGTGCGCCAGATGCAGCTCCCGGCCGGCGTCTAGCCCCGCTGCGGAGACCCGGCGACATCTCGGACCGGGGGACAGCTACCGGGCTCGTTTCCTGTACGCCGGTCGATCGAGAGTCGGGCATCGCGACTCTAGATTGATCCTTGCGATACGGGGTTTCTCCTCCCCGGTCATGTGGCAGTAACAAGTGGGCATCGGTCAGGACGGCCGGACTCACTCCCTCCCTGTAAACCCTCCGTCACACCCAATAGGCGGAGGGTTTACTTGTTGCAGGGCGCATTTTCCGAAAACCGGCCTGGCTCGCGGCAGGGGCGCGGGAACGCCGAGGTGAGCAGAGGCGTAGTCTCTGGTGAAACGTCCGCAGGGGCGCGTAGTCTGCCCCTCTTCACCCTTGGAGCCCTGGAGGACCTAATTGGAAATTGAGATCGGCCGAGGCAAGAAAGGCCGACGCGCTTACGGATTCGACGATGTTGCCATCGTTCCTTCACGACGGACTCGTGACCCTGATGACATTGACATCAGCTGGACGCTGGGCCCGTACCGTTTCGACCTGCCCCTGGTCGCTTCGGCCATGGATGGTGTCGTCAGCCCGGAAACCGCGGTTCTCGTTCACAAGCTCGGAGGGCTCGGGGTTCTGAACCTCGAGGGCATCTGGACCCGCTTCGAGAACGCTGAAGAGAGGCTCGAGCAGATCGCTACTTCGACCAAGGAAGAAGCGACCGCGCTGATGCAGGAGATCTACACGGAGCCGGTCAAGAAGGAACTGATCGCGCAGCGGATCGCCGAGATCAAGGCTGAAGGTGCCGTGGTCTGCGGTTCGTTCACACCCCAGTCGGTCCAGCAGTACTACGAGGTCGCGATCGAAGCCGGAATCGACATCCTGGTCATCCAGGGAACCGTCATCTCGGCCGAGCATGTCTCGACCACGGTCGAGCCCCTCAACCTGAAGGAGTTCATCGCCGAAGTCCCCGTTCCGACGGTGGTCGGCGGCTGTGCCTCCTACTCGACCGGACTTCACCTGATGCGTACCGGAGCAGTCGGCGTCCTGGTCGGCGTCGGTCCCGGAGCTGCCTGCACGACCCGTGGGGTCCTGGGCATCGGAGTCCCGCAGGCAACCGCAATTGCCGACGTGGCTGCGGCCCGCTCACAGCACATGCTGGAGACCGGCGAGTACGTGAACGTGATCGGTGACGGCGGCATGCGCACGGGTGGTGACATCTCCAAGGCAATCGCCTGTGGAGCCGACGCCGTGATGATCGGCTCGCCGCTTGCCCGCGCCAAGGAGGCCCCCGGACGTGGCTACCACTGGGGCATGGCGACCTTCCACTCGTCGCTGCCGCGTGGAACCCGGGTGACCACCGTTCAGGACGGCACGATGGAAGAGATTCTGCTCGGTCCAGCCCACGAGAATGACGGTACCTTCAACCTGATGGGAGCCCTTCGGACCTCGATGGCCACAACCGGTTACGAGGACATCCGATCCTTCCAGCGGGCCGAAATGATGATCGCGCCGGCACTGATGACCGAAGGCAAGAAGCTCCAGACTGAGCAGGCAGTCGGCATGGGTTCAAACGGGCGCGCCGCCGTATCCGCCGGGGTTGGAGTCGCTGACGACTGATGTCAGCGGCCACAACCGAGGAGGTGCTGGTCCTCGATTTCGGGGGCCAGTACTCCCAGCTCATCGCCCGCCGCATCCGTGAATGCGGCGTTTTTGCCGAATTGCTCCCGGCCAGCACGACTCTCGAGGACATCGAGGCACGCAATCCCAAGGCCCTGGTCCTTTCCGGCGGGCCGGCTTCCGTCTACGACCCGGGTGCTCCGGAGTTTCCCGAGAGGCTGGTTGAGACAGGCATTCCCGTGCTCGGCATCTGTTACGGCATGCAGGCGATGGCAAAGGCCCTCGGTGGCAAGGTCGAGGGAGCCGAGTCAGGCGAGTTCGGCCGAACCGAGTTGACCGTCACCGGCGACGGCGGCATCCTGCTCGGGGGTCTACCCGCCGAGCAGACCTGCTGGATGAGTCACCGGGATTCCGTCTTCGAGGCGCCCGAGGGATTCACCCCGATCGCTTCGACCCCCGGGTCTCCGGTGGCCGCCCTCGAGTCGGCCGAGAAGAAGCTCTACGGAATCCAGTTCCACCCGGAAGTGGTTCACACCCCCTACGGCACCGAGGTCCTGAAGCGGTTCCTCAGGGAAGTCGCTGGCTGCGAAGAACAGTGGAGTGCCGCTTCGGTGGTCACCGAACAGGTCGAAGCGATCCGCCAGCAGGTCGGGGAAGGCAAGGCAATCTGCGGACTCTCCGGTGGTGTCGACTCGTCGGTTGCCGCGAAGCTGGTCCACGAAGCGATCGGTGACAGGCTGACCTGCGTCTTCGTCGATCACGGCCTGATGCGGATGAACGAAGCCGAACAGGTGGTCGAGGATTTCCAGCACTTCGGGATCCCCCTCGTCCACGTGGACGCGGAGGAGCGCTTTCTTTCGAAGCTCGCCGGGGTGACGGATCCGGAGACCAAGCGGAAGATCATCGGTGAAGAGTTCATTCGGGTCTTCGAGGAGGAGGCGGCGAAGATAGAAGGGGCTGATTTCCTCGTCCAGGGAACGCTCTACTCGGACGTGATCGAATCGGGCGGGTCCGACCACGCGGCGACGATCAAGTCTCATCACAACGTTGGGGGCCTACCGGAGGATCTTCAGTTCGAGCTGGTCGAGCCGCTTCGGATGCTTTTCAAGGACGAGGTGCGTGCGGTGGGCACCGAACTGGAACTGCCGGACCGCATGGTCTGGAGGCAGCCGTTCCCAGGTCCGGGTCTCGGCATCCGGATCGTCGGCGGAGAAGTGAACCGGGAACGCCTCGACATCCTTCGTCAGGCCGACCACATCCTTCACGAGGAAGTCGGAGGCGCGAACATGTACCGCGACCTCTGGCAGTTCTTCTGCGTGCTGCCGGTGATCCGGTCGGTCGGTGTCCAGGGTGACGGCAGGACTTACGCCTACCCGGTCGTGATCCGCGCAGTCACCTCGAAGGACGCGATGACTGCAGACTGGGCGCGAATTCCCTACGACGTTCTCGAGAAGGTTTCAAACCGGATCATCAATGAGGTGAGCGGCGTGAACCGTGTCGCATACGACATCACCAGCAAGCCGCCTGGCACCATCGAGTGGGAGTAGAGACATAAACAATCGGCGAGCTCGGCGAAGCTGATGGCTGCTTCAGGCGGAGCCGGCTCATCCATTCTTGATTCTGTGAGCCGACGGGTTCAGCTTGGAGGCGGGGCGAAGCTCGCCGACTACTAATGACAGTCCTGGCAGTGGCCGTGGAGGGTCACTTCGTGGGTCTCGACCTTGAAGCCCTTGCGGTGGATGTCGTGGATCGCATCTTCCAGAGCCTCATCCTCGAACGGTTCCACTTTTCCGCAGTCGTCGCAGACGATGTGGTGATGATGGTGGCCTGAAGGCTCCAGCCTCTCGTAACCGTGAGCCGAGCCTCCAAGGTCCACACGCTGGATGAGTCCAAGATCCTCGAGCTGTTCGATCGCCCTGTAGACCGTCGCCCGTCCGACCCCGTCCAGTTCCGCATCGAGCTGTAGTGCGGTGACCGCGCAGTCCTGGCCGGCGAGAAGCTCGATGACCTTTCTCCGGGGGACGCTGCGCTTGAGGCCCGCTTCGCTGATCCTGGCCTCTGCGTGTTCGGACCAGGCCTGTTCCGACCGTCGCCTTGTGGCTGTTTCGTTCATGAGCTGGTTCTGGTCCTCATGGGGGATCGTTCTCTCAGGGCGGAGGTTACGGCCGCGAGGAGATAGATGGTGACCAGGCAACCCACCACAGCCGCACCTGCCGCGATTCTCGCGTGGAAGGAGAGGTAGATGCCGGCCACTCCGGCTAGCAGCGCGAAACTGACGCTGAGGATCATCATCGACCTGAACCGGTCGGTCAGGAGCCTGGCTGCTGCGGCCGGTCCAACCAGGATTGCGGCCACCAGCAGGTTGCCGAGGGCCTGCACTCCGACCAGGATTGTCACGGCAACGAGTCCGAGCACCAGACCGGTCATGAGTCCCGGCGAGATGCCGATCGCGGAACCGGAGTTCTCGTCGAAGCCGATCGCGAGCAGGCGGGAGTGCAGGATCCAGAGAGCGGCCAGAACCGGAATGGTCACCGCGGCAGACACCAGGATGTCCTGCTGGCTGGTGCCAAGAAGGTCGCCGAAGAGAAGTTCGGAGATTCCGGGAGGCGACGCGGGGGAGAGGGCCATCAGCACCCCCAGCCCGAAGAGGCTCGTGATCACTACGGCGATCGCCGTGTCGGTGTCAGTGGCGAATCTCGAGACGAGCGCGATCAGGGCGGCAGCCAGGACGATTCCGGCCGCTCCGCCGAGCAGAAGTGGCAGGCCAAGCAGCGCCGCCCCGACCAGCCCGGGGAACAGCCCGTGCGCAAGCGATTCGGCGCTGTAGGAGACCCGGTAAAGCACGACCCAACAGCCCACCGCTCCGCCAACGGTGCCGAGGATCGCGATCTCGATCAATGCCCTGGTTGTCGCCCCGAAGGCGAGAGGATCGGTGATCCACTCGATCATCGCTCGCAACCTCCCGGGCTGGATGTTCTCGCGGGGCTAGTGGTCATGGTGGTGGTGGGCGGGAAGGACGCCGAGGTCCGGTTGCCCGGGAATTTCGACGATGTGCCCGCCATAGGTCGCTTCGAGGACAGGCTTGCTCAGCGCTACTGCCGGGTCGCCGAACGAAATCTGAGTCTTGTTCAGGCAGAGCACCAGATCCCACCGCGAAGCCTGCTCCACTTCGTGGGTGGCAATCAGCACTGTGTGGCCGGAGGACGACAATTCATCGATCAGGGTTTCCAGTCGGGCTTCGCTCTTGTTGTCCAGCCCGGTGAATGGTTCGTCCATCAGGAGCATTTCGGCATCGGCGGTCAGCGCCCGGGCGATCAGGACCCGTTGCCTCTGGCCTCCCGAAAGGTCGCCAAAGGTTGACCCGGCGAGGTCGGCCAGCCCCACTTTCTCGAGGGCTCCCAGCGCCCGTTTGCGCTCCCGCCGCCCTGGCCTTCGCCACCACGGGAGCCTGCCAAGGGTTCCCATCACGGCCACGTCCAGGGCGGACACCGGATAGTCGAGCCGCGAGCGATCCGTCTGGGCGACGGTCGCGGTCGTGGAGTTGACTTCCAGGGTTCCCCCCAACGGAGTCAGCTCGCCGAGCAGGGCCCTGAAGAGGGTCGTCTTGCCCCCGCCGTTGGGCCCGAGTACCCCGACCCGGGTTCCGGTCGGAATCTCGAACTCGAGTCCGGAGAGAACCGGCTGGCCCGCGTACCCGAGCTCGGTGTGCCGGGCGAGCACCGCCGCATCCCCCTGGGACGCGGCGGTGTCATCTCTCGGGTCGGGCTTGCTGCTCATCGCATCTCAGCCGACTGTGCCGAAGCAGTCCGTCTGGCCGCCAGTCATCCCGAGCATCAGGCTGTCGGTGTTGGCCTTCATCATCGACATCCAGGTTTCTCCGTTGGAGCCTTCCGGGCCGAGCGTGTCGGCGTACAGGGTGTAGCTGGTGCTGGCACCGGTGTCTTCGGCTACGGCTTCGGCCAGGGCCGGAGAGACCGAGGACTCGGGGAAGATCGCCTTGACGTTCTCTTCCTTGATCGTCTGCTCGAGGTCGGCAAGGTCACCGGCGGAAGGTTCCGCCTGCGTGGTGAGCGCGGGAATGACCGTGCCCACGGACTCGATCTCGTAGCGGTTCGTGAAGTAACCGAAGGCATCGTGGTCGGTGACGATCTTCCGTTCGCTGGCGGGAACCTGCTTCACGCAGGCGGCGATCTGACGATCCAGTTCCCTGGCTTCCTTGTCGAAGCTGGCGGTGCGCTCCGAGAAGTAGCTGGCGTTATCTGGCGAGGCCTCGCTCAGGGCCGTGTCGATCTCCTTCGTGGCTGCGATCACGTTGACCGGGTCGTGCCACCAGTGGGGATCGACCTCGTCGCCGTGTTCATGGCCTTCCTCCTCGGCTGGCTTCGCTTCTCCCTCATGCGAGTGGCCCGCTTCACTCTCCGATGAATGCGCGGCCTCTTCCTCATGCGCGTGTTCGTGCTCCTCCTCGCCCTCAAGCTGTACCGGGAGGCCGCTGCTCAGGTCGACGACTTCCGCGCCGCTCCCGCTGTCGGCGACGATGTCGTTGGCCCACTCGTCGAGGTGGCCACCGCTTCGAAAGACCAGGTCCGCATCGGCAACTGCCTTCACGTCAGACGGACGGGGTTCGTAGTCGTGCGGATCAGTGTTGGGCTGGAGGATCGTCGTAACCTCGACCCGGTCGCCACCGATCTGTTCGACGAAGTCCCCGACCTGGGTGGTGGTCGCCACCACCTTGAGCTGGTCACCATTCGATCCGGAGCCGCCGCAGCCGGCGATCACGCCAGCGCCGAGGACCAGCGCCGTCGCTGCGGCGATCCGCCCGCCCCGGCGGCCGAGGCTGCGAACGCCCAGGGCGAGGCCGAAAGTGATCCCGCTGACCACGGCAATAGTTGCCCCGGGGGGTGCGTCGGTCTGGTAGGAGAGCCAGAGTCCGAAGCTGCCGAGAACCGCGACCAGGAGCACCGACGCGACGAGTTGGGTGGTGATCCTCTGGGCGAAGAGCCGCACGGTCGCCGCAGGCACGACGATCAGGACCGTCACAAGCAGGGCACCGACGGCATTGAGGCTGGCCGTGACGGTGACCGCAACGGTTAGCAGGAGCACAGCATCTAGCCAGGCTGCGCCGGCACCCACCCGGCTGGCAGCGGTCTCGTCAAATCCCCGGGCAAGCCAGCGATGGCCGAGAAGCACAGTGGTGGCTACCGCAAGCACCGCGGCCGCGGCGGCAAGCAGGATGTCCGAAGTGCCGATCGAAAGCAGGGACCCGAACAACAGGGTGTCAACGCTGGCGGTTGAACCGAAGACGTCGCTTGCCAGGATCACACCGAAGGCAAGGCATCCGACCAGGACCAATGCCGTGACGCTGTCGTTGGAAGCCCGGCGTGACCTGCCCAGGAGCGCGGTCAGTCCGGCAAAGAATCCGGCCGCCCCGAATGCCCCGAGGGCGGGCGAGAATCCGATGCCGTCGGCCAGAACCAGCCCGGGAAAGGATGCCGTGCCGATCGCATGGGAGAAGAAGGCGAGGCTTCTGAGTACGACCCAGCTGCCGATCAATCCGGCGGGTATGGCGAGGATCAGGATTTCGATCAGCCCTTTCTGAAAGAAGGGCAGGGAAAAGGCTTCAAACATCGGTTCTCCGGTCGGTAGGGGGTAATCAATAGCACGAAATGAGAACAAATCTCATTCTCAACATCTGCTGGATCATGATAGTAAATGAGAACCATTCTCAATTTGATCCCAGGAGAACAATGAACGAACAGAAGGAAAACGGGGCCGGAAGATTGCCCGTGACAGTGCTTTCGGGCTTCCTCGGAGCAGGCAAGACGACCCTCCTCGAGCACATACTCGCCAACCGCGAAGGAACCAGGGTGGCGGTGATCGTCAACGACATGAGCGAGATCAACGTCGATGCGGAACTGCTGCGCTCCGGCGAAGCGAGCATCGACCGGGTCGAGGAGCGGATGGTCGAGATGAGCAACGGCTGCATCTGCTGCACTCTCCGGGAGGACCTGTTGGTCGAGGTCGCCGAACTGGCAAGGGAGGGCCGCTTCGACCACCTGCTGATCGAGTCGACAGGGATCTCCGAGCCGATGCCCGTAGCTGAAACGTTCACGTTCGCCGATGAGGAAGGCCGGTCACTCTCCGACCTTGCCCGACTGGACACGATGGTGACGGTCGTTGATGCCTCGACTTTCCTGGATGACTGTGGAAGCGTCGACGAACTACGCGACCGAGGACAGTCACTTGGACCCGAAGACGAGCGGAGCATCGTCGACCTGCTGGTCGACCAGGTCGAGTTTGCGAACGTCATTCTGATCAACAAGACGGACCTGGTTCCGCCGGAACAGGTCTCGCGAATCGAGGGAATCTGCCGCTCCCTGAACCCTTCAGCAAGGTTGATCCGCTCGGTTCGCGGAGAGGTTCCGCTCGCGGATGTCTTCGGCACGGGACTCTTCGATCTCGAGCAGGCCGCGGCCGCTCCGGGCTGGCTGGCAACGTTGCGCGGAGAAGAGATCCCGGAGACCGAGGAATACGGAATCTCCAGCTTCATGTACTCGCGCCGCAGGCCGTTTCACCCGGAGAGGCTCTGGAAGCAGCTTCAGATCGCCTGGCCTGACGTGATCCGTGCCAAGGGCTTCTTCTGGGTGGCTTCCCGGCACAACATCGTCGGGGAGTGGTCACAAGCCGGAAAGGTCCTCAGCGTAGGCCCGGTTGGTCTCTGGTGGGCCGCTCTCGACCCGGTTGAACTCGAGGAGAACAGGGACCTGTTCGAAGAGTCGGCCCAGGGGCATTGGCAGGAACCGTTCGGTGACCGTCGTCAGGAAATCGCCTTCATCGGTTCAGGTCTTGACCGGGCTTCGCTCGAGAGCCGACTCGATGCTTGTCTGCTCACCGACGAGGAGATGAGCCTGGGTCCGATCGATTGGGCGAACCTGGAGGACCCGATTCCGTCCTGGCAGCGGACCGAGGTGGCTTCTGCCTGAATGGGTTGGCCAGGCCATCAGGGACGTTTCTCACGCCGGTCTGACTGAGAAGCTTCCCTGATGCGCCCTGCGGGTTCCCTCAACAATTACCGCCTTGTTGTCGTAGCCCTTGCGGCGGTGACGCTGATTGCACTGGTGCTCCTGTGGCCTGACGGAGAGCGGGAGTCGGATCTGAAGTTCGGCACTCCGACCCCGACCGAGAAGGCCGAAGTGGAAAGTGTCCAGAAGGTGGAGTGCACCGTCCCGATCGAGGATGCGACCTGCCTGGAAGCCTCGATCCGGCTGAAGAGCGGGCCGAACGAGGGGGATCTGGCGACGCTGGACGTGACCAGCCGCTCAGCTGATTCTGTCGTGGATCCCGGGGACGACATCAAGGTTGCTGCGATCCAGACGAATGGCGGGCCGACCATCTACTCCCTGATCGACTACGAGCGGGGTCCGCCGCTGTTGATCCTGGCCGTCGCCTTCACCTTTCTGGTGATCCTGTTCGGGAGGCTGCGGGGTGCCCTCTCGCTGGTCGGGCTCGCAGCGAGCCTCGCGATCGTCCTGCTCTTCATCATTCCCGCGATCCTTGACAAGCAGCCGCCGCTGGCGGTCGCCCTGGCCGGTTCGATGGCGGTGATGCTGGTCACCATCACCCTGGCTCATGGGGTCGGACCCAAGAGCATCGCCGCGATCCTCGGTACCTCGGTCAGCCTCCTGCTCGTCGGCCTCCTTGCGGTCATTTTCACTTCTGCCGCAAACCTCACCGGCTTCACTTCCGAGGAGGCCACGCTCCTTTCCGCCAGTGATTCCGGGATCTCGATCAGCGGGCTGGTGATCGCCGGAATAATCATCGGTGCCCTGGGCGTCCTGGACGACGTCACGATCAGCCAGGCATCGACGGTTATCGCCCTCCGGGCCGCGAACCCGAAGCAGTCGATCGGCCGGCTCTACCGGCGGGCGATCGAGGTCGGGCGTGACCACGTCAGTGCCACGGTCAACACCCTCGTGCTCGCCTACGTTGGATCGTCGCTGCCGGTGTTGCTGATTCTCGGTTCAGGCGAGGTCGGATTCACCAGGGCGGTCAACATGGAGATCGTCGCCAAGGAGATCGTCGCGACCCTGGTCGGTTCGATCGGTCTGATCGCTGCCGTCCCGATCACCACCCTGCTGGCAGCGCTGATGTCAAGGTCCCTGGATCGGGCTGAACTGGCGGCCGAGGCCTCGCACGGCCACCATCACTGAAGGTTCTGCCAGCCGGTCAGGGCTGGATGCCTGCGGCAATTACGCCGAGGGTCAGCAGGCAGGCCGTGGCGATCTTCATCCGCTTGGCGGTCATCCAGCTGGGCCCGCGGGCGTGCAGCCAGGCGCGAAGGCCGGTCGCTGTCGCTCCGGCCGCTACGGCGGCACCTGTCACGCACTGCATGCACATGGGCCGAGGATAGCGACGGCTCCTAAAGCCTTGCTCAGCTGTAGCGGTCCCAGGCCTTGAGCATCGGCATCGGGTCGAGGAAGGTTCCTCCCTGATACCAGCCCGGGCCTGACCAGACCTCGAAATGGAGGTGGCAGGCGGTGCTGCGGCCGGTGGTTCCGACAGATCCGATGCGCTGACCGGTCCGAACGGTGGAGCCGACCTTGAGCGGCGAACGGACCGGCAGATGCATGTAGACGTGGCTGCGCCCGCCGGCTCCCTTGAGGTTGATCACCAGATAGTTGCCCGCGCCGCCTGCCTGGTAATCGTTGTAGTAGACGGTTCCGGCCCTGGCCGCGACGAGGGGCTGCCCGCATCTGGCGAGAACGTCAGCCCCCTGATGGCCCCTGCCGGCGCCGATGCCGTCACCGTATGAATGCGGTCCCCGGAGAGGGAACATGTAGGCGAACATCCGGAAGGTGAACGGGTCGGCGGGCTTGCCTGTGCGGGCGCGGGATGCCCTTGCCTTGCGCCGCTCGCGCTTGAGCCGGGGGGAGAGTGAGGCGGCGGTCCCGTCATTCCCACGGACGACGAACCGGTAGGCGCCGTTGGGGGCAGTCCTGCCTCTGGAAACCAGGCCGCTCCAGCCGACCTTCTGGGAGGTACCGGTGGGAACGTCGTTCAGGAAACGGCTGCGGATCACGTCGCCCTTGGAGTTGACGACGTCGACTCTCAGGTCGACCCGGGGGGTGGAGCCGTTGACGATGTAGCTGAGGACAGGCCGGCGCACCCCGTACTGGAAGGCAGTCTTGGGGGTGGTGCTCGCATCGACGATGGTCAGTTTCCCGGTTCGGACGAACTCCTGCTGGCTGACGGTAATGAGCTGGCGGGAAGGATCGGAGATCGATCCGGTGCTCGAGACGACGCGCACCCGACCGGATATTGCGCCCTTCGGAACCGTGGCCTCAACCCGCGAATCAGTAACGACGTCGGGCTCGACCCGGATGTTCCGGTTCTTGCTCCGGAATGCCACGTAGGAGACCGACTTCATCTCGGTCCCTGTGACTTGGACCGAGCCGCCGACCGACACTTCCCTGATCTTCGAGCAGCCGGTCAGGCAGATCACATCTGAAATCTTGGGTATTCCGGGTATGACGAGGCCGCCGCCGGAGGTGACGGCGCCTGAGGCGTTCGTCGAGAAGGCCACGGCCGGAACCAGGCAGGCCAGCACCGCCGCAAAGGCGGCTAGCGAGAAATTTTTCGATCGTCTCGGCTTCATCTCTTTCCAGACGCCTACGGAGTTAGCTGGCGGGCTCGCGCTGAAAGAGTTGCGCTACGGAGCAGTGATTGCCTCCGATTCGCCCCTGGGAGAAAGATCTCCCGTTGGTTCCTCCGCCCCCTCCCTTGGAAAGGAGGGGTTCGGCTATAGCTGGGCGCAGTATAAGCAAACGCTAAGACAACGTAAGTGACGCCCGTCAACAAAGCCAGGAGGCAGATACCGGCGGCGTTCCGTATGATGCCGTGTCCGCGTGTCGGCGCCGTAACGCCGCCATGCCCTTTTGCCATGAAGACTCACGTAGCCACACCCGCCAATCGCCAGAGAGACTGGTACGTCGTCGATGCCGAGGGCCAGACCCTTGGCCGCCTCGCGACCCAGCTCGCAGACACGCTGCGCGGCAAGCGCAAGCCCGACTACACGCCGCACATCGACACCGGCGACTTCGTCGTCGTGATCAACGCCGAGAAGATCAAGGTGACCGGCGACAAGCTGAACCAGAAGACTTACTGGCGGCACAGTGGCTACCCGGGCGGCATCAAGTCCCGAACCCTCGCCGAGATGCTCGAGAAGCAGCCGGAAGAGGTGATCCGCAAGGCGGTCAAGGGAATGATGCCCCGCAACAAGCTCTCCCGGCAGCAGCTGCTGAAGCTGAAGGTACACGCCGGTCCGGAGCACCCCCACCAGGCCCAGCAGCCGAAGCCCTTGGAAATCCAGAACTGAGCTAGACGAACTTGAGCGAAGAAGAAAACACCGAAGACGTGACCCCCGAGGAGACTCCCGAGGCCGTGGAGGAGACTCCGGCCGCAGAGGAAGTGGTCGAAGAGACCGCTGTTGTCGAGGAGACCGTCGAGGCTGAAGTCGAAGGCGCCGAGGGAACCGGCGAGGTCGACGTCGAGGAGGCCGCGACAGAGGCCGCCGAGGAGATCGTCGCCGCCGAGGAATCCAGGCCGAAGTCGGACTTGCCCCCGGGTGCCGATCTCGAACCGCTGGTAGAGCCCGAGCCCGAGGTGGAGCTGAGCGCCGAAGAGCTCGCCGCCCGCGAAGCAGAAGAAGAGGAACGTGCCGCCCGCGAGGCAGCCGAAGCCGAAGAAGCTGACGCTCCCGTCGCCAGGCCCGCACCGATCAAGCTCGCCAAGGACGCCCGCTACACGGCTACAGGCAAGCGGAAGCGCTCGGTTGCCCGCGTCATCATCCTTCCGGGTGACGGAAACATCACGATCAACGACCGCGAGCTCGACGAGTACTTCCCCCGGGCCCGCCATCGCACGATCGTCCACTCACCTCTGGTCGCGACCGGTTACGAGACCAACGTGAACATCAAGATCCGCGTTCACGGTGGCGGCATCTCCGGCCAGGCCGGAGCGGTCAGGCACGGTATCGCCCGCGCTCTGACCGAGGTCGATCCCGAGCTTCGTCCCGAGCTGAAGCGCCGCGGGTTCCTTACCCGTGACGCCCGCGCCAAGGAACGTCGCAAGGCCGGTCTCAAGAAGGCCCGCAAGCGGCCGCAGTTCTCGAAGCGCTAGGACCGGACAAGCAGGCGTGTCGACTCCGACCCGCACACTCTTCGGTACCGACGGAGTTCGAGGCCGGGTCGGCGAAACCCTGGATGCTTCTCTCGCCCTGGCGATCGGCCGGGCCGGGACCTCATCTCTGAGGAACTCACGCGGCGTCGAGCACCCACGCGTGCTGATCATCCGGGATACGCGCGAGTCGGGACCGATGCTGGAAGCCGCGCTGGCTGCCGGAATCGCCGAAGCTGGAGGCGAGGTCTACCTGGGCGGAGTCCTGCCGACCCCTGCGGCCGCTCTACTTTCCAGGCACCACGGATTCGACATGGCTGCTGTCGTGTCAGCCTCGCATAACCCCTTCCGTGACAACGGCATAAAGCTGTTTGGCGGGGACGGCGGGAAACTCGACGATGCGACCGAGGCCGGTGTGGAAGCACTGATCTATGAGCCTCCCGCTCCGGCAGAAGTTCCGGGGCGGATTCAGGAACTAAGGGGTGCGGAAGAGGACTATCTACGTGCCCTCGAAAGCCACTTTCGCCTTGACCTCTCGGGCCTGAAGGTCGTTCTCGATTGTGCCAACGGTGCCACCTACAGGGTTGCCGGGCAGATATTTCAGCGGCTGGGCGCCAAGGTTGAACTTCTCGCGGTCGAACCCGACGGCAGGAACATCAATGATGGCTGTGGTTCAACAGATCTCACCCTGCTTTCGGAAGCAGTTGCTGCCTCCGATGCTTCGCTCGGCTTTGCCTTCGATGGCGACGGCGACCGTGTGCTTGCCGTAGATGCCGAAGGGAAGCCATTCGACGGCGACGAGATCATCAGCCTGGTCGCGGTCGCCCGCCATTCTGCCGGCACTCTGGCCGGTGGCGTCGCTGTGACCGTGATGAGCAATTACGGGTTTCACCAGGCGATGAAGGAGAACGGGGTGGAAGTGGCGGTCACCAGTGTCGGGGACCGCTACGTGCTTGAAGCCCTGCGTGACCGGAACTGGGCGCTCGGCGGGGAGCAGTCCGGCCACATCATTTCCACCGATTACGCCCCGACCGGTGACGGCATTGCCGCGGCGCTGATGCTGCTCGAGGCCCTGGGTGGTTGCGACCTGGCAGCCAGCCGGGTAATGGAGAAACTTCCCCAGAAACTTGTGAACGTGGAAGTGGCCGACCGGGATGCAATCGCCGGTGCGGAGCCGGTCTGGACCGAAGTCGACCGGCTCAACGCAGAACTTGAAGGCGAGGGCAGGGTGCTCCTGCGCCCTTCCGGAACCGAACCGCTGGTCCGGGTGATGGCCGAGGCACCCAGCCAGGAACGGGCCGAGCAGATCTGCGAATCCCTCGCCGGGCTCGTCCGGGCGGAACTCGGCTGAAAATCTTCTCCGTGACGCCCGTCTCTTCGGCACGGGACCGTCACGAGTAGCCTTAGAAACTCATGTGCGGAATCATCGGATACGTCGGGGGTCGCCCCGCGGAGGAAATCCTCGTGGCCGGGCTCGAGAAACTCGAGTACCGGGGCTATGACTCGGCCGGAGTGGCCATGCTCGTCCCGGGAGACGGAGTCAAGAACGTTCGCGCCGTCGGAAACCTGGAAGGCCTAAAGGGTGCCCTGAAGGACCCCGGACTACCCGTGGCCGACGAAGCCGCCGGGGATGGCAGCTTCACGGGGATCGCTCACACGCGCTGGGCCACCCACGGTCGCGTGACCGAGGAGAACGCCCATCCACACACCGATGAATCCGGCAAGGTCCAGATCGTTCTCAACGGAATCGTCGAGAACTACGTCCGGCTGAAGGAATGGCTCCAGGAGGAGGGCGTCACCTTCACTTCGGAAACCGATGCCGAGGTGGTCGCCCACCTGATCAGCCGGTACTTCGACGGTGACCTCACCGAGGCCGTACGGAAGGCATACGCAGACCTGCGCGGCCACTACTCGATCGTCGCGATGCACGCCGACGCGCCCGGCGTTCTGGTGGGTGCGCGCAAGGAAACCCCCTTGATCGTCGGTATCGGAGAGGGAGAGAACTTCATCGCCTCGGCGATCCCGGCCTTCCTCAACGAAACCCGGGTCGTGCTGACCATCGACAACGGCGAGATCGTCACCATCAGGCCGGACGGAGTCACCGTCACCACGGCCGAAGGTGAAGCCGTCGAGAGGACCACCGAAGAGGTCGAGTGGGATGACGAACAGGCCGAGAAGGCCGGCTACGACACCTTCATGATGAAGGAGATCCACGAGCAGCCCGAGGCGATCGCCGAGACAATTCTCGACCGCCTGACCGAACATGACAGCGTCGACCTTTCGGACATCGGTTTCGGGGATGACGTCTTCCGGAAGGCGAAACGGATCGTGATCGTCGCCTGTGGCACCAGCTACCACGCCGGTCTGGTCGGCCGTTACGCAATCGAGCGCTGGGCCAGGGTGCCGGTCGAGATGGACATCGCCTCCGAGTACCGCTACCGCGACCCGGTGATCGGCGAGGACGACCTCGTCATCGGCATCACCCAGTCCGGTGAGACCGCAGACACGCTGGCCGCGATGCGCCTCGCCCGTGATCGCGGAGCCAAGGTACTGGCGATCACCAACATCATGGGAAGCCAGGCAACCCGGGATTCGGATGCCGTGCTCTTCACCAGGGCCGGCCTCGAGATCGGGGTCGCGGCAACCAAGACTTTTGTCGCCCAAGTTGCGGCCATGTACCTCGTCGCCCTGCGGCTCGCTGAGCTCCGGGGGACTCTCGGATTCTCCGAGGTCAGTCGCCTGATCAACGAGTTGCGCGCGATTCCGGAAAAGATGGAAGCGACGATCGACTCCGAGTCGGAACGGATGCTCGAGATCGCGAAGCTTCATTACGACCAGAAGTTCTTCCTGTACCTCGGGCGCCACATTGGTCTGCCCGTTTGCCTCGAGGGCGCGCTCAAGCTCAAGGAGGTCTCCTATATCCCGACCGACGCATACGCCGCCGGCGAGATGAAGCACGGCCCGATCGCCCTGCTTGACGAGTCCACGCCAGTCGTCTGCGTCGCAACCGACAGCCCGATCCTCGACAAGGTCCTTTCGAACATGGAGGAAGTGAAGGCCCGCGGTGCCGACGTGATCGCCGTAGCGACCGAGGGTGATGACCGCGTTTCGAAGGTCTCCGAGGAGACGATTGCGGTTCCTCGGACCGACTGGGTGCTCCAGCCCCTGGTCGCGATCCTGCCGCTTCAGCTGCTTGCCTACCACGTCGCCCGCCTGAACGGACTCAACGTGGATCAGCCCCGAAACCTCGCGAAAACCGTCACCGTCGAGTAGCGGACCTCGGGCGTTCGCGCCCTTTTTGGCCCTGTAACTGGGATACCGGCTGTTCGCGCTGGAACCGCAATGTGTTCGCAATTGGTCCCGTTAGGATCGGACCATGTCCAGTTACTTCACGAAGTATTCAATTCCAGCCATTCTTGCCACCGGCCTCGCAGCTCTTGCCATCAGCGCCTGCGGAGGCAGTTCCGATGATTCGGGTGCCACCGAACTCGCGAAGTTCGCTCCGGCCGACTCGACCGTTTTTGTCGAAGGGTCAGTCCAGCCAGACAGCGAGGTTGCCTCGAACGTCGACGCGATGA
Source organism: Solirubrobacterales bacterium (assembly GCA_020438355.1). Classification (GTDB taxonomy): domain Bacteria; phylum Actinomycetota; class Thermoleophilia; order Solirubrobacterales; family 70-9; genus 67-14. Next base: position 178,423 of record JAGQUT010000002.1, on the reverse strand, counting down.
CCGAAACCCTTGCCGGGGTCAACGTCGGCGACCTGATCAAGGAGAACATCAACGCCAGCGGCGACGTCGATTTCGACGCTGACATCCAGCCCTGGCTCGGGCAGGACGCGGGGGTGTTCGTCAGTTTTGATCCGTCGGCACTCGCCCCCGAGACCGACGGGCTTTCCTCCTTCACCTCGACTGAGGGTGATCTGGGCCAGACCATGGATTCCGCCGATGCCGGCGAGAAGTTCGGTCTGGTCGTCCAGACGACCGACCCCGACGCCGCGCAGTCGTTCATCGACAAGCAGGCCGAGAGTGACGGAATCTCGGGAGAGGGTGAGTACGAGGGCTTCTCGTACAAGGTCTCGGCCGATGACGGAACGGCGGTCGGCATCGTCGATGACAACGTCGTGATCGGATCCAGCGAAGCCGAGTTCAAGGCTGCGGTCGACGCCTCCAAGGGCGACAACCTCGCCGACACCCAGGTCTTCTCCGATCTCAAGGATCACGTGGCCGACGGAGCCCTGATGAGTGTCTTCACCGCCAACGATCCCTACCTGGCCGCCCTCAAGGAACAGGGAATTGACCTGAGCGGCCTCTACTCCGCGATGGGAATGGACCTCGAGGGCAGCGGCACGGTGATGAGCATGGTGCCGACCGCCGATGAGATGTCGATGAAGGGCTACACCAACGCCGGGTCTGACCTGACCAGCGGTGACCCCTCGGCCCTGATCGAAACCTTCCCGGCCGACACCATGGTCGCGCTCGGATCGGGTGACGTCGGAAAAAACGCAACGACGATCATCAACGCGCTCAACAAGGAAGGGATCCCGGGCCTCCTCGAGCCCGGTCAGATCGACCAGCTGATGAACGAGGCCTCCCGCCAGATCGATCTGATGGGGATCGTCGAGTCTCTCGACACGGTCGCCTTCTTCGTCAACGGCACTACCGAGAAGAACCTCGGTGGCGCGCTCGTAGCGACCAGCAACAACATCGAGCCGATCGAGAGTTCGCTGCGCGGGATCTCCTCGCTGATCGGTCTCGCGGGCGATGCCAGCGTGCGTCCCCTCCCGGGTAACGTCGCCGGCTTCCGCGTGCTGACTCCGGAACTTCCCGGGCGACCCGTCGTGATCGGCGTCAAGGGGGACCGGATGGTCATTGGCGTCGGGATGAAGGCATCACTGAACGCCCTGACCGGCACCGGCAAGACCCTGGCCGACAGTGACGCCTACAAGGCAGCCGATGCCTCGACTCCGGACGATGGTCTCGACATGTTCGCCAACCCCGACAACATTGCGAAGCTGGTTCTCTCGGCAGGCGCCGGACAGCCCGACGCCAGGGAGATCGCGAAGATCATGCAGAAGTTCCAGTTCATGGCTGCCGGCTCCAGCGACGAGGACGGCACCTTCGAATTCAACATGGGGCTGAACCAGTAGAAGCGCAGGAAAAACCGGAAGTGTCGACCGGGGTCGGGATGGACCTGATCGAGGTGGCCCGTGTGGAGCGGGCCCTCGATCGCCATCCCCGCCTCGCCGATCGCCTTTTCACCCAGGGCGAGCTCGGCTACGCCAGGTCGATGGGCCGGCCCGGCCGACACCTCGCTGCCCGATTCGCAGCCAAGGAGGCAGTGGTGAAAGCGCTCGCTCTGCCTCCTGGTGCCAGCCTCCGGGAGATCGAGATCATCTCCGGTAATAGCGAGGACCCAGCGCCGCAGGTGCGTTTGAACGGAGCGGTTCTGAGCCAGGCGAATGCCAAGGGACTCAAGGTGCGGGTCAGCCTCACACATTCACGGGAGATCGCCGGTGCCGTAGCTGTCGCCGACCGGATGGCCGCAGATCCGGGGAAGGCAGAGGGTTAGTGGAGAGCTGGATTGACCCCGTCTACGACGCTGCGGGAATGGCTGCTGCCGACCGCTGGGCGATCGAAGAGAAGGGCATTCCCTCCCTCGAGCTGATGGAAGCCGCGGGGCGCGGCCTGGCCCGCTGCACGTCCGAGCTGGCGGTCGGGCGGCCGGTGACCGTGGTTTGTGGCAAGGGAAACAACGGTGGCGACGGGCTGGTCGCGGCGAGGCACCTGGCCGAGTCCGGATTCGACGTGCGGGTGATCCTTTTCTCGGACCGCGAAGGCCTCAGTCCTGATTCGCAGGCCAATCTCGACCGTCTGCCGCAGGGCATCGCCGAGATTCACAACGGGCCGGTGCCGGTTTCTTCCCTTGAGGGGGTGGTGATCGACGCGATGCTCGGGACCGGGTTCGATGGCGAGCCACGCGATCCGCTAGCCGGAACCATCCAGTCGATCAACGATTCGGGGCTTCCCGTGGTCGCAAGTGACGTGCCATCCGGGGTCAACGCCTCGACCGGCGAGGCCTCGGAAAAGGCGGTCAGGGCGGAGCGAACGGCCACTTTCCACCAGCGAAAGCTGGGCCACCTGATCGCTCCCGCCAAGCACCTTTGCGGGGTCGTGGAAGTCATTCCGATCGGCATACCGCCCGAGGCACCTGCTCCCGAGGCTGGAGGGGCGATCCGGCCTTCGGTGCTCGGGTTGCTTCCCCGGCGCTCTGCCGATTCGAACAAGTTCACCTCAGGGCGGGTGTCGATCGTGGGTGGTTCCCGCGGTCTGACTGGGGCTGTCTGTCTGGCCGCCGAGGCATCGATCAGGGCAGGAGCTGGCTATGCCACAGCGGCCGTACCTGGAGGGCTCGAGGACGTCTTCGAGGCCAAGCTGACCGAAGTGATGACCAAAGGCTTCGGCGAGGGAGCGACCGCTTTTGAAGGCGCGCAGGCACCCTCGATCGTCGAACATCTCCAAGGGGCCGCATCCGTGGTTCTGGGATCAGGGATCGGCCGAGCAGCAGCCACTGGCGATCTGGTCCGGGAGGTCATCTCCGGCGCCGAATCACCAATGGTCGTTGACGCGGATGCCCTGACCCTGATCGGCTCGGACGCCGGAACACTGAAATCCCGCGAGGGGACCACGGTCCTGACGCCTCACGACGGGGAAGCCGGAAGGCTCCTGGGGCAGGAGTCGGCCGAGATTGCCGCCCACCGTCTCGCTTCGGCGAAGGAACTCTCGAACAGGGCAGGTGCGGTCGTCGTCCTCAAGGGTGATGACACGATCGTCACCGACGGAACCAGGGTCGCGGTCAACACGCTCCCCGCGCCATCGCTCGCTACGGCCGGGACGGGGGATGTACTGGCAGGAATTGTCGGGGCCTTTCTTGCCCGGGGGCTCGACGGATTCGAAGCGGCCGCCGCCGCTGTTCTGGCACACGCAGCGGCGGGGGAGATCGCGGCGGTCGAGGTCGGCAACCGGGACGGCGTGATCGCGACTGACGTGATCAGGGCCATCCCCAGGGCGATGATCCCTCCGGCCGGGTGATCGAAGTGCCCGAAGTGTGTCGTATGGAACGAAAAAGTCGATCTCGATCAGACTCGCACCGGTTGACCGGGGTGGATGGAATAATCTGCGCCGATGCCGACTGTCGCCGAAATCATGGATCGCGAGCCCGCCACCGTTTCGCCGGATGACCCGATCCAGGATGTGATCGAGACTCTCCAGACCAACGACCTTCCGGGTGTGCCGGTTGTGGACGAGGCGAAGAAGGTTCTGGGGATCATTACCGACTCGGATCTGGTGATCTCGAACGAGGATTCCGATTTCCACCTTCCTCACTACGTGAACATCATGGGCGGCGTCGTGTTTCTCGAGTCGACCAAACACTGGGAAGAGCGAGCCAAGAAGGCTTTCGCCGCCACAGCGGCAGACATGATGACCGCCGATCCGATCACAGTCGGACCGGACGAGCCTGCCGAACATGCCGGCCGCCTGATTTCCGAGAAGAAGCACAATCGCCTGCCGGTAGTCGATGACGAGGGCCGACTGGTCGGCGTGGTCACCCGGGTTGACGTTCTGGCCGCCCTCACCGGGGCCTGATGTACGAGCGGGCGGAAGCCCGAATAGACCTCGGCGCGCTGCGGCACAACTGTCGCGTGCTGAAATCCCGCCTGGCCGAGGGCGTCGAGCTGTGTCCGGTCCTGAAAGCGGACGCCTACGGCCACGGCGCCCTCCACTGCGTTTCGGCCGTCGCAGAGTCTGGTGCGGACCGCATTGCGTTCGCCACCGCCAGCGAGGCAGCGCTCGCCCGGAGCGTCGCCCCCGACATTCCACTTCTGGTCCTCGGTGCTCTCGCACCCCGGGAGATCGAGATGGCTATCTCGGCGGGCGCGGACGTATCCGCCTGGGAGCCCGGTTTCATCGCGAGCCTCGCCGATCAGGCTGCCGCATCCGGGCTGGTGGTGGGAGTCCACGTCAAATACGACACCGGCATGGGCAGACTCGGGACAACCGACCCCGACCTGGTACTCGAACTCGCGCGCACCGCCAGTTCCCACCCGAACCTTCGCCTGGCCGCAATCTGGACACACTTCGCAACCGCTGACGAGGAAGACTCGACCTTCCGTGACCTGCAGCGCGACCGGCTGGCTGAACTGGGCGAGCGCGCCCGCCGCGAGTTTCCCGAGGTCAAGCTTCACGCCGCGAACAGCGCCGCCCTGATCGCCGACCCTTCCTGTCATTTCGACATGGTCAGGCCCGGTGTTGCGGTCTACGGGATGGATCCCTTCGGCAACGACCCCGCAGACCATGATCTGCGCCCAGTCCTTTCGCTGCACTCCTGGGTTGCCTCGGTGAAGGATTTCGAGGCTGGTGCGAGTGCCGGCTATGGACGCACCTGGACCGCCGATCGGCCGACAAGGGTTGCGGCGATTCCGATCGGCTACGGGGACGGCGTGCGGCGTGGTCTGTCCAACAAGGGTGAGGTGCTGATCAGAGGTCGCCGCTACCCGATCAGTGGCACCGTCTCGATGGACAACATCACGGTAGACGTGGGTCCGGACTCGGAGGTGCGGGTCGGTGACGAGGTCACCCTGATCGGCAGCCAGGGGGACGAATTGATCCTGGCTGAACGGGTCGCGGAACCGCTCGACACCATCAACTACGAGGTGACCTGCGGCATTTCGCCTCGCGTGCCCCGCGTGGGCCGGGACGACTGAGCCCATGACCGACGTGCTGGCTCTGGACCAGCTCGGTCCCCGAGCCCTCGCCGCACCAAGGGTGGACGTGGTCCGCGAAGTGCTCGCCGGGACTCCGGCCTGGCTGGTCGGAGGGGCGATGCGTGACATCGCCCTGGGGCGGGAAGTCAACGACCTCGATGTTGCGGTGTTGGGCCCTCCTGAGGAACCTGCACGCGCCATCGCCAGGGAACTGGGCGGGGTTGCCTTCGAGCTGTCCGACGAGTTTCCGGCCTGGAGGGTCAAGGACAGGGAAGACGCCTGGCAGGTGGATCTGGCCGAGCTCCGGGCCGGGACGATCGGGCAGGATCTGGCGCTCCGGGATTTCACGGTCGGGGCCATCGCCGCCGACCTCTCCAGCGGGGGAGTGCTGGATCCGCTTGGGGGCCTGGAAGACCTCAAAGCCGGTGTCATCAGAGCTTGCGGTCCCACGTCGTTCAGCGACGATCCGCTCCGCCTGATGAGGGCGGCGAGACTCGTCTCCCAGTTCGGCTGGAAGATCAACGAAGAAACTGTGACGCTGGCCCGGCAGGAGTCACCGAGGGCCGGTGAGCCGGCGGGGGAGAGGACTCTGGCCGAGTTGCTCCTGCTGGTCGGGGGCAGGAACCCCCTGGAGGGTTTCGCCGCCATGGACCGGCTCGGGCTGTTCGACTGGTTGCTGCCCGAGATCGGCGACCTTCATGACGTGGTCCAGGGACCCAATCATCATTTGGACGTTTACGGGCACACGATGGAAGTCGTCGAAGGAGTCCTGCGGATCGAATCGGACCTGGAACGTTTCACCGGCGACCGGGCCCCCGAGGTCTCCGAGTATCTGGCCAGACCGCTGGGCGACGGGGCCACCAGAGGCACGGCCCTGAGACTCGGCGCACTTTTCCACGACTGCGCCAAGCCGCAGACCAGAAGCGAGGACGGGGGGTTCATCTCCTTTCGGGGGCACGACCGGATCGGGGCCGAGCAGATCGAAAGAAGGTTCCGGGAACTGCGCGCCAGCAGAAAACTGATCGGCTACATGGCGGACCTGACCCGTCACCACCTGATTCTCGGCTTCCTTGTGACATCGAGGCCGCTGGATCGGCGCCAGATATTCCAGTACCTCGACCACACCGATCCGGTCTCGCTGGATGTGACATTGCTCACGGTGGCCGACCGGATGGCGGCAAGGGGAAGCGCCTCGATCGCCAGCGAGGAGATGGTCCAGGGGCACATGGAACTGGCCATGGAGATGGTCGGCCACGCCCTCGACTGGGACCGGAACGGGCCGCCAGCCCAGTTCCTGCCCGGAAACGAACTGGCTGAAGCACTCGGCATTGACACTGGTCCGCGGATCGGCGAAGTGATGAAGGAGCTCTCGGCAGCCCGCTTCGCCGGTGAGATCAATGATGCAAACGAAGCTGTAGTGCATGCCCGGCGCTTCCTCGAAGCCGGGTGAGTAGTAGCCTCACCTTCGCATGGCTAAAGAAGAAAAGATCGAGATGGAGGGCGAAATCACCGAAGCCCTCCCGAATACGATGTTCCGCGTCAAGCTTGACAACGACCATGAAGTGCTGGGTCACATCTCCGGCAAGATGCGCCGTCACTACATCCGCATCCTGCCCGGGGACAGGGTCAAGATCGAGCTATCGCCCTACGACCTGACCCGCGGCCGCATCACCTACCGCTACAAGTAGCCGGAGCCCGAAAGGGCACCGAAGCGCAACATTGAGGCACCCAACCGTGTTCCAGTATTCGATGCTTCGCTCCCCCCTCACAACAGACGGCCTCCGGGCCGCCCGGATCCTGATGCTCCTTGCCGCCCTCGCAGCCGCCCTGCTGCTGGCCACCAGCCCGCTTGCTGAAGCGAAATCCACCAAGCGGATCGAGCTCGGCGCACGGAACATAAACACGCTCAAGCCCAACTGCGGCAAGGACTTCAGCCGTGACTGCACCGTCGAGGGCAAGATCACGGCTTTTCAGTCGCTTTCGGCCCGCTACCCAGGCAGGAACTTCGTGGTGCCCTTCAACGGCAAGTTGGTCGCCTGGTCGATTTCATTGTCCAGGCCAACTCGGGTAGATGTCGATAGCAACGGAGCTCAGCTTCCGTTCTTCAACGCGTTGTTCGGTACGCCTTCCCAGGCAGGTGTGTCGATTCTGCGACAAGTCGAAAAGCGAAAAAAGGGTGGGCCGAAGTTCAAACTGGTGAGGAAGTCCGAGGTCAAGATCCTGAACCCGTACTTCGGTTCCAAGGTGACATTCGCGGTTGAGCCGCCGCTGAACGTCTTCGAGGGCAACGTGGTTGCGCTAACCATTCCGACTTGGGCACCAGCGCTCTGGAAGCCCAAGGCCTGCAACAGCACCGCTTTCGAACCCGGGATTCTGAACCCGGTCGCCTGCGATAGAGCCGAAGAGTCGTTTACCTGGCGCGGCAGCAGGGTGCCACAGGATGATCCCCCGACTTGCGGGCTCACCGACGCTAGCGGCAACATCACCGATCAACTTGAGAAATCTGCGCCTCAAACTCGGATCAACTCAACTCGGCGTTATGGTTGCTACTACGGCAGCAACGTGCTGCTTTACTCAGCGTTGATTGTCGGACGCTGACGCGGATTTCGGCTGAACCCGTGGTTCCGTCAACCTCCTAGTTTCGCCCTCATGTACTCTGCCGGGCAGTAACCTAAGGACCTCAAGGAGGAGGATTATGAAGTCGCTTCACAAGGCTGCCGTTGCGATCGTGGTCGGTTTTCTGGCTCTGACGTGTTTGTTCTCGACCGCGGCGAATGCTGCTGTGATCGATGGCACCAATGACCGGGAGTGCCTGGGCGGGACCAGCAGCGCAGACACAATCAGTGGATTCGGGGCTCCTGACCGAATATACGGTTTCGATGGTGCCGACACGGTTTACGGAGGACCCGGCAATGACAGCGGGAGTTACTCCAGCTGCACGGAAGGTATCGGCGGCATCGGGCCTGACCCCATCGTTTTTGTGCTTTCCGGAGGCGCAGGTAACGACGAAGTCTACGGGGGCCCCGGGAACGATCGGATCTATGGAGAGGGCGGTTCAGACGACCTTTACGGCAATGATGACAACGACCAAATCTTCGCTCATGGAGACGGGGTGAGAGACGAGGTTTACGGAAACGCTGGGTACGACGTCTGTTACGTCAACTCAGTGGATTCTGTTCAAGGGTGCGAAGAGGTCAACATTTTGTAGCCTGCGACCCCTCGGCCGCGAAGGACCGACCCTGGGTGCGGTCCTTCGCGGTTTCGTAATGCCAACGTCGGTTTGCGGTTGAGCAAGTAGTGGCTGTGGCTTTAGAGATATCGAAACAGTCAAGCGTGGCTCCATATTTGGGTGACCCGGCTCAGACCGGCATCGACTCGATCCGCAAGTACGCTGCTTTACGGCGGAAACGTACTGCTCTACTCGGCGACCATCGTCGGCCGTTAACCGGTTTTTGATCTGCGGGAAGTATTTCCCGAGGTTGCCTTTCGCTTGACCTTCCGCACCTGTGGCGTAGCCTCGGTGTTAGTTCCGATATGGCCGAAAACCGTTCACAACCGATTGTGAGCCGCCCGGTCTTTCGCCTCGGCGCGCTCACCGCAGCCATTCTGGGTCTGTTCGCCTGCCTTGCTTTCGTTGGAGTTTTCGGTCAGGCGGACGGAAAGAGCAACCGCCGCGTCCTCCTCGGGGCGACCAAGAACAAGGTCACTCCCAACTGCGGGACCCGCGCGACATCACGGGCCTGCATCGCCGAGGGAAAGGTGACCGGGTTCCAGGTCTTACAGCGGGGGGCTAACGGCAGGAACTTCGTCGTCCCCTTCAACCGGGGCAAGGTGGTCGCCTGGTCGATCCAGCTTTCGAATCCGACCCGCAAGGCAAGCCGGCGATACGGCGCCGCCCAGCGTCCTTACTTCAACCGGCTGTTCGGTTCCCCGTCGAGGGCACGGATCTCGATCCTCCGTCAGGTGAACAACGGTCCAAAATTTCCGCCCCGCTACCGCCTGATCAGGGCCAGCGGCACCCAGACCCTGAATTCCTATTTCGGCACCGAGGTCAAGTTCGCGATCAGGCCGCTGAACGTGATCCGCGGGGACATCGTCGCGCTGACGATTCCGACCTGGGCACCGGCGTTCTGGGTTCCGAGGGCGTGCAACCAGGACGCGACCGGAAACTATGCGGTCCCTGCCACCTGCGCGAGGGCCCAACGGTTCAACACTTGGAGAGGAAGCCGGGCTCCTGGGAAATGCATCATCAAGACCGATGCCTTCGACCGGCCGAACGAGGCGCTCCAGAAGTCAAGGCCACAGCAGAAGGTCAACTCGACCAAGCGCTACGGCTGCTACTACGACGGCGGAAGGCTGCTCTACAAGGCCACTGTCGTGGCCCGGTAGGCAGCCTCATAAGTAAGTCGGCGAGCTTCGCCCCGCCTCCATATTCAACCCGCCGGCCCAGAACATCCAAGAATGGATGGGCCGGCTCCGCTTAGTCCCTCGCCAGGCCACCCGGCCCCACGGCTCCCAGAGCCGTGACCGATGTAGCCCGATCATCCATTCATGGATGTAGTGATCGGGCGGGTGCTACTGGGAGGCGGGGCGAAGCTCGCCGACTGCAGTTAAGCCGCGGGGAGGCCGCAGAACTCGCAGGTGGCGAGGTCCCGGGGGGTGAGCTGTTCGCAGCGGCGGCAGACCCGCAGGTTTACCGGGGTGCGGGGGAGGCTCGAACCTTCTCCGGTGACCGGCAGAACGGCGGCGACGGGCTCGAGTTCCTCGCCGGTCTCGGCGTCCCTGTAGACGACGCCGTCCCGGACTGGGGCTATTGCCTCGCGGCCCGAAGCGGGGGCACGAAGACGGTAGATCGGATCGGTGGTTGCGTTTTCAGTCGTCATCAACGTGGAGAATAACCGGCAATGAAGATCCTCATCTTTCACGGCTACCTGCTGCGCGGGACCGGAAGCAACATTTACAACGCAAATCTCGCCATCGCCCTTGCCGGTCTCGGGCACGAGGTCCATCTGCTTTGCCAGGACCGTGAAGCCGAGAGCCTCGACTGGGTAAACGCGGTCGGGACATGGCCCGATGCCACCGGACCCGACTCGATCGGTGATCTTTCCATCGAGCAGCTGCGAGCGGCACGGGAGGGTGAGGGTTCGGTCACGGTCTACCGTCCGCCGATCGGCAACCTGCTGCCCGTTTATGTGGAGGATCCTTACGAGGGGTTCGAGGCCCGGGCCTTCCCGCGCCTGACCGACGAGCAGATCGACTTCTACGTGGGGACCAACGTAGCTGCGGTTCAGGCCGTTGACCGCGAAGTGGGCGGTGTCGAGGCGGCGCTGGCCAACCACCTGATCATGGGTCCGGCGATTCTCGCGCGGTCTGGGATTCGTCCCTACGCGGTCAAGAACCATGGGTCCGACCTCGAGTACACGGTCAAGCCCAATCCCAGGTTCGTGCCTTGGGCCGCTGAAGGGGTGGAGCCAGCCGCGGCGATCCTGGTCGGCTCCCATCACACCGCTGCCTCGATGTGGGAGGCGCTTCCTGGTCTCGGCCTCGAAGAAAAGACCGGCTTCGGCCCTCCCGGGGTCGACACGGAGGCTTTCGCTCCCCTTGCCGCGGGTGACCACGCGGCACGGATCGCTTCGCTTCGCGAGGAGATAGAGAACGAGCCGCCTTCGACGACTTTCGGGCGGGACGCGGACGAAGCAGTCGAGGCGCTCGACCGTTTCGGGGCTTCCGAGGGCCCGAGGGTCATATTCGTCGGCAAGCTGATCGTCTCGAAGGGCGTCGACCTGATCGTCGCCGCGTGGCCGCTCATCCACCGCCAGAACCCGGGTGCGACGCTGTTGCTAGTTGGATTCGGCGCCTACGAGATGGGCCTGCGGGCGCTGGTTACCGCTGTGACCGACGGTGACCTGGAGGCTGCTCGTGAGATCGCGGCGGTGGGCCGGGGGCTTGAGGGCGGGGAGCAGGAGCCGCTTGCCTACCTTGGCGCGTTCTTCGCGAACCCGCCTTCCGGTTATGTAGAAGCAGGTCAGGCGGCCAGGGGATCTATCTCGTTCGCAGGTCGTCTGGAACATGAGGAAGTGGCAAGAGTTGTGCCCGCCGCCGACTCGATGATCGTGCCGTCGACTTTCCCCGAGGCCTTCGGGATGGTGGCTGCCGAAGCCGCCGCCTCCGGGGTGTTGCCGGTCTGCGCCGAGCACTCCGGTCTCGCCGAGGTCACGGCCACCCTGGCCGAGGAAGTTCCGGAGGTGAAATCGATGATCGGCCTGCCACTGGGGCCTGGCGCGGTGGTGGAGCTGGCCGGGAAGGTCAACCGTTGGCTGGCTCTGGAGGCCGACGATCGAGCGCGAATCGGCCAAAACATTGCCGAGTCCGCAGATAGGAATTGGAGTTGGCAGGGCGTAGCGAGGGATGTGATTTCCGCATCAGCAGGCGAAGTTCGGAAAGTTGGCCGGGACTGACGCGAGGGTCACGGACCTTTCGTCTGCCGCTTCAATAGAATGGCTCTCGCCTCATGACTCGTCTCCCGATTTTGAAAATGGTGCTCGCCACGATCGTCCTTGGCGTAATCCAGTCCGTGATCCTGCTGCAGTTCAACTGGTTCGGCGATGACGCTTCCGTCGAAGCCGGACCGATCGACACGCTGCTGGATGTGACCGTCGTAATTTCCTCCTTCGTCTTCGCGATCGTCTGCGTCGCGCTTGGCTACGCACTGATCAAGTGGAGGGCCAAGCCAGGAGACGAGAGTGACGGGCTCCCGATCCACGGCAACACCAAGCTGGAGATCATCTGGACAATCATTCCGGTGATCATCGTCCTCGGCCTCGGCGGTTACTCGTGGGCCGTCCTGAACGACATCGAGAAGAAGGACGACAACGCGGTACGGGTCAACGCGTACGCCCAGCAGTTCGCCTGGACCTTCGGTTACCCCGAAGACGGCAACAAGTGGTCCGAGGGCATCCTTCACGTTCCCGTCAATCGCCAGCTGATCGTTGATCTTCAGGCCCAGGACGTGATCCACTCCTTCTGGGTCCCCGATTGGCGCATCAAGATGGACGCCGTGCCGGGTCTGGCAACTGAAGTGATCGTCACGCCGGACAAGGAAGGGACATACCCTCTGATCTGCGTCGAACTCTGCGGCGTCGGACACACGACGATGCGTGCGCTCGTAGTCGTCCAGTCCCAGGAAGAATATGAAGCCTGGCTGAAGAAGCAGACGACTGAGGTTCCTGAGGACCTGTTGCTGACCGGCGATCAGTACCGCGAAGCCCAGGCGAAAAAAGAAGAGCAGTCCGGGGGCATTGAAGGAAGCGGGGTCATTGAAGAATGACGTCCTCGCTCCGTAACCCGATGATGGAGGTCATGTAATGGCAGCGGCAATCAGGCAGCCGGGTTGGTACCGAGCGGCAATCGGCACCGTCCTTGGCGCGGCTTTCGGATTTGTTCTCGTTATCGCGCTTCGCGCGATCTCCGGCCTGGACCTGTACCAGACCGAGCAGACCGGTTACCCGCACGTAATCGTCCCGCTGATCACCGCCCCGTTCGGCTTCCTGTTCGGTTTTGGTGCCTTTGACTACTGGTTCCGCTGGGCAGCCGGCAAGCCGACGATCCCTGAAGATCACTCGGGACATGGCGCTTTCAGCTGGAAGGACTACTTCAAGTTCAACACCGACCACAAGGTGATCGGCACCCAGTACGTCGTCACCACCATGATCTTCTTCCTGATCGGTGGTCTGCTTGCCCTCCTGATCCGCGCCGAGCTGGCGCAGCCCGGCGGCCAGATCGTCGCCGCCAACACCTACAACGGCCTTTTCTCGACTCACGCCGTGGTGATGATCTTCCTTTTCATCATTCCGGTCTTCGCAGGACTCGCCAACTACGTACTTCCGCTGATGATCGGCGCGCCGGACATGGCGTTCCCGAGACTGAACGCCCTCTCGTTCTGGCTCCTGCCGATCGCAGGCATCATCTTCCTGGCCAGCTTCCTGGTTCCCGGCGGCGCCTTTGACGCTGGCTGGACCGGCTACGCGCCACTCTCTACCGGCGCCCCATTAGGGCAATCCTTCTTCAACATAGGCGTGCAGTTCGCGGGTGCGTCATCCATTGCAACCGCTCTCAACTTCCTGGTCACGATCATCACCATGCGTGCGCCCGGAATGAACCTGTGGCGCATGCCGCTGCTGGTCTGGGCCAACCTTTCGACCTCGCTGCTGGTCGTCGGTGCCACCCCGTTTGTGGCCGGTGCCCAGTTCATGGTCTTCTTCGACCGCATCCTCGGGATGAACTTCTTCAACTTCCTCGAGGGCGGCGACGTCATCTCCTACCAGCACATCTTCTGGTTCTATTCGCACCCAGCCGTCTACATCATGATGTTGCCCGGCTTCGGGATCATCTCCGAGATCATTTCCACCCATGCCCGAAAGCCGGTCTTCGGCTACCGGCTCATGGCCCTCGCCCTGATCGGCATCGTCGTGCTCTCCTACTCGGTCTGGGCGCACCACATGTTCGTCGCCGGCATGTTCAGCTGGCTGCGAGTGCCGATCATGATCACCACGATGTTGATCGCGGTACCGACCGGCATCAAGGTCTTCTCCTGGCTGGGCACGCTCTTCTACGGGAAGATCCACACCTATTCGACGGCGATGCTGTTCTCGCTGGCCTTCATCATCACCTTCACCGTCGGCGGAATCTCCGGCGTGATGACCGCCATGATCCCGCTCGACATCCACGTCTCGGACACCTACTTCATCGTCGCCCACATCCACTTCGTGCTCTTCGGCGGCTCGGTATTCACCATCTTCGCCGGCATCTATCACTGGTTCCCGAAGATGACCGGACGCATGTATGACGAGCGACTCGGCCGGATCCACTTCTGGGGCACGCTGGTCGGTACCTGGATGACCTTCGTCCCGATGCACTGGATCGGGATGGATGGCATGCCCCGCCGTGTCGCCGATTACGCGACGCAGTACGGCAACTGGAACCTGCTGATTTCCGTCTCGGCCTTCGTGCTCGGTGCGGTCCAGCTGATCTTCCTCTACAACATGATCGTCAGCTGGCGGTTCGGCCCGAAGGCGGGCAACAACCCGTGGCGCGCGAACTCGATCGAGTGGCAGGTCTCTTCGCCGCCGCCGGTCTTCAACTTCGACGAGATCCCGCGGGTCGTCGGCGGTCCCTACGAGTACGGCACGCCGGGTGCGCGTCACGCGATCATGGGCGGCGAAGGCGAAGGGGCGGAAGTGCCCGAAACCCAGCCCAGCACGGTGACTGCGCCGTCATGAGCAAGCCCCTTCTGATTTTCCTGAACGAGGTCGCCGGCGGCCGCAAGCTGCTCGAGGCGGCCCGCGAAAAGGCGGCCGACGCCTCCTACGTGGTGGTCGTCGCCCCGCAGAATCAGCCTTCGGTCGGTCAGCTCTTCGATCCCGAGGAAAGGGCGGAAGCGGCCCGGGCCCGGGTTGACGTGACCCTCGCCGTGCTCGACGAGTTCGGCATCGAGGCGATCGGCGAAGTGCTCGACCCCGAGTACGACCTGGCCCTCGGCGACGCGATTCGCAGCCATCGCCCGGGCGAGGTTCTGCTTTCCTGCACCTATGACTTCCGTTTCGGCCTGACCAGGCGCGACCTGCTCTCCTGGGCCGAGATCACCTACGGCGACGTGACCAACATCACCCACATTCCGGTTCGGATCGAGGACGACTCGATCAGCCTGAACGTGACCCACACCCTGGTCGTCGCCAACCGGACCCTTACCTCCGAGGACCTTCAGGAGCGTCTGCTCGACCGCTCCGGCGAGCGTCCCCACCGGTACACGATCATCGCTCCGGCCGCCGACGATGTTTCCGAGGCCACCGTTGCCCGGAACCTGGCGACCGTCATGGCCAAGCTCTACCACGCCGACATCGACGCCACGGGCCAGCCGATGAGCCCGGACCCGTTCGACGCAGTGAAGAACGCGATCGAGCATTACCGGGTTGACGAGATCCTGATTTCGACCCTGAGCGGTGAAGAGTCCCACTGGCTGAAGGAAGACCTGATCGGCCGGGTGCGCGAGATCACCGAGAAGCCCGTGGTCCACCACGAGGCCGGCCGCCCGCCGGAGGCCGTCGCTGCCGTGGTCGCCGAGGGCGAGGCTCCCGAAGCCGCTGGCGCTGAAGATTCAACCGCGGAAGAGAACGAGGCATAGAGATGGAAAGCGCAAGCATCGCCGCCCACGGTCACGTCGACGACCACCATCACGGCCCGCCCGAGGCGCATCAGAGCGCCCGCATCGACCGCACGATCCTCGGCATCCTGCTTTTCATCCTTTCCGAGGTGATGCTGTTCGGCGCCTTCTTCGCCGCCTACTTCTTCCTGCGGGTCGTCGCCGATCCGGCCTCCTGGCCGCCGGAGGGCGTCGAGCTCCCGGTCCTGATCGCCGGCATCAACACCTGCATCCTGGTTTCCTCCTCGTTCACGATCCACTACGCGCTCGAGGCGATCAAGCACAACAACCATCGCGGTCTGAAGCTCGGCCTGACCACGACCTGGCTCCTCGGCGCGACCTTCCTCTTCATCCAGATCAACGAGTACATCCACATCGGCTTCACGCCGCGTGACGGTGCCTTCGGTTCGATCTTCTTCAGCCTCACCGGGCTCCACGGCGCCCACGTCTTCGTTGGCCTGCTGCTCTTGACCTTCGCCAACATTCGCGCCTACCGCGGCCACTTCGGTCCGGAACAGAAGGACCACCTCGGTGTCGAGGTACCAGGCATCTACTGGCACTTCGTCGACATCATGTGGATCATCGTGTTCCTGGCGATCTACATCATCTGAGGCCGGACATGAGCGATCCCGAGGTCCGGGAGGGAGAAGAATCCACGGAGGTGGAGGAGTCGCCGGTTCCCGCGCGGGACGAGAAGTTCGGACTGAACCTAGGCAATCCGCTGGAGTCCGAGGGAGCGGCCTTCAGCTGGCTCGTTGTCGTGATCATCGCCGCCGTTTCGATCGGGGCGGTGGCCAAGCTGATCTCGCCGCTGGCGTCAGTTCTCTGGACCCTGATCCTTCTCGGGATCCTCGCGGTGCCGATTTTCAAGGGTCTCAGGCACCAGCTGGGCAGCCCGGACGAAGACGAGTAGCGTCGCTACCTGATCCAGTAGGCCTTCAGCAGCGTCTCATCGATCTCCCAGGTGGTCTTTTCGCCACCTTCGAAGTGATGGATGACGCCGGGGGCCAGTTTCAGCTCGCTGCCATCCTCGAACAGCACCCTGCCGTTGCCGGTGATGACCATGAATGACTCTTCGACTTCGGTGTCCGTCACCACGCCGGGCGTTAGCTGCCAGAGACCGGCGACGGAGCCGTCTGAGGCTTCCAGGAGGGTCAACTCGGATATTTCAGGGGTCCCGGAGACAATCTGGTCGGGCTCAGGCGGATCTGGAGTCAGATCCTCGAGCACGGGGTGTCGGTTCATGATTCAGATATCCGTTCTGTCGCAGATCACAGCGACGTAGAGGTCGTTCACGTTGGTTCCGGTGGGTCCAGTCACCAGAAGGTCGTCAAGGACTCTCAGGGCCTCTCCTGAGCGGTGAGATTCGAGACTTCCCGGGATGTCCAGGCTCAGCCTGGCGGCCCTGCCGGCAGTTTCGCCATCGCAGACCGCCCCTGCGGCCTCGGTGCCGCCATCCGATCCGTCGGTGTCGAGGAAGACGGCTGCGACCGGTTCGCCCACGAGGGCGAGGCCTGCCGCGAGCGCGGCTTCCTGATTTGGTCCTCCCTCCCCGAAAACTCCGTCGCCCAGGACTACGGTTGCCTCACCGCCACAACCGATCAGGACGGTGCCACTGTTGCCAGCCCCCAGTTCTTCCAGGGCCCGGGATGCCACATGCTCACCGATCCAGGCGGCGTCACCCTCTAGCGTCGTGCTGAGGACGATCGGGTCCAGACCGCGGTCCCTGGCGGTTTCGACCATTGCGTCGCAGACCCGCTGGCCGTTGACGAGCATGAAATTGGAGATCCGGATCGAGCCGAGGTCCGGTGAAGCCGCGCCGTCACCCTCGAGATGTTCAAGGACCGAAGCCGGGACCCGTTCCAGCAGGTCGTGCCTCTCGAGCACGTCGATCGCATCCTCGGGAGTCGAGCTGTCCTGAGTGGTGAGGTCGGCAAGTACGTCGAGCTGGTCCCCGGCTACATCGGAGATCGTGAGATTGATGATTCGCGCCGGTGACATCCGCGAGGCAAGCCTGCCCCCCTTGATTCGGGAGACGTGCTTCCTGACGGTGTTGATCTCGCTGATAGTCATTCCGGAGGAGACCAGCAACTCGTTCAAGCGCCGTTTCTCTTCGAAGGAAACGCCTTCCGGGGGGAGGCAGAGGAGGGCGGACCTTCCTCCGGTGAAGCAGGTGATGACCAGATCTCCGGATTCAGCCTGATTGGTGATCTCGACGATCCTTTCTGCTGCCCTGACCGAATCAGGGGATGGGATCGGGTGGTCGGAGTGGAGCACCTTGAGGCGCCCGGAATCCGCCTCCACACCTCGACGAAGGACGATCGCCCCCAAGTCGATCCTCTCGCCGAGGGTCTCTTCGAGCGCCAGGGCCACAGGAAGCGTCGCCTTGCCGGCACCGAGGATGATCAGCCGGTTCTCGTCCTCCAGTCGGAAGAACTCGTCTTCAACCTCGACACCATCCTCGACCAGCCGGATCGACTCTCGTACCGCCTGCCCGCCGTCCGCGGCCGTCAGGCCGTCCTCTGCGATCTCCAGGGCCAGCCGCCGGAGATCGACCAGCCCATGTTCAAGAAGCTTTGACTTTGAAGTTATGGCCATCTAGCGCTCCAGACTTCATTGTCACGAGCGGTCGGGACGCCTAATTCGAGACGGCCGGGTCCGGGTGGCGACGGAGCGCGCCCTTGGTGCCTGGAGTGATCTGCCCGGCGGTGGCCACCGACCAGAGAACCGCGACCCAGAGAAGCGTTGCGAGGGCGACGTGGCACCAGACCAGCCAGGCCGGCAGGTGAAGCTGCCACTGAAGGATCCCGATGCCGATCTGGAGGCAGATCATGCCGAGGGTCACGAATAGGGGCTTCTGGGCCCTGGAGTCGCCGCCCTTGCGGCGCACGATAAAGATCACGGCTACGACAGAGAGAGCGAAGATTACGGCCATTGCGGCGTGGCGCTGGACGATCCACTCGAGAGTGTCGACTCCCTTGAAGTCGAATCTTCTCACCAGTTCTTCGTTGTGGTCCCCCGGATGGGGCCCGGAGGCGGTGGTGATCGTGCCGAGGAAGATGGTCAACTGGCCGACCGGGATCAACGCCCGTACGGCCCAGGTGCTGACCCAGTCCGTCGAGTACCTGCGCTCTCCCGGCTCGTACCTGGAGCACCAGCAGAGAGCGAAGGCCGCATCGATCAGGATCATCGACAGGATGAAGTGGAAGATGACCAGCTCGGGAGGCAGGTGGTAGTAGACGACGAAGGCTCCGAGCACGATCTGGCCGATGACTCCGAGCGGAAGGAGCGCACCGATCCAGACGAGGTGCTTGCGGTACGGGCGGCGGAAGAAGGCAAGCAGGCAGGCCGCAATGACCGCGATGGAGACGATCCCGGTCAGGAGCCGGTTCCCGTACTCGATCCAGGCGTTGATCTGGGCCGGGGCTACGTAGCCGCCATAACACTTGGGCCAGTCCGGGCATCCAAGTCCGGAGGCGGTGAGTCGGACGCCCGCACCGGTGAAGACGATCCCCACCAGCGTGATGAGCGCGATCAGGGTTATGACCTGATAGCGCTCAGGCGAAATGCTGAACTGCCGGATGCGGTCCAGCAGGCGGGAATCAGCTCTGGCCATCAGCCGCAGCTGATGTGACGAGGAAGTCGATCAGCTGATTCAGCTCCTCGGGGCTGATCTTGGTGCCGTAGTCGGAGGGCATTGCGTTCGGGTAACCCGGGGCGATGACGGCGCCGGGGTTCACGATCGACTGGCGGATCTCGGCCTCGGTCATGTCGGGGATGACCTCGTCGAGATTCGGCCCGAGGTTGCCGGCCGACTGGGCGGCCGCGAGAACATGGCAGCTTCCACAGCCATTGTTGGCGTAAACCTGGGCGCCGGGACCCTCGCCAGGAGCTTCGGGGGGCTGGATACCGGGGACACCCGCGACGGCAGCGACGTAGGCGGCGACATCTTCAAGGTCATTGCCTTCGAGGATGTTTGCCGGCATCGCGATTCCCGGGTAGCCGGGCTGGACTTCCTGCGGGCGGATCACCTGGGCGCGAACCACACCCTGAATGGTGTCGTCATCCATGCCGGCGAGCCGGGCTGCAGCAAAGGCGTCGTCAAGGTTCGGACCCTGGACCCCGGTGCTCGCCGCATGGGCAAGGACGTGGCAGGTTCCGCAGTTGGCGTTGAAGAGCTGACGGCCACGATCCTGAAACCCGAGCTCCTCCGGGTCGGAGTTCGATGAGGACGAACCACAACCGGCGATGACCGCGCCAAGGATGGCAACGGAGGCGAGGAGGACGGGCAGCTTGGTCGACAACTTGTTCTTCTTCATGGCGTTCGGTGAGGCCCGGCCATTCTATAGACCAGAGCGGCACCGTTGCCTCGTCGTCCCCTGCGACCGGCCGAACCCATTTGAGACAACTCGCACGATCAGGTACGCTGGCAACGATCGTTACAAACTCCTGGAAGGGATCGGATGCGCGTAAGTGTCGGGATGTCGGATGTCGTGTTGCGGGTCGGGCCGGACCACACCCTCCGCGAGGCCGCCAGGAAGATGGCTGACCGGTCCGTCGGTGCCGCGATAGTCGAGCACGAAGAGTGGCCCGGTCCACAGATCCTGACCGAGCGTGACGTCCTCAAGGCGGTAGGTAATGGCCTTGACCCCGACCGGGAGAAGGTCTGTGATCACATGAGTGAAAGGGTGATTACCGCGTCTCCCGAATGGAGTCTCGAAAGGGCCGCCACGGAGATGTCAAAGCGTGGCATCCGGCACCTGACCGTTTACCGGGACGGTGAACTGGTCGGCGTCCTCAGCATGCGCGACATCATGCGCGTCTGGACCAGCGACGGAGCGACCTCCAGCCAGGCTGGAGCCACAAACAGCCAGCCGGTCTAGCGGCGGGGCGAAGCTCGCCGACTACTTGATTGCTACTCGGCGGTAGGGGCGGTGAAGCTCTCGACCGGAAGCTCGGCGCGGGCGTCTTCCTGCTCGCGGGGCAGCGAGTAGAAGGCGCGACGACCTTTCTTGATCATGCTGCGGAGGGAGAAGAGGCAGAAGAAGAAGCCGACGAAGGCGTAGAACCAGGCCGGGAACATGAAGTCGTTGGCGTAAAGCCCGGCGACGAGTCCGACCACGCCAAGGGCGAAAACCGCCGGCGCAAAGGACGGAGCGGGAAGCTGGATCGTTTCGGTCGGCTTGGTGATCTGGCTCATGGTCGTTCCTAGTTGGCGATGTACAGAACCGCGAGGACGAAGGTCAGGGCGAAGATCGCTGCCGAGGTGGATCCGAGCAGCATGCCCGTGGTGAAGTTCTTCTTGGAAGTATTCCGGTCCATTAGGACTGTATTTCTATCTTAAGCGGCGGCTACTGCGGCTACTGCCATGGAAATGAACAGCAGGGCCAGGTAGGCCAGGGAGTAAAGGTATGCCTGCAGCGTGATGCGCGGGCCGGGCTTTCGCCAGAGCGCGAAGGAGAAGCCGGTGTAGATCAGTCCGAGCACGACCGAGGCGGCCAGGTAGAGCGGCCCTAGCAGGCCGGTGCAGTACGGGCCTACGGTGAATCCGACCATGAAGATCGTGTAGATGAGGATCGACTGTCTGGTCGCTTCTTCGCCCTTGACCACAGGGAGCATCGGGACCCCGGTCTTCGCGTAATCGTCCTTGATCATCAGCGATAGCGCCCAGAAATGGGGGGGTGTCCAGAAGAAGATGATCAGGAAGGGCCACATCGCGTCCAGGGTCAGGCTCCCGGTCGCGGCTGCCCAGCCGACCAGCGGCGGAACGGCCCCCGCGCTGCCGCCGATCACGATGTTCTGCGGGGTAAGCGGCTTGAGCCACAGCGTGTAGAGGAAGACGTAGCCGAACAGTCCGACCATCGCCAGGGCAGCTGCGAGGAAGTTGACGGTCAGCCAGAGCTGAATGAAGGAGATGGCACCGAGTGCAATACCGAAGATGAGGCCGTGAATCGGCTTCACCCGTCCGTCAGCCAGGGGCCGGTCCTTGGTCCGCTGGTTCTGTGCGTCCCTGTTCCGGTCGATGTAGTGGTTGATCGCACCGGATCCGCCTGCGGCAAGGTAGCCGCCCAGCATGGTCCAGAGGATCGTCGAGAGGGCCGGGCCGGCGGGGTCGGCGACGAACATGGTCGCCACCGTGGTCAGCAGCAACAGGCTGATGATCCGCGGCTTGGTCAGCGAGATGTAATCCCGCACGAGCGGGATCAGATCAAGCTGCAGGCCGGACTGCGCGGGCCGCGCGGTCGGCCGGTGACGCGCTGAGCGCGCGTCGGCACCGGAGTTCATGACATTCAGGCTACCGGCTGAGCCGCACTTTCGGCCTCTGCGGTCTCATTGTCGCGGCGAACGATCGCCTCGCGAATGTCACGCATCGGTCGGGTGCTGCGGACGTCCGGCAGGACGTCGAAGTTGTGCGCCGGGGGCGGCGACAGTGCCAGCCACTCGAGCGAGTCGCCCCGATACGGATCGGGAGTGGCAGCCGGCTCTTCGTGGCGGCTCATGATGAGGTTCCCGACGGCGAGCACGATCCCGACGAACAGGATCAGGGTGCCGACCGCGGCGATCAGGTTGTAGACCTCGAAGTCTTCGAAGCTGAAGTACCGGTACGAGTCGGTGACCTGCCCGGCTACTCCGGCAAGGAACAGCGGCAGAACCGCGATCAGGGTTCCGACGAACATCAGGCCGAAGGACTTGTTCGCCCGGTCCTCGTTCAGCTGCTGACCGGTCATCTTGGGGTACCAGTATGTGACCGCGGCGAAGCCGCCGAAGACCACGAAGCCGATCAGCGCGAAGTGTGTAGCCGCCCAGGCGTCATAGGTCTGCGAGAGCTGGGTGGCGACTGCGATTGTCGACTGGGCGATCTCCGCGGCCAGGCCGATCGATGCGAGCGACAGGGCTCCGAGAGCGAAACGAAGCGGAGCCCGCATGTGGAAGTCGCTCTTGCTGACGGTCGAGATCAGGTTGTAGAAGATCAGGCCGAAGGGCACGATCAGGGCGATTGCCATGAACATGCCGAA
Source organism: Solirubrobacterales bacterium (assembly GCA_020438355.1). Classification (GTDB taxonomy): domain Bacteria; phylum Actinomycetota; class Thermoleophilia; order Solirubrobacterales; family 70-9; genus 67-14. The sequence continues at coordinate 156,176 of JAGQUT010000002.1, read as the reverse complement.
GTACTTCCAGCCGCTCGGGATCGGGGCGGTCAGCATGTTCTGGCTCCAGGCCAGGGTGCCGATGATGGCGATCGCAATCATCGAACGGGTGACCGACTTGCGGGGCAGCTCCCTGCCGGTGAAGGTCTGGACGATTTCGCCGATCGCGGCAAGGAAGGTGATCGCGGCCGACATGTAGATGGCGGTGAAGAAGATGTAGGAGAGGTGCTGCCAGAGGATCGGGGATCCGCCGGAGTCGCCGGCGAAGAAGCCACCGCCGCCGAGACGATCGATCATCAGCATCGTGATGGCCGCGAGGAAGATCGGGGCGACGACGACGAAGAGCCAGGTGACGATGGCTCCGGCCCAGGTGAAGAGCGGCGCGCGGCGCCAGGCCATGCCCGGGGCGCGAAGGTTATGGAGCGTGGTCAGCAGGTCGATCGCGACCATCAGCAGGCCGAGGGTGACCAGTCCGGTCGAGGTAATCCAGACGTCGACACCGTTATTGGGCGAGAAGGTCGCGTCAGAGAAGGGGGGCAGCGGGTTGATTCCGGCTTCCGGGGGCGTGAACAGGAACGACCCGTAAAGCAGGATGCCTCCAAAGATGAACATCCAGAGACCGATCTGGCCGACCCGGGGAATCGCGGTGGTGCGGGCACCGATCTGAAGCGGCACCACGTAGTAGAGGAGGCCGATGATCAGCGGCATCGCGACCAGGAAGATGGCGGTCTCTCCATATACGGAGAGGAGCCGGTCGAAAGTGATGCCGTCAAGGAAGACGTTGGAGGGAACCGCAAGCTGAAGCCTCAGCAGGAGAAGTTCGAGTGCGGCGAGGAAAACGGAACCGAAGGCGGACGAGATGAGGATCCGTCCGACGTCCTTGTGATCGGCGCTGGAGGCGAGTTCAGCCCAGCGGGCCTGGCGCGGCTTCGGACCGTCCGACGAGATCTCGGGCCGGGTGGGCGGCATCGACTGGGGGTAGCTGGTGGTGCGGCTCATTCTGAGGCAGCGCTTTCGATCTGGTTGTTCTGGATTTGATTCTCGGTCTTCTCGGCCTGCATCTCGGAGATTTCCGATTTCTTGCGTTCCAACTCGAACTCGGCTTCAACCTTGTCCTGCGCGAACTGGATCTCCTTGCGGAGGAGGTCGATAGCGGCTTCGTACTCGGCGGGCGGTACGACGTGGACTTCGATCCCCATCGTGTCGTAGCCCTGGCCGGAGAGCATCGATGAGCGGTTCTCGTAGATGCCGGGCTCATCGGCACGGAAGTAGATGCTGTTCGTCTTGCCAGGGATCGCCTGTGCCTTGCCGGTGAGCTCAGGGAGGTTCCAGCCGTGGACGACGTCGGTGGACTCGAGGTCGAGCTGGACCGTCACGCCAGCGGGCACGACAAGCCTGCGGTAACTGAAGGAGGCGTTCGGGTAGTCGAAGCGCCAAAGCCACTGCGATCCGGTGGCCCTGATCTGGAGCGGCTCACCCTTGACCTGTCCGGCGACCGGCTCGGCGTTGACTGCCGGAATCTCCCGTGACTTGTCGGAGAAGATCGTTGCGACCACGAAGAGGGCAAGAGCGAAAACGCTCAGGCCGACCGCGAGCTTGACCTGGGACACGTTGCGGCCCTGCTTGGGGCTGACGGCGCGAGTGCGGGGACGGGCGGCCCTGAGGATCGCGAGGTTGACCGCGACGATCACCACGAGGATCACCACGAACAGGATCCAATGCAGGGTATTTCCGTCCTCGATTCCGGGCGAGGCGGCATCCGGATTCAGCGACAGAGCCATGGCCGGGGACGCATTCAGCGCGAAGGCGAGGAGTACGCCGGCCAGAGAGATGAACAGAGACACTGGTTTTCTGGATCGAGGCAGCAAGACGCGGGCCATTCTAATCGCAGGAGCGGAGGCCGCGCCGCGCCGTCGCATACGCTTCCGATTCGGGATGAGATTGCCGACCTCTTTGAAGCCCCGGCGGTCCACCAAAAGGACTGCCATCAGACTCGCTGCCGTGGGTGCGATGGCGGCCGCCGTAATCGTCCCTCACGTGCGACGACAGCTGAAGATCCCGACCGCCGTCACCGTCGCTTCAACCGTCTCTGCGCCGCTTGCCATTGCGGTTCTGTGGCCCAGGTCCCGGCGTCGTGACCTCGGACTCTTTGCTGCACAGATGTGGGCATTCGCGGTTTGCCACGAACTGCCTTACGACAATCCGAAGCGCCTTCGCGAGCGCCTTTATGTGGAGTATCCGATCAAGATCGACCGCTGGATCGGCCGCGGTGTGCTTCCCAACGCCCGACTGCAGAAAAGGCTGCACCAGGGTCGCTTCGGCAACGATCTGACCAAATTCGCCGCCTGGACCCACTGGTTCTGGTTCGTCCAGCCGTACGCTGCGATTTTCTGGATCCTGATCCGGAACAACGAGAAATTCCCCCAGTCGGCCCGACAGCTGGCCGCCACGTTCGATATCGGCTGCGCGATGTATTTCGCGATTCCGACCGCTCCCCCGTGGTGGGCGGCCGAGAATGGGTACATAGACCCGAAGATCGCGGACGAGCACGTGAAAAGGGTGATGCTTGAGTACGGAGAGAAGCTCTTGGGTCCCGCCTGGACGAGGATCTTCGGAACGCTGGGGTCGAATCCATGGGCGGCGATGCCGTCCCTTCACTTCGCAACGGCGCTGATGGCGGCGATCCTGTTGAGCGACGCCGGGGGCAAAGTCGAGGGGACCCTGGGCTGGGCCTACGCCCTGTCGCTTGGATTCGCGCTCATATATCTGGGGGAGCACTATGTGACCGACCTGCTGGCCGGGGCCGGAGTGGTGCTGCTTGCCCGCAAGGGTGAGCCACTGGCTCGGCCGATCGTCCATATGGTCAATCGCCGGCTCCAAAGACTCGAGGCCCTCGCAGCCGGCGGATGACCGACTCCCCCGAGCGGCGACCTGAAGAGGAGCTCGAGGAAGGCGACGGCCTTCCGGTTTTCACGACGAAGGGTGTGATCCAGACTTTCGCGCTGATCATCCTGCTGGTCGTCGCGATCTACTTCCTGCTGCCAAAGCTCGCGGGCTTCGGCGACGCGATCGGAATGCTCGGTGAGGCCAACCCGGTCTATGTCGGCATCGCGATCGGCTTCTGCATCCTCTCCTTCATCACATACATAGCCCTGTTTCGGGCGGTGGTGGGAGGGGAGAGCTTCCCGATCACCTGGCGGGAGGCCTACGAGATAAACATGGCCGGGTTCGCAGCGACCCTGCTGTTCTCCGCCGGTGGCGCGGGTGGCGTCGTACTCACGTACTGGGCGCTAAGGCAGGGTGGCATGGAGCGTCGCAACGTCGGCACGAGGATGATCGCCTTCATCGTCCTCCACTATCTGTTCTACCCGCTGGCCGTCTTCGTGTTCGGAATCCTGCTGGGCACCGGAGTGTTGAGCGGGTCGACCACGGTCTCGCTCACCTTCGTGCCGGCGGCGATCGCCCTGATCGTGATGATTCTGGGTGGGGCGCTTGCCCTGGTACCGGCCGACATCGAGCGCCGGATCGACTCGTTCTCTCGTCGGCACTCGGGCGTCAAGTTCCTGGCCAGGCTCTCGACGGTTCCTGCGACCGTCGCCGACGGAACCCGGACGGCGCTGAAGCTGGTGGCGAACCCTTCCCGCGCCGGATTGGCCGTGGTCGGCGCGATCGGTTTCTGGGCTGCGAACATCGGGATCCTGTGGGCATCATTCAAGGCTTTCGGGATCGCGATCCCATTCGGGGTCGTGGTGATGGGGTTCTTCATCGGGATGGTCGCCAACCTGATCCCCTTCGTCCCGGCCGGAGTCGGCGCCGTCGATGCGGGAATGATCGGAACCTTCGTGCTGTTCGGATTCCCAGAGGAGCAGGTCTTCGCGGCAGTACTGATCTACCGCCTGGTCGCGTTCTGGCTGCCGATACCACCTGGCGTCGCAGCCTTCTTCCAGCTCCGGAAAACGGTCAAGCGCTGGAAACGGGACGGCCTGCCAATCGACCGTCCGCCGAAGCCAGGTCTGATCGAGGAGATCCTCTGAAAGTGGAAATGACCGGCTGGCGCTACACTTACTTCAGAAAGTAAAGTAAAGAGACCGGAACACGAAATCAGGTACGGAAATGAGTGAAACCCAAGTCGAGAACATGATCATCATCGGTGGCGGGCCTGCCGGCTACACCGCCGCGCTCTACGCCGCGAGGGCGGAGCTCAGTCCGCTCGTGTTCGAGGGTTTCCAGTGGGGCGGCCAGCTTCAGAACACGACTGACGTCGAGAACTTCCCCGGTTTTCCGGAGGGCATCATGGGTCCCGAGATGATGACCCGCTTCCGCGATCAGGCGGAACGTTTCGGCACCCGCTTTGTCACCGATGACGTGGACCGGGTGGAACTGACCGATGGCGGCATCCACAAAGTCTTTCTCGGCGATGAGGTTCACCACACCAAGACCGTGATCCTCGCGATGGGCGCCGAGCCCAAGCGCCTCGGCATTCCCGGTGAGATGGAATTGGCTGGCCGGGGAGTCTCGACCTGCGGCGTCTGCGACGGAGCTTTCTTCAAGGATCGCTCGACAATGGTGATTGGTGGCGGTGACTCTGCGATGGAGGACGCCGTCTTCATCTCCAAGTTTGCTTCGAGCCTTGACCTCGTTCACCGCCGAGACGAGTTTCGCGCTTCGAAGATCATGCAGGAGCGGGCCGAAAGCCAGCCAAACATCCAGCTCAAGACTCCCTGGGCCCCCGAGGCGTTCCTGCCCGGTGATGATGGCGCACTGGAAAAGGTGAGGCTCAAGCATTCGGAGAATGGCGAGGTCGAGGAAGTGCCGGTCGACGGCGTCTTTGTCGCGATCGGCCACATCCCGCGGTCCGAGCTGGTCGTCGGTCAGGTAGACACGAACGAAGAGGGTTACGTGATGACCGAAGAACCTTCCACGAAGACGAATCTCGAAGGCGTGTTCGCGATCGGCGATCTCGTCGACCACACCTACCGCCAGGCCATCACCGCCGCGGGCTCCGGCTGCAAGGGTGCCCTCGACGCAGAGTGGTACCTCCGTGACGCCACCTTCTAGGAGTACCTGCAGTCGCGCCGGTCTTCGCCGGCGCTTCAATCTCAACCCGCCCCTCCCACTCGAAAATGCGGATGGTTGGGAGGGGCTCCATAGGTCGGCTAGGGCAGATCCTCTGCCAACGCAACGCTGAACGCCTTCTGGGCTCTGAGCGTTAGCTCGCCGGGGACCGATGGCAGGTTCGTTCCGTCAATCGATGAGATCGGCTGGACTTCGCGGGTGGTCGACGCCAGAAAGGCTTCCGTTGAGGCAAGCAGGTCATCCAGTCTGAATTCGCCTTCCTCCACTTCGATCCGTTCGACGATCTTGCGTCTGGTGATCGAGTCGAGGACGCCGGCTTCGAGCGACGGTGTCCGGAGGGTTCCATCGAGCGTGGCCCAGAAGATCGATGAGGTCGGGGCCTCCAGGACGACGCCGTCGGGCCGCACGAAGAGCGCCTCTTCGGCTCCTGCGGCTTTTGCCATACGGGTCACCTGCATGTTCGCCGCGTAAGAGAGCGACTTGACACCGTTGAGTACCACGGTCGGGGCGTAGGTCACGGTTGCCAGGGTGATGGCCGGGGAATGGACCGGCAATGGTTCGATCGTGACGATTCGCCGGCCGGCCCTGGTCTGGACAAGCCTCAGCAGGCTGTCAGGGTGCTCGAGGCTCAAGAGCAGACTGTCGACGTCGTGTTCGAGTGCGCTTCGCTTCAGGGGCAGCTCGATCGACTCGGCGGATCGGGCCATCCGGTCGAGGTGAAGATCGAGAGCAAACGGGCGTCCCCCGTAGAGGCGAAGCACCTCGAACACCCCATCGCCGCGGAGGAGACCGTCATCGGGGAGGGGCAGGAAGGCTTCGCCAGGGCCGAGAATCTGCCCGTCAACACTGAACTTGAGTGGCTCGGCCATTACTTCATCGCTCCGATCCGGTGGAAGAAGTCAGTCAGGATCCTGGCGGTCGCCCCCCAGATCAGGTGACGGCCCAGCTCGAAGGTGGGGGTTCTGATCGGAACCCCCCGGCGCACAAGCCGGCGCATGGCGTACGCCTCGACAAGGTCGTCGAAGCCAAAACTGAGGATTGCGGCCACTTCATCGGGGTTCGCGACAAGTCGGGCATCGTCCGAAACCAGCCCGACGATCGGCTGGATCCGAAACGACGTGGCAAAGGTTCCGACGGGCGGAACGGCGCCGACGACTTCGACGTGATCGGGGCGAAGGTCGATTTCCTCGTGAGACTCCCTCAGCGCAGTCTCCTCAAGGTCCCTGTCGTCTGGCTCGGTCGTTCCACCGGGGAAGGAGATCTCCCCGGCGTGCTTGCGGAGGTCCGCCCGTCGCTCCGTGAATGTCAAATGAGGGTCGTCGGGCCAGCCGGTTATCGGCATCAGCACCGCTGCTTCGGTATTGCCGTGGGCCCGCATCGCGACCGCGGACTCGGTATCGAGCAGCAGCCCCGGCAGGTCGACGACTGTGAAGTCCACGGGGGAATCATGCCGCACCAGGTCAGCCGCGGCGTCGACTGCGGCCTCAACCGTCGCTAAGCTGCGATCGATGAGCCGACTCTCGCTGCTCCTTTTGCTTGCCTTCGTCGCCTGCCTGCTCTCTCCAGCGTCTTCGCTGGCCGCCAGGAATGGAACTTATGTCGGTAAGGACGAAGGCAAAGTCAAAGTCGTAATGAAGATCAAGAACAACCGGGTCACTTACTTCAGCGGAGATCCCGCGGGAAGCTGCTACGGGATTGGCTCGACGCTCGTTTCGTTCACCTTTCCGTCCGCGGCCCAGCGTCCAAGCGCCACTTCGAAGATCAAGAGCAACGGAATCTTCAGCGCAGTGTTCAAGGGCTCGCCCGACGTCAGCTTCAAGGACGACCGGCGGGTGCTGACCGGCAAGGTGAAGGGGAACAAGGTGACCGGCCGGATGATCGTCAGCGGACTCTGCCAGGCCGACCAGAAGTTCACCGCTGTTCGGAAGTGAGCGCCGCGTGGATTACGCCTCGCTGATCAGGCCGGTTCCTGATTTCCCGGAACCGGGGATACTCTTTCGTGACATCACCCCGCTGCTGCTCGATGCCGGAGCCTGCCGTTCGGCGGTAAGCGAGCTCGCAGACTGGGCCGGGCCGCTCAAGCCGGATCTGGTCCTGGCGGCGGAATCCCGGGGTTTCATCCTCGGCGGTGCGCTCGCCCAGACTCTCGACATCGGCTTTGTGCCCGCTCGCAAACCGGGCCGGTTGCCTTCAGAAACACTCTCGGTCGATTATCGGCTCGAGTACGGCTCAGACTCGCTGGAAGTTCACACCGACTCGATCTTCGACGGTGCCCGCGTCCTGGTCCACGATGACCTGATCGCGACAGGAGGAACCGCCCTCGCGAAGATCAACGCGATCGAGAAGCTCGGTGGTGAAGTCGTCGGATGCGCCTTCCTGATCGAACTCGACGGTCTCGGAGGCAGGTGGCACATCTCGCCCCACCCGATGCATGCCCTGGTCAACCTGCCCGCGCAGGAGTGACTCAGAAGATCACGGGGACGGTGCCCCCGCAGAACCCGATTACGACGGGGTCAGATGATCACGGGGACGGTGCCCCCGTCTATGCCCCAGGCTGCCCCTGAAACATAGGAAGCCCGCTCAGAACAGAGGAAGACGATCGCCGAGGCGATTTCCTCTGGAGTCGCGAGGCGACCGATGGGCCGCTTCTCGCCAGCCGCCCTTAAAGCTTCCTCCCGGGTCTCGTGGCCGGCTGCTTCCTTGGCCTGGTCCAGGAGGCCGCCCTCGGCCATCCAGAGATCGGAGGCTGTTGGTCCCGGACAGATCGCGTTGACCATCACCCCTTCGGACGCATGCCTCTCCGCGAACTGGCGGGAGAGCGAGAGCATTGCCGCCTTGCCTACCGAGTAGTCGGGCATCATCGACGAAGGGCGCTTGCCGGCGGTCGAAGAGACGTTCACCACCCGGCCCCAGCCCTGTTCGGCCATTTCCGGGATTGCTGCCCGCATCAGGTTCAGCGGTGCGATCACGCTCATCTCGAACTGAAACCGGAAGTCATCCTCGCTTGCTTCCTCAAGGGGCTTCCATTCGGCGACGCCGGCATTGTTGACCAGGACGTCCACCTTGCCGAACGACTGCTTGGCCGAGGCGATGATGTGCTGTCCGGCGCAGTCGACGGTCACGTCCTGCACCACGACCTCGACCTCGCCGCCTTCGGCTCTGACGACTTCCCGCATGGCTGCCAGCTGCTCCGGGTCACGGGAAACCATCACTACCTTCGCTCCCTCGTCGCAGAGCTGCCGGGTTACCTCCAGCCCGATCCCGCCGCTGGCTCCGGTGACGACGCAGACCCGGCCCTTGAGCCCGAGGTCCATGCGGCTAATGCTCCGAGTCGCCGGACTTGCGGCGACCTTCGAAAAGGGCGGGGAAGTCGACGTCGGCGTAGCGGGCCATCGAGAAGACGAGGTCGGACGCCCGGTTCAGGAATCGGAGTATCTCGGGAGAGGCGAGCTCATCGGCGAGCTTGATCCGGACCACGGCCCGTTCGGCGCGGCGCACGATCGTGCGGGCCACATCGAGCTGGGCTGAAAGCTGGGTGCCGCCGGGAATTACGAACTTCGGCGGCAGGTCGACCCGCGACATGTACTTGTCGATCTCGCTGTCGAGCGCGTCAACCATCCCGGCGGTGATCCGGCTTACACCGTCCTCCAGGCGATCGGCCGCCTCGGGGGCGGTGGCCAGTTCGGCGCCAGCGACGAAGAGTTCGTTCTGCAGGGCAAGGATGTCGGTCGCGAGTTCATCCTGGCTGTCGTCGCAAAGCGCCCGCGCGACTCCCAGGGCCGAACAGGCCTCATCGAGAGTTCCGTAAGCGTCGGTCCTCAGGCCGGACTTCTCGACCCGTCCTCCGTACCAGAGCCCGGTGGTCCCGTCGTCACCCTTCTTCGTATAGATCTTCACTGCTTCTGATCCTATTGATCGGGTCCGGCGTTCAGCTCAGGGGGTTGAAGACGATCCCGGTCGGGATCTTGGGGAAGAAGTAGGTCGACTTCGGCGGCATCGATTCGCCCGCATCGGCCACCGCCCGGACCTGTTCGATTGGGGTCGGCCGGAGGATGAAGGCGGCCTGGGCGGCCCCGGAACCGACTTCGGCACCCGCGTCTTCGATCGTCCGGGCATATGCGAGACCCCTCTTCGCCTCGACGTCGGCTTCGCTCATACCGAGGATGCCAGCGAAGACGACCTTCTCGAGGATCGCCGCATCAAGTTCCCGGTAGGCCGGGGAGCGGCCTTCCAGAAATGCTTCCAGGCGGGAGGGGTCTTTCAGCCTCAGCACTCGCGGGCTTCCCTCCGGCGTGATCAGTCCGAAGCATCCTGGCTCCCCGAAAGACGAAGGGTCCGGGTTGCCTTCCTCGACGGTCTCGAAGGAGTCCTCAAGGCCTCTGATCAGGTGATCGAAGAGGTCGGGATCTTTCAGGCCGGTCAGGACGCGATGGGTCGGGAAGACGGTGAGTCCCGGATCATCGAGCCCGGTCAGGGCCATCAGGGTGTAGCAGTGGGCACCCTCACCGCCTACTTCGTCCCGGTAGATGCGCGCGGTCTCGTACCGGTGGTGGCCGTCAGCGATCAACAGTTCTGACTCGCTCATCTCCCAGGCCACAGCCCGGTGGATCTCAGGGTCGGTGACCTTCCAGACCCGGTTGAGAGTGCCGTCGTCCCCCAACGCTTCGGCCCACGGAGCTCCTGACAGGGCGGGCTGGATCGAAGGCCAGGGGTTCCTGGCAGCCATGGAGAAAATGGGAGAGAGGTTGAACCTGGTTGCCCGGGTCAGGTCGAGCCGGTCCTGCTTTGGTCCGGGCTGGGTTCGCTCATGCGGCCTGATCCGGCCGGGGCCATAGTCCTCGACCCGGACTGCGGCAAGGATGCTGTTTCGAGTTCGCATGTTTCCGTCAGGCCCCGTGAACTCCTGGCTGAGGGCCCAGAGGGAAGGCTCGCGGTCCTGCCGGAGGATGCCGGTGAGGATCCATTCCTCGAGGGTGCCCTCGGCGTGTTCGTATATGTCGCCACCGGCTGACTCGGGCAGGTCGATCTCGACCACATTGAATGGAGAGCGAGAAAGAAGGGCCGCCCGTTCGTTCCCGTCGATGACGTCGTAAGGCGGGGCGATGACGTCGGCAAGGCCGCCGACTGCAGCGAGTTCGTAATGGAGCGCGTGGATTGGTCGAACGTCTGCCATGTCTCAACCGTAGCGCCCGGGTCTTTCGTCGTCTGGCCTGCCGTGACATAGGATTCGCGATCGTGGCTCCTGAGGGGGAAGCAAGAGAACGACTGCCGTGGGCACTCATCGGTGCTGGTCCGACCGGACTTTCGGCAGCGCGAAACCTCTCCCGGCGCGGAATCCCCTTCGTCGGATTCGAGATCCATTCGGACGTCGGCGGGCTCTGGGACATCACTTCGGAGAAGTCGACGATGTACGAGTCAGCTCACCTGATCTCCTCGAAGACGACCACCGCCTACGACGAGTTTCCGATGCGCGAGGAGGTCGCCGACTTCCCCAGTCACTGGGAGATGAACACCTACTTCAAGGACTACGCGGACACCTTTGACCTGCGCCGGAACTTCCGGTTCAACACCGAGGTCATCGCGGCCGAACCGGAGGATCCCGACTCGGCCGACTCGACCTGGAAGGTGACCGTCCGTGACACTGACGGCAAAGAGGAGATGGGGCGTTACGCCGGGGTGATCATCGCCAACGGCATTCTCTCCGAGCCGAGCGTGCCGACCTTCGAGGGCCAGGACGAGTTCCAGGGCGAGGTCATGCACACGGCCTCGTACAAGCGGCCCGACATCTTTCGCGACAGGAAAGTGCTGATCGTCGGCTGCGGGAATTCCGGCTGCGACATCGCGGTCGACGCGGTTCACTACGCCAGTTCGATCGAGATGAGCCTCAGGTCCGGCTACTGGTTTTTCCCGAAGTACATCTTCGGACGGCCCTCCGACACGCTGAACGAGGGCAAAGCCCTGCCGGCCTACCTGAAGACGAGGATCGACGGCAAGATCATCAAGTTCCTGACCGGCGATCCCGCGAGGCTCGGCTTCCCCGAGCCCGAGGGAAGGATCTACGAAACCCACCCGGTGATGAACACCCAGGTGCTCTACCACGCGGGTCACGGTGACATTCACGTCCGCAAGAACATCCGCCGGTTTACCCCGACCGGCGTCGAGTTCGAGGATGGATCCACTGGCCAGTACGACCTGGTCATGCTGGCCACGGGATACAAACTGCATTACCCGTTCATTGATCCCGGCCACCTGAACTGGAAGGGCAACAGCCCCGACCTTTACCTGAACATCTTCACCCCGAAGTTCCGCAACGTCTTCGTGCTCGGGATGGTCGAGGCCACTGGTCTTGGCTGGCAGGGCCGCTACAACCAGGCACATCTCGTTTCCGAGTTCATCGAGGCGGGGGAGCGGAACCCGGCCAGCTCAGAAGAGATGTGGCGCCGCATCCAGGGCCCGAAACCCGACCTTTTCGCCGGCTACAACTATCGCCAGCTTGACCGCCTTCCGTTCTACGTGAACAAGGACGCTTACCGGGCTGAAATCCACGAGCACCTGAAGATCTTCGAATGAGCATCCTCGGGCTGCTCGGCCTTCCCTTCGGGGCTTCTGACATCGACAGCGTTTCGCTCAACACGAGCGACGGCACCCTGATCCTGCTGAGCGTCGTCATCGCGGTGATCATGTTCGGCATTGCCCTCGAGATGAAGGTGGACGATTTCCGCGCCGTCGCCCACATGCCCAAGGCGATGGCGGTCGGTGTGGCCGCCCAGTTCATCTGCCTGCCGGCGATCACCTACCTGCTGACGATCGCGCTGAACTTCCGGCCGTCGATTGCTCTCGGGATGATCCTGGTCGCCTGTTGTCCGCCGGGCAACATCTCGAACATCCTTGTATACCGGGCACGGGGGAACGTGGCGCTTTCGTTGTCAATGACCGCGCTCTCGAACTTCCTGGCGATCTTCCTGATGCCGATCAACATCGCTTTCTGGGGCGGCCTTCACCCCGAGGCTTCAACGATCCTCAAGGATGTTGACGTCAACGCACTGGAACTGCTGGCGGACATCGTTCTGCTGATCGGCGTTCCTCTGACCCTCGGACTGCTGATCTCGAGTCACCGGCCCGAGTTCGCCAAGAAGGTCCAGCCTCTGGTCAAGAAGTTCAGCATGATCTTCCTGGTCCTTTTCATCATCGGGGCGCTTGCGACCAATATCGGCGTCTTCATCGATTACATCGCCCTGGTCGCTCTCGCGGTCTTCCTGCACGACACCCTGGCGCTCCTGCTCGGCTATGGAATCGCGGCCTCATTCAAGGTTTCGGAGCCGAACAGGCGGGCCATTACGTTCGAGGTAGGTGTGCGCAATGCAGCGCTCGGCCTTGGCATTGCACTTAGCGTCTTTGACGGCCTCGGCGGGGTCGCGATCGTCGCTGCCTGGTGGGGGGTCTGGGATCTGATCGCGGGGCTGGCCCTTTCGAGCTGGTGGGCGAAGAAGCCGACCGGTGATCCATCTGAGAGCACGATGGAGGCAAGAGCGTGAAGAGGGTTTTCGTTACCGGCGGCAATGGTTTTCTGGGTCACTCGGTTGTTCGGGGCCTTGCTGAAACGAGCGACGAGGTGGAGCTGGTGATCTCCGGAGATCTTCGCCATCCCACCGATGACCGGCGGGTTGAAGGGGTCGATTACGTCATTGCCGATGTGACCGATCCTTCTTCGGTCTCGGGCCCGATCGGTGAACACAAGATCGACACGGTGGTCCACCTGGCGTCGATCGTCAATCCGGGCAAGGACACGACGACCGAACAGGAGTTCGAGGTCGATGTGAACGGATCGAAGAACGTCTTCGATGCCTGCCTCGCCCACGGCGTGAAGCGGGTCGTCGTTTCCTCAAGTGGAGCCGCCTATGGCTACCACGCAGACAGCCCCGCCTGGCTGACCGAAGACGATCCCGTCCGGGGCAACGACACTTTTCCGTACAGCCTCCACAAGCGCCTGGTCGAGGAACAGCTGGCGGTGCTTCGGGAGTCCAATCCTGAACTCGAGCAGGTCGTGCTCAGGATCGGAACGATCCTCGGCGAAACGGTAGACAACCAGATCACCGCCCTTTTCAAGGCGAACCGGCCGCTGAAGATCCGCGGCTCAGAGTCTCCATTCGTCTTCATCTGGGACCAGGATGTCGTCGGAGTGATCCGGCAGGCGGTGCTGGGCGATAAGACCGGGATCTTCAACGTGGCGGGTGATGGCGCGATGACGATCGACGAGATCGCTGCCGAACTTGGCAAGAAGACGCGCACTGTTCCGGTCGGGGTGATCAAGGCCGGACTCGGTATCGGCCACTTCTTCAACCTCACTGCGCACGGGCCGGCCCAGACAGATTTCCTCGCCTACCGGCCGGTCCTGGACAACCGCCGCCTGAAAGAAGAATTCGGCTACACCCCGAAGTACACGACCCGCGAGGCCTTCCACGCCTGGCGCCTGTCCCAGGGTCTCTGAACCTTCCCCGCCGCTCAGCAACGACTCCGCAAAGCCTTTGCAAAAAACCCGTTGCAAACGGCTTGATCAAGCCCAAAAAAGGGCTCCTCACGACCGCCTTGGTCTGGACCATGAACCAATGGCATATCCGGAGTACATCAGGCAGAAGGCGATCCAGCTCAGGGTCGAGAAGAAGCTCACGATCGACGAAATAGCCGAGCGGCTGAGCATCGCAAAAACCACGATCTATTACTGGGTTGGTGACATCGAGATACCGGAGACCGAGCGGCAGAGTGCTCGCCGGCTAAAGGCATCGAAAGCAAACAGTGACCGGGCGAAAGCGAAGCGCGACGCTGCCTATCAGGCGGGAATCGAGGAATTCGAAGAGTTGATGAAAGAGCCGACCTTTCGGGACTTCGTTTGCACGTACATAGGTGAGGGATCTAAACGTAACCGCAACGGAGTCGCTATCTGCAACTCAGATCCAGCAGTTGTGAAGTTGGCTCAGAAGTGGATCACGCGACTGAGTAGAAATCCGACCCGCTATTGGCTCCAGCATCATGTCGATCAAAACGTTCAGGAAGTCTGTCGATTCTGGGCCATCTATCTCGACATCTCCCCGCACGACATCTCACTTCAGCGAAAGTCCAACAGTGGTCAACTTGGCGGACGGTCGTGGCGATCTCGCTACGGAGTCCTCACTGTCAGGTCCAGCGACACGTATCTGCGTGCAAGAGTCGAAGCATGGATGGGCCTTGTTAAGGCCGAGTGGGAATAGAATCCTCGACTTCGGGGTGTAGCGAAGCCTGGTATCGCGTTCGCTTTGGGGGCGAAAGATCCCCGGTTCGAATCCGGGCACCCCGACTCTACGGTTCGATACAGGTCTATCTTGAATTGGCCGGCTTGGGCGGGTCGCAGGCCGTTCTGGTCAGGCCCGGGCAGTCGGGTGGGAAAGCGCATGAAGGGAGGCGAGGAATTCGCGCTCGACCCTTCGCACCGTGTGGGTTGCCCATGAGGGTGAGACCGCAGCGGGAAGGGACCTGAGGCAGACGTCCAGCCGGCTCCTGGGCCCCCGCCAGGCCGGGTTACCGGTGCGAACGGCACAGCCCCGGTAGTGAAGCTCGGTGAACAGAAGCATCAGGACCGCCGCTGCCCTGACCGGTGCACTCCCACCCAGCTTCATGCCTTCGAACAGGCGCCGGTAGGCGGGAACCCGGGCGAAGGCCATGGCCATGTAAGCCTCACGAGCTTCCCGAACGGCACCTTGCGCCTTTGCTCCTTCGGGGCGTTGGCCCAGGTACGGCTTCAGGTCCGGGTGGTAGCCGACCCCGCGCTCGAGGTCCCGCTCGATGTCACGGGTGACGTTTGCCAGCTGGATCATCTCGCTGACCAGCAGCGCGTCCTCGCGGGCGGGCTCCGGCAACTCCAGGTCCGAAACCTGGGCGAGGGTGAACAGGGCAGGGAAGCCGATCACGTTCCGGCAGTAGGAAGCCAGCTGATCCTCGTCAACCAGGACCCCGCCCTGGCGGGCGAAGGCATCCCGCGACCAGATCATCCCGCTGGCCATGTCCTCAACCAGGTCGGCAATCTGTACGCGCGCTTCCGGGGAGAGCGACGCGAAGACTTCGTCGACCAGATCGCAGCGCCTGATCAGCAGCAGGTAGACCCGATCACGGTCATTTCCAGCCACCGCGTCCGGGAGTTCCGGGGCGGAGGGCAGAGGCAGATGGCTTCGGAACCTTTCGGCGAAGGCGGTCATCGCCTCGATCGAACTGGCGGTATCCGGAAGCAGGTCTTCGTAGGTATCGAGCATGCGGCAGTAGAGGTAGGCAACCGCGGCAGCCCGGGCCTGATCCTCCGGCAGCACCACGATGCTGGCGGCGAAACTGCGGGCCGCATGGGGGAGGACCTTCCAGACGAAGCGGTCGGGGTCGGTTTCGGCCTCGAGCGAAGCAAGGTCGGGCCGGCCACGATTGACCGCCAGCCCCTTGATCAGCCTTGCACTTCCCATTGGCACCCCTGCTCGCCTCACCGAAGGCAAGTTAGCAAGCGGGTTCGACCTGCTCAATAGCTTCAGTGTGAGACAGCGACCTCCAGACCTCAACGGCCCTTCGCCTTTGACCGGACAATCAGGTCCCGGGCGGCCTTGACTCTGCGCAGATTCTCGTTTCGCCTGGAAAGGAGAGAAATCACCATCGTCGCGTCGCCAGAGACTTCTACTGCCGAAAGCGCGCTACTTAGAGCTTTGGCCTGGGTCGCAGCGATCAAGCCAACGTTTCCACCCTCGGCGATTCGGGCCCAGACCTGGCTGCCGCCGCCGGATTCGTCGAGACGCGGCTCGAAACCGGCGTTCTGGCACGCCGCGACGACTGAATCGAAATAGCCCGGTGACATTTCTCTTGGCCAGATCTGAAACGTCTCTTCAGAGAGGTCGCCGATTCGGGTGCCGTTCGCTCCCGCCAGACGATGGTCCTTGGACACCACCAACACAAGTGGCTCTTCCCCGATGACTTGCGACTCGAGGTCAGGATGCTCAAATGCCCCGGGGACTACCGCCAGGTCAACCTTCATGCTGAGCAGAGCCTCCGGAATGTCTGATGCAAACATCTCCCGCGGGGCGAACCCGATCTCGGGTTCTACCCTTTCGCAATCCCGGAGCAGTCGGGGGATGATCTCGTTCGCTGTAGTCAGCGTGTAAGCAAGGGAGACCGGACGCTCTCGCTGGGCCGCAAGGCCCGTGAGTGTCACTGCCCTCTCCAACGCCAGTACGACCTTTGGAACTTCATCGAGGAGTGCTGCTCCAGCCTCGGTTACGGTCACCTCCCGAGTGGTTCGCTCGAGGAGGCTGACGCCAAGAAGACTCTCCAGCTTCTTGATCTGCTCACTCAGGGCCTGTTGCGAAATGTGTAGTTCCCCCGCTGCCCGTGAGAAGGAACTGTGTCTGGCGACTGCCTCGAAGTATCGGAGCTGGCGTATGTCGGGGAGTGAAGCCACATGCCGGATTCTAGGCTTCACAAGCCTGGCTTGTGAATCACGGAAAAGTCCTGTTTCAGTTTTCGCGAATGCCGCCCTACGCTCGCAGTCCAACTAGCGAAAGGTCAGCATGACAGCGAATATCGACGTGATCCGGCCAGAGCGACGCCGCAACATACTGCTGGTGGCATCCAATCCGGCCGTCTCTGAAACCACCGGCTGGCCAGTCGGCTTCTGGTGGTCGGAGCTGGTCCATCCGTGGTGGGAGTTCACCGAGGCAGGCTACGAAGTCACGATTGCATCTCCTGAAGGCGGGGCCCTTCAGGCCGACAGTTGGAGCGACCCACGGGATGATTCCGGGTACTCGGCGAGCGACATCCTTTCGCTCGGATTCATCAACTCGCCCGAACACGCCGGACTGGTGGAAGACACTCCGGCACTTGGTTCCCTTGATCCGGATCAGTTCGACGCGGTGATGCTGATCGGTGGCCAGGCGCCGATGTACACGTTTCGAAACAACAGCCAGATCGAGGAGTTGATTGTCAGCTTCGACCAGCCGGGAAAGGTTGCGGCTGCGATCTGTCACGCGACCTGCGTACTTCTTGGCGCAACGAAACCCGATGGCTCCCTGCTCGTTGAGGGCCGAACCTGGACCGGCTTCGCAAACACCGAGGAGGACTTTGCCGACGAATACGTAGGACAGGTCATCCAGCCATTCCGCATCGAGGATGAGGCTGCAGCGATCGAGGGAACGAACATGATCGTGGCCTCACGGTTCAAATCCCATGCCATCAGGGACGGAAACCTCGTCACCGGACAGCAGCAGTACTCGGGCGCAGCTGCCGCACGGCTGATCATCGACGCACTCGGCCGCTAGTCAGTCAACTGGAAGATGACCAAAGGAGCGCTACTTGGAGGAGTCGAAAGAGCCCGGGCTGCGACACCGCTCGAGCTCTTCTTCGACCTCTGTTTCGTTGTCGCAATCTCCCGGGTGGCGAGCGTCCTCCACTCGGACCCCACCTGGAAGGGAGCGGCGATCGCGCTGGGTCTTTTCATTCCAATCTGGTGGGCCTGGATGGCTTACACCTGGAGGGCGACCGCTTACGACCGTGACGATCCGGTCGAGCGGATTGCGACCCTGGCGGGGATGCTCGGGATCCTTGCGCTGGCTGTCGGCGTGACCGACGCCGCCGACGGCCACGGCGAGTTGTTCGCACTCGCATCGGCAGGATTGCGCATTCCACTCCTCGTGCTGTGGGTAAGGGCCTGGCTGAATGCAAGTGCTTCCGAAAAGCCGTTCAGCTTCCGGTACATCCTCGGAACCAGCTGGGCGATCGTTCTGTGGGGCGTTTCAGCATTCGTCGAACCGGACCTTCAGTACCTCCTCTGGGCCCTGGCCGTGGCCGGGGAAATCCTGGCTCCATATGCCGCCGTCAAGGCAATCGGGAGGCCGGCGTATCACCCTGAGCACATCGTCGAGAGGTACGGGCTGTTCACGATCATCGTCCTGGGGGAGTCGATCCTTGCGGTTGTGATCGGTACCGCCCAGGTCGATCTTGATCTGGAGGCCGCCGTGACCGCGACCTTCGCGTTCATGGCCGCCGGTTCGTTTTGGTGGATCTACTTCGAGAGAGTCGGACCAGGTGGTCTTGGACGCTCACGCCGGTCAGGGTTCATCTGGGGCTATGGCCATCTGCTGGTGTGGTCAGGCATTGCTGCTTTCGGTGTCGGCACCCAGATTGCGATCGAGAAGGCAGGTGGGGGAGTGGCGTCAGCACTTGCCGCAGGAGGCGGATCCAGCGAGGCCGTAAATCTGAGCCTTGTAGTCATGCCAGCCGGGATGGCGCTGGCGATGTTCGCTCTTGCGCTGATCGGATTGTTCTCGTCGAACGCCCGCTCCGCGGTATCGGCACGGTTGATTGCGGGCCTGGTCCTGGTTGCGATCTCGATAATCGCCAACGAGACAAGTCCGTCTGCAACGGCGGCTGCCATAGCAGGGGCAATGGTGATCCTGGCCACCCTGGAGTTGAGAGCTTCAGCGGATAATGGAACCGGGGGATCCGGGCCGGTAGATTCGGTTTGACACCGACCAGTCAAGGAGATTCAAGATGGCAGAACTCGAAGGCCGATCGCTCGAGATCGTGAGAGACGGAAAGAACTACGCAGTCGTTTCGATTCCGACCGAGGACGGTTCGGTGCAGGCCGTTGTCGTCTGGGCACATGTCGACGACAACGGCAACGTGACCCTGAACAGCGCCGAAGGTCGCGCCTGGCCCGCCAACCTCCGCAAGGCCGGCAAGGCGACGATCACCATGATGGCCGACGGCAATCCCTACGAGTGGACCTCGATCCGGGCGCGGCTCGTAGAAGACACCCACGACGGGGCCGACGAAGACATCAACATGCTCGCCAAAAAGTACATCGACGAGGACGTCTACCCCTGGAAGGGTCCCGACGAGATCCGGGTCAAGTTCACCCTCGAACCCGAAAAGGTCACCTACATCAAGCAGGGCTAGCGGAAGGCGAAGGGCATCTTCAGCACCGCGCCGGGCAAATCCCGGCGGGCACGGTCCATCGCTTCGTGAAGGGCTACGGTCGCCTGGTCACCGTTGATCGGGGCGCCGTGGCCCATCAGCAGGTGCTGCGGGTTGTAGGTGCCAAGCTGGCTGCGAGGTGGGGTGGCGCGCAATCCGATGTGAACGCCGGCTCCTGCTGGTGAGGGGTTGAACATCTTGCTGGCCCCGATCGCCTCGGCGACGACAAGGGTCCTCGTCTTCTTCCACCAGAGGCCCCGCTCCTTCCAGATGCGGTTGTCGACCACCTCGATCGCCTCAAACGGCGTACCCCGCAACTCGAGCGGCAGGGCCACAAGGTCGATACCGAGCCGGTCCGCGACTTCCTGACAGTCCCGGTTGTGGCGGTCGAGGAGCTGAAAGACGACGGCGGGCTCGCCGAGTGAAAGAGCCCGTTCGATCGCTGTCTCTTCATCGACCGGGTCGACGAACCAGACCTTCTTGCCGTCGGTCAGGGCGTGGGAGGTGCGGGCCATCGGCTCGTCTTCTCGCAGCCAGCTGATGCCGATCTCTCCGTTTTCGATGATCCTGACGCTCACGTCCGGAAGTCTATTCCTGTCGCCGCTCTTACCCGCTCGATCGCGGGTTAGTGTTTGTGCAATGCGGGCGTCAGGAGAGAGACAGGGCTTCACCGCGGCGGTCGTCATCGGACTGGTGTCGCTACTCATGCTGGCGGGCTTCTTGTTCGCACAGAACGCGTCGGCGAAGCCGAGGCTGAGCGCTCCGGTCGAGCTGGCCGGGAGTGACGGCAGATGGAGACTGCTCATCCCGATGAGTCTGCCGCTCGAAGTGGCGGGCCACAGGGTGAACGGCAAGGTCAGGATTTCGCGCCCCAGCCAGGGATGGTCGACCAACTTCTGGACCTATCCGCATTCCGGCGATCTCCGTCTGGCCGACCAGCGGAAAAGGTTTACCTACGTGCTCGGGGTACACGTGCCGCGCCGAATCGCTCTTCCGTTTGCGAGAGACGATAGTCGCAAGAGAGTCGTTCTGAACCTGAACTACAAGCTGCCCGGTACCGAGCGCAGGGAGAAACTGAAACGGATCCAGAAGAGCCTCCGGCGTGCGAGCCGCGGGACCTGCGAGACGTTGCCCAGGATCATCATCCGTCAACCGGCGAAGGGCTACCGCAAGTTTGCGGCGCCGGTATGTGGAGACACCATCGCCTGGCGGGTTGGCGAGCCGCCCCCCGGTGGAAGCCAGCAGGCCGTCAACTCCTCGACCTTCGGCTACCGCCCCCGGGAAGGAGCCAGCGGTGCGGACCGGATGCTTTTGAACGGCTACTTCAAGGGCAGGCTTGTCACGACCCAGCCGGTTCACTTCCGGGTCGGACAGGTGGCGCCCTCAACTGTCTCGGTGGCCGCGATGGGTGACTCGGTCACCGCGGGCTTCGGCTACTTCGGGTCCACCGGAAAGCAGATGAGCCTCTCCCAGTTGATCAACTGCCGGCCCGGAGCGACCGTTTTCAACGATGCCTGCTCATCGAACTCCACCAACCGGAACAGTTCGGTCGGATCCAAACCCAACTACCTGCAGGACTACGGGCTTTCGCGAAACATCTCCTGGGCGGCCCAATGGGCCAATGACTACGGGATCACGAACTACCGCAACTACGCGGTGACCGGTTCCGCGCCAACCGACTGGCTGCCCGGAGGCCAGTTCGATTCGACGAGGCAGACGATCGAGCAACTGAACCCGGATTACATCCTGATGACGATGGGAGCCAACCCGCTGCTCTCGGATGTCCTTTTCGGAATCGACAACATGGGATGCGCACTCGAGTCGGACCTTTTCGGGGACTTCCGGGATTGCGTGCTGGAGGCATTCGAGGCCGTCAACCTGGATCAGAACCTGAACGACCTCTACACGACTCTCGTCAACAACACGACCTCGAAGCTGGTCGTCATGCAGTACCACCTGGCCATCCCCTCGACGGCGCTCGCCTACAGCTCCGCCCAGCTCGAGGCGATGACCGAACTGCTCAACGAGATCATCAGCGACGAGGCGGCCCAGGTTTCAGCCGATCGCATCACGGTGATTTCGCCGCCGCGCTTTGACGTCGGCATCGACATGGAGCCCCTCTACCCATCTGACTTCAGTTGCTCTTTCCTCGGCTACGAGGTTGACGGGCCGAGTGTCCAGTCGACCCTGACCCAGGACGAACTCGAGATCGATCATCCGCTCTCCTTCTGCGCCGGTCCGGCAATCGGCCCACCTTGGATCATCAGCGGTGACACCGGGATCCATCCCAGCGCAGCCGGCTACCTTCAGATGTCCAGTCAGGTGCCTGCCCCCGGGACCTGATCCGCGAGGCCCGCGAGTCGTCCGGAGTACCATCGGTACATGTTCTTCGGTCGCGACAAGACAACGATGCCGGCTCCGGAAGACGCGCTTCCCGGACGATCTGATTACGACTTCCCGATCCCGGAAAGACACACCGTTCTGGGGTCACCGATCCAGGAGCCCTTCCCGGAGGGGATCGAAGTTGCCTACTTCGCACTCGGATGTTTCTGGGGGGCGGAGCGGCTCTTCTGGAATCTCGATGGCGTCTACACCACTGCGGTCGGCTACCAGAACGGCTTCACCCCGTTTCCGACCTACGAAGAGGTCTGCTCCGGCAAGACAGGTCACGCCGAAGCGGTCCTCGTGGCCTTCGATCCTGAAAAGGTTCCCTACGAGAAGCTGCTGGAAGTCTTCTTCACCGAGCATGACCCGACCCAGGGGATGCGCCAGGGCAACGATGTAGGCACCCAGTACCGCTCGGCCATCTTCACGGTAGGTGAACGCCAGAAGGAAGTCGCAGAGATGGCACGCGACACCTACCAGCGGGCGCTGAGTGAAAGAGGGCTGGGGGAGATCACGACCGAGATCGAGCCAGCCGGTCCCTTCTATTACGCCGAAGGACCGCATCAGCAGTACCTCGACAAGGTCCCCAACGGCTATTGCGGCCTCGCCGGGACCGGTGTTGCCTGCCAGGTTCCGCTGGCCGGCGGACCGGCCTGACCAAGCCTGATCGACCCGGCAACATCCGGGGATTCTCGTTCCGATCGGCGGGAGCCGGTCTTCCCGCACGGTCATAAATTAGGATTCCCGCGGTGCCAACCCTGTCTACAGGACGGCTTTGACCCCGTCCCTTGCCTCATACATCGCCGGAGTTCTCCAGATCGCCGCTATCTGCGGTGCCACCTGGTACGGATCCTGGTGGCTTCGGCGTTGGATCGTGCCCGAATTCTCGGGTGCGCTGGCCCGACTCTCCGAGCTGACGATCGCCTTCGCTCTGGTCACGATCTCCCTGGAGCTAGTCGGCTCGGTCGGCCTGCTCAAGGAAGTCTGGATTACGGCAGCCTGCATCGTCGTCCCCCTGATCGGGGCCGGTCTGGCCTACCGGTACGCACCCCGTAACGTCGAACAGATTGCCGCTCCCGCAGTGCCGACCTGGGCATTCCTGGTCGGTGTCGCGGTCGCGTCCTGGTGCGTGGCCGAGTGGGCCTTCCCGACCCAGCTCAGCCTGGATCAAGGCATGTTCGGTGGCGACACCACCTGGTACCACATGCCTGCCTCGGCCAGGTTCATCCAGGACGCCTCAACCATTCCTCTTCATTTCACGGACGCCCTGAGGCTCGCGGTCTGGTTCTACCCGCAGAACTCCGAGCTCATGCACGGTGCCCTGATGGGCCTGATGGAGAGCGACTGGCTCTCACCTGTCTTCAACATGCTCCCGCTTGGCGTGGCGCTCCTTGCCTGCTGGTGCGTCGGCCGCCCCTACGGAGTCGGTCCGGCCACTCTCGTCGGCGGCGCGATTCTCCTCTCGGCCGGGGTGATGATCGAGACCCAGCCCGGCGAAGGCCGTAACGACATCGTCGCCTTCGCCTTCCTGATCGCCTTCGTCGCCTTCCTGATCAACGGCCACCAGCGCCACGCACCGAAGTCAGGCGCGGTCGATGAGAAGCCCGACCCGAACGCACCCCTGCTCGACAAGGGCCCGCTGATCCTCGCCGGCATTGCCGCCGGACTCGCGATCTCGATGAAGGTCTCGATGCTCGCTCCGGTCGGTGTGATTCTGATCGGAATGATCCTTATCAGCGGCCGGGCGCGGGCACTGACCACGACGCTTTGCCTCGGTATTCCGATGCTGATCGTCGGCGGCTACTGGTACGTGAGGGCGATGTTCTACACCGGTGGCAACCCGGTGCCGGCGATCGGCTGGGGTCCGCTCAAGCTTCCCCAGCCCGACCAGATGCCGCTCGATCCGCGGCCACGGTTCTCTGTCGCCCACTACATAACGGAACCGAGCATCTACCGATGGTGGTTTTTCCCGCGGCTTGACGATGCGTTCGGGATCCTGTTCCCGCTGATCCTGATCATGCTCGCGGCGGCCGCCCTCTGGCTGGTCATCAAGTCCCGAAACAAGATCGTCAGGGTGATCGCTGCAGCCGCCCTGATCACCGCGGTCGTCTACGTGTTCACGCCGCTCACAGCAGCTGGCCAGGAATTCCAGCCCCGCGGCTTCTTCACCAACACGCGCTACCTGCTGCCCGGTCTGCTGCTCGCCGCCGTGCTGCTGCCCCTGATCAGACAGTTGAGGGAGCCGGAGCAAAGGGCGAAAAAGGTCCTGATCTTCCTGACCGTGGTCTACGCGATCACCGTTCTCACATCACCCAAGTGGTATCCGAGCTTCCTGCCGGGAGCAATCTTCCTGACCCTGGCGATTGTCTGGGCCCCGGTCGGACTCAGCTGGCTGAACGACAACACGAAGGTTCCTCGGGGAGTGATCATCGGCTGCGTCGCGGCGATCGCCCTGGTGGCGGCCATCTGGGGCAGGGGAGAAGAGGTCGGCTACGCCGAGAAGCACTACACCCGAACAACGCTCTTCCTGCAGGAGGGCGGTCCGCAGGAGGCCTTCGAGTTCACCCGGGACATGAGGGACAAACGCATCGCATTGGCCGGCTCGGGGCAGATGTTCTTCGGCCAGTACGGCTTCTACGGGATCGACCGCTCCAACCATGTCCAGTACATCGGCCAGGAGGGACCGAACGGTACCTATCGTCTGATCGATAACTGTCGCGAATTCGTCGAAAAGATCAACGAGGGTGATTACGACTACATCATCACCAGCGAATACACACAGGACTCGCCCGATGCCGACTACTGGTATCCGGTACGGGCCTGGATTGACGGGGACCCGGCGGTCGATCTGGTGGTTGCCGAGGAAGACATCACCCCGCAACCGGATTACGTGTACAAGGTCAATGGCAAGCTCGATCCGGACCGCTGCGAGAAGCTTGACCGGAGCGAGATCTACGAAGTCCGGAAGGAAGCACTTCGCGAGAAGGCCGAAGCTGAAGCGGAAGCCGAGGCCGAAGCTGCGGCAGAAGAGGCTGCCGCCGAAGCCGAGTCACAGTAGTGGCGTCAGGAATTTCCGGCGACTTCCTCACTAACCTGAAGTTTCTCGCCCCCGTAGCTCAGCTGGATAGAGCGCCTGCCTTCTAAGCAGGATGTCGCAGGTTCGAATCCTGCCGGGGGTGCTTTCCGCCTGCCGCGAAGAACGCGATCACCGTCATGACGAGGATCACCGCCCCGTAAACCATCGCGGTGGCGTCCAGGCCGAATTGATCCGACGCGAATCCGCCGATCACCGCGGGGACACTGAAGGCGATATAGCTGACGACGTAAGCAAAGGCAAACAGCTCTCCCCGCTCCTCCGGGCGCGGCAGGTCAACCAGAACGCCGAAAGAGCCGAGAGCCGCGGCACCGAAACCGATCCCGGACACAACCGTGCCCGTGAGGGCGAGGGGACCAAAATCAAGCTGCATCCCCACGAGGTTGATCGCGATGCCGACCGAAAGCCACGCGGCCGCGAGTCTGATCACAGAGCGAGGCTCACGTTCCCGCAATAGGTAGACCGTCAGCGCACCGGTCCCGCAAAGAGCGGTCACCACGATGGCTCCGGTCAGGTAGGGGTCACGGTCGATGAAAGACGCGGCGATTGAGGGTCCGAGGGACAGGTACAGGCCGGCAAGGGCCCATCCGGCAACGATGATCGGCAGGAGCGAAATGAAGTCCGCCCGCAGGTGAGCGGGGAGGCCGACCTTCGGCTTCAGCGAGTTTCGGGCCCCGGGGCGGAGAGCCGACGTTTCCGGAGCCTTCCACACGGCCAGCGCTGAAAAGGCGAGGGCGACCAGCAGGATGATGAAGATAAGCGAGGTGGGCCAGGGGGCGAACTGAACCAGCACCCCGCAGCCGAGCGCCCCCAGGGCCAGTCCGGCCAGAGGCGCGACGCCGTTGACGACACCGCTTCGCTTTGGAGCATCGAGGGGCTGCAGGTCCACGATCACGGCACTGAGGGTTGCCAGCGCCGCGCCGGTCGCTAGCCCTTGAATGACTCTCGCAAAGGCGAGCATTTCCACCCCGCCCGACAGCAGGAAGAGAATCATTGAAAGAGCCTCCATTGCGATGGCTCCGAGCAGGACCGGCCGACGGCCCACGTGGTCGGAAAGGCCTCCGAAGACGAGCAACGAGAACAGCAGGGCCACCACGTAGATCGCAAAAACCTCGGTGAGGACGGCGTCTGAAAATCCCCACATGTCCTGGTAGAGCGAGTAGAGGGGTGAAGGCACCGCGGATATCGCCGGGAAGGTGACCGCGATGGCGGCCATGGCCCAGAAGGCCCGGCCGGGTTCGATCGGCCGGGAAGAGAGAGGGAGGTTGGGAGAGTTCATGGGCGGGGACGAGTCACGGTAGCAACGCGACACCTTCGTTACGCCCTGTCCTGACCGGTTTGTGAACTCAGGGCAAGTTCAGAATATTGAACAAGAATCAACATTGACTTAGGTAATTAGTTAAGGAATATCCAATGTGGATATAGTCAATTAAGGCCGGAGGCATGAGGTTGTCTGGCAACACATGACAAACGCATCCAGCAGGAGACAACATGTCAAGCATTGAAGACGCAATCCAGCAACTTGAAACTTCGGCCTCGAAACTCCGTGAGCTTTCAGTTGAGGAAAGTCGTGCCATTCGCGACGCCGTGAAGGAAGCCACCAAGGAAGCCACTACAAGGGTCAAGTCCGAGTACAAGGAGAAGAAGGCCCAGGCGCGCAAGGAAGCAAAGGAAGCCGAGAAAGCGATCAAGGACGCCCAGGCCCGGATCCAGAAGGCTCTCGGTTCAGAGAAGACCGCCGGTACCGGAGCCAAGCGCGCAAAGCGGGGCGAGCGGGAAGCCCAGTTCGTTTCTTACGTCAAGGACAATCCCGGTTCGAAGCTTGCCGACATCGCCCGCGGCATCGGGGTCCAGAACAGCGCCGCAAACGGGCTCGCCAAGAAGGCTGTTGCATCCGGAAAGGTCAAGAAGAGCGCCGACAAGAAGTACACGGCCGCCTGATCACTCCGAATGAAACTTCAAGGGCCCGCTCCGGCGGGCCCTTTTTGTTTTCAGTCGAAGATCACTACCTGACGCACAGCTTCACCCCGGGCCAGCCGGTCGAATCCTTCGTTAATCTCTGCGGGGCTCAGTCGGTGGCTCAGAAGTTTCTCTACTGGCAGCTGGCCTTCCCTGTACATGTGAATGAACTGGGGTATGTCACGACGGGGTACACAGGATCCAAGGTAGGAACCCTTGAGCGACCTCTCCTCAGCGACCAGCGATATTGCCGGTATCTCCAGCTTGCGGCTGGGATGGGGGAGGCCGGCAGTTACGGTCGTGCCGCCGCGGCCGGTAGCCGCGTATGCCTCGGCCAGGACGTTCTCGTTGCCGACCGTCTCGACAGCAAGGTCGACTCCGCCGGTCGCTTCCCTGATGCTTTCCACCGCATCGGGTCCGGCATGGATGACAAGGTCAGCCCCCAGGTCCCGCGCCAGTTCAAGCTTGGACTCGACCGTGTCGACCGCGACCAGGGTCTCGGGGTCCTGTGACTTCGCAGCAATCAGGGCGGCAAGCCCTACCCCGCCAAGGCCGAAGACGGCGATCGAGTTCGCCGGCAGGGCGTCGGCACCGGTGTTGAGCACGGCTCCGGCGCCGGTTAGTACCGCGCAGCCGAAAAGAGCTGCGATGTCGAAAGGCAGATCGTCGGGAATCTTCACCGCTGAACAGGCCGAGACCACCGCGTGATCGGAGAGGGCGGAGACCCCGAGGTGATGATGAACCTCGGTGCCGCCCTCCTCGAAGAGCCTGATGTGACCACCGAGTAGCGTGCCTTCGACGTTGGCCTGACCGCCCGGCTCGCAGAGCGCGGGCCTCTCGGCCGCGCAGAAACGGCAGGCACCGCAGGCGGGTACGAATGCCAGAACGACGTGATCGCCCGCGACGAATCCGTGGTCACCCGGGCCTGCCTCAAGAACCTCTCCTGCCGCCTCATGGCCGAGCGCCATCGGCATGACCCGGGGCCGCTGACCGGTGATGACCGACAGGTCCGAGTGGCAGAGTCCGGCAGCCCGGATCCGGATCAGCAGTTCGTTCTGTCCTGGTGCCTCGAGGTCGAGCTGGATCTGCTCGAGAGGTTCGGTTTCCGCAAACGGGCCGGGTGTCCCCATTTCGCGGAGTACCGTCGCCGTGGTCTTCATTGACTAACCTCGAGTTCGGTGAGGGCCTTGCGCAGGGTCTCGGGCATCAGGGTGGGGCGTCGCTGGTCCCGGTCCACGAAAACGTGAACGAACCATCCCTCGGCAAGGGCTTCGCCTTCAGTGTTGAAGAGCCCGATTTCGTACTTCACGGACGAATTGCCGAGGTGGCCTACCCGAAGTCCAGCTTCGACCGTGTCGGGGAACGCGATCGCTGCCAGAAAACGGCAATGCGATTCAGCGCAGACCCCGATCGTGTCGCCGGTGTGGATGTCGAGGCCGCCCCTGATGATCAGGTACTGGTTGATGACCGTGTCGAAGTACGAGTAGTACTCGACGTTGTTGACGTGTCCGTAGATGTCGTTGTCCTTCCAGCGGGTTGGGATCGTCAGGAAGTGCGGATACCCGTCCCGGGCAGGAAGCTGTTCGGTCATGGGCTGATTATCGCCGAGGGACTCCGACTTTTCGAGGCTCGCCACGCGTGGCGCTCACGACGGTGATTCACTGCTCTGATGTCCGCGGAGCGCCCAGAGAGCCCGAAAGATCCGGCGAGGCACGGATCCAATTCCTCGCCGGCTGTGGCGATGGTGCTTGGTGCGATCCTCTCGATTCAGGTCGGTGCTGCGCTTGCGACGGACCTTTTCGACGAGATCGGCGCCGCCGGAGCCGTGTTTCTGAGGGTCCTGGTTTCGGCGTTCCTGCTGGTGATCATCTGGCGACCGAGCTTCCGGATGGACCGTCCCCGCTTGAAGCTGGCGCTTCTCTTCGGAGTCGCCTTGGCGGGCATGAACATCTGCTTTTACGAGTCGATCGACCGGATCCCGCTTGGCACTGCGGTCACGTTCGAGTTCATCGGCCCGCTCGGTGTCGCGGTACTGACCTCTCGCCGACGTCAGGATTTCGCCTGGGCAGGTCTGGCTGCGATCGGCATCCTGCTGCTCTCCGGGGGAGTAGGCCATGACGGTCTGGACCCCTGGGGCATCGTCCTGGCTCTGGTCGCGGGCTTCTTCTGGGGCTCCTACATCCTGCTCGGCAAGCGGGTGGGGGAAGAGTGGTCGGGAGGCAAGGGACTGGCGATCTCGATGGTGGTAGCGGCCTTCATCTGCGCGCCGGGCGGAGTCGCGGCGGGCGGCTCACAGCTCCTTGATCCGTCGGTCCTTCTGGTGGGTGCGGCCGTCGCGGTGCTGAGTACCACGCTGCCGTTGTCGCTGGAGATCGAAGCGATGAGAAGACTCCCCTCGAATGTGTTCGGGGTGATGATGAGCCTGGAACCGGCGATCGCCGCCTCGGTCGGCTTCCTGCTGCTTTCCCAGGGTCTGGCCGCAGCCCAGATCCTTGCCATCGCCCTCGTGGTGGCAGCGTCAGCCGGCGCACTCTGGTCCAGCCGTGCACCCGCGCCGATCGAACCCTGAGCGGCCGCTACTCGTCGTCTGGGTGGGGTCCGTTGCCGTTCAGCGACGGGTTGGCTTCCTTGTCCGCCTCGGGCTTAAGAAGCAGGGCTCCCGCGAAGAAGCAGATGGCACCGACGAAGGTGCCCAGGTTGACCCAGTCAGTGTTCAGGGACTGACCGGTTGACGGATCCACCCAGGCGAAAATGGCAGAGATCATGAAGGCCACGGAACCCGCCATGTTCAGCCAGGTGTTCCACCAGTTCCTGGCTTCGGGATCCCAGAGTGACTCACGGTGGGTGGTGGCCTTGACCGCCAGAACGGAGGCGACCATGAAGCAGATCGAGCCGACGAAATCGGGACGCCATCCGTTCGAGCTGAAGGTGCCGGGGTCGGCCACGCTGAGGAGCGCGGCCAGGGTTGAGACGTTGAAGGCAAGGGTCCCGATGAACTGGATCGCGGCGGCCCACCAGTCGTCCCATGCGTCCTTCGACGACCAGCCACCTTTCTGCCAGCGTCCGGTCAGGCGAAGCTGGGTGAAGCCAGCGATCGTGAAAAAGATCGAGCCAAGGAAGTAGGTGAGGTTGTCGGCAGTAATCCCGACCAGTCCGAGGTAGCCGGGCGCGGCACCGAGCGCAAAGAGCAACGATCCGATCGCGAAGCCACGCATCTCGCGACGCACTGTCACTGCGCTTCCCCCTTATTCAACTGCTCTAACACCGGCGCAGCGTACACAACCTACGACCGGTAGATTTCCTCGTCGCGCGGTGGGCGTAGCTCAGTTGGTAGAGCTCCTGGTTGTGGTCCAGGCGGTCGCGGGTTCGATCCCCGTCGCTCACCCCTCTTCCTCCGGGTGGTGACGGTGCGAGAGCGGCCGGGAGTCTTCAGCCGGAACCTGAGAGAGTTCCGGGCATGCTTGATGTCACCACCACTGCCTGGCTTGTCACCTGCGGCGTAGTTCTCGCCCTGTTTGCGATCGATCTGGGCTATGCGGTTGCCCGGCCTCATGCGGTCGGATTTCGTGAGGCGGCGCTGGCATCGACCTTCTACATCGCGATTGCGGTGGCCTTTGGCATCGTCTTCGGAACGATCGCTGGCTGGGAGTTCGGCGGCGAGTACTTCGCCGGCTACATCCTGGAGAAGAGCCTCTCGGTCGACAACCTCTTTGTCTTCGTGGTGATCATGACCACCTTCGCGGTGCCCCAGGAGCACCAGCAAAAGGTGCTCCTGATCGGCATCTTTGCCGCGTTGCTGCTCCGGGTCGTGTTCATCATGCTGGGCGCGACCCTGCTCGAGACCTTCTCGATCATGTTCCTTCTCTTCGGCCTTCTGCTGATCTTCACGGCGATTCAGCTCTTCCGCCATCGTGAGGAAGACCCGTCAGTCGAGGACAACGTGGTGGTGAGCGTGGCCCGCAAACACCTGCCGGTCACCGACGAATACCACGAGGGCAAGCTGACGACCAGGATCGACGGCAAGCGCTTCTTCACGCCGCTTTTCCTGGTGCTGCTGGCGATCGGCAGCGTCGACATCCTCTTCGCGCTCGACTCGATACCCGCGATCTTCGGAATAACCGACGAGGTCTTCATCGTCTTCGCGGCCAACGCCTTCGCCCTCCTCGGGCTGCGGGCACTCTTCTTCCTGGTCACCGGACTGCTCGACAGGCTGGTCTACCTCTCGACAGGGCTGGCGATCGTGCTCGCCTTCATCGGTCTCAAGCTGGGGCTCCACTGGGGTCACCTGCAGAACGATGCGGTGCCGGAGATCTCGACCACCTTCTCGCTGGCGGTGATCGGCGTAGTCCTGACGATCACGACCATCGCCAGCCTGATCAAGTCGAAGCGCGATCCTTCCGTCAAGGCTCACGCCGGCTCGCTCAGAGGCCACCCGCCAAAGGATTCCTCGGAGGGCTAGGCGGGCAGGGTAGCGCCAAGCAGCACCGCGGCGGTACCGGCCACGGCACCGCCGACGATGACCAGAATCACGGAGCGGTGCCAGAGCAGCAGGGCGATGGCCCCCGCCGCGAGCACGAAAAACTGCCAGGTCTCGGAAAGAGCCATGGTCAGAGGTATGGCGGCACCCAGGATGGCCCCGATGGCTGCCGGTCCGGCACCTTCGAGAAAGGCGAGAGGAGACGGATTGGTCCTGAGCTTCTCGAAGCGGTCGGCCCCCAGGGCGATGAACCAGAAGGAGGGGGCGAAGGCTACGACGGCCGCGATGATCGCGCCTGTGAGTCCGTCGGCTCCGTAACCGACGACGGCCACTGTCTGGACGACAGGCCCCGGCGTTGCCTGACCCAGCGCCACGGCGTTCAGGAACTCCCCGGCCGTGAGCCAGTGGTAACGGTCCACGGCATCGGCCTCCATCATCGGAATGATCACGAAGCCTCCGCCGTAGGAGAGGGCGCCGACCTTGAAGGCGGTCCAGCAGAGTGCCGCGAGCCCACCAGTGCCTGCCGCGGCCAGAAGCAAGGGCCACGGAGAAAGAGCCGAGGCACCATTACGGTCGCCCGGCTTGAGCCAGCCGGGGAGCTTCTTCTGGGAAGCCATTTCGATGAAGCCGCAGGCGAGGAGAACAAGTACGAGCCAGGCACCCAGAAGGACGGTGGAAACGATCCCCGCCGTTACGTAGCCAAACCAGCGCCATTTAGCCCTGCCTTCGGCCCGCTTCCAGCTCGCCGGGATCAGTCCCAGCGCCGCCTGTACCGCCACCGCTGGCACGACGGCGCCCGCGCCGGCGCCCAGGCCGATCACCCAGTCCGGAGGCGAGCCGAGGAATAGCGCGGCCAGGGCGATGATCAGGATCAGTCCCGGAAGGATGAAGGCGAGACCGCCGACCATGGCGCCGGCCAGACCCCTCAGCCGCCAGGCGCAATAGATCGCGAGCTGGGTGGAGGCCGGTCCGGGCAGGAGGTTGGTGACCGAGATCGCGTGCTCGAATTCGCGTTCATCGATCCAGCGTTCCCTGACCACACACATTTCCCGCAGCATCGCGATGTGGGCTGGAGGGCCACCAAATCCGAGGCAGCCAATCCGTCCCCAACCGCGAAGGATCCTGCCCAGCGCCAGGTGTCCCGACGGCTCGACGGGGCTTTCGACCGACTGGGGACTGGGCGGACCGGTGCTGATAAGTGGGCAAGATACCCGGGTCTCGGAGCCGGGATGATCACTCACTGTGAACCTCGTCCGGCACCCACTGAAGCTGGATCCGGCTTACCCCCGTTCTCGCCGGGATCGACAAACGCGAGGTACGCCTGTATACCTCCTCTGTCGGACCCTGAGCCCTCAACGAAAGGACCGGGTGTCAATCAACTTGTCGCGAACAGACCTGATCCGCCGAGTACGCCGCAGGTATCTGGTGAGGGTGCTGACCCTTCTTCGATTCACGCCGGACCGCAGCGGGGCACCGGAAGTTCCCCCACCCTGGAAGCCCTTCAGCCGGGAAGTACCCGAGGAGCTTCTGACCTGTCCGGGCGAACCCCGGGACCGGGAAGAAGAGGAGAGGGTTGCCCGGGAGGAACCCCTCCACGAGTTCTTCAGCGTGCATCCGGAAGCGAGCGAGTTCATCGTCGAACACGGTCGCGGCTTCCTCAAGCCAACCTTCTCGAAACTTGCCGGCGCGATCCACCAGATCCGGCAGGCAACCAGGTCGCGACCCCGGCCCGGAAGGGCGACCTACAGCCCTGAGGAACTCACGGAACTCCTGAGGAAAGAAGCGGTACGGATCGGGCTAAGCCGTATCGGCATCGCTCCCAACGATCCGAAGTACACCTTTCCCGAATCAGACGCCGAGCAATTGCCCAACGTCGTCGTATGCCTGGTGGAACAGGACTGGGAGCTGACCCAGATGATCCCCAGCGACGAAGCAGAGATGGCGGCGATGTACGGCTACGCGGAAGGAATGACGAGGACGGCCGCGCTCACCGAGTTCCTGAAGCGGCTGGGATTCGATGCGGCACCTCAGGGGTTCCCGGGGGATGCGATTGCGATCCACTATGGGGTCGCGGCAGGCCTGGGCCAGCTGGGCATAAACGGTCAGATGCTCACTCCCGAGGCAGGTTCACGTTGCCGGATCCTCATGTTGACCACTGACGCGCCGCTGGTTCACGATCAACCTGTCGATTACGGACTTCACAAGATTTGCGACGAATGCAAGGCATGCGTTCGTAACTGTCCGGTCGGGGCGATCCCCCAGACTCGCAAGCCTTACCGGGGCGTCATGAAGTCGAAGCTGAACACGGCCCGCTGTCTGCCCGTCGTGGCACAGGCCAGCGGTTGCGCGGTCTGCATGAAGGTCTGCCCGGTGCAGCGATACGGCCTCGATGCGATCCTCGAGCACCGCGAGAAGACCGGCGAGATACTCGGGGTGGGCACCGACGAGCTCGAAGGGTACGACTGGCCTCTCGATGGCAGGCACTACGGGCCCGGTCAGACACCGAAGGTTGGCGACGAAGTGCTGAAGAACCAGGATCTCGTTTTCGACTATTCGCGTCGGGAGCCGCCACCGGGTGTCGAGCCGATCAGGTTCGTCGGATAGCCGGGCATGTCGCTTCCGCCCTCGTTGATCCGGCGTTGGAGACTCGTA
The DNA here is from genome assembly GCA_020438355.1 of Solirubrobacterales bacterium. Taxonomy (GTDB): domain Bacteria; phylum Actinomycetota; class Thermoleophilia; order Solirubrobacterales; family 70-9; genus 67-14. Next base: position 122,580 of record JAGQUT010000002.1, on the reverse strand, counting down.
TGCTTTGGCCGTGCCTGCGCGACCTCTCGAGGAGATAATCGATCCGGGATGGGCGGAGGCGCTTGAGCCGGTTTCCGGGCAGATTTCGGAGATGGGGGAGTTTCTTCGAGCGGAAGCAGCTTCGGGCAGGGGGTACCTGCCAAGCGGTGAGAACATCCTTCGGGCTTTCACGTTGCCTCTCGAGAGAGTCCGGGTCCTGATCGTCGGGCAGGATCCCTATCCGACGCCGGGCCACGCGGTCGGTCTCTGCTTTTCGGTAGCGCCAGACGTGAGGCCTCTGCCACCGAGCCTCGTCAACATCTTCAGGGAGTACTCCGACGACCTGGGCTATCCGACGCCCGCGAACGGAGACCTCTCGCCCTGGTTCGATCGGGGCGTTCTGCTGCTGAACCGTTCACTTTCGGTACAGCCTGGAAGGCCGAACGCTCACCAGGGCAAGGGGTGGGAAGCGGTCACGGAACGGGCCATCACCGTCCTCGCCGAGCGAGGGGGTCCGATGGTCGCGATCCTCTGGGGACGCAACGCCCGCAATCTCAAGCCGATGCTCGGGCCCGTCCCTTGCATCGAGTCGGCTCATCCCAGCCCGATGGCCGCACACAACGGCTTCTTCGGGTCCCGGCCCTTCAGCCGGGCCAACCAGTTGCTCGCCGACCAGGGCGCGGAGCCAATCGACTGGCGCCTGCCGTCTGGCTAGGCTTTCGCGGATGCGCTTGATCGTTGCCCGATGCGAGGCCCGCTACACAGGGCGCCTGGACACCTACCTGCCGGAAGCCCTGCGGCTGGTGATGATCAAGTCGGACGGCTCTGTGATGATCCACGCCGACACCGGGGGATACAAGCCGCAGAACTGGATGACGCCGCCGACCACCATCGATGAGGTTCCGGAAGCGGACGACGAGCCCGCGATGATCGTGGTCACGAAACGTGCGGGTGCGACCGAGGACCGGGTCGAGATCCGGATTACCGAGGTGCTCTCCGACGTCACCCATGACATGGGAGAGGCTGCGGCCCTCGAGCGTGACGGGGTGGAGGCCCACCTTCAGGAGCTTCTTGCCGACCAGCCAACCTGGTGTGGCGAGGGCCTCCGGCTGGTCCGCCGGGAGTGGGCAACCGACATCGGCCCGGTCGACCTGATGTGCAAGGACACCGATGACCGCTGGGTCGCGGTCGAGATCAAACGCGTGGGGACTATCGAAGCGGTCGAACAGATCACCCGCTACCTGGAGAGAATTCACCGGGAGCCGTCGATGGCTGATTGCCGCGGGGTTCTGGCCGCACAGTCGATCAAGCCGCAGGCCCGGACGCTGGCCGAGGGCCGGGACATCGAATGCGTCGAGGTCGACCTGGCGGTACTCAGGGGCGAGCGGGAACCGGACCTGACACTGTTCGGCTGAAGCCGGGGCGGGTCAACCCGGTTCAGGGGCGGGGGCCGTTCGTGTTGATGAACAGGACCGGGCCCGAGCCGAGCTCGCCGCGGCGGCCGGTTGCGAGGAGAGCCGCCATTGCCTTCGAGGTGTAGACAGGGTCGAGCTCAAGGCCGGCGGGGCGGGCCTCAAGCGCGGCTTGCCCGGACGCGGGAGTGGGCACGCCATAAGTCTCGCCGAGCCAGTCGGCGGTCATCTCCAGGTTCAGTGTCGGGTCCTCGAACTCGGCCCCCCGCTTTCGGAGGAGATCCGCGCTCTTGCGCGCGAGCCTGCTGATCGCGGTCTCGTCCAGCCTCAGGTGCTCGGTCACGATGACCCCCAGGACCCGGGTCCGGAGCCCGGCCAGGGCGAGGCCCAGGGCGAGCCCGGCCGCGGTGCCTCCGGACCCGGTCGGCACGATGACCCAGCCGGGTTCCGGCAGATCGCCCTCATCTACCTGGGCCGCGATCTCGAACGCCGTCTCCACGTACCCGAGCGCGCCAAGCGGTGAGGAGCCACCGGATGGCAGGACGTACGGCGGTCTGAAACCGCTGCTGTGCCTGGCGATCAGCCATGGTGCCAGGGCGATCGTCCGGTTCTTCGTCCGGGTCCTGTGGATCGTCGCGCCAGAAGCCTCGAGCCGGGCCAACTGGGCCCGGACATGGTCATCTTCCGGCTGGTCGATCAGGGCGAGAGCGGTGCTTGTGCCCTGTTCCCGGGCGTAAAGGGCGGTGGCCAGACCCCAGTTGGTCCCGATGCCGCCGAAGGTAAGGATGGTTTTCCGGTTCCGCTTCCTGACGTCGGGAAGGAGCCACTCCAGCTTGCGCACCTTGTTGCCACCCCAGCCTCCGTCGCCGAACCCACTCTCGTCTTTCAGCCAGACTTCGACCGGTCCGGCGTTGAGTTCATCCAGCTGGCGAACAGGGGTCGGGGTCTGGCCCAGCTCGAGATGGGGAAGGCTCTTCGCGAGGGCGGGCCACCTCTGGTGCAGGTACGGCATTCAGCGATTCTGACCCATGGTCCCGTATGTAGTAGAGATAGGCCCATGAAGAAGCTGCTCGTGCTCCTCTCTGTGCTTGCCACCTTGCTGGTTCCATCCTCGGCCCTGGCGCTGGATGAAGCGCCGGTGGACCCCGCCATCGAGGACGGCAGCGCCGCCCGTGAGTTCAAACAGGCAAGGGCGATCTGGCTGGAGCAGGGGATCAGGGATTACCGGATGACCGTCCAGCGGGGCTGCTTCTGCGTCGGACCGTTTCAGACCACGATCACAGTCAGGGCAGGGAAGCCGGTGAAGCTCTCTGAAAGGCTCTGGTACGGCCCCCGTACGGTGCCGGGAATGTTCAAGGTCGTGGCCGACGCGATCAAGCGACGGGTCGCCATTCTCGACGTGACCTACAACGGCCGGCTCGGATTCCCCGCCAGAGTTTCGATCGACTACATCGCGCTGGCCGTTGACGACGAGATCAGCTACGCGGTGAAGGGAGTCCGCAAGCTGAGGCCCCTTCAATCGGCCGGTCGCTGAGCCTGATCGGGGCCGGAGCACCGCCACTTTCGGGGAGGGCTCGGGTTTAGACTCCCAGCGACCCGGTTAACTCATTTCCGGCCGGGCGATGAGACTTCCGAGAAGGGGCCTGGCGGTATGAAAATCAGTGGGTGGGGTGCGAAGGCGATTGTCGCAGGCCTGGCCGCGTTGACCGCTGCCCTGGGGCTCGTGGCCGGAGCCAGCGGAGGTCCGGTCCGGGGTGAGACTGATGGCGATGTCGCACAGACCTGGTTCCTGAAGCTCGACGAGGCCTCGACTGCTTCAGCCTTCCGGAGGAACCGCGACGAAGGCCTTGGGACGGCGAGGTCTGCGGCGCGCCAGCAAAAGAGCGAAGTCTCCGAAACGCAGTCAGACGTAGTCGCCTCCCTTCCGGCGGGCGCCGAGCCGGTCTACCGGACCCACGCGGTCCTGGCCGGCATCGGGGTAAGGGCGGAAGCCTCGGAGAAGGACCAGCTCGAAGCGATCAACGGGGTTGCTGCGGTCTACCCGGTCGCTCCGAAGCGTCCCGACAACAGCTACGCGGTCCCGTTCCAGGCAGGCGCGGTGGCCTGGCAGAGCACGGGGTTCCTTGGCCAGGGGCAGACGATCGCGGTAATTGACACAGGAATCGATTACACCCATTCCGACTTTGGCGGTCCCGGCACAGTGCTCGCCTACGAGCAGGCCCACGCCGATGAAGCATCGGCGCCCGACCCCCTTGTTTTCCCCAACGCGAAAGTGATTGGCGGGGTTGACCTCGTCGGAGACAACTACAACACCGACCCCGATGATCCCGGTTACCAGCCGGACGCAAACCCCGACCCCAACCCTCTGGACTGCGGCGGGCACGGTTCACACGTCGCCGGCTCTGCGGCCGGTTACGGCGTAGCTGCCGACGGCTCAACCTACGCCGGTCCATACGACGAATCGACCGACTTTGCGGGACTGAAGATCGGTCCCGGAATGGCTCCCGCGGCAGCCATCTATGCGATCAAGGTCTTCGGTTGTGATGGCAGCACGGATGTCGTCACAGAGGCGATTGACCACGCGGTCGATCCGAACGGCGACGGCGACCCCTCGGACCGGGTCGACGTGATCAACCTCTCGCTTGGCTCCACCTTCGGATCGGTCCAGGATGCCGACTCGCTGGCAGCAAACTCGGCGGCCGCGATGGGTGTCAGCGTCGTGGCGGCGGCCGGAAACTCCGGTGACGTGACAGACATCTCGGGTTCCCCCGGGGACGCATCGCGGGTACTGAGCGTCGCCAGCTCGGTCGACGCGGAGTCGAAGGTGGACGGGGCCGAGGTGACGATCGACGGGACTCAGGACATCTTCGGGGTAATCCGTTCCGCCCGCTACAGCTGGGATACCTCACCTGACCTGAGCGGCCCCGTCGTGGCTGCCCCGCCCGAGAACGACACGGCCTGCACCCCCTATGACGGAACCCCGTTTACCGGGAAGGTGGTGCTGGTCAAGTGGAACGACGCGTCGCCCGAGTGTGCTTCAGCGACGAGGGGAGACAATCTCGCCGCGGCCGGCGCGACCGGCTTCATCTTTGGCAGCAACGCCGAGGCCTTCTCCGCCGGCATCAACGGGGATGACGTGATCCCGGGTGTTCTGATGGTGGCCTCCGGTGCCGATGCGATCCGGGATGCCCTTGCGGCTGATCTGGCGGTCATGGTTGACGGAACCGAGGTGAACGGGGTCACCCAGACATTCACCGACGACAACGACAAGGTTTCCTCGTTCAGCTCCCGTGGCATCCATGCCACCGGCAATGTGAAGCCGGACGTATCTGCGGTCGGCAGCTCCGTCTTCTCGGTCGATGTCGGTGCGGGCAGCGGCGGCACCGGCCTTTCGGGAACCTCGATGGCCTCACCAATGGTCGCGGGGCTCGCGGCCCTCGTGAGGCAGGCAAACCCTTCGTGGACTCCGCTTCAGGTCAAGGCAGCGATCATGAACACCGCCACCCATGACCTCTTCGTCGAAGGCTCGGTTGATCCGGCCAGCGGACAGTACGGCCCACCCCGGGTAGGAGCCGGACGGATAGATGCGGCCCTCGCCTCTACCGGCAAGGTCCTCGCCTACGACCCCCTGAACGGTGCCGTGAGTGCTTCCTTCGGCCCGGTGGAAGTGACTGCTCCGGTGAACCTGAGCCGTGAAGTGACGGTCGAGAACAAGTCGGCCTCTCCGGTCACCTTTGATGTCAGCTACGACCCGATCAACGAGGTTCCCGGCGCCGAGTTCAGCACGAGCCCCGCCCAGGTCTCGGTGGATCCCGGAGAGGCGGCAACGGTCACCGTGAGTCTCGAGGTTGCGGATCCATCGGAGCTCACCAAGGCGGTGGACCCGACCCTCGGGCATGTCGCCGCCTCGGGTAACCCAAGGGAAACTCTCGCCGAGGCCTTCGGTCGGATCCTGCTCGATGACAACGGTGCCGGACCCACCCTGCGGGTTCCCGTCTACGCGTCGCCGAGACCTGCTTCGGAGATGTCACAGGCCGAGACTCTCAAGATCCACCGCACGGCAGCGACATCAACCGCCCCGGAACAGGTCACGACTTTCGAACTGACCGGAACCGGCGTCGGCAGCGAAGATGGCGACAACGGGGTCGGTGATGCAGACCCGCTGAACAACGTCGAGTCGATCGCTGCCGGGTTCGAACTCCAGGCCGTCAGTGGCCAGACACCTGCCTGTGGCGGCGCAGTCCAGACCTCATGCTGGCGGCTGCCCGAAGAGCGTTACGCAGACCTCAAGATGATCGGCTACACCTCCAACGCCGGCTTCGTCAGCGATCCGACCAAGCGGCGTGCCTACTTTGCCGCCGCAGTCCATCAGCCTGCGGCGATTCCCGCCAGCAAGTCGGTGATCCAGTTTGATCTGGACCTGAACGGTGACGCCAAGCCCGACCTGCTGCTCTACAACGACAGGCTGGGCGAGGAGGACGTCTACATCAGCGAGCTTTACGACCCGTCGAAGCCTGCCGGGCAGCGGGTAGTCAGCCAGATCGCATTGAACGGTCGCCTGGGCAACGTCGACACGGCCCTCTACGACAGCGACGTGATGATGCTGCCGGTCTCCCTCGAGGTCTTGGCCGACTACGGAGTTGACCCCGGGAACCCGAGGATCGAGTACGGGGTGGAGGGCTACTCGTACTTCACAGATGAGCCGATCGACGTTGTTTCAGTCGACCCGGAATCCGGCGACCTTGTCGACCCGTTGAGCGCCAATCTCTACGAACCAGGAATCGAGGTGACCAGCCAGGGCGGATCGGGCCCTCTCGTCTCCGATCAGCCGGGAGATTCACTCACGCTGACAAGGAACATCGCCTCATGGGAGGCCGATTCCGGGCTTGGTGTGATGATGGTGCATTTCCACAACAAGGTCGGTGACAAGGCACAGCGCATCGACCTCGAAGGCGCTGACAGTTCAACCGACCTTTACCTGGGGCCGGGGTCCCTGACCGCCCGGGTGAATGCAGTCGGGAGCGGCCTCCCGCCTGTGTCGGGCGAAGTCAGCTTCTCGGTGGACGGCCAGGAGGTCGGCACGGTCCAGCTCGAGGACGGAGTAGCGACGCTCGAGCACGAAGTTGCCCATGGTGAGACCAGGGAAGTCGTCGCCACGTACCTCGGCAATGCCGACTTCGAACCTTCCTCGGATTCGGCCACCAGAACCGATCCCGTGCTGACCGCGAAGGTGAGCAGCCCAGGGGGAAAGAACCGCTTCGGCTGGTACCGCAAACCGGTGACAGTCAGCTTCAAGTGCACGCTCGGCACCGACGACCTCACCGAAGACTGCCCCTATCCGCGCAGGCTCGCAGGTGACGGTCGTGGCCAGAAGCTCAGCCGGACAATCGTCGCCTTCGACGGCGGCAAGGCAAGTGTCACCGTGAAGGGAATCAACATCGACCGCACACCGCCCGTAGTCAGGCTGAAGGGCCTCCGGCGCGGTGGCAGTTACCCGCGCGTCAGGCAACCGGTCTGCGTTGCTCGCGACCGCACTTCCGGAGTGCTTCGCTGCGTGACCGGCTGGCTCCGGCGAGGCCGATTCGTGACCTACTCGGCCAGGGCCACCGACCGGGCGGGTAACACCCGGGTCCTGCGTTTCCGCACCCGGATCTCAGGCTGAGTTGTCAGAGTCCGGGAGGGTCGGGACCGGGACACCCTGGTCGGCATCGATCATCGAAGCGCGCTTGATCACTCCGTCTCCGAACCTGGACCGGACGACGTCGACGGCCTGATCGAGAGCCGCCTGGTCGCGACCACCGCGCTCTTCCTGCTCACCGATCGGTAGCTCCATCTGGACGGTGTCCGCCCGGGCGAGGTTGCCCAGCGAGACACCGATAAGGGTCAGCTCTTTCTCCTCGATACGGGGCCGCGACTGATCAATCAGATCCCGGACTGCCGCCAGAATCGACTCGGTGCTGTCGGTCGGGAAAGGCAGAGAATGGGCCCTGGTCGATCTCGAGAAATCGCCGAAGCGCATGCTGATCGTCACGGTCCGGCAAGCCCGCCCGGCCTCCCTCAACCTTTTCGAAGTCCGGTCGACCAGAGCTGCCGCCAGGGAATCGATCTGGTCACCACTCCTTGAACCGCGGGGGAACGCGCTCTGGGCCCCGATCGACTTGCGACGCTCACGCGGCTTCACCCGCCGCGGGTCGCGGCCGTTGGCGAGGTCAAGCAGGTGGTCGGCCGAGGACTCACCGACCGCCGAAGCCAGGATCACGCGGCTCGTGGAAGCGAGATCCCCGACTTTCCTGATCCCCATCTCGTTGAGCTTTCGGGTGGTCACCTTGCCGACACCCCAGAGGGCCTGGATCGGAAGAGGATGCAGGAAGTCGACCTCGGCGTCGGGCTCGACAACGAGCAGGCCATCCGGCTTTGCGGCGCCACTCGCAACCTTGGCCAGGAACTTGGTCCTCGCCACCCCGACGGAGATCGGCAGCTTCGCCTCCTCGAGGACCCGTCGTCGAAGGCCGGCAGCGATCTCGGCCGGCGACCCGGCGATGTGTTCCATGCCTGTCACGTCAAGGAAGGCCTCGTCGATCGAGATTCCTTCGACCACGGGAGCAGTGTCGTTGAAGATTTCGTAGACCGCCTTGCTCGACTCGGAGTACGCCTCCATTCTCGGCGAGACAAAGACCGCCTCCGGGCAGATCCTGCGGGCGTCGCGGCCACTCATGGTCGTGTAGATGCCGACCGCACGCGCTTCGTAGCTGGAAGCCAGAACCACACCTGAGCCAACGATCACCGGGCGGCCCCGCAGTTTCGGGTTGTCCCGCTGCTCGACCGACGCGTAGAAGGCGTCAAGGTCTGCGTGCAGGATGGAGGCAGCGGTCACGAACTCATGTTCGCATGGCCATCAGTCGTCACCGCATTCAGTTTCAATGGGAGAATCTCGCCGGGTCGGACCGGAGCCAAGTCTGGTCGCCGGTGTTGAGAGGGATGGGTTGAAGTTGTTCGCTGAAAATGACAACGAGGATGAGGGGATCGAATGAACGCACGTGCGGTCGTGGCTTCTTCATTTGCTTTTTCCTTGCTGTTACTGGCCGTATGGGTCTCGCCGGCATCGGCCATCCCCTGGGATGTCGGCGGTCGGGTGCCACCTTCAGAAACTCCGGCACCAACCCTGCCGGACCCGCTTTGCCTCGAGAGTTACGCCAACGACGCGCCTGACGGCGGCCCGAGAATCCACTTCGGTATCGGCCCGAGGCTCGCGGGCGAGATCGGAACCGGCCAAAGCACGCCGCTGGTGCCCGAAGACTGGCGCAAGCGTGACCGGGCACTGAAACGGCTGGCGGGCGACCGTGACTTCAGCGTCAGGCTCAATCGCCTGTTCATGTCTGACGGCGAGGCGGGCATCCGGAAGTTCCAGAAAATGGCTCGACACTACGGCCGTCTCGGCCTCGGGGTCGAGCTTCAGGTCCGATACCACCCGGGACCCGAACTGGATGGAGACATCCCGGCCTGGCTTGAATATGTGAGGAAGGTGGTCAGGGCTTTCGGTCCGATCCGGTCCGTCCGGGCCCTGCAGATCACCAACGAAGTCAACATCGCCTTTTCGCCGAATACCTCTGACGGAGCCTGGAAGAACTCGAAGCAGTCGCTGGTCTCGGGAGTAAAGACAGCGAAGCGATACTCCGACCGGCTCGGCTACGGTCGGCTGGAGATCGGGTTCAACTTCGCCTGGAGGTTTGGTACCCAGGCAGATGCCGACTTCTGGAACGACCTTCGCGAGATGGGAGGCAAGGAACTCCGCCAGGCGACGGAGTGGGTCGGACTCGACCTGTACCCGGGCACCTACCTGCCTCCGGCGGCCGCAATCGAGAATTACGCGGACACCTATCTGGAAGCCATCGCCCAGATGCGTGAGTGCTACATGCCGAAGGCCGGTTTCGGCCCGCGTTTCCCGATCCGGATCGAAGAAACCGGATGGCCGACCGGTCCCGGGCGAACCGAAGCCGAACAGAAGGAGATCCTCCGCCAGTTCGTCAACACGGCTCATCGCTACCGCGGCACTTACAACGTGACCGACTTCCGCTGGTTCGGCCTCAGGGACAACAACAGCGACGGCCCGGACTATCAGTCCTACTTCGGCCTGCTGCGGGACAACTATTCGCCGAAACCGGGGTTTTATGAATACTTGACGCGCGTCAGTAAACTTGGCGCGAGGAAATCCGCGACTGGCAAGGGCCAGCAGCGCGGCTGAGCCCAACGGGCAGGAGGACAGGCATGAAGGCAGTGAAAAAGACTCTTCTGGCAGGCATCGCGGCAACCATGGGGTTGCTGGCGATAAGTCCTGCGGCCAGCGCCGAACTGGTGCCCGACGGCTACAACCCGGACGGCCTGCCGACCGCAGGCTGCTTCTGGACCGGCCCCTTCACCGCCGACAACGAGAAGACCAACACTGCATACCCCGGCACCGAGATCACCTACTGGGGCGCTAAGTTCCGGACGCCCGAAGGCGCCGTGCTTAGGCTGCGTGGCCAGTACCCGCACGCCCGCTACTCCTCGCTGAACGCGTACGAGTCGAGTGGCGGCACTCCCACCGGTTCGATTCCGGACCGTCAGATCCGGCCCGACAAGGGTTCGGTAAACACCAGCCTTCCTGGCAAGGACCGCAAGGCGAAGAAGCGTTCCTGGACGGTCGGCATCGTGGGAACTGCCGCTCCCGAGAAACCGGCCCGCAACACCCTGTACGCCGCTCCCTCAAGCGAGTCGTATCAGGACATCCTCTACCGCGTATACGTCCCGGACAAGGGACGCAGCCGCTCCGGCGGAGTGCCAATCCCCACCCCCGAGTTGCTCCTTCCCGGCGGCAACATCCTCAAGGGCAAGGCACTTTGCGCGGCGCTCAACTCGAACCACTACTACAAGGCGAACAACGTGCCGCTCGGTCTCTACAACTCCCTGGTCAACTGGCCGGGCAAGGACCCGCTGACCAACCCGGCCGAGCCGAAGTTCAGTTTCGTCAAGTTCTTCAGCCTGCCGCTTTCTCTGGCCAGGTACCGCACCGCGGCTGAATTTGATGCCGCCTGGGAGGCCAACCCGAACGAGGTCGGAACTCTCTACGCAAACAACGACGCCCGCTACATGACCGGGTCGTTCAGTACGCGGTTCGGCAAGGTCCTCGTTCTCAAGGGAAGCATGCCGACGACCCCGAAGACGTGGAACGGAAACCGTCGCGCCAAGGCCGCCCAGCTGGTCGAGTGGGACATGTGCACCGTCGAGTCTCCGGCCACCACCCGCACGCATCGCTGCCTGTTTGACGAGCAGGTGCCATTGAAGGGCAAACAGCGCCGCTACACGATCGTCGTTTCCAAGGCCGAAGACCGGCCCTGGAACGCGAAGCGCAAGTGCGGGGTCGCCTGGCTGCCGGCCGATCCGGATGGCGACGGAGTGGGTCGGACCGACTCCGGGCTGCTGCTGACGAGGAACGTGATTCCGGCTGCCAGCTTCAAGCAGGCGATCCAGAACGTCACCTCCCCCTACAACGCCGCCGAGGTGATGGGCCGCTACTACCCGCGTGGCACCTACAGCAGCAAGTCCGGATTCCAGAAGCTCGGTTGTCCGAAAGCCGGTATCTGAGCGTGGCCAAGAAAAAGAAGGGGGAAAGTGTGGCAAAGCCACCGAACCTGCTGCTGATCATCACCGACCAGCAGCGCTACCCGATGCACTGGCCTGAGGATCAGGAGTGGCTGGACAACCTGATGCCGGCCGATGCCGAACTGGCCCGCACCGGAGTGACCTTCGAGGAGACCTGCATCGCCTCATGCATGTGTTCCCCCAGCCGCGCTTCGCTCTTTACCGGCCGGTGGCCGGCCGAGCACGGGGTGGACCTGACCCTGACCAGGGGCGGCGCGAAGATCGACCCTGCCCACAGCAAGCACGCCCTTCGCAAGGGCATCGATTCCGTGCGTTCGGGAGAGATGGGGCCGGTCGAGATGCTCACCAACTCGCTCAAGGGTGCGCTTCGTAGGCCGAACGGTGGCACCGACGAACGGGAACTGGATCCCGAAATGGAGAACCTGCCGAGCGTCCTGAAGAGGGCCGGCTACAAGACCGTCCTGAAGGGCAAGTGGCACCTGACGCAGCCGGTCGGGGAAGACTGGTCACACGCCGATGCGGAGAGGCTCGCCTCCGAGTACGGCTTCGAGGGCTGGGTTCCGCCGGACGCCGGCGAGAACATCGAGCCGAGCCACTTCGGCGGCGGCCACGGTGCCGGCAAGAGCAAGGAAGGCTACGACGAGGACTTCACCCGTCAGGCCGAGGAGTTTCTCGCCAACCCGCCGGAGGAGCCGTGGGCTCTCATCTTTTCGCTGGTCAACCCTCACGACGTGCTCGGTTACCCGTCCTCATACAAGGAGGGTGGATACTCGGATGACGAGTGGTCCGACCTCGATGCCGTCCAGCTCCCCCCGACTGTCGACGAGACCCTGGTCAACAAACCGCGCGCCCATTCGCTGCTGAAGATGGGCCAGCTTGGTTTCCTCGGACCCGTCGAGGGCGAGCAGCGTCGCGAGTATTGCCGCTTCTACGCCCATCTTCACCGGCTTGCCGATTCCAAGATCGGGCGCGTTCTCGAGGCCCTCGGCGACCCCGAAGATCCAGGGTCCCTGCGGTCGAAGACCGTGATCTTCCGGACCTCGGACCACGGCGACATGGGAATGTCCCACGGTGGCCTCAGGCAGAAGATGTTCAACGCCTACGAGGAGACCGTGAACGTGCCGCTGATCGTCTCCAATCCGCAGATGTTTCCCGAGCCTCGCCGCACGACGGCGCCGGCATCGCTCTGTGACGTGCTGCCGACCATGGCCGAGATGGCCGGGGTGGACACCGACGGGCTCGAGCTCCGGGGTCGCAGCCTGCTCCCGGTCCTTCGGGAAGAAGCAGACTCGGTTCAGGAAGGAACTCTGTTCACCTTCGATGACCATCAGTCGGGAACGGCCTACCGCGATGTCACCCCAGGAGCCAACCGGATCCGCGCATGGCGGACCCCCGAGGCAACCTACGCGGTATACCTGAACCCGCATGGCGGCCCACCCGAGTTCGAGCTCTACGACCGGACCCGAGATCCCGACCAGGTCAGGAATCTCGTGGACCGTGACACCGGCCGCGCCCTCAGCCCGGCAGACCGGGAACTCCTCCTGAAGATGAGGGAGGGCCTGAAGGCCGAGATGCGGCGCTGCCGCGTTCCAGCGCTGCCGGCCAACATCGAGCGGATGCCTGCCTAGGCACCAAAAACCAGCGGTAGGGTTTCGGCATGGCAGATAGCAGGGGGCATTACGAACGCTTCGTCGCGATCGGGGACAGCCAGACGGAGGGTGTCGGTGATCCGACCGGCCCGGACGGAACCGAACGTGGCTGGGCCGACCGGTTCGCCGAGAGACTGGCGCTGACCCAGGCAGCCGAGGGTGGGGGCGAACTCCTCTACGCCAACCTTGCGGTGCGGGGAAAGCTGCTCGCCCAGATCGACGAAGACCAGATGGATCGGGCGATCTCGATGAACCCTGATCTGGTCAGTTTGATCGGCGGACTCAATGACGTTCTGCGGCCAGGCTGTGACATCGACCTGATCCTGGCCCGCATGGACGCAATGCAGGAGCGCCTGAGCCGGAACGGGGCCACGGTAATGACCATTACTTATCCCGACCCGGCCCTGATGATGCCTCTGGGCAAGCTTCTCTCGGACACGATGGCGGAGTTCAACCGCGGCCTCCGACGGATTGCGGAGCGGCATGGAACGCTGATTCTCGATGTTGCGCAGTCTGAAGAGGTAGCCGATCCCGATCACTGGTGTGATGACCGGCTCCACCTCAACTCGGCCGGCCATCAGGTCATGGCGAACGGCATGTTCTCCCTGGTCGAGCCTCTTCCGGAGGGCCAGACGTGGCTCGGCGACCTTACCCCGGCGGCATTCCGGGGGTTTCCCGAGCGTGCGATGGCGGAAGTCCGCTGGGCCGGGGCCTTTCTCGCTCCATGGATCTACAGGAGGCTCGCCGGCAAGTCGTCAGGCGACGGAAGAATGCCGAAGCGACCCGAGCTTTCGCCGGTCGAGGTCTGAGCGGATCCCCGGGAGCCCCGGCTTTCAGTCGGGCAGCGAAAAGACCCGACGGGAGTTCCCGGACAGGAAAAGCTCCCGGGTTTCATCGTCGAGACCGAGCTGTTCGACCCCTTCCAGGGCGGCCGACGGTCCGATCATCGGATAGTTCGAACCCCAGAGCACCTTGCGGCGACCGGAGCGGGACTTCATGTATTCGACGAGCTCGGGCGGGTAGCGTTTCGGGGTGTAGGCAGAAGTGTCGATGTAGACGTTCTCGTGCTTCCGGCAGACGGCGACCATCTCTTCAGTCCACGGGTAGCCGATGTGTCCTCCGACGATGACCAGCTCGGGAAAGTCGATGGCGATCTGATCGATGTAAGGGATCGGGCGACCAACATCCGAAGGCATAAGCGGGCCGGTATGACCAACCTGGGTGCAGAACGGAACGCCGAGTTCCACGCAGGCGGCGTACAGGGGGTAGAAGCGCCGGTCCGTCGGCGGGGTCTCCCAGAGCCATGGAAGGAGGCGAAGGCCCTTGAAGCCGTCCTCTTCGACGCGCCTTCGAAGCTCCCTGACAGCTTCCATGGGGCGGGCCAGGTCAACCGAAGCCAGACCGAAGAACCGGTCCGGGTGGGCGGAAACCCACTCAGCTACTTCGTCGTTCCCGATCATCGGCCCGGACGGGGCATGCCAGGCGCTGAGTATCCCGGCCTTGACACCGGCGGCGTCCATCGCTGCTACCGAGGCCTCGATCGGAATCGGGTCCTTCGGCGGTTCCTGCCCGGTCCAGCGCATCAGTGATTCGAACGCCCGGTGGGAAAGGAAGCCCGGGGTGGGATGCTGCATCCAGGCATCGATCGTCATTTCTCTTCTCCTGCCGCAAGGATGCCCGCCCAGGCTGCGGCACCCATACGCTCCGCGTATTCAGTCGGATTCTTTTTCAGTCTTCCCCCGAGCCAGTGTTTCGCGAGTTCCTGGGTCGGAGCGAAGACAAGTGCGTGAAGGACGTTGAACGACACGGACGGCATTTCTCCGCTTGACCTGGCAGCTTCCATCCATTCCTTTGACTGCTGGAAGTAGGCCGCATTCGACGTCGAGAGCCGTTCCCGGCCCGGACCCGCCATGACTTCACCCCTGTACCGGGAGACCATTCTCGCCCGGTCCGGGTCTTCCTCGGTCCAGTAAAGGTGAAGCCGGACCAGCGCCTTGATGCATTGCTCCGGGTCATCCGCGTGCTGCTGGTAGATGGAGATCGTGCGCTGCTGGTAATCCTCCAGCGCTTCGATCACCTCGTCGACCGGCAGCTCTTCACTCATGGCACGAGTATGCCGGACGCGGTACCACCTCAGGCAGCAGCAGCGCTGTCTTCCTGCTGCCTTCGGAGCAACATTCGGCGGATGTGATCCTGGTCGAGGTTCGCCTCTTCGGTGGTGGCGATGAAGTCCTCCACGAGGCTGATGAAACGGTCCGGGTCGTCGTTGAAGGGGAAATGGCCGGCGCCAGGGAAGATCTCCAGGCGACTGCCCGGCATCAACTCGTGGGCGAGGTCGGCATGGGCAACCGGGATGATCCGGTCGCGGTCACCCCAGATGATCATCGAGGGGATGTCAGCCGTCAGGTACAGGCGATCGGCGGCCGATACCCGCTGGCCGGTCGGATCGATAACCGAACGGACCGTGTTGACGAAGGCGCGGCGGGCGTCGGCCTCGGTCAGCGAGGCAAAGCCTTCGGCGACTCCTTCCACGTCGGCGCTGCCGTGAAGGCCGATCCCGGCAAGGAGATTCCGGACCTTGAGCCCGGCATCATGAAGGGTCGGGCTGAAGAGGAAGGGCAGCACCAGCTCGGCACCCGGCAACGCAGCAGCCCTCAGCGCCGGGTTGACCTCGCGCCCGATTCCCCCGGTGTCCACCAGGATCAGCCGGGAGATCCGGTCAGGGAACTGGTAGCCGAACTGCATGGCGATACCGCCGCCGAGCGAGTGGCCAACCACGGTTGCCTTGGGAACATCGAGCGCGACAAGCAGGTCGCGCATGCCGCTGGCGTAGGCGCCCAGCGAGTAGTCGCCCTGCGGTTTGGCGGAGCGACCGTGACCCAGCAGGTCCGGGGCGATGACCGTGTGCTTCTCGGCGAGCCGCGGCATCACGGATTTCCAGGTCCGCGAACTCGAGGTGATCCCGTGAACCAGAAGTACCGGTGGACCTTCACCCATCTTGTGGTAGGTCACCGGCTGACCATGGATTTCGATCGTCTGCCGCACGGCCATGATCCCAGTATCCCCGCTTTGGCCAGCTCTAACGGGTGAGTTTGCGCACAGAGGACGGCTTTCGCTTGACGCTGGCCGCCTTGAACAGTCGGTCACCGGGGTAGCTCGCTGTAACCAGAACCGGTTTCAGCCCGCGGGGAATGCGGAATCTGGTTGTTGCCACACCAGACATCACACGAATTTCGCGGATCATCTTGCGACTCGTGGTGCGCGGCGGAATCTTCGAGCGGCGGTCTCTGGAGAGGCGGACGTTGACTCGAAGCCTGGTCGAAACCTGCCGGTTGATTTTCACCTCGATGCCCAGAATCCGCCCGTTCCACCAGGCGCTTCGGAACGAGATACCCGGGTTGACCGGTCTCGGTGGCTCGGGAAGGGTGTCCGGAAGGCTGGCCAGATGGTCGTGGAAAGCCGTCCCGACCGGCGGCAGCGGCGTGCCATCGACGAGGTCCGATACGAGGGCGAAGTTGGTGCAGCCCAGTTTTGGCAGGTCCCACCAGGCCCATACCAGGTAACCGATCCTTCGCTCATCGGCCCAGTTCATGAAGCGGTTCAGGTGGTCGGGACGTCCGCAGTCGTTCTGGCCGATCTCGGCCGTGAGCACCGGAACCTTCCGGCTCAGAGGTTCGATTTCCTCATCCCAGCATCTGACAGTGCGGCACCGCTGGACCAGGTAGTTGTGGAAGCCGGCGATCAGCTGATCGTCCTTCGGCGCGCTGGCCAGCCAGCCCCTGAGATCGTTCGCGTAATCGGTGCCCGAAAGAAGGATCGGCTGCGTGGCACCGGCCGCCCTGACCACATTCAGAAGCGTCTTCAGCCCGACGGTTCTGTATCGGGGCAGCAGGCCGCTGAAGTCGACGGTGTCGGGCTCGGAAGGGGCCAGGCACCCTCCGTTCGCCCAGCAATCCCAGCTCAGGCCAAAGACCTTGACGTCATCAATGTTCCAGCGGGAATGAGGTTCGTTGAAGAGGTCGAAGATCACCGACCGGTTTTCCCTGAACCGGCTGGCTACCGAGTTCCAGAACGCGGGGGTGCGGTCGTCGGGCATCGGCCGCAGGCCGTTGGCCACGACCCCGTTCGGGCCGGACCAGTGAAGATCCAGAATGGCGACTATCCCGAACGTTCCGAGCATGTTCACGAAGTCCTCGACCGAGTTCCGGTAGCCGTTCACGGTCAGTCCGCCCGCGGGTAGGCCGTCATCGCCCAGCCAGCAGTCCTGGTTCAGGGGCAGTCGAACGGTGTTGATCTTCCAGTCGGCCATTGCCGCCACCGTCGAAGCCATTTCGCCAGGTTCGGTTCCATCCTCGCCGTAGCCATGGCCCTGCTGGCAGGTGTATTCATACCCGGGGAAGTTCACTCCATGAGGAACAAAGACCTTTCCGGTTACGGAGTCAATGATCGAGTCGCCCTCGACTACCGGCTGCGGCGCAGCAGCAGAGGCACTGGCGGTGACCAGCAGGAAGGCCGCGACGAGCGTCGGGACGAGACGTGTGAGCACGGATCTCACCCACGAAGGGTATCCGCCGGTCCTTAAGGAAACGTCAGCGCCCGGCCGTCTGACCGGGACGGATATATTCCTGACGAATGACCCTTCGCAGGAACCTGGATGGACGACGACCCCGGCTCTAGTCTCAGGCGCACCTTGATGCGTTCCGGAGCCGTTCCGGGCCGCTATCGGGGGGCGCTGCCTCAATGATCGAGCTTCTGCTCGTCCTCATCTCTGTGGTCATGATCGTGGGCTGCGGCCTTTTCGTTGCAGCCGAATTCGCCTTCGTCACGGTTGATCGCTCCAGTGTCGACCGCGACGCAGAGGCTGGCGACCGTCGCGCGCGAGGCGTACGCGCTGCCCTCAAGAGCCTCTCCACCCAGCTTTCCGCTGCGCAGGTCGGCATCACCGTCACCAACCTGATCATCGGTTTCCTCGCGGAACCGTCGATATCGAAGCTGATCGACGGTCCCCTGGAGTCGATCGGTGTCTCGTCCGGAGCGGTCACGGGTGTATCGGTGCTGATTGCCTTCATCCTCGCGAACGGGCTGACCATGATCTTCGGCGAGCTGGTTCCGAAGAATCTCGCGATCGCCCGGCCCCTCCCGACCGCAAAGGCGGTCCAGGGGTTCCAACGCGGCTTCACGACGGTGATCCATCCCCTGGTAAGGCTGACCAACGGGGCGGCCAACGGCATTCTCCGGATGCTCGGAATCGAGCCGCAGGAAGAGCTGGCCTCCGCCCGCTCGCCTGAGGAACTCACTTCCCTGGTCCGGCGCTCGGCAGCGAAGGGAACCCTCGAGGAAGAGACCGCTGAGCTTCTGGAGAAGTCACTTGAGTTCGGTGAACTCCGCGCTGACGACGTGATGACTCCGCGGGTAAAGGTGAAGACCCTCTCGCCGGAGCAGCCCGTCAGTGCTGTCGTTGAAGCCGCCCGGGCCGGAGGCTTCTCCCGCTTTCCCGTGGTCAGCGAAGGGTCGGAGATAGTGGAGGGCATCGTTCACATCAAGCATGCGGTGGCCGTCCCGAGAGAAGAGAGGGACGCGGTGCCGATTCGCGAGGTAATGGCCGCGCCGGTTCTCGTCCCTTCGACGATCGAGCTTGACCCGCTGCTGGCGGAGCTTCGAAAAGTGGGTCTGCAGATCGCGGTCGTCGTCGACGAGTTCGGCAGCTTCGACGGGATCGTGACCCTGGAGGACCTGATCGAGGAGATCGTGGGCGAGGTCCGTGACGAGCACGACCGGGACGAAGCTCCAATCCGTGGAATCGCCCAGGGCATCTGGGCTGTGTCGGGCCTGCTCCGCCCCGATGAGATCGAAGACCAGATCGGCATTTCGCTACCGGAAGACGAGGATTACGAAACGATCGCCGGTCTGATCGGCTTCGAGCTTGGCCGGGTGCCGGGCCGGGGCGACTCCGTTCAGATCGAAGCCAGAAACGAAGACAGGGAGCCGGTCAACGTCGATCTGAACGTCCTTAGGATGGACGGACTTCGCGTCGATCGGGTTCGACTTTCGGTGTCAAAGCCGGAAGCCCCACAGGGTGACGGTGAGAACCGGTGAACACTGAACTCGCCATTCTCGTGTCGATCTTCTTGCTGTTCGCCAACGCGTTCTTCGTCGGGGCCGAGTTTGCGCTCATCTCCGCCAGGAGATCGGTCATAGAGCCGCGGGCCGAGGATGGAGGATGGCCGGCACGGGTGACCCTCGGAGCAATGGAGCAGGTCTCTTTGATGATGGCCGGCGCTCAACTCGGAATCACCCTCTGCACACTCGGTCTCGGAGCCCTGGCCAAACCCGCAATCGCCCACGCGGTCGAAGTGCCTTTCGAGAACTGGGGTATCCCGACATCACTTGTTTACCCACTGTCCGTGGCAGTTGCGCTCGTGATCGTTGGCGGCCTACACGTCGTGCTTGGAGAGATGGTGCCGAAGAACATCGCTCTCGCGCGCCCGGACCGCTCTGCTCTCACCCTTGGTCCGCTGATGGTTGCGGTGGTGACATTAATCAAGCCGGTTATCTGGTTGTTGAACATCACAGCGAACCGAATTCTCAGAATGATCGGGGTGACACCCTCAGACGAGGTGACGAGCGCCTTCACCCGGGATGAGGTGGCTGGCCTGGTCGAGGAGTCACGTCGTGAAGGGATGCTCGACGCGGATGAGACTCGGTTGCTCACCGGGGCCCTCGCCTTCCACGAGCGGGATGCCAGCTCGGTGCTGCTGCCGCTCGAGACGATCGTCTCGCTTCCGATCACGGTGACGCCCGCCGAGGTCGAGGAGACGGCCGGGCGTACCGGCTACTCGCGCTTCCCGGTCACCCGGGACGGCGAGATGATCGGTTACCTCCACATGAAGGATGCGCTGGAGGTAAAGGACAAGCACCGCAACCGGCCGATCGCCGAATCGTGGGTGCGTCCGTTGCCCACGGTCAGGCTGAGCGATCCGCTGCGCGAGGTCCTCGAGGCGATGCAGAGCTCGGGCGCCCACCTCGCGAGGGTCGTGGTCCGCAGCGGTCGCGGCCGTGGCAAGACGGTCGGAGTCGTGGCCCTCGAGGACGTGCTCGAGGAACTTATCGGCGAAGTACGGGATGCCGCGCAGCAGATCGAATCGGCGGGATAGGATCGGAACATGAGTTCGAACGACGATGTGATCGTCCGTTTCTACGAAGCCTTCGCCGCTGGCGATCTGGACACGATGGCCTCCTGCTACCACGAGCAGATCCACTTTCATGACCCCGTCTTTCAGGATCTCGACGGACCGGACGTGATGCGAATGTGGCGGCTGCTCCTCGGCAGGTCGGACGACCTGAAGATCTCGCTCGGCAATCATCAGGCCGACGGGGACACCGGTTCAGCACATTGGTCGGCCGTCTACACCTTCAGCCAGACCGGGCGGGTCGTGCACAACGAGATCGACGCTTCATTCAAGTTCGAGGATGGCCTGATCATCGACCACCGGGACAGCTTCGACTTCTGGAAGTGGACGAGGATGGCGCTCGGCGCTCCGGGAGTGCTGCTCGGCTGGAGCCCGATCGTCCAGGGCAAGATCAGGAAGCAGTCGGCGCTGCTGCTGGCCGGGGCCGGCTAAGGCCGGCTTGGTCGGTTCGAAAGAGGCAGTAACCGAACGCCTGCTCTGCCTCCAGCCGGGGGTCGGAACGGCATCCGACTACGAGAACCTGTTCACCGACCCGGCGGTGGAGAGATGGCTGCGGCCCGAGCCGATGAGGCCTTTCAGCCGGCATGACCTGGAGAAGATGGCGAGGAGGGATCGGGCCCACTGGGACCAGCATGGTTTCGGCCCGTGGGCGGTCCGCGAGCGGGACGGGGGAGCCTTTGTCGGAAGGGGAGGTCTCGCCTGGGCAACCGTCGCCGGTGAGCGGGAGGTCGAACTTCCCTGGGCCGTCATGCCCGGCCTCCAGGGACGGGGTTATGCGACAGAAATGGCCCTGGCGGCAATCGAAGTGGCCCGCGAGGTGGGCCTCGAGAGGGTCGTTTCGCTGACCTTGCCAACGAACCATGCTTCCCGCCGGGTCATGGAGAAGATCGGTCTCAGTGAAGTTGGCGAGATCTCACACGCGGGTCTTCCGCATGTGCTGAGCGAGCTTCGCCTGAAGCCCTCGGGTTAGCAGCGCACTTTCCCGGGTACTTGAGTCGCATGCCACTCGCACTGCTACTCATAGTCATTGGAATTGTTCTCGCCGTACTCGTCCACTGGGGGCTGGGACTCGCCTGCATCCTCATCGGACTGGTCTTGCTTGTCTGGCCGGCGATCTCCGGAAGGTCTTCCGGGAACAGAGTCTGATCAGGCAGCGGGTCGGGAGCCGAAAATCGCGCTTCCGACCCGCACTATCGTCGACCCTTCCTCGATCGCAACCTCGAGGTCGCCGGTCATCCCCATGGACAGCTCGTCCATGTAGACGCCTTCCAGGTTCTGCTCGCGGATCCGGTCGGCTATCTCCCTCAGGCTGGCCAGGGAGGGACGCGCGGTTTCGGGGTCGGCATTCAGGCCGATGGTCATCAGCCCTCGGATCTTCAGCGCGTCGAAGGAACTGATCGTCCTGATGAAAGGCTCTACCTCGTCAGGATCGAGTCCGGCCTTGGTCTCCTCTCCCGAAGTATTGACCTGGATCAGCACCTCGAGCTGTTCGCCTTCACGTTCGAGGCGGTTCTGGAGCTTTCGGGCCAGCGAGAGTCGATCAAGGGTCTGAAGGCAGCTCACATAAGGCACCAGGGCATTCACCTTGTTCGACTGCAGATGCCCGATGAAGTGCCGTTCATAGTTGAGGTCGCTCAACACCTCGAACTTCGGTCGGACCTCCTGAACCCGGTTCTCGGCGACCAGGGTCTCGCCCGCCTCGATCGCGATCCTGATCCTCTCGGGCTCAACTGTCTTGGTGGCCAGAAGTAGTCGAACCGACCCCGGGTCCCTTCCCGATCTCTCGCAGGCGTCTGCCATCCGCGATCTGACCTTCGCGATATTCGACCGGATCTGATCGGCTTCGCTCATTCCTGATCCATCAGTTCGGAGAAGACCCCGGTCGGAGTCCACGGGTCGGTTTCGGCCCGTCGCTCGTCCGCAATCACATGGGAGACAGCATTGATCAGGGCAAGGTGGGTGAAGGCCTGGGGGAAGTTCCCGAGGTGGCGGTTGCTCGACGCCTCGAGCTCCTCTGCGTAGAGGTCGAGGTCTCCCGAGGCGGCGAGCAGCCTCTCGCAAAGCTTCTTTGCTGCGGTCGCTTCGCCGATCTCCGAGAGCGCCGCGACCATCCAGAAAGAGCAGATCAGGAAGGTTCCCTCTTCGCCGTGGAGACCGTCATCGGTTTCGTCGGTCACATATCTGAGGATGAGGCCCTGGTCATCGAGACCATCACGGATCGCCAGGACCGTGTCCCGTATGCGCGGGTCGTCCGGCGGAAGAAAGCGCACCAGCGGCATCAGCAGGACCGACGCGTCGAGAGCCATCGTGTCGTAGTGCTGGCGGAAGACACCGTCCTTGAGTCCTTTCTCGATTATCTCCGCCTTGATCTCCTCGGCTTTTTCGGCCAGTTCATCGGCCACTTCCGGGCGCCCGAACTCGGCGGCAAGCCGGGCGCCACGATCCACGGCGACCCAGATCATCAGCTTCGAGGAAACGTAATGCTGCGGCTCGCCGCGGGCCTCCCAGATGCCCTGATCCGGCTTCGGCCAGGCTTCGAGCGCGTTCTCGACCAGGCGGCGGACCAGATCCCGTGTCTTCTCTGAGATCGCTTCCGTTCCCAGCGCCATCCGGTGTACGTACACCGAATCGAGCAGCGCACCCCAGACGTCGTTCTGGCGCTGGTCGAAGGCCCCGTTTCCGATCCGGACCGGCTTCGCGCCGCCGTATCCGGAAAGGTGATCAAGCGTGCTTTCGGTCAGGTCATGCTCCCCGCCGATTCCGTACATGATCTGCAGGTCGCCGTCCGCTTCGAGTGCGCGGTCACGGACGAATCGCATGAAGTCCCGCGCTTCCTGCTCGAATCCGAGTGAGTGGAGCGACCAGAGAGCGAAGGTCGAGTCACGGATCCACGAGTAGCGGTAGTCCCAGTTCCTTTCGCCGCCGGGGGTCTCAGGCAGCGAAGTCGTGGCCGCAGCGAGGATTGCGCCGGTCGGCGTATAGGTGAGCCCCTTCAATACCAGCGCCGAGCGCTGCAGGTGGATCCGCCATGGATGATCCGGAAACCTGCCCTGGGCGAGCCAGTCGCGCCAGAGGTCGCGGGAAGCTTCGATCCGTTCCTTGGCCTCCGGGTAGCTGCGGGGGTGGGGTCCGATACCGTCCTCCCAGGAGAGGCAGACGAACGCGCTGTCGCCCTGCTTCATTTTCAGGTGGCCTGTCGCCTGGCCCTGCTCGAGGGTGAGGTTGAGATCGGTGGCGAGCGCGACTCTCTCGCCACCGCCTTCGGCGATCGCTTCGCCCATCCCCTGCTCGCTCCAGACCGCGGCTTCCCTGCCATAGTCGAAACGGGGCTGGCAGACCAGTTCCATGTCGACCTCGCCATCGATGCACTTGACCAGCCGGACGAGGCATCGGTCGCTCTCCTGCCCGGTCATCAGTTCCTTGGGGCCACCCTGTTCGGCCCAGGCCGATATCGAGAGGGCATCGCGGACGACGATCCAGCCGGTTTCGGTCGACCAGGTCGTCTCCAGAACAAGGGTCCCCGGTTCGTAGCGGCGGCTGAGCGGGGCTGTCTCGTCTTTCGGGCCGAAGCGGAAGTGACCGGCCGTCCGGTCGAGGAGAGAGCCGAACATGCTCGGCGAATCAAAGCGCGGAGCACAGAACCACTCGACCGAGCCGTTCGGAGAAATCAGGGCGGAGGTGTGACAGTCGGAGAGAAAGCCGTAGCTTCCAATCGCGGGAAAGTGGATCGCACCGGCTTCTGGAGTCATCGCGGGCAACCTACCAGCGCTACCCGAGATCCTCGCGCCGGTACGCTGGAAGGCCGTGAATCTGCTTTTCACAGCTCCGATCGCCGAACTGAGTCCGGCATTCGTGGCCATGCTCGAACTGATTCCCCTGACGGCGGCTGTCGTGTTCTACTGGCACCGGGCCATGACCCTTTCATGGGCTGGCCGGCCGGTCCCGGTATGGCGGCAGGTCTCGTTCGGTTTCGGACTGTTCCTCGCCTGCTTCGTTCTCTTCAATCCCTGGGGATATCTGGCCGAGGAGCTGGTGATCGGCCACATGGTCGAGCACCTGATCATCGGTGACATCGCCAGCCTTTTCATCGTCATGGGGCTGACCCGTTCGCTGCTCCAGCCGATTCTCGCGATCAAGTTCTTCGACCGGCTGCAGGTTCTGACCAATCCGCTGGTCGCGATGCCGCTCTGGGCGATCAACCTCTTCTTCTGGCACATTCCCGCGATCTACGACACCGCCTACGGTGGTGCCTTCATCCACGGGGTCGAGCACTTCACCTTCCTCTTCTTCGGCTGCCTCGTGTGGATGCCGGTCTTCGGACCGCTTCCGACTCCGACCTGGTTCGGGCCGGGCTGGAAGGTGGTCTATGTGGTGGTGGTCCGCTTCGCTGCGGCGATCCTCGGAAACATCCTCATGTGGACCCAGTTCACCCTCTATGACAAGTACGCGGAGGGACAGGCGAAGTGGGGGATATCGGCAATACAGGATCAGAGTACGGCCGGGGTGATCATGATGGTCGAAGGGACGTTCCTGATCCTGGGAATCCTGGCCTGGACATTTTTCGAGGCTGCCAAGCAGAGCAACCAGAAGCAGGATCTGATGGACCTGGCCTATGACCGCGGAGTCGACATCGACGAGGCGCGGATCGCGAGGGCGGTGAAGGCGGGTCATGCCGATCTGCTCGAGAAGCGGATTTTGGCCGGCGACGCAGGTGCAGATGAGTCAGCCAGGTAGCCGCTACCTCGGGCTTCTGGTCTTCACGACGGGCGCCTGCATCATGGGTGCCGAGATCGCCGGTGCACGCATGCTCGCCCCTTACTTCGGTGACTCCACCATCGTCTGGGCGAACACGATCGCCATCGTGCTGGTCGCCCTTTCGATCGGTTACTGGCTGGGCGGCAAGCTTGCGGACCGCCGTCCCGACCTCCGCTCGCTTTGTGGCACCGTCCTGATCGGCGCAGTTCTGGTGACGCTGATCCCGTTCTTTGCCCGGCCTTTCCTTGGCGCATCGGTTGACGCCTTTGACGAGCTCTCGGTGGGTGTATTTGCCGGCTCGCTGGTCGGCGTGCTGGTCCTTCTGGCGATCCCGGTGATGATCTTTGGCGCTGTCTCGCCCTGGGCCTTGAGGGTCGCGATGGACAACTCCGACGTCGAACATGCCGGTCATATTGCGGGCCGGCTCTACGCCCTTTCGACCGCTGGCTCACTGATCGGCACTCTCGCTTCGGCGATGGTGACGATTCCCCTGATCGGCACTCAGCGCACTTTCATCTTCTTTGCGCTGCTGGTCGCGATCGTTGCATCGATCGGCTACCGGAAGGTCTGGCCTGCCCTGATTCCTGCGGCGGTGGCCTGCGCGGCGCTGATTCCCGTCGGGACGATCAAGGCAGCCAGTGACGGTCAGGTGATCTACGAAGCCGAAACCCCTCATCAGTACATCCGGGTGGTCGAGATGGAGGATGGCGAGCGCACTCTCGAGCTCAACGAGGGTCAGGCGACCCACTCGGTTTATCGCCCTGGCCAGTACCTGGTCGGTGACTACTGGGATGAGCACCTGGTTCTTCCCTTCGTATCCGACGAACCGAAAGGGGACCCGGAGTGGCCTCGGAGGGTCGCGATCCTCGGGAATGCGGCCGGTACGGTCGCCCGGGCCTACGGGCGCTATTTCCCCGAGACCCGGGTCGACGCGGTCGAGATAGACCCCAAGGTGAGCGAGGTCGGCCGCGAGTACTTCGACATGGAGAACCCGAACATGGAGGTCTTCAGTGAGGACGCCCGCCCCTGGCTGAGGGCAGCGGACCCGGTCTACGACGTGATCATGGTCGACGCCTACCACCAGCCCTACATCCCCTTCTACATGGCGACCAGCGAGTTCTTCGACCTGGTCAGGGACCGGCTGAAGCCGGGTGGGGTGGTTCTGATCAACGTCGGTCACCCCGAAAACAGCGAAGCTCTCGAGAAGAACCTGACCGCGACTCTCGAAACGTCGATGCCCAACGTTCTGCGGGATCCGGTCACCGAGACCAACACAATGCTGGTCGGATCCATGTATCCGATCGACGCTTCGAACATCATCATGGCCACTCGCGGCCAGGGCGCCCCGATCCCGGCCGATCTCGACTGGCTCGCCCTTGAGACAGCACTGAGGACAGAGCCGCCGCTGACCGGGGGAGACGTTTGGACCGATGACCACGCCCCGGTCGAATGGCTGGTCGACCTCTCACTCCTGGACTACGCAAGTGAGTGACCGGAATCAGGGTCTGAAAAGGGCACCGTTCAGGGCCTGGCTTGTGACCGGACCGGTCGGCCGCCTGGTCGGATTCATCATCGACTTCGCCCGAGCCCTGAGAGCGCACCGGAAGTCCCGTCGCGTCACTCCTCGCTAGGCTCATTCGACCTTGAAGACCACCGTTACTGAACTAGAAGATTCGAGGGCACGAGTCGAGGTCGAGGTTCCGGCCGACGAAGTGTCCGTCCAGGTCCAGCGGGCCGCCCGGGCGCTTGCCCGCGAGATGCGCATGCCCGGATTCCGCAAGGGCAAGGCGCCGCCCTCGCTCGCGATCCAGCGTCTCGGCTTCGACACCGTTTTCCAGGAGGCCATCCAGGAGGCTCTCCCCGAGTGGTACCAGCGGGCCGTTTACTCGTCCGGAGTGGTGCCGATCGGTTCCCCCGAAGTCGAGATCACCAAGGCGCCCACCGCCGAAGGCGAAACAGTCGAGTTCAAGTTCGAAGTCGGTGTGCGACCGGTCGCCGAGCTCGGTGAGTACAAGGGACTCCAAGTGGAGAAGGCCGGCAGCGAGGTTCCGGACGAAGTGATCGATCGCGAGATCGACCGCATGCTCGAGGCGAACTCAAGCCTTGAGGTCGTCGACCGGGCCGCCGAGGAAGGCGATCTCGTGCTGGTTGATTTCGTCGGTTCTCTCGACGGAGTCGAGTTCGAAGGCGGCAGCGCCAACGACCACACCATCGAGATCGGCTCCGGCCAGCTGATCGACGACTTCGAGGAACAGATAATCGGTGCCAAGGCCGGTGACGAAGTCGCGGTGAACGTCAACTTCCCCGAGGACTACGGTGCTGCGGAGCTCGCCGGCCAGAACGCCGACTTCGCCGTGACCGTCAAGGAAGTCCGGGTCAAGCAGATGCCCGAGGCCGATGACGATTTCGCGTCGGAGGCATCCGAGTTCGACACTCTCGAAGAGCTGCGGGCGGACATTGCCGAGAAGCTCGGCGAGTCGGTCGACCAGCGAATCGAACAGGAATTCCGGATGGCCGCCGTGGACGCCGCGGTCAAGAACGCGAAGGTCGGCATTCCCGAGGACATCCTCCGGGCCCGTGGCGAAGAGCGCTGGGACCGGGTTGAACGGCAGATGGCCCAGCAGGGCATGAACCCGGACACCTACCTCCAGATGCAGGGCAAGACCCGCGACGAGATCATCGACGAGTCACTCGATGACGCTGACCAGGAGATCCGCCGCGAAGCCGTGCTCGTCGCAGTTGCCGACGCCGAAGGGGTCGAGGTAACCGACGAGGAAATGGCCGAGGAACTCGAGCATGCCGCCTCTCACGAACGCACCACCGGAGCCAAGCTCCTCGAGCGTCTGAAGCGCGACGGACGCCACGAGATGGTCGCCGCCGACATCAAGGTCCGCAAGGCGATGGACGTGATCGCGGAATCGGCAAAGTCGGTCGAGATGTCCGCGAAGGACACGGCGAAGAAGCTCTGGGGCATCGAGGACGACGAGGATTCGGAAACCGAATCCTCGTCGGAATAAGCAAGTCGGGCGGGGTCCGACCCGCCCTCCCGGATCAACCCGCCGACCCACAGTGAAAAATGATGGATGGGTCGGCTCTGTCCGAGTAGCCGCCGCATCGGCCCGGAGGCTCGGCTCTATAGGATTGCCCGCATGAGTCCACTTGTCCCCATGGTCGTTGAACAGACCTCTCGCGGAGAGCGTTCGTTCGACATCTATTCCCGGCTCCTCAACGAGCGCATCATCTTCCTCGGCACCGGCGTGAACGAGGACATCGCCAACCTGGTGGTGGCACAGCTGCTTCACCTTGACGCTGAGGATCCCGAGAAGGACATCAGCCTCTACATCAACTCGCCCGGCGGTTCCGTGTACGCAGGACTGGCCATCTACGACACGATGCAGTTCATCAAGCCCGACGTTCAGACCATCTGCGTCGGCATCGCGATGAGCATGGGCGCGCTGCTCCTTGCTGGCGGAGCCGCAGGCAAGCGGATGTCACTGCCGAACTCGAAGATTCTGATCCACCAGGTTTCCTCCGGGTTCCAGGGACAGGCGACCGACATCGAGATCCACGCCAACGAGATCATCGATACCCGCAGCAGGCTCGACAAGATCCTCGCCAAGCACACCGGCCAGGACCTCGAGAAGATCACTCACGACACCGAACGTGACTACTTCATGAGTGCCGAGGAAGCCGCTAAGTACGGTCTGATCGACCGTGTCATCGAGCACCGGTAGGCGAACCAGAACCAGTTTGATCGGAGCCGTCGCCATTGTGGCGGCGGCTCTGTTCGTTTCAGGGCCCGCCCGGGCCGCAACCGGTCCCGGGCTGCCCGACAACCAGGCAACCTTCTCGCTGATCGGCAAATACGGAGTTACTCCGGCTGATGCGGTCCCTTCATCGGTAGATCCGATCCGGTTCCACTTCCGCTACGACGCTCCGAGCGCGACCCGCCTTGCGATCCGGGTCAACCGGCTTGGCAGCGGCAAGACGATCCGCCGGATCGTGACCGGCCGGCTCAAGCGGGATCGATGGCAACACCTGCCCTGGGATGGCCGGACCCAGCGAGGGCGCCTGGCTCCCTCCGGCAAGTACCGGGTTCTGCTCGGCCGGATCGGCGGGCCATTCTTCAGCCTGGGCCGAATCCGGATTCACGGTCATCTCTTTCCCGTGGACGGTCCCCACGGGACTCGTGGCTACATCGGCGAGTTCGGGGCCCCGAGGGTGGACGGCCGCACCCATGAGGGATTCGACATAACGGCTGCCTGTCGCACTCCGCTGGTGGCGGTACGGGCAGGCACCATCCTCAAGAAGGCCTTCGACCCCGAGCTTTACGGAAACTACGTCGTGCTGAAGGGCGAGGGGGAGAGGCGCACCTACAAGTACTCCCACCTGATCCGTCCCGCACCGGTACGCAAGGGACAGAAAGTCCGGGCCGGGCGCAGGCTGGGTTCGGTCGGTCAGACCGGAAACGCGGCCGGCACTCCCTGCCACCTCCACTTCGAGGTACGCGCTAGGGGAATGCTCCTCGACCCGAAACCACTGCTCGAATCCTGGTAGTTGCTGCTCAGCGCCAGCCCCGGCGACAGGTCCACTTCGTGGCCGGCTCCCTGAAGATCGAACCCCCGGACACGCCGACAAGGATCTGCCTGACACAGTTGAAGCGACCGTCGCGGAACGTAAACGCATTCTCGGAGACCAGGCAGCGGTGCCCCGGATCAGCTGGCCGGCACCATTCGACGTCGTAGCTGTCGCAGGGACGCCAGCCAAAGCAGTCCGGCTCGAGATAAATCCACGCGTTCTCTCTGGCAGCGAGGGCCGAAAGGCGACCCGGTGCCGATTCTCCGGATCCGACCACGGAGATTCCATACTCGGCGTTGATGAAGTCCTCCACGGTTGACCTGATCGGGTCGGCGGCCACCCTCGCGTACACGCCCGGGAAGTACTTCCCTGCGCAGCCCTCCCCGAATGACGTGACTCCGACCAGCCGCGGGGTGCCATCGGCGGAGTAGGCAACCAGTGGCCCGCCGCTATCCCCCTGGCAGGTGTCGTGTCGGCCCAGAGCACGGCCGCCACAGGTCTGGGTTGCCGAACGGAAACCCCCGTGGCCGCGATACGCGCGCTTGCAGGCCGAGTCGGGGAGCCGCGCCACCGAGGTCGACCGCAGATAGTTGGTTCCGTAGGGCGCTGTCTCGGTTACTCCCCACCCGCTCACCCTCGCCAGCCTTCCCGGAGCCCAGAGCGCACGCTCATCGGGTCCGGCGATCGAGATCGGTGTACCGGAAGCCGGCGAAGTGAGCACGACTAGCGCGACATCCCACTGCTGGTCGCCGTCATAAAGCGGCTCTCCGAAGTCATCAACCCAGATGACCGAGTCCCCGACAGCGGTGCTGCTGCCGCTCCCGGTGTCGTTCAGGGCACTTCGGCCGGAGACAACCCGGTAGGAAGAAACAGGTATCTGCTTGCCTCGCTCCAGCACGCAGTGGGCAGCTGTAACGACAATCGTCGGCGCGACCAGGGTTCCGCCACAGAACTGACGTTGCCAGGTCGATCCGCGCCCGTTGCGAACCAGCGCCACCTGCCAGGGCACCCGCGATATCGGTGTCGCAGATCCGCCGATTACGCTCGCGCCAGCGTTCGGTTCCGGGCTCGGGCGAAGCTCTGCGGCGCCCGAAGCACTGCCTGCCGCGCCTGCGGTAATCAGCAGCAGGACTCCGGCAGCGAAGGCCGCGAGCACTCTCCCCCTGAAGCCGGGACGCAACGGGTCAGCTCCTCGCTGCCAGCGACCTGGCGCAGTCGACGATCGTCTGCTCGACCGGACGGGCCTCGATGCCGAGGACCTCCTTCGCCCTGGTGATGTCGAAATCGGATCGGATTCCGATGTTGCCAAGCAGCGCCCGTATGCCTGGATCGAAGAGGGCCATGACCCTCAGAACCGGTTTCGGCACGGTCCGCGTCGGTGCCTTCTTTGCCAGTTCCGGTTCCTCCCGGCGAAGAATCTCTGCGACCTCGCTCAACCAGAGAAAAGGTCCGGAAGCGATGAACCTCTGCCCGCCAGCCTCGGGCTTCTCCATCGCCGCGAGGTGGGCCGCGGACACATCCCGGACATCGACCCAGCTGAACCCGATCTTCGGGGCTCCCGGCATTCCGTCGAGCATCCTCTGGATCGCCTCAAGAGAAAAGGAATCGTCATCCGGCATCACCGGACCGAGAATCGCGCTCGGGTTGATCACCGCAAGCTTTTCCCGCTCGCCCCTTTGATCGACCAGGTCCCAGGCGGCGTCTTCGGCCAGGGTCTTTGACTGCGGGTATGCGTCGACCGTTTCAACGTCGGTCCAGTCATCCTCGGTGTAGGGGGACCCTTTCGGTTCCCCGCTGCCTCTGATTGCAGCGACTGAAGAAGTCATGACGATGCGCTCGGCACCGGCATCCAGCGCGGCGCCGATCACCCTGGTCGCCCCTGCGACCGCCGGCCCGATCAGCTCCTGAGGATCCTTCGGTTTCGCGGGAGGGAAGGGCGAGGCGATGTGGAGCACGTAACGGCAGCCGTCGACGGCTTCGCTCCAGCCATCGTCGGCGGAAAGGTCCGCCTCGAAGAACTCGATCCCCGCTGGCCTGCCGATCTCGTCTGAAACGTTCTCCTCGATTCTCGGGCCCTTCGACTTGTCCCGGACTGTCGTCCGTACGTCGTAACCCTTCTCGAGCAGATCGACGATCGCCCGACCGCCAAGGAAGCCGGAGCCCCCGGTCACCAGGACCGTCCCCTTCGAACCCTCACTAATGGTCATGGTGGCACTCTAGTCTGCCTGCCATGAGCAGATTGATCGATATTTCGGCACCGATCGAGCCCGGCCCCGAAGGTGCGCCTGATGTTGTGCGCGTCGACGTGGAATTCACCCCCCATGAAGAGGGCGCGAAGCAGATCGAAGCCCTCTTCGGCGTCGGCTCCGAACTGCTGCGTGACGGAGAAGGGTGGGCCGTCGACACGTTCACCCTGCTCGGCACCCACAGCTCAACTCACGTGGACGCTCCCTGGCACTACAACTCGACCATCCAGGGCCGTCCCGCCGAGACGATCGACCAGCTTCCTCTCGACTGGTTCTACCGACCGGGGTTTCTGCTCGACTTCCATGAACGGGGTGACGGAGAGGTGATCGGAGTCTCGGACATCGAGAGTGAGCTCGGAAGGATCGGCCACCAGATAGAAGAAAGGGACATCTGTCTGGTCAGGACGGGTTGCGACCAGTACCTCGGCACCGTCGAGTACATGGCGCACGGGCCCGGAGTCAGCGCTGAAGCCACCCGCTGGCTCTACGACCGCGGTATCCGCGTGATGGGTATCGACGCCTGGGGCTGGGACCGCCCCCTCTGGATGCAGGCGGAGGAAGCAAAGGAGAAGGGAGAGGCCGGCATCTTCTGGGAAGCCCATCAGGCCGACATCCCCTACTCGCAGATCGAAAGGCTCGCGAACCTCGACCAGTTGCCGTCGACCGGCTTCACCGTGGCCTGCTTCCCCCTCAAACTGGTCGGAGGCAGCGCCGCGCCGGCCCGGGTAGTCGCGATCCTCGACTGAGTTGCCTAGATGCCCGGTGTCGCTTCTATTTTGCCCGCTTCTATCTCGGCGGTGAAGGCGTCGAAGTCCTCCTGGTTCTGCTTCGCGTAGCGAATGCTGAACTCGGCAATCGCCTGATCGAAAGTGTCTTTCTTCCCGAGGTACTGCGAGATCGCAACCCGATCGCCGGTCCTCGCATGAGCGAGGGCCAGGGCTCCTGCGCAGACCCGAACGAACTCGGTGAGCCCGGTTTCCCCAAGGGAGTCGATGTCAATGGACATCTTTCCATCCCAGAGCTGACGGACGTAAAAGTCGCGGGTGACGCCATCCGGTGCCTCGGCACGAATCCAGCCGAGGAAGAGGTCCGAGGCGGCCTGGGTCAAACGCTGGCCCTCGACCACGCGGCGACCCTGCAGCCTGAACTTCGAGGCACCTGCGTATGGAGCAAGCACCGAGTTCTGGGCCTCCTTTACCTGCAGGACGAGCGGGTCCTTCCGGCGATTGGAGAGGAAGAGCATCACCCATGCCCGGGTCCCGACCGAGCCGACTCCGACGACCTTTCGGGCGAGGTCCACCAACTGGTAGTGGCCGAACAGGTGCTGCCGGTCCGGTGGCAGAGTCTCGGCGTACTGGTGCATCAAGGAGCGAATCAGATCCCGAACCGCATCGGCGTCAGATACGCCGAGGCCTGCAGCAAGCTCCCGGGCTGGAACCAGCAAGGGGGGCCTGCTTGCGAAGCGGGGCTCGCCGCTGCTTTCGTCGGTCAGCTTCCTGGTGGCCCGGTTGCTGTCCTTGCGGGAAGCCTTCGCTATGTCCTTGCGAAGGTTTACGCCCGCGTCGGCGCCATGTGCTCCCTCAAGCATTTCCGCAATCTGCTCGACGTCCAGGCGCGTGTACCAGACGTCCAGGTAGCTCATGTCTGCCAGACGCCTCATGGCGTCCCGGTACTCGGCCATCGCAGCGATCACGATCTTTCGGGCCACTTTCTTGCTCGCACCGTTGTGCCGCGCTGCGATTACGACGCTCGCAGCCATCCTCTTCACATCCCACTCCCAGGGTGCCGGGAGGGTCTCGTCGAAGTCGTTCAGATCGAAAACCAGGCGGCGGTCGGGTGCTGCATAGCCTCCGAAATTCGAGATGTGGGCATCGCCACAAGCCTGCACGCGGACACCGGTAGCCGGAGTGGGGGCCAGATCCGCGGCCATGATCGCTGCACCACCCCGGTAGAAGGCGAACGGCGAAGCCGACATCCTTCCGTAACGGATCGGCAGCAGCTCCTGAACACGACTTTCGCCCTGCTCGAGCAGGATTCCGACCGGATCGCGCCCGGGGGCGGGGGTCCATTCGGCGTGACTTTCCCGGGGGGCCTTCTTCCGAAGTGCCTTCCCGGTCAGTTTCAGGGAGTCCTGTGTGAGGGTCGAGGGACCGGTCGTGCTGTTCATGGATTCAAGATAGTCGCAGCGGCAGCAGAAGGGTCATTCAAACCGGGTGAACCGTATTTCCCGTCAGGAGGTATCCGTCGGTTCGTGTGTAATGGCGCAAGAGGGGCTTTCCCCACCACGTAACTCCAAGGAGGAATCTGCAATGAGCGGTGCAAGCGGTACCGGAAGTCATCTCGACATCGGAGGGGTGTTCGAGGCGACCGGTGACATCTACAAGAAGGCTTTCGGGACGTTCTGGATCGTCGCGCTGATCCTGCTGGTTCCGATCGCGATTCTCCAGTGGCTTCTCGGAGGAAACTCGGGCGGGTCGCTGATCGTCAACATTCTCCAGATCTTCGCCGTGGCCTGGCTGGCCGGGTCGGTGGTCCGGATCGTCCAGGACGTCGAGAATGACGGTCAGGTCGATTACACGGTCGGTGAGCTGCTCGGATCCGTGTGGCCACGACTGCTGTCGATCGTTGGTCTTCAGATCGTGCTCGGCATCGTCATCTTCGTCGGCCTGATCTTCTTCGTAATTCCGGGAATCATCCTGGCGCTGATCCTGGCCGTCGCCCTGCCGGCCCTGATCGCTGAAGGCATCGGCGTGTTCGCGTCCATGTCACGCAGCGCCGAGCTGACCAAGGAAAACCGCATGCGGATTCTTGGCATCGGAATCCTGGTCATCCTGATCGTCTTCGGTGTCGCCATCCTCGTGGGTGTGCTGACCGCGATCACCCCGATCCTCGGCGCACTCGCCGGTCTGGTACTCGGGATCCTGCTTTACCCGTACCTGTACATGCTCACCGCGGTTCTTTACTTCCGGCTCGTCGAGCTGAAGGAGGGCGGCGTGGTTGCGGTCGAAGAGACCGTGATCGTCGAGGAGGACGCCGGTCCCCCGCCCGCTGTCTAGCGGGCGGTGAACTTGCGCCGGCCCGGGTGGGAGCCCCCGGTCCAGCGCACTTCAGGGAAAGGCCGTGGCGCAATCGCGCCGCGGCCTTTTTCTTTGGCGACAGTCGTTGCCGGTCGTGGGGTCAGACCTCGATCTCGTATTCGAGCCAGGTCGACTTGTGGGCTCCGGTCGAGTCATAAAGGCGCTGTGCGGTGTGGTTGTCGGGGGCGGTTGCCCACGACAGATGAGAAGCGCCCCAATCCCGGGCGAGTTCGACCCCTGCCTCGATCAGGGCCCGGCCCGTGCCCTGGCCGCGCGTTCCCTCCGACACATAGAGATCGTTCATCAGAACGATGTCGGTTGCCGAAAGGGAACTCTTGTGACGGTAGAAACAGCCGAAACCGACCGGCTCGCCACCTTCGAATGCTCCCAGCAGCCAGCCGTCATCGGTGCCCCCGACGAAGCGCGAAAAAAAGGCCCGGTTCCTTTCCGCGTCTATGTCCTCGACCTCGTAGAACTCCTGATAGAGAACGAAAAGCGGCTCGAACTTCGGAAACTCCTCTGAGGTGACAGCCCTGATCTCGATCATGCGACGAGCGTAACGGCAAAAAGTGTTGCTTGGGGAGGGAGAAGGGTAAGGTCGCCGTAAGAAGGATCAACGTCGCCGGCGACCGGAGTTCCAGGCCGCGGCGGCGCTTCTTCTAGAGTGGGCCAAGGCGAGCCCATTCACGATCCCGGAGGGTAAATGGCAGGTCCGACCGACACGAACGAGCAATTGCTCTGCAGCTTCTGCGGCAAGTCGCAGAGGCAGGTCAAGAAGTTGATCGCCGGCCCGGGCGTCTACATCTGTGACGAGTGCATCGACCTCTGCAACGAGATCATCGACGAGGAGTCGGTTTCAGCCACTGCGCCGGCCGGTCTCGACCTCGACCGGCTTCCCCGTCCCCAGGAGATCAACTCGGTCCTTGACGAGTACGTGGTCGGCCAGGAAACCGCCAAGCGGGCACTTTCCGTTGCTGTTTACAACCACTACAAGCGGGTCCGCATGGCTGAAGAGGGCGACGGCGACGTCGAACTCCAGAAGTCGAACATCATGCTCCTCGGACCTACCGGTTGCGGCAAGACCCTCCTCGCCCAGACGCTCGCCCGGATCCTGAACGTGCCTTTCGCGATCGCTGATGCGACCGCCCTGACGGAAGCCGGCTACGTCGGTGAGGACGTGGAGAACATCCTGCTGAAGCTGATCCAGGCCGCCGATTACGACCTCGCCAAGGCCGAGACCGGGATCATCTACATCGACGAGATCGACAAGATCACCCGCAAGGCCGACAACCCGTCGCTGACCCGTGACGTCTCCGGCGAAGGCGTTCAGCAGGCACTGCTCAAGATCCTTGAGGGAACCACTGCGTCGGTGCCACCGCAGGGTGGCCGCAAGCATCCCCATCAGGAATTCCTGACCATCGACACGACTAACATCCTTTTCATCTGCGGAGGTTCGTTCGCCGAGCTGGAACGGGTGATCGAAAGGCGCGTCGACAACAAGGGAATCGGCTTCGGCGCCGTCGTGAACGAGGAAGGCCACGACGACCCCGGAGAGCTCTTCGAACAGGTTCTGCCGGAAGATCTCGTCGAATACGGACTGATTCCCGAGTTCATCGGCCGCCTGCCGGTCGTTGCCGCCCTCCATCAGCTCGACCAGGCTGACCTGGTCCGGATCCTGACCGAGCCGAAGCATGCCCTGGTCCGCCAGTTCCAGCGCTTCTTCGAGTTCGATGGCATAGAGCTTGTTTTCGCCGATGACTCGCTCGAAGCTATCGCCGACAAGGCACTCGCCCGCCAGACCGGTGCCCGTGGCCTCAGGTCGATCATCGAGGACTCCCTGATGGACGTTCAGTTCGAACTCCCATCTCGCGAGGACGTGAGCAAATGCGTCGTCACTCGGGAGTCGATCGAGAAGGGGCAGGCGCCGATGCTGGTCACGGGACCTGCCGCTGTCGACCCTCACGCGGAAGACGACATCTTCGGCGAAGAGCAGACTGCCTGACCTGAGCGAGATACTCCCCGCGTGGGCGTACCTCTCCTGGAAAGGGACCCGAACGGCCTCCACATAACGTGGGGCGGGCATGCGACTGTCCTGATCGAGCTCGAGGGCGCCCGGATCGTCACCGATCCCGTTCTCCGCAGCCGGGTCATCCATCTGCGGCGACACGCGCCTGACCCCGGGCCGGACTTCGTCCACGGCGTGGACGGCATCCTGATTTCGCATCTCCACTTCGACCATCTCGACCTGCCCACCCTGAAGCGTTACGACCGGAACACCCGGATCGTGGTTCCGGCAGGAGCTGGTCCGATGATCCGGCGCGCGGGTTTCGGCGACGTGGTCGAGATGCTCGCTGGCGAGGAGACGAACATCGGCGGCGTCAGGGTACTCGCGGTCAACGCCGAACACGACGGTCGTCGTCACCCGCTCGGCGTGGAGGCGGATGCCCTTGGATTCGTCGTCGGGTCGAAACGCCAGATCTACTTTGCCGGCGATACCGACCTTCACCCCGGCCTGCCGGAAGTGACCGAGCAGGCGGGCGGACTAGAGATCGCCCTGCTTCCGATCTGGGGATGGGGACACAAGCTCGGTCCGGGCCACATGGACCCGAGGGGAGCTGCCCAGGCCGCCGCGATGCTGCGGCCGGAACTGACAGTCCCGATCCACTGGGGGACCTATTTCCCTATCGGCATGAAGGGCATCAGGGGTCGCCTGCTCGAGAAGCCGGTCGTCGCCTTTGACCGGCAGATGGTCGAGATTGCTCCGGAGCTCGAGTCGCGGGTTCTCAGGCCGGGAGAGACGCTTTCGCGTCCGCCGGCGG
The DNA here is from genome assembly GCA_020438355.1 of Solirubrobacterales bacterium. Classification (GTDB taxonomy): domain Bacteria; phylum Actinomycetota; class Thermoleophilia; order Solirubrobacterales; family 70-9; genus 67-14. The sequence continues at coordinate 85,236 of JAGQUT010000002.1, read as the reverse complement.
CAGCCAGCTCTTGAGGATTCGGTGCACCTCCTCGGCTCCGATCACCGGATGATCGGGCCAGGGAAGATCAACCGGGTGGAGGACGAAGGGGTGGCTCTGGGTTCCGCCCATGCCTCCGTGTGAGCCAACGAGTTCCTCGAAGGCAGCCACCTCATCCATGTCTCGCCACCAGGTGCTGTTCACCATGATGTCCGGACAGTTGGAAAAACGGTGGGTCCGAAGCACGTGCGCGGCTGCGTTTGGTCCGAAAGGCGCCAGCGGATCCTCGCCTTCCACCTCGCCGGTCTCGATCCAGCACAGACCGTCAGCGCCGAGCACGACGCCACCGTTCTCTGAATCGACCATCACGAAGCCGACACCCGGGTGCTGGCGGAGGGTGTCGAGCAGGCTCGGGTAGAGGTCGTCGATGCGTTCCCTGGTCAGCCTGCCCGGCTCGCGGGGAAAGGTAATCAGCCCGAGACAGCCGGAAGCCATCACCGAGAGGGCCGGGATCTCGTCACCATCTTCTGCCGGCTTCTCGATCTGTGCCTGTCCGCCGTCGAGTCCGATGTCGTCACGCTTCGAGTCCCGCTTTACCACTGCCTTTGCTGCCGTGCCGACCGGGCCTTCCTCATGGCTTGCCTCTTCGGCGCTGGCCGTGATGTAGGCCCGCGGGTTCTGCTCGCCTTCTTCGCCGGTGCCGATCGCCTCGGCTCCGGTCGCCTGCTCGACGACCTGTTCAAGAGTTACCCCGTACCGCTGAAGGAAGGTCGCTCCCTGCGACTGGCCGTGATCTGAAAGGACCACCAGGTGGTAGGGCCTCGGGGACTCCGCCACAACCCGGCGGATCCGGTCGATCTCCCGGTCGACCTTGGTCAGCGTGTAGAGACTCTCGGGACGCTCGATACCTGAATGGTGGGCGACCTCGTCATAGGCGAGGAAGGTGGTGTAGATGGCAGGCCTGCCGGAGAGAATGTCCCCGACCACTGCGGCGATCTGAAGGTCCAGTTGGATTACGGTCGCCCAGGCCCGCATCACGGCGTAGACCCGCGAGCGTTCGATCTTGGGTTCGATCCCGGTCCGCTCCTGGCGCATGTTGTCCCGCCGCTCGCGAACGATCTCGGCGACCGTGTGGATCGCAGTCTTGACCACACCGTACGGGCGGGCAAAGTACGCGGCGTAGTCCTTGCCGAGCTGGCCTCGCGGCTTCATCACGGTGCTCATCGTGAGCATCGAGTGGGGAGCGTCACCGGAGAGGATGTTGGCCCGGCTGGCACCATCCTCCGAGAGCAGTCCGTTGCCATCCGACTGCCGGGCTTCCATCTCGGCTGCATCCTTCGGATGGTTGGTGACCAGGGCACGGCTCGTGTCCTTCTCCCACCAGCGGAAGGCAGGCATGTCGTGGTTATTGCCGTGAAGGATCCCGGCCTGGCAGGCTCCGGTCTGGGATGACCAGTCGGTTTCCCAGCTTTCGAGTTTGTGGCTGCCTTCCCGCACCCATGAGGCCATCGCCGGCGCATTGCCGTTGGTCATCGCCCGCCGCAGGACGTCGTGAGCGAGCCCGTCGATCTCGAGGAAGAGGATTCCCGGCTCGTCGGTCTGGATCACCTGGCCGCGCCGCTTGAGCTGGGCCCGGACGACGTTGTAGTACCAGGTGCTGTCCTCGTCGATCGCGAAGAGCGAGGAGATCAGTGACGTCAGGATCGCCATGCAGAGCGAGATGACGATTCCTTCGCCGATCCCGTCGATCTGCACCCACGGCATCGCCATCAGGGCGAGCCCGACCAGCAGGGCGTTCAGGAAGAGCCCCCAGAGCCCGAGGGTCAGGACGCTGAGTTTGAGGGTGAATCGGGAGAGGACCGGCCAGATCAGTGCGTTGACCAGGCCGACCCCGAGAGCGGTCGGCAGGGCCGCGCCCCGGCCGTGCATGTCGAAACCCGGGAGTACCGCTTCAAGGAGAAGCAGGGCAAGGGCATCGATCAGAACGACGACGATTATTCGCGACGCGAGTCGCCACGGGTGCCGGTGCGCGTCCGGCTGGTTCAGACCCTCCATTTGGCGTAACTCTGGCAAACCGGCCGGTGTTCGGCAATCACCCTGACCGGATGAACCTGCCGCCTGCCGGATAGACGCACCTGCGCGGCCCCCTCAATAAGATCGCCACTCTTGGACGAAGCGGCCCGAAAGAAGCTGGAAGAAACCACGCGGTGGGAGCCCGCCGAGACCGAGGCACGGATTTTTGCCGAGTGGATGGAGGGCGGCTACTTCCATCCTGAAGCCACCGGCACGGCGGACGAGAACTACTCGATCGCGATCCCGCCACCCAACGTCACAGGGGTCCTGCACATGGGGCACGCCCTCAACGGCTCGATGCAGGATGCCCTGATCCGGATGAACCGGATGAGCGGAAAGAACACTCTCTGGATTCTCGGCATGGACCATGCCGGAATCGCCACCCAGACAGTGGTCGAGAAGAAGCTGAAGTCGGAGGGCATAAGCCGCCATGAAATCGGCCGGGAAGCATTCACCGAGAAGGTCTGGGAGTGGAAGGAACAGTACGGCGGGTCGATTCGCGAGCAGTACCAGCGTCTCGGCGCATCCGTTGACTATGAACGGGAGCGGTTCACCCTTGATGAGGGCTACGCTCTCGCGGTCCGGAAGGTCTTCACCGCGCTCTACGAGAAGGGCTACATCTACCGCGACAATTACATGGTCAACTGGGATCCGGGTTCGCAGTCGGCGATCTCGGACCTCGAGGTCGTCAACGAAGAGATGACCGACACCCTCTTCTCGATCGACTATCCGGTGGAGGGGACCGACCGGGTCCTGACCGTGGCTACGGTCCGTCCGGAGACGATGATGGCCGACACCGCCGTCGCGGTGAATCCGAAGGACGAGCGCTATGCGGACCTGATCGGTGGCCACTGCATCCTGCCCCTGGTCGGCCGGCGACTGCCGATCATCGCCGACGACCACGTCGACATCGAGTTCGGGACCGGCGCCCTGAAGATCACTCCCGGTCATGACGTCAACGATTTCGAGATCGGCCGCCGTCACGGACTGGAGGAGATCTCCGTGATCGGCGAGGACGGCCGGATGACGGCGGCGGCCGGTGAGCGATTCGAAGGAATGTCTGTCGCCGAAGCCCAGGTCGAGGTCGTGAAGGCCCTGAAAGAAGAGGGCGTGCTCAGTGGTGAAGAGGAGTACGTTCACTCGGTCCCGTTCTCCGAGCGATCCGGCGAGCGGATTGAGCCGTTGATTTCCCTCCAGTGGTTCTGCCAGATGGACAAGCTGGCCGAACCTGCGATCAAGGCGGTCGAGGATGGCCGGGTCAACATCGCCCCCGAGCAGTGGACCCGGGTCTATCTCAACTGGATGCGGGAGATCCGCCCATGGTGTGTTTCCCGCCAGCTCTGGTGGGGTCACAGGATCCCGGTCTGGTACCGGGGCGACGAGACGTACGTTGGCGAGGAGCCGCCGGAGGGCGAGGGCTGGGTCCAGGACGAGGACGTCCTTGACACCTGGTTCTCCTCGGCGATCTGGCCCTTCGCGACGCTCGGCTGGCCGGAAGAAACGCCGGAGATGAAGGCCTTTTACCCGACCGACTTTCTGACCACCGCCAGAGAGATTCTCTTTCTCTGGGTGGCCCGGATGATCATGACCGGAATCGAGTTCGCCGGAGATGTGCCCTTCAGGGATGTTTACGTCCACTCGGTGATCCAGGCCCGTGACGGCAGGCGCATGTCGAAGAGCCTCGGTACGGGGATCGACCCGCTCGGCGAAATTGAGGAGCATGGCGCCGACGCCCTCCGATTCGGGCTTCTTGCGATGTCCTCCACCCAGGACGTCCGCTATTCGGATGCCAAGGTCCAGCAGGGCCGGGATCTCGCCACGAAGCTCTGGAACGCATCGCGGCTGATCCTCCTCAACACCGAGGCGCCCGAGGACCGGTCCGTTCCGGTGACGCCCATCGCGCTTGAAGACCGCTGGATACTGTCGCGGCTTGAATCCACCGTCGCCACCTACACACGACTGGTGAACGAGTACGACTTCGCTCACGCGGCACAGGAGCTTTATTCCTTCGTTTTCTCGGATCTCTGCGACTGGTACCTGGAGATAGCCAAGCCGCGCATCTACGACGGTGACCCCGAGATAGCCCAGGTGCTGCTTCACACGCTGGAGCGCACCCTGGCTCTGGCGCATCCGGTGATGCCTTTCGTGACCGAGGCGATCTGGGCATACCACCCGTACCGCGAGGGTCACCTCGTCATTCACCCCTTCCCCGAAACGGATGAAAGCCGGATCAGCGAGGTCGTAGAGGAGGAAGTCGGCGGAGCAATCGCTCTGACACGGCAGCTGCGGGGGTGGCGTGACATGGCCGGCGTCCCGCCGAAGATCGTGCTTCAGGCAAAGGGCGACGCCTCCGCCATTCCCGAGTTCGTATCCCGGCTGGGCCGGGTTGACATCGGAGCCCACGACGGCGAAGTCGTGGCCACCATCGCCGGATTCGGGATCCTCTCGTCGGAAGAACTTGACATGGGGGCGATAACCGAGCGGATCGCCGCCAGACGCGCCAAGATCGAGACCGAGTTCCGAAAGATCGAGGCCAAGCTCGCCAACGAGCGATTCGTCGAGAACGCTCCGGCAGAAGTCGTCGCGGAGGAACGCGAGAAGCTGGAGCGTATGCAGCGCGAACTCGACGAGCTCGGCTGAGGTTTCGATGCCCGGCGCGGCCGATGAGTTCGATGCCGATGCCTTCCTGAATTCGCTTGAGCCGATCGGCTGGAAGCTGGGTCTCGAGCGAATGGAGCTCCTCAGCGACGAGCTCGGCCGACCGCAGGACTCGTTCACTTCGATCCACGTGGTCGGGACCAACGGGAAGTCATCTGTTTCCCGGATGATCGCTGCGATCTGCGAAGCCCATGGCTACCGGGCCGGCTGTTCGCTTTCACCCCATCTGAGGCGCTGGTCGGAGCGGGTCGTCGTCTCCGGCCGGGAGACAGGGGAGCTGTTCGACCGGTGTGTCAGGCGAGCAGCCGAAGCTGCGGAGACTGTCAACGCTGGACTGGAAGGCGAGGAGATAACCCAGTTCGAGCTGGCCACCGCGGCGGCATTCCTGACCCTCGCTGAGGCCGGGGTCCAGGTTGCGGCGATCGAGGCCGGTCTGGGCGGCAGGCTGGACGCGACGAACTCGATCCCTTCGATCGCCACGGTTCTCACATCGATCGGGCTTGACCACACCGAGTACCTGGGCGACACCGAACTCGAGATCGCCGGCGAGAAGCTGGCGGTTCTGAGGCCCGGGACAGTGCTGGTAATCGGGCCCGTTTCAACCGAGGTGCGGGAACTCGCCCTGGCCACCGCGGACGAGAGAGACTGTGAGGTCAGGGAGGTGACCGCTGCAGCTGTTTCACCAGGTTCCCTGCCTGGAGTTCCAGGCGGATTCCAGCGAACCAACTTCGCCGTCGCCGAAGCGGCGGCGGGATGCTTTCTCGGGGAGGTGTCCCGAACCAAGGCAGAAGATGCAGTGGCTGCTCTGACCATTCACGGTCGTCTGGAGAAGGTCGGCGAGGACCCGCTCGTACTGGCTGACGTCGCCCACAACCCGGCGGGGGCCGGGGCGCTCGCCTCGTCGCTGCCCGAGGTCACCGGAAACCTTCCCGTCGTCGCCGTGATCGGGATCCTTCGGGACAAGGATGCTCCCGGAATGCTCTCGGAACTGGCCGGTTCGCTTGACAGCGCGATTTTCACGAGACTGCCGCTTGAGGCGCTCGAGGCCTGGGGACGCCCGGGAGCAAGCGCCTGGGATCCGGATGAACTGGTCGATCTGGCCCGACAGACCGGTCTGAGCGCAGAGACGGCCCCCGACCCCGGAACGGCCCTCGAAAGGGCACGGGAACTGGCGCTGCAGAACGGTGGCGCGGTGCTCATGACGGGATCGCACTACCTGTTCGCGCCTGCCGGAAAGACAACCGACTGACCGCGACCGACGGGCAAGGCCTGTCAGAACCACAACCGGGGGGTTGGGACGCCGCCGGTTATGCGACGATTAGCAGGTGAATCGTCAGACTGGCTCCCAATTGCTGTCGATGATGGCGCTGGTCGCTGCGGTCGTGGCGATCGTGATCCTCGTCTTCTTCGGCATTGGGTACCTATTCGGAAGGATGTTCCTTTAGCCCGCCATGCCTCTCGCCATCTTCGGAATTGAAAACACTGGACTGAACCTGGCCGCGACGCTGGTGATCCTGATTCTGGTTGCGATCTGGATCGCCCTCATCGTGTTCACCTTCACCGACGCACGCCGGCGAATCGCCGACCCGTTCCTGGTGGGCTGCGCCACTGCAGCCTCGTTCTTCCCTTACGTCGGGACGCTCGTCTACACGATCCTCCGGCCGCCGGAGTTCCTCGACGACATCCGCGAGCGCGAGACCGAGATCAAGGAATCCGAAGTGAGGCTCCGTCACCTCAAGCACTCTTCCTGCCACAAATGCGGCTCGCCGGTCGAGAGTGACTTCATCCGCTGTCCCGCCTGCCGCACCCGCCTCAAGGAGCCCTGCCCGACCTGTTCGAAGCCGGTCGGTCTCGGCTGGAAGGTCTGTCCCTACTGCGAGACGACCCTGATCGCCCCCAAGCGCAGTTCCCGCAGCAGCTCGAAGCGGCCCAAGGGCGAATCTTCAGGACGCTCCTCATCCCGGGCAAGTCGCCCGGATGGAAGCGCCAGCGAGCCCAGGCGCCGCTCGAGCAAGTCTGCCGCCGAATCTTCAAGCCGCGAGAGCCGGAGTTCGTCGAAGGAAGCCCGCTCTTCGGGCAAGGAGTCCCGGAGCGAGGAACCGACGCGTCGGTCATCCCGTTCCGCTTCCGATGGAGAGTCTTCAGAAAAGACCCGTACCCCGCGCTCCTCTCGGCGCAGGATTACCGTTGACGGCGACGAGCAGTCCGAGCCGATCAATCGCGGCGAAGAATGAACCGGGCCGGGTCCCCGGACCCTCCGCGCCCTGAAACAAACCCCAACCACACGGAGTACCACCAATGTCCCAGACCCTGATCCTGGTTAAGCCTGACGCCTTCGAGCGCTCCCTCACCGGCGAGGTTCTCGCCCGCTTCGAGCGCAAGGGCCTTCGAATCGCCGCCCTCAAGAAGATGACTGCCACCGAGCAGATCGCCAACGAGCACTACGCCGAGCACAAGGAGAAGCCCTTCTTTGGCGAGCTGGTCGACTTCATCACCGGAGGCCCGCTGGTTGCCGCCGTCCTCGAGGGACCTGAAGCCGTGAAGGCCGCTCGTCAGCTGATCGGCGCGACCAATCCGGTGGAGGCTGCCCCGGGCTCGATCCGCGGCGACTTCGCCCTCGAAGTGACTTTCAACATGGTTCACGGTTCCGACTCCGACGAGTCGGCCGCTCGTGAGATCGCCATCTGGTTCCCCGAGGGCATCTAGGCAACCAGGCCAGATCTGTTGTTCGGAAGGCCCGTCCCGCCTGTCGGGGCGGGCCTTCCCACTTAATCCCACCGCTCCGTCTCTAGGATTGCCTGGTGGGTGTTTCCGAAAAAGTCGGGCGTGAGGATGCGGTCAGGCTGGCGCGCAGCCATTACCTGGCGCTCGAGCGAATCGACATGCAGTCGCTTGCCTCCGAGCTGGGGATCGGCCGGACCACCCTCTATCGCTGGGTCGGAGACAGGGAGTCGCTGATCTCCGAAGTCCTGGTCGGTCTGGTCAGGATTTCGCTTCGGCAGTCGAGCGAAGAGGCGAGGGGTCAGGGACTGGACAGGATCGTCGACGAGATGCGGCGATTCATGGAGACGACCGCGAGCTTTGAGCCGCTGAGGCATCTGGTCCAGGCCGAACCGGAACTCGGCCTGAGGGTGATGATCGCACCTGGATCTGTGGTGTCAAAGGCGATCGCTGAGGGTCTCGGGCAGGAACTGGCCGACGCCGGCCAGGGCTGGTCACCCAATGAGGCAAGGGAACTCGCGGGCGACCTGACCCAGATCGGCATGGCCTACGTCTGGGGCAACATCGCGACGCACTCGCCTCCCGAGATCGATCGCGCCCTGCGCGCAATGGAGCGCATGCTCCGCTCAGCCGCGTAGAGCGCGACCCTGGCCCGACGGGGAGCCAGGCAGGCCGCAACTCCGGGATAAGGCGCCTGTTTCGTCCATTGAACGGTCCTTCGGCCGGCCAGGGAACCCCATGAAAACCATCCTCAGATCCATCGTCGGCATCACGGGTATCGCGATTGCTCTCGTCTGTGCGTCGCCGGCTCAGGCGGGGCTCAGCGGATACAACCCCTGCGACGGCCCGAACCATCCGACCTATGAATGGATGGGTGACATGTACGGAGTCCAGGTTGAGGTTCCGTCGGTGGCCTCCAGCGGGCCCGGGTCATTCAACGGCGTCGTGTTTGGTCCGGCGGCACCCGAATCGATCGAACCCTCGGGCCCGAAGCTGCCAGTCGTGGTCCTGCAACATGGTGCCGGGGAGACAGACAGCACGATCTGCGCGATGTCATGGGCGGCCAAGTACCTGGCCGGACACGGCTACATCACCGAGATCCATCAGGCTCCCGACGCCGCTGGACAGGGCGGCCAGTTCCTGAACGGGGTGAGGGCCACCGCATCGGCGGTCGAGTTCCTCCGGTCTCCAGCCAACCCCTACGCCGCCATCACCGATGTCGAAAGGGTGGGAGTTGGTGGCAGCTCAATGGGCTCGATCGTCTCCAGCTACATCCAGGGCAACCCGCCGGTCACAGATGGCCTTTCCATCGCCGCCGGTCTGGACCTGAGCCAACTCGACGTCGACGCGATCATCGCCTACGACAGCCTTCGCCGCTGGGTGACCGGAGACCCGGGCGCGGCAGCGAACGAATGTACGGGCGATCCGGCCCTGCCGGTGATTCCCAGGGTGCCGGCACTTAGCTTCGCGATGGACGCGCCCTGCAAGGGCAACCCGTCGAGGCTTGACCCGGACTTGAAGCAGTACGGGTGGAGATGGTGGCGCGACAGCGGCATCCCGAGCCTGAGTCTCGTTCTCAAGGATTTCGAACACACGGACTTCTCACATAACGGCGATGAGAACCAGCGGCTGATCATGGCCCACTGGACCAAGCGCTGGTACGACCGCTGGCTGAAGTCCCAGCCTGGACTCGAACAGGAGATCCTCGCCCGCACAGTCAACAGCCAGAGCACGTCGACCCTCCTCAGCAGCCAGTTTCTCTCGGGAGTCTGTCTCGGGCCAGTGAACACCGATGACTACGCCGCATGGCTGGCGGGCAACGATCCCGCTTCGAACCGGAATGTGCTCGGTGACTGCCAGACTCCTGAACGCCCGACCGGTCTGAGGGTAGTGGGCGGATCCCCCGCGGTTTCAGTCTCTCCAAAGGTCCGCGGAAACGCCAATCCGGAGGCAAGGATCTCGATATTCGACAATCGCAACTGCTCAGGTGAAGCAATAGCGACAGGCTCCGGTTCACGCTTCAACTCCGGCGGATTGACAGTCAGGGTCAGGAAGGGATCCAGCAACAGGTTCTTCGCCCGCGCAGTCAACCCGACCCACGGGCAGGAATCAGATTGCTCGACCAGCTTTGCTTCCTTCCAGCAGGCGTTCCCTGATTTGGGTAGTCCCGTTCTGACTGGCCCGCGGAAGATCCGCCCGGGGCGGTCGCTGATCCTTCGCCTGAGGGTCACCAACAGGGGTAAGGTGGCGGCGAATCAGGTCCGGGTGCGACTGGCCTCATCGAACAGTCGGGTCCGGGTTTCCGGTCCCCGGGTCCTTCCGAAGGTTCGTCCACGGTCAACCTCGGTCGCGAAGATCAGGCTGAGGGCCCTCGCCAGCGCTCGCGGGAGAGTCAGGATCAAGGCCACAGTTGGTGGCCGGACCTCGGTTCGCGTGCTCAGGGTACGCCGCTCGGCCTGATCTGGAAATCTGGGTGGATGAAACGACCGAGGGTCATTCTCGCCTCCGGGTCTCCCCAGCGTCGGGAAATCCTCGAGCGTCTCGGAATCAGGTTCGAAGTCGGAGTGTCCGGCGTGGAAGAGATCGTTGATGGTGTCCCGTCGGAGGTTGTGCTCGAGAACGCCCTGCTCAAGGCCAAGGCCGTTGCCGCCCGGTTCAGGGACAGCCTGGTCGTTGGCTGTGACACCGATGTCGTACTTGAAGATCAGGTGATCGGGAAGCCCGCAAGCGAAGCGGCCGCCAGGGAGTACCTGGAGCGCCTTTCCGGTCGCGGCCATGAGGTTTTCAGTGGCCTGGCGCTGGTCGGACCGGATCCGGGTCAGGTCCGTACCGGAGTCTCACGGTCGACGGTTGCCTTCAGGGATCTGACCGCGCAGGAGATTGACCGCTATCTGGCCAGCGGTGAGTGGGAGGGCCGGGCGGGCGGCTACGCGATCCAGGGACGGGGCTCCGCACTGGTTGCCGGTGTCGAAGGGGATATCTCCAACGTGATCGGGCTTCCGGTCGGATTATTGCTGGATCTGGCTCCAGAACTGGATTTATGAACCGCTGAGTCGCCCTCGCTAGGGTTGTCTGACGCTGCAATCCTTCCCGCAGCGACCGGCCTGGATGTGCGGCTTTCCTGCCGAGGTGAGAAAGTCGCCTGTCCGGAGCAATCCCGCTCCCGGATTCCCCGCCGCGCCCTTCCCTCGAACCGACCCCGAGCCCACCGTGTACCGCAAGCAAGTCCGACGCCGCAGAGCCGTCCTTATCGGCCTCATTGTGCTGGGCTTCATCCTGCTCACCTTCACCTTCGGCAGCGGGTCAGGCGGCGCCGGAGGTGCGCTGGGAACCGTCCTTGACCCGGTCACGAACGTGGCCTCAAAGGCCCTGAAGCCCGCCCGCGACCTCGTCAACTGGTTCGACGAAACCTTGGCGGCGAGGGGAGAGCGTGACCGGCTCCAACGCGAACTCGAGGAAGCACGGGGGCAGGCGGTTGCCGGACAGGTCGCACTCGAGGAGAACTCGCAACTGCGCAAACTGGTCGGGCTCGAAGAGGCCGGCCGAATTCCAGACGCCTACGACCCGGTCACGGTCAACGTAACCGGACGGTCTCCCACGGTCTGGTTCACAACCGTGAACGTCAACGCGGGAACCTCGGACGGCGTGACAGTCAACGACCCGGTGATCAGCGGGGACGGACTGGTCGGTCGGATCAGCTCGACGAGTCGTTCAGGCTCGGTCGTAAGCCTGATCTCCGACAGCTCCAGCGCGGTCAGCGCGATGATTCTGCCCGGCGGCGCCCAGGGGGTCATGCGGTCGAAAGTTGGTGATCCGGAAACGCTCGTCCTCGAGTTCCTCGACGAAACCCGCGACGTGAAACCTGGTCAGACCGTCGTCACCTCGGGCTGGAGGGGAGAGGGGCTCTCGTCGCTCTACCCCCGGGGGATTCCGATCGGCGAGATCAGTCGTGCCCCGATCGACCAGCGTGAAGCGATCCAGACGGTGGACCTCCGGCCCTTCGCGGACCTGCGAAACCTGGACACCCTCCAGATCCTCACCGGAGGCAACCGCGGATGATCATCACCAGCAATTCCGCCGCCCGGATCGCGGGGCTGATCCTGCTCTTCACGATCCTTCAGGTTGCTTTCTTCTCACAGGTCGAACTCCTCGGTACTTCGATGTGGATCCTGCCGGCCTGCGCGGTCATCTTCGGCCTGCTCGGCGGGAGCCTGGTCGGAGCCACGGTCGGCTTCGCCTTCGGGTTCCTCGGTGACGCCCTGACCGACGGCCCGCTCGGAAGCGCCTGCCTCATCTTCATGGCGGTTGGCTACCTGGCCGGTACATACCGCGAACGAGGGGGAGAGGTCGACCGGCCGACCGTAATGGTGGCGGCGGGTCTCGCGACCCTCGGATCCAACCTCCTGCTCGGCATCTACACAGTCCTCGTCGGCTTCGACGGTTACGTAAGCGCTTCGCTTGTTCCCGACCTCATCCTGCAGGCTTTCTATGGTGTGTTGCTGGCAATTCCGCTCTATGGCCTGGTCCGGCGTGTTCTGAGACCAGCGCTGATAAGCGAGTCAACCCCGCGCCGGCGTCCCGTCGACATCGATCGATGGGCCGACGAGCTCGAACCGCCAGGCAACGGACCCGAAGCACTCCCATGAGAATCGAACCCGTAGTACCCAGACCGAGAAAGAAGCGGAATCTTCCGTCCCGCCGCTATGCGGTCATCGGCGGCATCGGTTTGGTCCTGCTCGGGATTCTCTTCTTCCGGCTCTGGTCGCTGCAGATCGTGACCGGAGACAAGTACCTGGCCGAGGCCAACCAGAACAGGACACGGGAGATCCGCGTCCCCGCGCCGCGGGGCCGCATCCTCGATCGCGAAGGCAACGTGCTGGTCGACAACCGGACCAGCATGGCCCTCCAGCTCGATCCGATCGAGATCCCGACCGAGCCGGCCGCCAGGCGTGAACTCTTCACCCGGGTCGGCGAGGTGCTCGGTCACGATGCCGAATGGGTCCGACGCAAGTACAGGGATTCGATCGAGAACGATCCCCCGGGAAGCCCGATCACCCTCGATCAGGACGTCGACGACGAGATCGTCTACTACCTGCAGGAGCACCAGGCGGACTTCCCGGAAGTCCAGATCAACAGGATCTTCGTGCGCAAGTACCCGCAGGGGCTGCTCGGTGCCCACATCCTGGGCAGCGTCGGGGAAGTCACCGCGGAGGATCTCGAAGAGAACCCGGACAAGGATCTCGCCGCCGGAGACACTCTCGGGCAGACCGGCATCGAGATGACCTACGACGACGAATTGCGTGGGAGCCCGGGGCTCACCCGTCTGCAGGTTGATTCGACCGGCAGGATCATCAGCCAGCTTCCGTCCAGCCTTCCCGAACCCGGCGACTCGGTCCGGCTCTCGATCGACCAGGGTGTCCAGCTGGCAGGCGAGAGCTCGCTTCAGAGCATCGGTCTGCCCGGTGCCTTCGTGGTGATGGACGTGAAGACCGGCGAGGTGCTCGGTCTCGGGTCGAACCCGACCTTCGATCCGTCGATATTCACGAAGCCGCTGACCCAGCAGCAGGTCGATGATCTCTACGACGAGGATCTGGACGCACCGCTCTTCGACCGGGCGATCGGAGGTCAGTACGCGGTCGGCTCGATCTTCAAGCCGGTGACTGCCCTCGCCGGACTCGACGCCGGGCTGATCACCCCTTCGACCGTGGTCAACGACGCCGGCACGATCACGATCGCCGACCAGCCTTTCGACAACGCCGGCAAGACCCCGCACGGACCGGTTGACCTGCGACGCTCGCTTGAGGTTTCCTCGGACGTCTACTACTACATCCTCGGCCGAGACATGAACGGAACCCGGCAGCTCCAGAACTGGGCCGGAGACTTCGGTTTCGGGAGGGCAACCGGTATTGACATCCCGGGAGAGTCGGAGGGCCTGATACCGACTCCGAAATGGGTCAACGAGGCCCACGCCGAGCAGCCCGAGTTCTACGACCGCTGGGCGATCGGCCAGAACGTCCAGTTCGCGATCGGCCAGGGCTACTTCCAGGCCAGTCCGCTCCAGATGGCTGTGGCGTATTCCGCCCTTGGTAACGGTGGCACGGTCCTCAGGCCGAAGCTGATGCTCCAGACCGAGGATGCGGCAGGCAGGGTGGTCAGCGAGTCCGAGCCGGAAGTCACCGGGGAAGTGCCGATGGATCCGGCTGACCGTCAGGTGATCATGGAGGGCCTGCACGACGCTGCACAGTCGCCAGAAGGAACTTCCTACAAGGTCTTTGGTGGTTTCCCGGTCAAAATCGCAGGCAAGACCGGCACCTCGGAGCGGACGAACGAACCGGACCAGTCCTGGTACGCGGCCCTGGCGCCATATGACGACCCCGAGATCGCCGTGGTCGTCACCGTGGAACGCGGTGGATTCGGAGCCGACACCGCGGCACCAGTCACCCTCCAGATCCTCCAGGAGTACTTCGGCAAGCAGGCCAGGGCGGTCTCTGGCGGCACCGGGAGCGTCGAGTGATGGAATCCTCCCGGCTTCCCCGTCAGGCCCCCGAACCCCGAATCGGCATGCTCGAGCGTGTGGGCCTTGCCGGCATGGACGGGTGGCTCGCCTTCTCGGCTCTCGGACTGCTTGCCTGCTCTCTTTTCACCCTCTACGAAGCATCGGGTTCCAGCATCGTCGGGGCACCCGAGCAGTACGTACAGCGGCAGTCTCTCTATGGTTTGGTCGGAATCATCGGAATGATTGCCGTCTCCCGCATCGACTATTCCCGCTTTCGGGAACTACGTGTCGGTATCTACACGTTCCTGTGCGCCTCGATCTTCGCGGTGTTCGCGTTCGGCGTGGCCGCACGCGGGTCGACGAACTCACTCGAACTGCCTTTCTTCACCTTCCAGCCGGCTGAGCTAGGCAAATTGCTGCTCATTCTCGCGCTGGCCGGATTCGTGATCGACGGGGCCCGCAAGGGTTCCGAAGGTCAACGGACGATCCGGATTCTCTGCCTCGGACTCGTGCCGACGGGCCTGGTCCTGCTTCAGGACCTTGGAACGTCACTCGTTTTCGCGGCGATCACCTTCGCGATCATGGTTGCTGCCGGTATTCGCTGGTCGCACCTGGCCACGATCGGTGTCGTCCTCACAGCTTTTGTCGCCGTCGTGCTGGTCGCCCTTCCGGCGGCCGGAATGCCGGTCCTCAAGGAGTATCAGCAGGAACGACTCACGTCGTTCCTCAGCCCGTCATCCGACATCGGAGATGCGGGCTATCAACAGAATCAGGCCAAGGTCGGAATCGGAGCCGGTGGAACCACCGGCCGAGGCGACCAGGCAACCCAGTCCCGTTTCGGATTCGTACCCGAGCGGCACACGGACTTCATTTTCGCCGTGGTCGCCGAGCGTTACGGATTCGTTGGCGCGGCACTGGTCTTATCCCTTTTCGCCCTGCTCTTCTGGCGGGCGCTGCGTCTGATGACGCTCTCGAAGAACTTCTACGGAACCCTGGTCGCGGCCGGAATTGCCGCCGCGATCATCTTCCAGGTCTTCGTAAACGTGGGAATGAACCTCGGCATCATGCCGATCACCGGCATTCCATTGCCGCTGGTGAGCTACGGAGGGTCGGCGATTATCTCGACGCTCCTGATGATCGGGGTCCTGCAGAGCATTCACATCGAGTCGCACGCCACACAGAGGAGCCAATGGATCGACTGAGAATCCATAGGGCATCTATCTGAACGGAAAACGACTTAGAACATGAAAAAAACGATTGTTGTATCGGCCGACCGCGGCGAGACCCGCGTGGCCGTTCTCGAGGCCAAGACGGTCAAGTCAAAGCGCGAGGTCGCCGAGGTCTACATCGAACGCCGGGGCGGCCGCTCCCTGGTCGGAAACATCTACCTGGGCAAGGTCGACAACGTCCTGCCCGGAATGGAAGCGGCATTCGTCGACATCGGGCTGGAGCGGAACGGCTTCCTCCACGTTGACGAGATCCTTCTCCCTGACGGCCAGCAGGCACCACGCCGCGGCCGGGGACAGGGCCGGAGGATCGACGAGCTGATCAAGCCCAAGCAGGAGATCCTGGTCCAGGTGATCAAGGACCCGATCAAGTCGAAGGGCGCCCGCCTCTCGATGAACGTCACAATTGCCGGGCGTTACCTCGTCTTCGCTCCCCACGGCTCCGGTGTCGGCGTCAGCCGGCGGCTGGCCGACAAGGAGCGTGACCGCCTTCGTCGCATGGTCAGCCGCACCTACGACGGGCCGGGCGGACTGATCGTCCGGACCGCGGCCCACGGGGCCAAGAAGGCGGACTTCACCCGCGAGATCGCGTATCTCCACAGGCTCAACGACGTGCTCGAGAAGAGACAGAAGGATGCCAAGGCTCCCTCGCTGGTCTTCCAGGAGCAGGACCTTCCGGTCCGGGTGCTCAGGGACGTCTTCCTGAACGAGTTCGACAAGGCGATCATCGACGACCAGAAGCAGTTCGACCGGGTCACCAGCTTCTTCCAGCGCACCGCCCCGGAACTCGTCGAAGGGGTCGAGCACTACCAGGGCAAGAAGCCCCTGTTCGAGAAGTGGGAGATAGAAAAGGCGATCCAGTCGACCCTGGGTCACCGCATCGACTTGCCTTCAGGCGGCTACCTGATCATCGATTACACGGAAGCACTGACCGTGATCGATGTCAACTCCGGCTCCTTCACCGGTCGCGGCAAGGGCGGCCTCGAAGAGACGATCACCAAGGTCAACACCGAAGCGGCAGCCGAGGTGGTTCGCCAGCTCCGGCTGCGTGACATCGGCGGCATCATCGTCATCGACTTCATCGACATGGCCAAGGGCAAGAACCGCGACAAGGTGCTGGGCACCCTCCGCGACGCGCTCGACGCCGACAAGTCGAAGAGTTACCTGGTCGAGATCTCACCGCTCGGTCTGGTCGAGATGACCAGGCAGAACATCACTGATGGCGTACGCGAAATCCTCACCGTCCAGTGCCCCACCTGCGAGGGCGAGGGCGTCGTGCTCTCGGCCGAGACTGTCGCGCTCGAAGGCCTTCGCAAGATGAAGGAGATAGCCGCCGACCACCCGGACGACGAAGCATTCCTCATCCGCGTCCATCCGAAGGTTGCGGCGTTGCTCAACGATTCCGACTCCGGCCTGCTCGAACTCGAAGAGGAAACCGGCAAGCAGTTCCACTTCGAAGGCGGTGAGGCCCTCGCGATCGACAACTTCGAGCTGATCGAAGCCGGAATGAAGTCCGCGATCGAGGAGCGGGCGCTGCCGTTCCGGCCCGGCGAAGAGGTATTCGTCAAGGTCGAGGAACCCCACATGTACAACGCCGACGACGCGATCGCCCGGATCGACTCGTACATCATCAGCATCACGGGTGCGGCAAACGTGGTCGGCGAACGCAAGATGGTTCGAATTGAATCGGTGGAGAGGGCTTCCGCCGTCGCCGAACTGCTGCCTGAGGAGGCCCAGCCCGAAGAGGCGAAGAAGAAGCCAGCCGCCCGGAAGAAGCCGAACCAGTCCGGTGGAGGCGGCAACCAGAATCGCAAGCCGAAACAGGAAAACGGGAACGAACGCGCCGCCGATTCAGCTCCAAAGCAGCGATCGGGAATCTCGAACAACGGTGCCGAGGCCAAGCCCAAAGCCGAATCCGCCCCTAAAGAGGACGAAGACGGTGAAAATGCGGACAAACCGGTAAAATCGGGTCCGTTCGGCCTGAGGCGCGGACGACGCAGGCGTGGCCGCAAGAAGGCCGACGCCGGCAGTTGATCCTCAGTCCCGCCGACTTCCGGCTGAGAAGACCAGACAAGGATTCGAGTTAAAGACATGTACGCGGTAGTTGAAAGTGGTGGCAAGCAGTACCGGGTCGAGGAAGGCACCGTGCTGGTCGTTGACCGCCTGAAGGCCGAAGAGGGCGACAAGGTCGCGCTCCGTCCGGTCATGTTCAGCGGTGACGACGTCGTTGTAGACGCCAAGGGCCTCGAGAAGGTCAAGATCGAGGCCAAGGTCACCGAGCACCTGCGCGGAGACAAGATCAAGGTCTTCAAGTACAAGCCGAAGAAGGGCTACAGCCGCAGGGCCGGCCATCGCGCCGAGCTGACCAAACTGGAAGTGACCTCACTCGGCGGCGCGAAGAAGAAGGCCGCGCCGAAGAAGGCTGCCGCCGACAAGGCGGAAGAGAAGCCGAAGGCCGAGGCCAAGGCAGAGACCGCCGAGAAGAAGACCCCGGCCAAGAAGCCGGCGGCCAAGAAGCCCGCCGCCAAGGCCGAGACCAAGACTGAAACCAAGGCC
Source organism: Solirubrobacterales bacterium (assembly GCA_020438355.1). Lineage (GTDB taxonomy): Bacteria > Actinomycetota > Thermoleophilia > Solirubrobacterales > 70-9 > 67-14. Next base: position 67,527 of record JAGQUT010000002.1, on the reverse strand, counting down.
GCCGCGAAGAAGCCGGCCGCCAAGAAGCCTGCCGCGAAGAAGCCGGCGGCCAAGAAGGAGGACACCGATGGCGCATAAGAAGGGACTCGGCTCCTCGAGGAACGGTCGTGACTCGAACCCGAAGATGCTCGGGGTGAAGGTCTTCGCCGGACAGGAAGTTTCCGGCGGCGAGATCATCGTCCGCCAGCGCGGAACCAGGTTCTGGCCCGGCGACGGGACCGGCCTCGGCCGCGACCACACCATCTTCGCCACCCGCGCCGGCACGGTCGAGTTCAAGCCCGGCCGCCGCGGCCGGACCATCTCGGTCACTCCCGCGGAGTAGCTGAACCAGACTCTGAAAGGGCCCGCCACGGCGGGCCCTTTTCATTTGCAGGGGCGGTACCTATATTTCGGCGATGGCTGATCTCCCTGACCCGGTGAGTCGATACCTGGGGCAATCCGTCCTCGACGGGTGCCCTCCGGCCAGCAGCTGGTCGATCGGGATGAAGGGTCGAATCAAGGTCGGCATGTGGCTCCCCTTCGAGGCCCGGCAGGAACTTGACGGGAGCAGCTTCATCTGGCGCGCGCGGGTGCCTTCTGACCGATTCGGCATTCTCGAAGTCACCGACTCGTTCACCGGTTCGAAGGGAGGGATGGTCGGGCGCATTGCCGGGCGCCAACTGTTCGCTGATACAGGTCAGGACGCCTGCAGATCAGCCGCAACAAGGGCCGTAATGGAGTCCACCATGGTGCCCGCGACGCTGCTCCCGGGTACCGGTGCCGAGTGGGCCGCCTCTTCCGAGACGGAAATCCGTTTCCGGCGCCCGGGCGTGCCACTGGCGGAAGAGGTCACCATCAGGCTGGACGGAGATGGTCTTCCCGTTGAGGTCGAGGCGATGCGCTGGTTGAAGGAGAAGAAGGGGCCCGGATCACTGGTGCCATTCCGCTGCCGGCTCGAAAGATTCGGGGAGATGGCGCATCAGCAGATCCCGGTTCAACTCACCGCCGGCTGGGTCCGCGAGAAGTTCGAACCCTTCTTCAAGGCCCGGATCACCTCGCTGGAGGCCTTGTCCGTACCCTAGGCGGGTGCTTTACGACAAGGCAAAGATCTACGTGGAAGGTGGCGCCGGCGGTAACGGCAGCATCTCCTTCCGCCGGGAGGCCCACGTGCCGCGTGGAGGCCCCGACGGTGGTGATGGCGGGCATGGTGGCGGAGTCGTGCTCAAATGCGATCCCTCCAGGCGCGATCTTGGCGCGCTTCGTTCCAAGCACTTCCGGGCCGAGAGAGGTCACCACGGTGAAGGCTCCAACAAGCAGGGAGCCAGGGGAGAGGATCTCGTCATTCCCGTTCCCCCGGGGACCCAGGCGACATCGGTCGATGGTGCCCTGATTGACCTGACCGAGCCGGGACAGACCGCCGTACTCGCCCGAGGTGGCCGGGGAGGCCACGGCAACAAACGGTTTTCGACGTCGGTCCGTCAGGCGCCCAGGTTCGCCGAAAACGGAACCTCCGGTGAAGCGGGCTGGGTCGAACTTCGCCTCAAGCTGCTGGCCGATGCCGGTCTTATCGGGCTTCCCAACGCAGGAAAGTCTTCACTCCTTTCCCGCCTTACCCGGGCCGATCCCAAGGTGGCCGATTATCCATTTACGACACTGGAACCTGCGCTCGGGACGATCGAGACTCCCGACCGACAGGTGGTTCTGGCTGACATCCCGGGCCTGATCGAAGGCGCGGCAGACGGTGCCGGTCTGGGGCACGAATTCCTCGCTCACGTCGAGCGCTGCGCGATGCTGGTTCACGTGGTCGAACTTGCACCTTCCGAGGGCGAGCCGCTCGCCAACTACAGGGCGGTGCGGTCCGAACTTGCGGCCCACAGCACTGGACTGGAGGACCTTCCGGAACTGCTGGTGCTCTCCAAGTCCGACCTCTGGACCGCTGCCGACATCGAGGACCAGGTTGAGGAATGGGACCGGGAACTCGGAGAATCCGTCCTCGGGATCATCCCCGTTTCCTCAGCAACCGGCGCCGGGCTCGACCAGCTGAAGGAAGCAATAGTCAGGTTCGTTCCCGACCACGTCGAAGTGCCGATCGTCGCTGCCGCCGACGGGGTGGAAGTCGATTTCGAGGCCGAACACCTGACCTACCGCCCTAAGGGCGAGGGCGGCTACTCGGTCGAGGAAGAAGATGAGGGGGCATTCCGGATACACGGTCACGGAATCGAGGTCCTGTTCGAGCGTTTCGATCTTTCCAATGACGAGGCACTGGCCTACCTCGAGACTCGCCTGACCGAGATCGGAGTCATGGCCGAACTGAAGCGCGCCGGTTTCGAGTCCGGTGACGAGATCCGCGTCGGGGATTACGAGTTCGAGCTTTACTGAGTGGGCGGGGTTCGGTGATTCCGCCTCCTCGGCCCGAAACGTCGTCGGCACCATCACCGAACCCCGCTCGCGACCGTTGTGGAGCGGGTGCCTTCCCTCAAGCCTGAACGGTCCCCGACAGGATCTGGCTCGGCGATTTAGGCTGGTGGGCCATGACTCTTGTTGTGAAACTTGGATCCTCGATCGTCTCGGCCGACGATGGCAGCCTTCGGGAGGAGGTGCTGGACTCCGTCTGTGCGCAGGCCGCGGATCTGAGGAGGGCGGGCGAATCGCTGGTCATGGTCACCTCCGGGTCGATCGCGCGCGGGATCCGGCTGCTGGGGCTTGAGGCCAGGCCGCGGGCGATAGACGAGCTGCAGGCCGCATCGGCCGTAGGGCAGGGCTCGCTCTTCCGCGAGTACGAGACCAGGCTGGAGAGGGGAGAGGCGGCCGCGGCGCAGGTTCTCCTGACCGCAAGCGACGTCGCCAACCGCACCTCCTATGTGAACGCCCGGCAGACCCTGCGCCGCCTGCTCGACTGGGGCGTGATTCCGGTAATCAACGAGAACGACACCACCGCCACCGACGAAATCACCTTTGGTGACAACGACTTTCTTGCGGCGCAGGTCGCGATCATGCTCGAAGCCCGGCTGCTTGTGCTGCTCACCAACACGGACGGGGTCTATACGGCAGACCCGTCCCACGATCCGGAGGCGAGGCTGATCGAGCAGGTCTCCGATCCGGCGGAACTGGACGCGATGGAGATCGGCGACCGGACTTCCGCGTTCGGTACCGGGGGCATGCGCAGCAAGGTCGCGGCCGCCGGGATGGCCAGCGGTTCGGGAATAGAGGTGCGGATCTGCAACGGCACGATTGACGGCACCCTCGCCCGCGCGGCAGCCGGCGAGCCGTCGGGCACCGCATTCAGCGCGATGGGCAGTGACGCACCGGCCTTCAAGCAGTGGCTCCGCCACGCGAAGCCCGTTGCCGGCCGCATCCTCGTCGACGAAGGCGCTGCCAGGGTTCTCAGAAAGAGCGGATCCAGCCTGCTTCCGGTCGGAGTCACCTCGATCGAGGGCAGGTTCGAGGCCGGCGATGCGGTCGAGGTCGTTGCGGAAGGCCAGGTGATCGGAAAGGGAATCGTCAACTACTCGGCTGGCGAGGCTGACCGAATAAAGGGCATGAAGAGCGCCGAAGTGCTCGAACTGATGCCGCAGGCGGCGGAAGAGCTGATCCACCGCGATTACTTCGTCCTTGCGTGACTGCAGTCGCGCCGACCTTCGCCGGCGCTCCAATAGCTTTGACACCGGTTGGTCCGGCTCGGGTCGGAGCAGAGTCCCGCCGGCCCGCATCACCATGAATGGTCGGGCCGGCTACCGGCGGTTAGGTACCCTTGGCGCATGGAAGCGATCGCCTCTGACATAGCCGCAGACACACTCAGGGCCAAAGGAGCCGCCCGGGCGATGGGCGCTGCTCCAACCGCGGTCAAGAATCAGGCGCTCGAAGTAATAGCCCGCGGACTTGGAGAGTCGGTCGACGCCATCCTTGAGGCCAATCAGGCCGATCTTGCCGACGAAAGGGCCCAGAGTCTCAGCACAGCCCTGATTGACCGCCTCACACTCACTCGCGAGCGGATCGAGGCCATGGCAGCCGGGGTGCTCGAGGTCGCAGCGCTGGAGGATCCGGTCGGCGAACTGCTGGAGACGAAGACGCTCGAAAACGGCCTTGAAATGAACAAGGTCCGGGTTCCGCTCGGCGTTGTCGCGGTCGTCTATGAGGCCCGGCCCAACGTGACCATCGACTGTGCCGCCCTGACGATCAAATCCGGGAACTCGATACTCCTCAAGGGCTCCAGCTACGCCGAAAAGACCAACACCGCACTGGCCGAAGTCGTCCGCGCCGGTCTTGCCGAGTCGGGCCTTCCCCAGGACGCCGTCGTGATGTCCGTTGGTGGCGGCCGGGAGTCGATCTCCGAACTCGCCACCCAGGACGGAGTGGTCGACCTGCTCATTCCCCGCGGCGGGGAGGGCCTGAAAAAGACCCTTGAAGAAGTCGCGACCGTACCGGTGATTTTCGCCGCGGCCGGCATCTGCCACGTATATGTCCACTCCGATGCCGACCTCGAGATGGCGAGAGCGATCGCCTACAACGCCAAAGTCCAGCGGCCCGGCGTCTGCAACGCCGCCGAGACCCTGCTGGTCGACTCGGAAGTCGCGGCCGCGTTCCTGCCGCCGGCGCTGGAAAGCCTGGCCGGGGGCGGGGTGGAGCTGGTCGGCGATGAGATTGCCCGGGAGAACGCCGGTGACACGCCGGTCGGCGAGGCCACGGCAGAGGACTGGGACACCGAATACCTTGATCTCAAGCTTGCGGTGAAGGTGGTCGATGGAGTCGAAGAGGCAATCGAACACATCAACCTTCACGGCAGCGGCCACTCCGACGCAATCGTCACCGAGAACGCCCAGGCAGCCGAACTGTTCACCCAGGGGGTCGATTCGGCGGCGGTTTATGTGAATGCCTCGACCCGATTCACAGACGGCTTCGAGTTCGGGATGGGGGCGGAGATCGGCGTATCCACCCAGAAGCTTCACGCCCGCGGACCGGTCGGTCTCCGGGAGCTAACGACCACCAAGTACGTGGTGCGCGGCGACGGTCAGGTCCGCGGCTGACGTGAGTCGGATCGGGGTCTTCGGCTCTTCATTCAATCCGCCGACCCTGGGTCATGCCGTCCTGCTGGCCGAAGCAGGCTGGCAACTCGAACTCGAAAAGGTCATTGTGGTCCCGACCGGCGAGGCCTGGCACAAGCGTCCCGGCTTTGCGCCTTCGGCAGCCGAGCGGATGCGTCTGGCCGAAGCGGCCTTCGGGAACCTGGAGCGCATCGAGTTGTCCTCGAGCGAGGTCTCACGGGACGGTCCGTCCTACACGTGTGACACCCTTGAGGAGATCCATTCCCTGAACCCGGACAGCCAGATCTACTTTCTCGCGGGCTCCGACGCTGCCCTCGGGATCGGGAAATGGCATCGACCTGACCGGGTCCTTGAACTTGCCCGCTTCGGCGTGGCACCGAGGTCGGAGGCCGCCCGGGAAGCCGTAACCGAAGCCTTCGAGAGCCTCGGGGCCGGCGACCGGGTCGAGTTCTTCGAGATGCCACGAGTCGATGTTTCGTCGACTCTGGTCAGGGAAAGGATCGATGAAGCACGCCCCTGGAAACACCTGGTCCCGCCTGAGGTGGCGGAAATGATCGAGAATGAGGAGTTGTATGGCAGCAAGCAGTGAAGACCTGAGCCGGGACATAGCCCGGCTGGTGGATGAGAAGCTCGGCGAAGACATCGTCTGTCTCGACATGCGCGAGCTGGTCACCTACACCGATTACCTCGTCATCTGCACGGCCCGCAACGAACGGCAGGCCGAGGCAATCGCCGAGGAGGTCCACCTGCGCCTGAAGCACGACCGGTCCCTGCTGCCGGTCAATCCCGACCGGTCCGGAGATGTGGGCTGGACCGTCCTGGACTATCTCGATTGCGTGCTCCATGTCTTCACCGAGGAAGCGCGGGAGCGCTACGACCTCGAGGACCTCTGGCACGAGGCCCCCAGGGTCGAGCTAGAGCTCGATCAGCCATCCGGCAAGTCTGCCTCAGCCGCCTGATCCCGGTAAGATTCCTCGTCCCTTCGGGGCTGTAGCTCAGCTGGAAGAGCGCCGCCATGGCATGGCGGAGGTCAGGGGTTCGATCCCCCTCAGCTCCATCTCATGTAGATCACGCTGGCCGATTAGACTCGGCCAATGAGCGATCTCCACATGCCCGCCGAGTGGGCGCCACACGAGATGACCCTGGTTGCCTGGCCGCAGCGTGACGAAACCTGGCGCGGCACGACGATCGAGGACGCGCGTGACAGCCACACAGAAGTGATCGCTGCCATTTCCGAGTTCGAGCCGGTGTTGGTCGTCGCCGACCCGTCACAGGCCGACAGCGCGCGCAGCCGGCTTCCGGGAGGCAACGTGGAAGTGCTCAGCGCCCCGATCGACGACTCGTGGCTGCGGGATTCCGGCCCGATCATCGTCACCGGTGACGGACGTCGCGCCGGGGTTGACTTCGTCTTCAACTCCTGGGGTGAGGCGTTCCTGCCATATGACAACGATGCCGCCGTTGCTTCCGTGGTGCTCGATCACCTCGGTATCGAGCGGATCCCTTCCGATCTGGTTCTTGAAGGCGGATCGATTGCGGTCAACGGGGAAGGAACCCTGGTCACAACCGAGCAGTGCCTGCTTGACCCGACTCGCAACCCCGGGCTGGACCGGGAGTCGATTGGCGCAGAACTGAAGTCCAGGCTTGGCGTATCGGAGCTCGTCTGGCTAGAGCAGGGGCTGGTCGAGGACGGGGACACCGACGGCCACGTCGACAACATCTGCGCCTTCATCGACCCGGGGAAGGTCCTTCTCCAGAGCGCACCCGAGGGAGATCCCAACTTCGAGAACGCTCAGAGGAATCTCCAGCTACTCACCGATGCGGGTATCGAGGTGGTAGAGCTGGACCTGCTCCCGAGGATCGAACGGGATGGCGAGCCGATCGTCGTGCCCTACACGAACTTCTACATCGCCAACGGAGCCCTGATCGTGCCGGTTAGCGGCGTCGACCCGGACATGGACGCGCAGGCTCTCGAACTGCTCGGCCGCCTTTACCCGGATCGCGAAGCGATCGGAATCGACGGGCGGACGCTGGCCCTGGGTGGCGGCGGAATCCACTGCATCACGCAGCAGATTCCGGCCGCCTGAAAACCGTCTGGCAGTGCCTCAGGACTCGGCGCGGGCCTTCAGGCCCTCGGCGGCGTCCTTGGTCAACCACTCCTTCAGCTTGTCCTGGACCGGGCCCTTGACCAGCAACCCGAGCATCCTGCCGGTGTCGGCTTTCAGCGCGTAAGTCGCCTTGGTCAGGCCGCTGCCGAGCTCCTCGAGGGCCCAGCTTCCCTTGAGCCACTTCAGGTCACCCTTCTGCTGCTCCCAGGTCATTCCATCCTCGGGCTGATACTCGAACGAGATGCGGGAAGTGATCTCCTTGACCTTGCCGTCCGACCTGATTTCCACCAGGGACGCGAGCCCGTCCGAATGGGTCTCGAGTACGTCGATGGAAATCATCGACTCCTGCCACTCCGGCGTTTTCGGCAGGTCGGAAATGATCGCGTAACAGGTCGACTTGTCTGCGTTGATCTCCACGGTGCGTGAGGCTTCAAGAATTCCCATGTGATGGATGCTATCCCGGCCCGGTGATGTCACCCGGGTACCCTTGGGTTCATGACCGATCTGAATCTCAACGGCGTTCATCACATCAGCTGCATAACCGGTGATGCGCCCGGAAACGTCGAGTTCTACGCAGGCCTGATGGGCATGCGGCTCGTGAAGAAGACCGTGAACCAGGACGACCCCTCGGTCTACCACCTCTTTTACGGAGACGAGAAGGGCAGCGCCGGCTTCGACCTGACCTTCTTCGAGTACCCGGGCTCCCGCGAGGGAAGAGCCGGAGCGGGCATGATCCACCGCATCCTCTGGCGGGTCGGCTCGTCCGAATCGCTCGACTACTGGGCCGAGCGCCTGGGAGCGGCCGGAGTAGAGACCAGGCGAAGCAGCGAGGAAGGGGCCGGGTTCTACGGCGTCGGACCCACTGGCGACGGGGACACCCTGATGTTCCAGGATCCCGAAGGACTGACTCACGAGATTCTCGTCTACGACGGCCCTGACCAGCCCCTCGTCCCGGCTCACAGCGAAGTCCCGGCCGAGCATGCGATTCAGGGTTTCCATGGTGCCCGCGCGTTCTCGGGCAACCCACCGGTCACCAGACAGGTGCTGGAACTCGTGCTGGGATTCACCGACGAAGGCAACGACCATTGGCATCTGGCGGGCGAGCCGGGGGACGTATTCGAAGCCAGGAACGGCATCTACATCCTCGATGAGCCGCCGGCCGAACGGGCGGTGCCGGGAGCCGGAACGGTCCATCACATCGCCTGGGCATCGCCGATGGATCAGCACGCCGCCTGGCGGGAGAAGGTCGCCTCCACCGGCCTCTACATCACTCCGGTCATCGACCGCTTCTACTTCAAGGCGCTCTACTTCCGCGAACCGGGCGGAATCCTCTTCGAACTGGCGACCATAGGCCCCGGCTTCGCAACGGACGAGGATCCCGAACACCTGGGGGAGAGGCTTTCGCTTCCTCCCGACTTCGAGTCGGTTCGCGAGCAGGTCGAGCCCAACCTTCGCCCGATTCCCGACATCACCCAGTGGCGACCTTAGATCGACCTCCGAGATGCCGAAAGTGAGCGATTATCGCTGACTTTCGTCATTTCGACGCGGCCTCCGTCGATTTTGGCCGCGAAATAGACTGAGCGCCGATGAATCGGTACGAGCCCCGGGTGATCGAGGGCAAATGGCAGCAGGTCTGGGAAGAAGAAGGCACCTGGCAGGTGCCCAATCCCGGTGACGAAGGTTTCGATCCTGCCAAGCCCAAGAGCTACGTCCTCGAGATGCTTCCGTACCCCTCCGGCGAGCCCCATGTCGGGCACCTGAAGTGCTACTCGCTAGGCGACGCGATCGCGCACTTCCGGCGTAGAAACGGCTTCGAAGTGATCCACCCGATGGGCTTCGACTCCTTCGGACTTCCGGCCGAGAACAACGCGATAAAGACCGGCGAGCCGCCGCGTGTCGCCACCGAACGCTCGATCGAGTCATTCCACCGGCAATTCGCCGACTGGGGCGTCTCGATCGACTGGTCCCGGGAACTCGCCACCCACACCCCGGAGTACTACCGCTGGACCCAGTGGATCTTCCTCCAGCTCTTCGAGCGCGGCCTCGCCTACCGGACCCAGGCCCCGGTCCAGTGGTGCCCCAAGGACGCGACGGTGCTCGCCAACGAACAGGTCGTCGACGGGCGCTGCGAGAGATGCGGTACCCAGGTCGAGACCCGGAACCTCCGTCAGTGGTTCTTCAAGACGACCGAGTACGCCCAGCAGTTGCTCGATGACTTTGACGAGCTCGAGTCGTGGCCGCCCCACGTGATCACGATGCAGAAGAACTGGATCGGCCGCTCGGAGGGGGCGGAGGTCACCTTCCGCTGCGAGTCGGCGAACATCGACTTCCCGGTTTTCACCACACGGCCCGACACCCTGTTCGGCGCGACCTTCTTCGTGATGGCTCCAGAGCATCCCGAACTCGACCGGCTTATCGAGGGAACCGAAGTAGAGGAAGAAGTTCGCGAGTACGTGAACGGCGTCGCCCGCGAGTCGGTCGCGGAACGGGGGGATGAAGGCCGGCCGAAGACCGGGGTGCCGCTCGGAAGGACGGTCACCAACCCGGTCAATGGCGAAGAGATCCCGATGTTCGTCGCCGACTACGTGCTGATGGACTACGGCACCGGGGCGATCATGGCCGTGCCCGGCCACGACCAGCGTGACTACGAGTTCGCCCGGGTTTTCGACCTTCCAGTCAAGCGGGTCATCGAGGGTGAGCCGGAAGAAGGTGGCGACGAGGAAGGCCTGCCGTTCACAGGGGACGGGCCGATGACCGGCTCCGGCCGTTTCGACGGCATGAACAACCGGGAGGCCTACTCCGAGATAGTCGACTGGCTGAAGCTCGAGGGCCGGGGAGACTCATCGGTCAACTTCCGCCTCCGGGACTGGCTGGTCTCCAGGCAGCGCTACTGGGGGGCACCGATCCCGATCGTCTACTGCGATCAGTGCGGGATGGTTCCGGTGCCCGAGGAGCAGCTCCCGGTCCGTCTCCCGGACATCGACGACTATGCCCCCAAGGGCAAGAGCCCGCTGGCCGCAGCCACCGACTGGGTCAGCACGACCTGCCCGTCCTGCGGGGGAGAGGCCGAGCGCGAGACGGACACGATGGACACTTTCGTCGACTCGTCCTGGTACTTCCTGCGCTACCTGGATGCCAGGAACGAGGAGGCAGCCTGGGATCGCAAGGCTGTCGACCACTGGATGCCGGTCGACCAGTACATCGGCGGGGTCGAACACGCAATTCTCCACCTGCTTTACGCACGGTTCTTTACCAAGGCACTCCGGGACATGGGGCACGTGGGAGTGGTCGAGCCCTTCGCGAACCTCTTCACCCAGGGAATGATCACCCGCGACGGGGCGAAGATGTCCAAGTCGAAAGGCAACACGGTCAGCCCTTCGGAGATCGTGGCCCGCCACGGGGCCGACGCGGCCCGGACCTACGTCTGCTTTATGGGTCCACCCGAGCGCTCGGGAGACTGGACCGACGAGGGCGTCGAAGGCGTTCACCGTTTTCTGTCCCGTCTCTGGCGTCTGGGTGAGGAGCTCGCCGAGCAGGTTCCGGCCGCTGAAGCGACGCTGCCTTCCGGCCTGGAAGGCGATGCCCGGGCGGTTGGTGCCAAGGCCCATTGGGCCATCGACAAGGCGACCGGTGACTTCAACCGGGGCTTCCAGTTCAACACCGTTATCGCCGCGGTGATGGAACTGGTCAACGAGATCTACCGGGTCAAGGACCAGCTCATTGGAGATGGTGGAGATGGCCTGGAGGCCGTGCGCTTCGCGACCGCGACGGCCGCTTCGCTGATCCAGCCTTTCGCTCCCCACCTCGCATCAGAGGTCTTTGAAAGGGTCACAGGGGAAAGGGTCTGGGAAGTCAGTTGGCCCGAGGCCGATCCGGACATGCTCAGATCCGAAACGGTGACGATCGTCGTCCAGGTTGGTGGCAAGGTCCGCGACCGTGTCGAGGTTCCCGAGGGTGCAGAAGAAGCGGAAATTCTCTCTGCCGCGAAGAGTGCCGAAAACGTGGCCCGGCATCTGGAAGGAATGACGATCGTCAAGGAGATCGTCGTACCGGGCAAGCTGGTCAACCTCGTCGTCAAGCCCTCCTGAGGGCTCCCTCGGGGCCGATGAGCCCCGCATGTAACGGAATCGTTGCGCCCGTCGAGCCACCCGTGAGGCCTTCGGTGGCAGGCTCGGTCCATGCCTCGCATCAATGGACAACTCGTCGTCTACCTCGTCATCGGAGCCGTTCTGATCCTGGTCGGCTTCAACTCGATCAGGGGAGAGCAGTCCGAGTCCGCAGTCTTCGACTCGGAAGCGGGCGCAACGAAAGGTGCCGGAGCCGGAGACGGTTTCGTCGTCAGCGCGGCCTCGCGCAAGCTCACGGTTGATGTCTCTGGCGCGGTCCGCAAGCCGGGCGTCTACAGGTTCGATCAGGGTGAGCGGGTCATCGACGCGATCGCCCGGGCCGGCGGGGCAACCCGCTCGGCGATGGTCGGCTCGATCAACCGGGCGGCGACCCTGACCGATGGCCAGCAGGTAGTGGTTCCCTCGCGGGAGTCGGCTGTCCAGGTCGGAGCGGCCACCACTTCGGGGGCCGGGACCGCACCCGTCAGTCTCGGCACGGCAACCACTGAGCAACTCGAGGAGATCGACGGAATTGGCCCGGTTACCGCGGCGAAGATCGTCGAGTTCCGAAACTCGCAGGGTGGTCTCTCCTCGATAGATGAGCTCGACCAGATCAGCGGCATCGGCCCGGTCACAATGGAGTCCCTCCGGGCAGCCCTGGCTCCATGAACCCGGCCGCCGACTGGCGGCTGGTCATAGCTGCGGGCGGGGCGGCCGGACTGGCCGCCTCACCGTTCCTGACCGGCATGGGGAGCGACTGGATCCGGCCCCTGCTCTGCCTCGTGCTTGTCGGCGTGCTCTTGATCAATCACGCCCGGCTTCGAGGTCCTGCGCTCCTGCTGTTCGGTCTGTCAGCTGCCGTCGCGGGACTGCTGGCCGGGGCTGCCCGAATCCAGACGATCGAGAATTCAGCCCTCGATCTCGCACCCGGACCGGCTTCACTGGAGGGCTTCGTGCTGGAACCGGCCCGCGAAGCCGGGCCCGTGAGTCGATTCGAGTTCGGCAGCGAAGCTGGGCGGGTTCTCGTGGAGTTCCGGACCGGCAAGGTCCGGGACCTGCAGCCGGGTCTGGGGCTTGCGATACGCGGGGAACTTGATCCCGCACCGGAATGGTTGCGTGAAGATCTGGCGAGGGACGGGATCTCGATGGTCCTCCGCGCCGACTCGATCAGGCCAAACGGATTAGCCAGAGGTGGATTGGCCGGGTGGATCGACAGCCTGCGGAACGCGGCCTCGGCGGCACTGGATCAATCGGTTCCACCTCGTGAAGCCGCATTATCGAAGGGCTTCGTTCTCGGGGACGAAACGGGGATAGACAACCGGACAACCGAGGACTTCCGGCGCTCCGGGCTCGGCCATCTGCTTGCCGTCTCGGGCCAGAACATCGTGTTGCTTGCACTGCTCGCAACGCCCATGCTGTCGCTGCTCGGATTCGCCCCCGGAGCGAGGCTGGCGACCGTCGCGATCCTGATCCTGATCTACATCCCTCTCGCCGGCGGCGGTCCCTCGATCCAGCGCGCAGGGGTGATGGGACTGGCCAGTCTGGCTGCCCTGGCCGCCACCCGGGCACCCTCCCGGGCCTACGCACTGGCCCTGGCGGCAATGATCACCTTGCTCCTCGACCCAAGGGCGACGGCTGACATCGGCTGGCAGCTCAGCTTCTGTGCGGTGATCGGCATCATGCTGATCGCCCGGCCCCTGCAGGTGAGGCTGGAGCGAATACTGGGAGAGGGAGGCTGGAGACGACTCCTCTCGGAAGGAATCGCCGTGACCCTGGCAGCAACGCTGGCCACGGCACCGCTCACCGCATTTCACTTCGAGCGTTTCCCGGTCGCGACCCTGCCCGCGAATCTGATTGCGATGCTGGCGGTCGCCCCGGCGATGTGGTTCGGAATGATCTCGATCGCCGTGGGGCAGCTCAGCCCACTGCTCGCCACACCATTCAACCTTGCCGGCTCGCTCTTCCTGGCCTGGATCGCCCAGGTTGCCGAGTGGTTTGGCCGCCCCGACTGGGCAGTCATCGAAACAGGTTCCATCGGGTACGAGGGACTGGCGATCTCGGCATTCGCGGTCGGTGCCGCCACCTACCTTCTGCTGCGTTACTGGCCATCGACGGGGATCCCGCCAAGGCCCGGCAAGTGGGCGCCGCCACTGCTGGCGGTCCTGCTCGCTCTGGTCCTCCTGGTGCCGGACCTCGTCGGTGGTGGTCGCCGCGATCTGGCCGAACCGCCCCCCGGGGGAGCCAGGGTGGAAGTCCTGGACATCGGTCAGGGTGACGCAACGCTGATCCGGCCGGACGAGGGGGATCCCGTGCTGATCGACGGAGGGCCTCCCGACGGTGACCTGGTCGGTGGCCTCGAGTCGGCAGGGGTGGACCACCTCGCCGCGGCGCTGCTCACCCATCCCGACCTCGACCACTATGGCGGCTTCTTCGAACTGTTCGACTCGATCAGGGTTGACCGCTACCTCTACGACCGCTCCCCGCCGGCGCTGGTCTCCCGCGCGCGTGCTGCCGGGTCGACACTGGTCAGGGTAGCCGCCGGAACGACGCTGAAGGTCGGGAATGTGGACCTCGAGATCCTCTGGCCTCCCGCCAACGGAGGGCCGGTGCCTGCTTCGGGCTCGGAGACCGAGTCGAATCTCCGATCGGTGGTGGCGCTGCTTGAATGGAGGGGATTTCGCATGTTGATGACCGCGGATGCCGAGGCAGAATCGGTTCCGCTCCATCCCGGGCCCATCGATGTGCTCCGGGTGCCGCATCACGGGAGTGAGGACGCGGGCCTGCCCTCCCTGCTGGGCGAGACCGGCCCTCGCCTCGCCGTGATCTCGGTGGGCGAGGACAACACCTACGGACATCCGGTCCCCTCGGTGCTCGCCGCCCTGAAGGAGGCCTCGGTCCCGGTACTGCGGACCGACCAGGTCGGCACGGTCTCGATCATCCTCGGCGAAGGCGGGGGTGGCTGGAAGGTGGAGACGGGAGAATGACCGGAGGGCGTGTCTCCGCCGCCCGTTGCGGGAAGATGGTCGGGTGAAAGCGGCCTACCTCATTTCGGGAACCGACAGCGCCAAGATTGACCAGGCGCGCACCCGGCTGCGGCAGCGGGCCGAGGCCGAGAGCGGTGCGGGAGGGCTGGAGGTTTTCGAGCCTGCCGAGGGCAAGGGAAGCCCGGATGCGGATGCCCTGGCGGCTTCGATCGGTTCGCTCTCGCTGATGCCCGGCCGCCGGTACCTGCTGGCGGACCGCATCGAAAAGTGGGGCAAGAACCAGACTGCAACGGTCATCGAGGCACTCCTGGCGGCACCCGAAGAGACGACTGTCGTGCTGATCGCCCGGGGAAAGGTTCCAGCCGGGATCGCCGATGCGGTCGGCAAGGTCGGCGGCGAAAAACTGAACTACGACGCACCGGAAGGCGCGAGGCTGCCGGCTCACCTGGTTGAAGGGGCGGAAGCCAGGGGCTTCGAACTCACCCCCGAAGCGGCCCGTTTCATGATCGGCAGAATGGGAGAGAGTCTTCCGCGGCTGGCGGCCGAGCTCGATCGGCTCGCCCTCTGGGCCGGACCGGAAGGCTCGGTTGATGTCGAGGATCTGGAGGAGATGGTCGCCGACACCTCCGAGACGAGCAACTTCGCGCTCGGTGATGCTCTGGTGACCGGCGACAGGGCGATAGTGCTTGCAGTAGCCGAGCGACTTCTGGCTCAGGGGGTCACGGCCGGGAGCACGGTCTACAGCACGGCCACCTCTGTGCGCAGGGCCCACAAGGCGCTGGTCCGGCTTGAGGAGGGAGCTGACCCTTCAAGGCTGGAAAGGGAGATGGGAATGCCGCCCTTCCTCGCCCGGAAACTGATCAATTCCCTTTCGGGAACGACCGTGGAGTCCATGCGCGATGCCTCGATCGCGATGGCGGAGCTGGAACTGTGGACCCGCGGAGGTGCCGAATACCCGGACGAGCTGGCGCTCGACCTGGCCCTGTTGGCCGCTACCGCGTGACTGCGTGGGCCCTAGGAGCCGGAAGCGAGACGGGCCGCGCGAGCCTTCTTGCGGGCGCCGTTGTTGCGATGGATCGCACCCTTCTGGACCGCCTTGTCGATGCGGGAGACCAGAGCGCGATGCTCGGCCTTCACGGAGTCGGCGTCGCCCTCGTCGGCGGCCTTCTCGAGGCGGTTGAAGTAAGTCTTGATCGCGGAGGTCAGCCGTCGGTTCTCGACGCGCTCAC
Source organism: Solirubrobacterales bacterium (assembly GCA_020438355.1). Classification (GTDB taxonomy): domain Bacteria; phylum Actinomycetota; class Thermoleophilia; order Solirubrobacterales; family 70-9; genus 67-14. The sequence continues at coordinate 52,082 of JAGQUT010000002.1, read as the reverse complement.
GCTCGGTGCGGAGGATTCTCTTTTTCTGTGAGGCTATGTTGGCCATGATCTATTGGTGTGCTCGCGGAGGATTTCCGCCGACGAGCGGCCAGCGACTATACCGTTGCCAGCTTGAACGCGCCCTCTGACCCCCATCTCGACCCCTTCGAAGCGGCAGCTCGCGCCGCTGAAGAGGCGATTCGTTCGACTTCCCGCAAGGCAGAGGACGTGATCAGTCACCCGGTCCGGGAGCCTGAGCCGGTCGCTGAACGCGAAGAAGTCCTGATCGAGACGGCCGCGAACATGTCCGAGGAGGGGGGAGCGATAGCCCCCGTTCCCGTATTCGAGGAAGCGGAGAGTGCTCCCGAACCTGACGGAGCGGTCAAGCCGGGAAAGCCCGGAAGACTCGCCCGGTCGACCGCTTTCTTCTCGGTAGCCACGGCCGCATCCCGGATCGCCGGTCTGGCCAGGGAAGTCGTGGCGGCCGGCTACTTCGGTATCACCGGACCGATGTCGGCCTTCACCGTCGCCTTCCAGGTGCCGAACCTGATCCGCGCCCTGTTTGCCGACGCGGCCCTGCAGCCCGCCTTCGTTCCGATTTTCACCGAGCAGATCGAGAAGGGAAAGATCCGCGAAGCATTCCGGATGGCTTCGACCCTGCTGCTCCTCGTGACCATGGTGCTTGGGGCGATCACCGCCTTCTTTATCCTCGCCGCCCCGATCGTCATGCCTCTTTTCGCTCCCGGCTTCACGGGAGAGACCAAGGACCTGATGATCGTGCTGTCCCAGATCCTCTTCCCGATCCTGATCCTCCTGGGGGTCACCGGGGTCGTTGTCGGGATTCTCAACAGCTACGACCGCTTCGGCGCCTTTGCGATTTCGCCGCTCTTCTGGAACCTGACCATCATCGCGGTGGTAATCGCGACGGTTCCGCTCTTTCCCGAGGAGAAGCAGATCTACGCGTACGCGATCGGAGTTGTCGCCGGCACGGTCGTCCAGTTACTTATCCCGACCTGGGACCTGAGACATACGCCATTCAGGTTCACGTTCAAGGTCAACTTCAAGGACCCGAACGTGAGGCGGGTTCTGCTCATGATGATCCCGGTGACGCTCAGTCTCGGGCTGATCAATTTCAACCTTCTGGTCAACAGTTTCTTCGGGTCTCTCGTCAGTGACGAAGCGCCAGCTGCGATCGACAAGGCGTTCAGGATCTACCAGCTGCCGCAGGGGGTCTTCTCCGTGGCGATCGCCACCGTGCTGTTCCCGACCCTCGCCCGCTTCGCCAACCGGCGGGATTTCGATTCGCTGCGCAGCACGCTCGCCAAGGGCATGAGGCAGATCATCTTCGTCCTGATTCCGGCCAGTGCGGCCATCCTGGTGCTCGCCGAGCCGATGATCCGCCTGGTCTACCAGCGAGGCGAGTTCGACGCGGCCGAGACGACAGTTGTGGCGACAGCCCTCTTCTGGTTCGCATTCTCGCTTCCCACCAACGGCATGTACCTGCTGCTAAGCCGCACCTTCTTCGGGCTGCAGAAGCCCTGGATCCCGACCTGGATTGCCGGTGCCAACCTGGCCGTGACCGCGATCGGCTCGTTCCTGCTCTACAAGCCCTTCGGCGTCGCCGGCATCGTCGCCGCGACCGCGATCGCCACTGCCGTCTCCGTGGCGATCCAGACGATCATGCTGCGGACCCGGCTGGGCGGCATCGAGTTCGGTCGATTCCTTTCGTCCTGCGCGAGGATCGCGGTCGCTTCACTCGTGCTGGCCGGTGTTTCCTACGAGATCTGGGACCTTCTCGATCAGGCACTCGGCCGGGGCCTGATCAGTCAGATCATTTCTCTCGGCGCGGGTCTCGGACTCGGGGGAATCGCTTACGTGGCGGTCTGCCAGATTCTTCGGGTGCCGGAGCTGGAACAGGTGGCATCACTGGTCCGACGGCGGTCCTCGTGAGCTTCCTGGCCTACCTGGCCGGCTGCCTGTTCACCCTGGCCGGAGTCGGGGCAGCCGTGGTGGCCGGTGCCGTGCTCAGAAGCCGGCTCCTGCCGGGCTGGTCGGGTCCCGTCGCCTGGGTTGCGACTGCGCTTCTCGCCGTTGCGACAGCGATTGGTACCTCGCTCGTCCTGGGCACCTTCGGGCTTTTCACCGCCTGGAGCTGGCTGCTCCTGACGGTGATCCTGGCCGCTTCGATCTGGCGCTGGCAGGACCGTCTGCCTACCGCCAGGGCGCGCCCCGAGATCGTTTCCGTGCCCGCCACTCCCGGGCTGACAATGGTCGGCACGGCGATCGCCGCGGGCGCGTTTGGCGCTTTCGTGGCGGGCATCGTCGAAAGGCTCGGCACTGGAATGACCGGCTTCGATTCGACCTGGTACCACGGGCCCTTCGCGGCCGGTATCGCCCAGAGCGGCGACACCTGGTCACTTCACTTCCTGGCACCGCAGTTCCTGAGCTGGTTCTACCCTCAGAACTCGGAGGTCATCCACGCGATCGGGATGGCCGGCTTTGGAAACGACCTGCTTTCCATCTTCATCAACCTGGCCTGGTTCTCCGGGTGTCTGCTGGCCGCTTGGTGCATCGGCCGGCCGTACGGGGCGGCACCCCTTTCGCTGGCCGGGGTTGCCCTGGTGATCGGTTCGGCCGCGATGGCAGACCAGGCGGGCGAAGCTCGGAACGACATAGTCGGCACTTTCTTCCTGCTTGCGGCGGTTGCCGTGATGGTCAACGCGGCGGCGGGAGGGAGGCGAATCACCCTTGGCCCACTTCTGGTGGTGACGCTCGCGGCAGGTCTCGCCGCCGGAACGAAGGTGAACTTCATCCCGGCTGCGCTGGTCCTGCTGGCGGGCGCCGTGGTGCTCAGTGAACCGTCCAGGCGGCTCAGGAACTCCCTGGCCGGATCGGGTGCCTTGATCCTCGGCGGGGGTTACTGGTACCTGAGGAACCTGATCCACGGCGGCAATCCTCTGCCCTGGGTCAACCACATCGGACCTCTGTCGCTTCCCGGACCCGACCAGGACGTGGGTGGCAGGGACGCCGGTTCGGTCTGGGGCTACCTGACTGATCTGGACGTGATCGGAGACTGGTTCCTGCCCGGTTTCGGGGACGGATTCGGCTCCGGCTGGATACTGCTCGGACTGCTCGCCATTGCCGGACTCGTGCTTTGCCTGGAACGGGGTTCAGGGCCGGCCCGCCGAACGGGCGCCTTCGTCGGGCTCGCCCTCGTCTTTGCCTGGATGGTCGCTCCCACATCGGCTTCTGGCCCGGCAGGCGAGCCCAACGGGTTCGTCTCGGGGCTTCGCTACCTGGCCCCGGCCCTGGCCGTCTGCATGGCCCTGCTCGGTGCCGGGGTCGGTCAGCGAGGACCGGGGGCCAGATGGGTTATTGCCGGACTGTTGCTGATACTCGCCCCGGTCACGATCGCGGTCGGAGAAAGCTGGGACATCAAGACCTGGCTGGTTGCGATCGTCGTCGGGCTGGCCACATGGTCGTCGCTGCTCCTGGCCCTCGGCGTGTGGCGCATCGGCTCACGGCAGCAGAGGCTTTCCCGGAAGGGTGCCCGAAAAGTGCTCGCCTGGACGGGCGGGACAGTCCTGATCCTGGGAATCCTCTGCGGCTTCGGCGTACAGCGCTACTACTTCGACAACCGGTACGAGAACCCCGACTTCACAACTCCCGAAATCGCCGCTGCGATCCTCTGGGCAGACGGACAGCAGGGCCAGTCGATCGGCACGATCGTCACCCGCCAATACCCGCTCTGGGGTCCCGAGCTCGACAACGAGGTGCAGTTCATCGGGGTACCCGGGCCGCACGGAGGCTATGTCGAGGCCGAAACCTGCCGGGAGTTCGTCGATGCAGTCAATGCCGGCGACTACGACTACCTCGTGCTCGCACTCGACCGCGAAGGACGGACCCTGGAAAGACCGCGCGAAGTCGACTGGATCATCGATGACCCGAATCTGGGGAGCGTGAGCGCGAGGGAGAGCGACGTCGTGTTCTCCCTGGACGGTCCTCTGAGCGCCACCACCTGCGTCAACTGACCCCGGCGGCCGCGCCCCGGCATACTCCTCTGTCCCGCATGGAACTGATTCGCAACTTCTCGATCATCGCCCACATCGACCACGGCAAGTCGACCCTGGCCGACCGCATCCTTGAACTGACCAAGGCCGTTGACCCGCTCAAGATGCAGGCTCAGGTTCTGGACTCGATGGATCTCGAGCGAGAGCGGGGAATCACGATCAAGGCCCAGGCCGTACGGGTCGAGTTCACCGCATCCGACGGTGTGACCTACCACCTTCACCTGATCGACACTCCGGGCCACGTCGACTTCTCGTACGAGGTTTCGCGCTCCCTGGCAGCCTGCGAAGGTGCCCTGCTGGTCGTCGACGCGGCCCAGGGGGTCGAAGCGCAGACGGTCGCCAACACCTACCTGGCGATCGAGAACGGCCTTGAGCTGATCCCCGTGCTCAACAAGGTGGACTTGCCCGGCGCAGAGCCCGACCGGGTGGCTGCCGAGGTCTCCGACCTTATTGGGGTCGATCCCGACGAAATCCTCAGGATCTCCGCCAAAACGGGCGAAGGCGTGATCGACGTGCTCGAAGCAGTGGTCGACCGGATCCCGCCCCCTGAGGGCGAGCCGGTCGCGCCGGCCCGGGCACTGATCTTCGACTCCGAGTTCGACCAGTACCGGGGCGTGATCGCCTACGTGAGGATGGTGGACGGCAGCTTTAAAAAGCACGGCAAGGTGCTCGCGATGCAGAACGGAACCGAGGCCGAGCTGGATGACATCGGTTTCTTCCGTCCGGTCATGACCCCTGTCGAAGGGATCGGCACGGGTGAGGTCGGATACGTGATCACCGGCATCAAGGACGTCTCGAAGCTCCGCGTAGGCGACACCCTGACCAACCTCGACAATCCCGCGTCCGAAGCCCTGGCCGGCTACCGGGACGTGAAGCCGATGGTCTTCTGCGGACTCTTTCCGATTGACACGGACCGCTACGAGGACCTCCGCGACGCCCTCGACAAGATGGGACTGAACGATGCGGCACTCTCCTGGGAGCCGGAGACTTCCGAGGCCCTGGGATTCGGTTTTCGTTGCGGTTTCCTCGGGCTTCTTCACATGGAGATCGTCCGCGAGCGGCTCGAGAGGGAGTACGGCCTGGAACTGATGGCCACGAGCCCGACCGTCCGCTACGAGGTCCACATGACCAACGGCGAGATGACCGAGATCTCGAGCCCGAACCAGATGCCCGACCCCGGCTCGATCGACCGGATCGAGGAGCCGTACATCCGGGCCACGGTGATTACCCCGACCGAGTACGTCGGCCCGGTCATGGAGCTTTGCCAGTCCCGCCGGGGAACCCACGTGGATATGGATTACCTCAGCCCGACCAGGGTCCAGATCAGGTACGACCTTCCGCTCGGCGAGATCGTCCTCGACTTCTTCGATGTCCTCAAGTCTTCGACCAGGGGCTACGCCTCGCTGGATTACGAGCCGATCGGTCTCCGTCCATCGGAGCTGGTCAAGGTGGATGTGCTGCTGGCCGGCGAGAAGGTCGACGCCCTTTCTGTCATCACCCACAAGGAGTTCGCCTACAACCAGGGCAAGGATCTCGTCGCGAGGCTACGCAAGACGATCCCGCGTCAGCAGTTCGACATTCCGGTCCAGGCAGCAATCGGATCGAACATCCTGGCCCGCGAGACCGTCAAGGCGGTCCGCAAGGACGTCACCGCAAAGCTGTACGGCGGTGACGTGACCCGGAAGAACAAGCTGCTGGACAAGCAGAAGAAGGGCAAGAAGCGGATGAAGAACGTCGGACGGGTCGAAGTTCCGCAGGAGGCCTTCCTGGCCGTCCTCGAGCTGGACGAATAGTCCGGACGTTCTCGCCAGCACAGGTATAGATTTCCGGCATGGCTTTGAAGACCGATGCCGTTGGCAAGAGCTGGCCGGCCTACGAGTACGAGGTAGGACGGGAAAAGATCCGCGAGTACGCGCAGGTGATCGGGCTCGACAACCCGGTCCACTTTGACGCTGAAGCTGCGAAGTCCGCGGGCTACCGGGACATCGTCGCGCCGCCGATGTTCGTCGTGGTCTACGCGGCCGGGGGCATGGGTCCGGTTCTCTTCGACCCGGAGGTCGGGATGAACTTCGCCGCGATGGTTCACGGTGGCCAGGAGTTCGAGTGGGCCGAACCGGTCTGCTCGGGGGACGTGATCACCACCACGACCACCTGCAAGGACATCTACCCCAAGGACGGCAAGGGCTTCTACGTTTTCGAAACCGAATCGAAGAACCAGAACGGTGACCTCGTCTGCCGGGCCACCTGGACCAACATCGTCAGGGGGATTGAAGAGTGAGCGCCACCAGCAAGGGCGAGAAGATCGCCGGACTCAAGGTCACGCCGGACAAGTACGTTCCGCACCGCTACGCCGGGGCATCCGGTGACTTCAACCCGATCCACATCGACGCCGAGTTCGCGAAGATGGTCGGCCTTCCCGGCGCCATCCTCCACGGCCTCTACGTGATGGGACTTGTCGCCAAGGCGGCCACCGACGAGGCCGGGGGAGACCCCCGCGCGCTGAAGCGCCTTTCGGTCCAGTTCCGCGGAATGAGCTACCCGGAACAGGAGATCGAGGTCGCAGGAGAAGTGATCGAGGCGGATGGCTCCGATGTCACCTTCGATCTGGTCGCCATCCAGAACGACAATCAGGTGATCCGCAACGCCACCGCCGACGTCTCGTACGGCTGATCTGCGGGTCGGAGGGAATGGGGGATACCGCCTCCTCGACCCGAAACGTCGTCGGCGCCATCCCCCATCCCCTCCGCGCCGAGACCGTGCGTTCATACAATTGAGTCATGCTGTCTGAACGGCAAGAACTGATCCTTGGCCTGGTGGTCGACGCGTACCGTGAGACGGGTCGGCCGGTGGGTTCCAAGGCGATCGCGGAAGACCCCCGCCTTGAATGGGGCGCATCCACGGTCCGGGCTGAACTGGCCGCGCTCGAAGCGGGCGGGTACCTGACCCACCCGCACACGTCTGCCGGAAGGGTCCCCACCGACCTCGGCTACAGGCAGTACGTCGAATCCCTCAAGTCACGCGCCGTCACCAGCACCACCTCGACCAGTCTCGGGCTGAGCGACCTGAGGCGCGAGGTCGACGAAGCAATGCAGGAGGCGACCTCGGCCCTCGCCCAGATGACCGACCTTCTGGCACTGGTGGTAGCCCCCCCGATCGGCACCGCGAGGATCCACCGGGTCGAAGCCCTTCTGCTTCAGCCGGAGGTCGTGATGGTGATCGTCATTTCTTCGGCCGGAGACGTGACCCGAAGGGCATTCACCTTCTCCTCCCCGGTCGATCCGGGTCTGGTCGAGTGGGCGTCGAGCTATCTGAACGAGTCCCTGACCGGGATCGACCTGGGCGCCCGACGAATCGCCTCACGGCTCGGCGATCCCAGCCTCGGGCCTCTCGAATCCGCTTTCATCGAGCAGCTCGCGCCAGCCCTCGTCGATCTGGAACAGAGCGCGGAAGGAACCCTTTACGTGGATGGCGCTTCGCGCCTGCTCGATCAGCGTCGGGCTTCCGACCTGCCGCGGATCGACCGCCTCATGAACACCCTCGAAGAGAAGGCCACGGTGCTCCGGATGATGCGCTCGGCGATCGACGAGCGCTCGGTCTTCCTCTGGATCGGCGCCGAGAACCCGCAGCCCGAGCTTCAGGACGTGACCGTGATCGGTGCCAACTACGGTCTGGCCCACCGCAACCTCGGTTCGGTCGGGGTCGTCGGACCGACCCGGATGGACTATGAAAGGGCGATCACCAGCGTGAATGAAGCTGCCCGTGAGCTCTCCCGCTACTTCGAGTTCGTCTACGACTCATGAGCGAAAAGCGCGATTACTACGAGATCCTCGGGGTTTCCCGCGAGGCGAACGATCAGGAGATCAAGAAGGCGTTCCGCCGGGTAGCCCGGGAACTGCATCCCGACGTCAACGATCACGATCCCCAGGCCGAAGAGAAGTTCAAGGAAGCCGCCGAAGCCTACGAAGTGCTCTCCGATGAAGATCGGCGCCGGACCTACGACCAGTACGGCCACGACGGGCTCCGCTCCGGTGGCTACCAGTCGCAGGCCCAGGGTTTCGGGTCGATCGACGATCTCTTCAGCGCGTTCTTCGGGGGTGGCTTTGGCGGATCCCGTGGCCCAGCGCCGGGGGCCGACATCGGGGTCCAGACCGAGATCGAACTCGAAGACGTGCTCGAGGGGACCGAACGGGAGATTGAGTTCGACGCGGTATCCAATTGCGATCGCTGCCGCGGGAACGGGGCCGAACCGGGAACCCCGATCAGGACCTGCGACAGGTGCGGCGGAAGCGGCGAGCTTCGTACGGTCGCCAACACCGCCTTCGGGCAGATGGTCCGCTCCACGCCCTGCGACCAGTGTCACGGCGACGGTCGCATTCCGGAACAGCCCTGCGCCGAGTGCTCAGGGCTCGGCCGCAGGCACAAGACCAAAAAGCACCGGATCGACATTCCGGCCGGGATCGAGTCGGGCCAGCGGATCCGGATCGCCGGGGCTGGGCATGCCGGCGAAACCGGCGCACCACCGGGGGACCTCTACGTCGAGGTGGCGGTCGCCGATCGCGAAGGAATGGTGCGGGACGGCCAGGACCTGATCACCGTGGTCCCCGTCGACGCGACCGCTGCGATGATCGGAGACCGGATCGGAGTCGAGACGCTCGACGGCGAGGATGAGATCGAGCTCCAGCCGGGTACACAGCCGGGCGCCGAAACCCGGCTCAAGGGCAAGGGACTTCCACGTCTCGGCAGCTCGCGTCGCCGCGGAGATCACCGCTTCATATTCAACGTGATCGTCCCTTCGAACCTGAGCGAGGAGCAGCTCCGGCTGGCCGGTGAACTCGACGGCTCGCTGACCGAGGAGAACCGGGCACCGAAAGAATCCGGGATCTTCTCCCGGATGCGCAGGGCTTTCGGTTGATCAGGCTCGCGGTCCGCTGCCAGCCTGAACAGGCCGAACTCGTGCTCGCCGAACTGACGGTTCTGGCTCCCGGCGGGGTCGAGGAGGTTGCCGGCGATGGCTACGTCGAATACGCGATCTACGGCGCCGAAGGAGAACTGCCCGACCTCGGCGAGGAGGAGGCCGTGATCGCCGGGGGCACCGTCGAGGTTGAAGCGACCGAGGTTGCCGACGACTGGGCCGACCGCTGGCGGACTTTTCACAAGCCGCTGCTGATCGGAGACCCGGACCATGGGCCCGCGGTCTGGATCCGGCCCCCCTGGGAGCCCGCGAGAGAAGGCCTCGCCGAGGTAGTGGTCGATCCGGGCCAGGCTTTCGGAACCGGTGCCCATCCGACCACCCGGCTCTGTGTCGAGGCGCTGATCGAGATCGCCGCAGCGGGAGGTCCGTTCGGCGCCCTGACCGATCTCGGTTGCGGCTCAGGGGTCCTTGCGATCGCGGCCGGAACGCTCGGCTGGGGCCCTCTCGAAGGCTGCGACAACGAGATTGCCGCCGTGAACGCTGCCCGCGAAAACGCCAAGGTGAATGGTGTCGACGCGCATTTCGAGCGAATCGACCTCAAATCGGGTCTTCCGCAGTTGGCATCGACCACCGTCGCCAACCTCACCGCGCCTCTGCTCGAAGCGGTAGCGGACGGCCTGACCTCGGGCAACCTGCCACGCACCCTGATCTGCTCCGGGCTCCTGACAACCGAATACGAAAGGGTCATCGACGCTTTCGGCCGCCACGGATTCACCGAAACCCGCCGCGGAGCAATGGGCGACTGGGGCTCACTCGTGTTCAATAATGGGAGAAACAGTTGAGCCGTTCGGAGCTTCCAATAGGTGTCTTTGATTCCGGGGTGGGGGGGCTTACCGTCCTCCACGAATGCCTGGTTTCGCTGCCGGCCGAAGACTTTCTCTACCTGGGGGACAGTGGACACTTCCCGTACGGCACCAAGAGCGCCGAAGAACTCCGAGACCGGGCCGCCGCGATCGCCGGAGAGCTGCTCGGCCGGGGCGTCAAGATGCTTGTCATCGCCTGCAACTCGGCCACCGCCGCAGCGGGCGACGAGATCCGGAAGCTTGGAGAGCAAGCAGGTGTCCCCGTGGTGACCGTCGTGGGCCCGGAAGCCGAGATAGCGGCCACAATCAGTGGCAACGGCAGGGTCGGGGTTCTCGCCACCCCCGCCACCGTCGCGAGCGGGGCGTATCGAAGGGCTCTCGACTCGATGGGCAGGCCTCTGACCGTCACCGAGGTCGCGGCCCCGGACCTCGCCCCGATAATCCAGGACGGCCCGACCTTCGACGAGGAGGTTCTCGACCTGGTTCGCGGCTATTGCCAGCCACTGAGGGAAGCCGGAACGGACACCCTGATTCTGGGCTGCACCCACTACCCGCTTGTAGCGCCGATGCTTCAGCGGATGCTGGGCAGGGATGTGAGTCTCGTGACTGCAGGTCACGCCATCGCCGCCGCCATCCAGCGTGAACTGGCCAGCCGGGGCGAGCTGGCGAGCGGTCAGGTCGAAGGCGATTACAGGTTCCTCGTGACCGGTGATGTGGATTCATTTGTCGAAGTGGGCACCAGGTTCCTCCAGCTTCCGCTGGCGGGCCGGGCCGTGAAAGTGGAGGTCTGATGACAGCTGTCCGATTCGCAGCCTGGGCCGCGGTGGGAGTCCTGTTTCTGCTCGGCTGCATCACGCCGGTGGGTTTCATCTTCTGGATTCCGGCGGCAATTCTCGCCGGAGCACTGATCGGGTTCGGAATGCGTTCTCCGCGCTACTTTTTCGCTTTCGTCTTCGGGCTCGGAGTGACCCTGATCTGTCTGGGCCTGGTCAATGGCACCTACGTGATCATGCTGCTCTATGGCTCGGTCCTGGTTGGTGGTGGAGCCGTCTTCTTCGCCGCGTTCGGGCCCCGCACTTCCCATGCCGATCCGCCCTCGGGCGGCTGAGGCGAGCGCGCCCGAGAGCGTCTCCGGGCGAGGCAGGTACGCTAGACGCATGTCAGTTGCCGAAAAGATTCGCGAAGATGCGCAGGCCGCGCTCAAGGACGGCGATCGCAAGCGTGCCTCCGCCCTGCGGATGATCCAGGACGTGCTCCAGCAGGAGGCCAAACTCGGCAAGGGCGACGAGGTCGGTGCTCTCCAGCGTGAACGCAAGAAGCGGATGGAAGCCGCCGAGGCCTTCGCGGATGCCGGGCGCTACGAGCAGGCCGAGGACGAACGATTCGAGGCTGAACTGATCACCGCCTACCTGCCCGCCCAGCTCAGTGATGAGGACCTTTCGGAGCTGGTCGCCGAGGCGATCACCGAGAGCGGCGCGACCGAGCAGAAGCAGATGGGCCAGGTCATGGGCCTGCTCAAAGATCGGGTTGCCGGCAGGGCAGACGGGAAGCGGGTCAGCACGGAGGTTCGGAAGCAGCTTGGCGCGTAGAACCCTGACCTTGGACAACGACGTCGCGGCGGATCTTGCCGGTGCGGAGGATTCGGTCCTCCGGGCGTTGCGGGACAGCACCTCAAGTCGCGTTCACTTGCGCGGCAACCAGCTCACTCTCGAGGGCGATGACGCCGAGAACGATCGGGCCGCTCGTCTGGTCGACGAAATGATCGGCCTGATCGAAGGCGGTCACGAGGTCGAAGCGGCGACTGTCGATTCAGTCACCAACGCGATCCAGTCTTCAAGGCGCCCGGCCGAGGTGCTCGACGACGTCGTCTGGCACAACCGCAACACGAGGGTCGTTCCGAAGACCGTCAACCAGAAGCTTTACGTCGACTCGATCCGCGAGAACACGGTCACCTTCGGGATCGGGCCAGCCGGTACCGGCAAGACCTTTCTTGCCGTGGCGATGGCCGCAGCGGCCCTGATCGAAGGGGAAGTTCAGCGGATCATTCTCACCCGGCCCGCGGTAGAGGCGGGGGAGAGCCTGGGCTTCCTACCGGGAGACCTTCAGGCCAAGGTCGACCCATACCTCCGCCCGCTTTTCGACGCGCTCTACGACATGCTCGATCCCGACCGGGTCAACGGATACTTCGATCGCGGCGTGATCGAAGTGGCGCCGCTTGCCTTCATGCGCGGGCGGACCCTGAACGATGCCTTCGTGATTCTCGACGAGGCCCAGAACACGACCCCCGAGCAGATGAAGATGTTCCTCACCCGGCTCGGTTTCAACTCCAAGATGGTCGTGACCGGGGACGTCACCCAGATCGACCTTCCCCGCGACCGGGACTCCGGCCTGGTCGTGGTCCGCGACATCCTGACCGGGATCGAGGACGTCAAGTTCATCCGGTTCGGCGGGAAGGACGTCGTCCGCCACCGCCTCGTCCAGAAGATCGTCGCCGCCTACGGCGAGTACTCGGAGCGCGGCAAGGCCAAGAAGGCGAGCGTGCCCTCGCGCCCCGGAACGAGCGAGGACCATTGAGCTTCGATCTCGAGGATGTGCCGGCGGTCTACCGTCCGGCCGTGACGGCGACCCTCGAGGAGATCGGCGTATCCGAAGGACATCTCGCGATCGAAGTCGTGGACGAAACCCGGATCCGGGAACTCAACCTTGAACACCGGGGAAAGGACAAGGCGACCGACGTCCTTTCCTTTCCGGTTGATGACCCGACAGCACCCGCTCCCGTTGAGCTCGGTGATGTGATCATCTGCCCCGAGTTCTGTGTCAATGAGATCGAGGCAGCCGTTCACGGAGTGCTTCACCTTTGCGGCTACGACCATGAGACCGACCAGGGCGAGATGCTGGATCTGCAGGACCGAATCGTCACCAGCCTCGGGATTGACCCCGCAATGACGGTCGAGGCCGAAGTTGACTGAACATCCGGATGACGCCGGCTCGGGGACCCGATCGGGTTTCGTCGGTCTGGCCGGTCGCCCGAACGTCGGCAAGTCGACCCTCGTCAACGCGATCGTCGGTGCAAAGGTCGCGATCTCGTCCGTCCGTCCGCAGACCACCCGTCGGGCGATCCGCGGTGTTGCGACCGACCTCGAAGCAGGTACCCAACTGGTCCTGGTCGACCTGCCGGGAGTCCAGCGGCCCAGGGACGAGCTGACCAGTCGCATGCAGCACAAGGTCGAGGCCGAACTGGCTGGTGCCGACGTGGCCCTTTTGGTTGTCAACGGCGAAGAGGGCGTTGGTGCCGGGGACCGGTTCATTGCCAGTATCCTGCTCAGGGCCCGGTCCGGTGAACGGCAGTTGCCGATTATCTGCGCAGTCAACAAGGCAGACCGCCTTGGGCGGAACATCGTGCCTGTGCTGGTCGAGGCGGCCGGTCTGGAGGGAGTGGACGAGGTCTTTCCAGTCAGCGCCCTGACCGGGGAAGGGGTGCCGGAGCTGGCTTCCTACCTCGCATCGATTGTTCCTGAAAGTCCGTACATGTATCCGCCGGAGGAACGCTCCGACCAGCCACGTGAGCTGCTCCTGGCCGAACTGATCCGTGGCCAGGCCCTGATCCGCACCCGCGACGAGATCCCTCATTCGGTCGAAGTCAGGGTCACCCACATTTACCAGCGTGACGACGGGCTCTGGCTGGTCGAAGCCGAACTCTGGGTCGAGACTGACTCCCAGAAACGAATCCTGATCGGAAAGAACGGCTTCAAGGTGGGCGAGATCGGCACCGGTGCCCGCAAGGACATCGAGCAGGAACTCGGCGGCAAGGTCCACCTCGACCTCCAGGTCAAGGTGAAGCGCAAATGGCGCCGTGACGAAGACATGCTCGACCGCCTCGGCATCGACTGATCAGCAGTCGGCGAGCTTCGACTGGCCGGCTCCGTCTGCTGTCTCACCATGGCTTCTTTAGGATTGCCGCATGCTGCGCAAAGCCGCAATCTGTGCCCTGCTCGGAGCCGCCCTCGTGGCGGGTGGCTGTGGCAGCTCTGAGGACTCCACTTCGGAAGCCGACGAAAAGGAGATCCGCGAACTGGTCGCCGACGTGAACCAGGCGACCGCGGAGAAGGATGCTTCGGCTTTCTGCCTGCTGATCCAGCCGAGCGCCATCGAGGAGACCTTCTATGACATCGACCGCTGTGTCAGCGAGACGAGGGCGATCCTGAAGCAGGTCGGCGAGCAACCGAAACTGACGGTGGAGTCGATCGAGGTGGATGGCGATGTTGCCACCGTCCAGTTCTCCGGAAGCGCGGGGGGCGCGGCCAACTTCGTGAGGGAGCAGGGCCGCTGGTACGTCCCGCTCCTGAACGGCGCCGAGGCTGGTGAGCCGGCGGGCAGCGAACTGCCCGCCCCGACTGGGGACGGCCAGTAATGGCCGCCGTGGAGATCAATTTTGACGAGCACGGGCTCGTCCCCTGCGTCACCCAGGACGCCGATTCCGGTGAAGTCCTGACCCTTGCATACATGAACCAGGAATCTCTCCGCCTGACCGAAGAGACCGGTCTGGTCACCTATTTCAGCCGCTCACGACAGAAGATCTGGCAGAAAGGCGAAGAGTCAGGAAACGTTCAGCGTGTCAGACAGCTCAGGGTCGACTGCGATGGCGACGCGATCCTCGCGCTGGTCGAGCCGGCTGGACCGGCCTGCCATACGGGTGAACGCACCTGCTTCTACCGCGAACTTTCCACTGGCGAGACACCGGAACCGGTCAATGCCGAAGCCCTCGCAGAGCTCTCACGCACCCTCGATTCGCGTCTGGCAGAGAAGCCGGAAGGCAGCTATGTCGTGAGGCTGCTCGAGGACCCCGAATTTGCCGGCGAGAAGGTCATGGAAGAGGCAGAGGAGGTCAGCCGGGCCGTCAGGGAGGAGACCGATGACCGGGTTGCGGAGGAAGCGGCAGATGAGCTTTTCCACCTCGCCGCTCTGATTCGCAGCCGGGGGATCACGCTTGCGGACGTGGGGGAGGTCCTGAATGGCCGTCGCGCCTGATCTCGCTGCTCGCCTCACCCCGGACCTCGAGAGCGCCTCGAAGCTGGTTCCCGGGTCGAACGTCGTCCCGGTGGCTCTCCGCTACACCGATGACACCGAGACTCCCGTTTCCGCCCTCCTGAAGCTGCGCGGAGCCGGACCCTGCTTCCTGCTCGAATCGGCCGAGCGCGGTCAGGTTGGTCGCTATTCGTTCGTCGGGGTGAGTCCACACCGGGTTATCCGGTGGGTGGCCGGGGAGCTCAGCGAATTTGCGGGTGACGCGATGTCCGGTGAGGGTGAACCTCTCTCGAGAACCGGTGCGCCCGACCCCTACGACGGAGTGAAGCAGTACCTGGAGCAGTACCGGGTGGCCGAACTCGAGGGCCTGCCGCCGTTTGCGGGTGGTGCGGTGGGGCTCTTCGGTTACGACCTCGTCCGGGCGATCGAACCCCTGGGTGACCCGAACCCGGACCCGCTCGGGCTTCCGGACCTGGCTCTGATGATCACGGATGTCCTGATCGCCTTCGATCACCTCCACAACGAACTCACGATCATCAGTTGCGCCTGGGCTGAGGAGCACGAGAGCTTCGAAGAGGCATGGAATGCTGCGGCCGAAAGGATCGGCGAGGTCCGGGAGCGGCTTCGGGGTCCGGTGCCCGAGCCGGGCCCGACCGAAGCCGTGGAAGCGCCGGAGTTCACCTCCAACGTCACCCGCGAGGAGTTCGAGGGGATGGTCGCCCGGATCGTCGAGTACATCCATGCCGGCGACGCCTTCCAGGTGGTTCCGTCCCAGCGATTCAGCGCTGACCAGAAGGCCGAGGCGCTCTCCATCTACCGGGGCCTCCGTTCGATCAACCCTTCGCCCTACATGTACTTCTTCGAGTTCGGGGACTTCCAGATTGCCGGGGCCTCGCCCGAGCCTCTGCTGAAGGTCAACGGCGACCGGGTCGAGATCCGGCCGATCGCCGGCACCTCTCCGCGGGGAGCCAACGAGGAAGAGGACCGTCGCCTGGCCGAGAAGATGATCTCCGACCCCAAGGAGCGCTCGGAACACGTGATGCTGGTCGACCTGGCTCGAAACGACATCGGCAGGGAAGCCGAGTACGGCACCGTCGAAGTCGAGGAACTGATGGTGGTCGAGACTTACTCGCATGTGATGCACATCGTCAGCCGGGTCGCCGGTCGCCTGCCCGAAGGCCGCGGTGCCCTCGATGTCCTTCGATCAGCCCTTCCTGCCGGCACCCTTTCCGGGGCGCCAAAGGTGCGGGCAATGCAGATAATCGACGAGATGGAGAAGGTGAAGCGCTGCTCCTACGGCGGCGCGGTCGGCTATCTCTCCTGGAACGGTGACCTCGATACCGCGATTCACATCCGGACCGCACTGATCAAGGACGGGATGGTCCACATCCAGGCCGGTGGCGGGACCGTCGCCGACGCAAGGCCCGATTACGAGTACGAAGAGTCCGTCAACAAGGCGAAGGCCATGTTCAAAGCCGTCGAGATCGCCTGCGAGAACCCGGACTGGGCCTGATGCGGGTTCTCGTAATCGACAACTACGACTCCTTCACCTACAACCTGGTCCAGTACCTGGGCGAGCTGGGTGCCGAGGTAACCACGGTTCGAAACGACGTTCGCCCGGTCGATGAGCTGCTGGCCGAAGGCCACGACCGGCTGGTCGTTTCCCCCGGACCCTGCACCCCTGACCAGGCCGGTATCTCGCTCGATGTGATCCCGGCCTTTGCCGAAGCGGGAACCCCGGTCCTCGGCGTCTGCCTCGGTCACCAGGCGATGGTCCAGACCTTTGGGGGCACCGTCATCCAGGGCGAGCCGATCCACGGCAAGAGCGCCGAGATCGAACACGACGGGAGGACGATCTACGACGGCCTACCGAACCCTCTGACGGTCGGCCGCTACCACTCGCTGATCGCCGGGGTCGTGCCAGAAGAGCTGGAAGTCGCTTCACGCTACGGCGACATAGTGATGGGTGTACGTCACCGGGAACTTCCGGCCGAAGGAGTCCAGTTTCATCCCGAATCCGTACTCACGCCCTACGGCAAGCGAATGATCGCCAGCTTCATCGGGGTCGAACTCTCGCTTGAGGAAGCCTGCGCCGGAATTCCCGGTGGAACAGAAGGGAGCAGCAGTGCCCAATGAGATCCTGACCCGGGCGATCGATGCCGCAGCCTCGGGCCAGCACCTGACCGCCGACCACGCCTCCGCTGTCCTGACCGAGATCATGGAAGGCCGCTCCGATGAAGTCCAGACGGCGGCTTTCCTGATCGCCCTCCGGACCAAGGGCGAGACCGTCCCGGAACTGATCGGCCTGGCCCGCACCATGCGGTCGCTGGCAGACCCGGTCGACGTTCCCGGTGATCTGGTCGATACCGCCGGCACCGGCGGCGGCCCTTCGACCTTCAACGTTTCCACCACGGCGGCGCTGGTGGCGGCCGGGGCGGGCTGCGCGGTCGCCAAGCACGGGAATCGTTCGAGCACCAGCCTCAGCGGCTCCGCCGACCTGCTCGAAGCACTCGGAGTGAACATCGAACTCGACCCGTCGATGGTCGCCGCCTCGATCGAGGAAACCGGGTTCGGTTTCATGTTCGCTCCCCGGCATCACAAGGCGATGGCCCATGTCGTGCCGGTGCGGAAGGCACTAGCGGTCAGAACGATCTTCAACTTTCTCGGCCCCCTGACCAATCCGGCAGGGGCAAAGAGGCAGCTTCTCGGGGTCTCCGACCGGCGTTATCAGGAGTCAATCGCCGAGGCGCTGGTCGGCCTCGGTACCGAGCGGGCACTGGTGGTTTCCGGAGATGACGGCATTGACGAGATCTCGATCACCGGCCCGACCAGGATCATCGAGGTGAAAGACGGAGGGACCAGCGAGGCTTTCGTCAGCCCCGGTGACTTCGGCTTGGAAACCGCTGAACTGGGCGATGTGGCAGGAGGAACCCCCGCAGAGAACGCCGCAGCGACGAGGGCGGTCCTCGAAGGGGAGCAGGGGCCGCGTCGTGACCTCGTTGTCCTGAACGCCGCCGCAGCGATCACGGTCGGTGGAAAGGCAGACGACCTTGCCGCTGGCGTCAATGCTGCAGAGCAGGCGATCGACTCCGGTTCAGCCGCTGCAGTACTGGCCCGTCTCGTCAGTTTCACGGGGCAGGCTTAGTAAGGTCCGGGCACACCGTGGGGATTCTTGAGCAACTGATCTCGGCCGCCAGCCAGGGCGTCAAAGCCCGAAGCCGGCAGGTGCCGCTCGCAGACCTGGAGGCCAGGCTTGGCGAGCGCGACCAGGACCGTCCCTTCCGGGAGGCCCTCACCCGCCCGGGCATGTCGCTGATCTGCGAATACAAGCGCAAGTCACCGAGCGCCGGAGAGATCGCTCCCGGTGTCGAGCTGGCCGACCAGGTGAAGGCCTATGAGGCTGGCGGTGCTGCCGCACTCTCGGTGCTTACCGACGAGACCCACTTCGACGGACGGCTCGATGACCTTGCCGCCGCCCGGGCCGCATGCAGCCTGCCGATTATCCGGAAGGATTTCGTAGTCGACGAGTACCAGCTGTACGAGGCTGCGGTCGGGGGCGCCGACGCGGTCCTGCTTATCGTCGCCGTGCTTCACGACGAGCGCCTCCGCGAGTTCCAGCTCAAGGCCGCCCAGCTCGACCTTGATTGCCTGGTCGAAGTTCATGACGAGCGGGAACTGGACCTCGCCGTTGAATCCGGAGCCGAGGTGATCGGCATCAACAACCGGAATCTCGACACAGGTGTGGTCGACATCCAGACCACCTACGACCTGATCACCGACGTTCCGACCGGCACCACGGTCGTTTCGGAGTCGGGCATCTCCAACCGGGAAGAGCTGGTCGAACTCGAAAGAGTCGGTGTCGACGCGGCCCTGATCGGCGAGTCCCTTATGCGATCGGAAGACCCCGAGGAAATGGTCCGAACCCTCGCGGGCACCTCCGACAGCACCACCGAACACTTCCTTCCTTAACCACAGTCGGCGAGCTTCGCCCCGTGGAGGCGGGCAGCCCTCCCAAAGATGGCCCACCCGTCGCGCTTGTACCCAGTCGCTCGCTGACCGGAGCAGTAATCGGAAGCCACTTTGGAAGGGCCACCCGCCCCCACGGTTGTCTGGGCGTCCTCAGTCCGGGCTGCGCCTGATGGAGCCGGCCCATCCATTCATTGTCTTGTGGGCCGGCGGGTTGAGCTTGGAGGCGGAGCGAAGCTCGCCGACTACTGATTTAGAAAACCTTGTTTTCTGGCTTAGGAACTGTCAATGACGGTGGATTTGGATACCCGTCATGAATGACGCATCCAATTCCCATAAGCGCTCGCTGCGCTCCGTTTTCGTGGCTGCCCTCATGGGTGGTCTCGTCGTCGCCATAGCTGGCTACGCCGCAATCGCGGCCGGCTGGATAGGCAAGGACGAGACCACCGTCCAGTCCATAACGGCCACCACGGCGCCAGCCTCCAACACAAACGACCAGAACCTCGTCAACCAGATCTATGAACGGGACGGTGACGGCGTCGGCTTCATTACGGCCTCCGGCATCTCATCGGGATCGAGCAATCCGTTTGACCCCTACGGACAGTCCCAGCAGGGAACGGCGACCGGTTCCGGCTTCCTGATCGACGCCGAAGGGCACATGGTCACGAACAATCACGTGATCGAGGGAGCCGAGGACATTACGGTCACCCTCGGGGACTCGGATGAGGTTTACGAAGCCGAAGTTGTGGGCACCGACCCCTCGACCGACCTCGCCCTGATCAAGGTGGACGCACCCGAAAGTGCAATGAAGCCACTCCGGCTTGCCGACTCGACCGACGTCAAGGTCGGTGACCCAGTCGTCGCGATCGGAAATCCGTTCGGGCTTGACCGCACTGTGACAACAGGCATCGTCTCCGCGCTGCAGCGAGAGATCTCAAGCCTCAACCAGTACGCAATCTCGAACGTGATCCAGACCGACGCGGCGATCAACCCGGGCAACTCGGGTGGGCCGCTGATCAACACCGACGGCCAGGTGATCGGAGTCAACTCCCAGATCGCGACCGGCGGCACCAGCAACGGAAACGTCGGTATCGGCTTCGCCGTGCCTTCCAACACCGTCAAGGATGTTGTCGACCAGCTGCTCGAAACCGGTGAGGTCAAGCATGCCTACCTCGGGATCAGCGGCGCGACGATCAGCGGTCAGCTTTCCGATGCACTGAACCTTGGCACCGATACCGGCGTGATCGTTCAGGAAGCCCCGGAGGATGGCCCCGCAGCCGAGGCCGGAATCAAGGCTGGCGATGAGCCGGTCACGGTTGGTGGTCAGCAGGTCCTGACCGGCGGCGACATCATCGTCAAGGCCAATGGAGAAGAGCTTGGCTCGATGGAAGACCTGATCCGGATAATCAATGACTCGGAGGTCGGCGAGGAGATCAACCTCGAGGTAATGAGAGACGGCGAAACCCGCGAAGTCACGGTCACACTCGGTGAGCGCCCTGACGCGACAACCGAACAGGCCGCTCAGACCCAGTCCGGTCAGTAAACGCAGTCTGAGGTGTAGTCAACGGTCCGTCCGGCAGCCGGGCGGGCCGTTGTCATACCCTTGACTGGTGAAGGTAAAAGTCTGTGGAATCACCAATCGTGAAGATGCCGAGGCCGCCGTGGAGCATGGCGCCTGGGCGATCGGGCTGATCCATCACAAGGAAAGTCCCAGGTTCGTCAAGGCATCAGTGGCCGCCGGGATCGGCGAGGAGTTCCGCCGCCGTTGTGAGGTCGTGGGTGTTTTCGTGAACCCGACCATCGAGCGGGTTGTCCAGGCAGCCGAGAATGCGCAGCTGACAATGATCCAGCTCAGCGGCAACGAGGGTTCGAACTTCTGCTCCGAAGTGAACCGCCGCACGGGCCTCAAAGTGATCAAGGCCTTCCACATCGGTAACCAGGCAGACGTGAAGAAAAGCGTCGCCTACCGTTTCACCGATTTCCACCTGTATGACACCGCCCGTAAGGGAAGCTACGGGGGCACCGGCGAGACCTTCGACTGGGACCTCCTTGCTAACCATCACTCGGTGATCCCGTTCATTCTCGCCGGTGGGCTTACCCCGGACAACGTGACCGAAGCGATCCGGGTGGTACGTCCAGACGCGGTTGACGTGGCCTCGGGTGTCGAAAAGGAACCGGGAATCAAGGATCACGGAAAACTCGCGAGCTTCTTCCAGGCGGCCCGCTACACACCGGTGGCCGGAGCATGAGCCAGGACATCGCGCAGTCAACCGCAGGCGAGATTCCCGGGCGATTCGGTCCGTACGGTGGCCGGTACGTGCCGGAGACCCTGATCCCGGCCCTTGACGAGCTCACCGAGGCCTGGGCCGAGGCCCGCGAGGACCCGGTGTTCCTGGACGAGTTCAGGGTCCTCCTCAGGGACTACGTGGGTCGTCCCAGTCCGCTCTACCTGGCATCCCGGCTGAGCGCCGAGGCAGGCCGGAAGGTCTACCTGAAACGCGAGGACCTGAACCACACCGGCGCCCACAAGATCAACAACGCGATCGGCCAGGCCCTCCTTGCCAAGCGCATGGGCAAGCCGAGAATCATTGCCGAGACCGGTGCCGGCCAGCACGGCGTGGCGAGCGCGACTGCCTGTGCCCTGCTCGACCTCGAATGCATCGTCTACATGGGCAGCGAGGACATCCGTCGGCAGAAGCCGAACGTCGAGCGCATGAAGCTGCTCGGCGCGGAAGTTGTACCGGTCGAGGCGGGTGCCCGCACACTCAAGGAAGCGGTCAGCGCCGCGATTCGGGACTGGGTCACCAACGTCGCGAACACCCACTACATAATCGGCTCCGCAGTCGGGCCGGCTCCGTTCCCGGAACTTGTTCGTGATCTTCAGAGAGTGATCGGCGACGAGGCTCGCGCCCAGTCGCTGGAGGCCGAGGGTACGTTGCCGGCGCGCGTGATCGCCTGCGTAGGTGGCGGCTCGAATGCGATCGGCACCTTCACGGCCTTCGTTCCCGACGAGGAAGTCGAGCTGATCGGCGTCGAGGCGGCCGGACACGGTCTCGATACCGACAAACACGGCGCCTCGCTAACCGCTGGTACGACCTCGGTTCTTCATGGCTCGCTTTCGGCGGTGCTGACTGACCGGGAAGGGCAGATCCTCGAGGCCCACTCGATCTCGGCCGGACTCGACTATCCGGGTACCGGACCGGAACACGCTCACCTTCGCGACATCGGACGCGCGAAGTATGTGGCGGTGAGCGATTCCGATGCGCTCAAGGCGTTCCGGAAACTGAGTGAGCTTGAGGGAATAATTCCCGCCCTCGAGTCTTCCCACGCGATCGCCTGGCTGCTCGGTGAGGGCAGCAAGGGCGACGACGGTACTTACGACGTGCTCTGCCTTTCGGGCCGGGGGGACAAGGACCTGGCTGAGGTACTGGGCATGGAAGAGGTCCAGTGAACAGGGGCGAGGGGCGAAACACGGGCGAAACCCGGATTCTTGCCGCCTTCGAAAAGGCCAAAGCCGAGAACCGGGCGGCCCTGATGCCGTACATGATGGGTGGCTTTCCCGATCTCGAATCCTCCCGGGCGATTGCCAGGGCCTACGCGGAGAACGGTGCCGATCTGATCGAGCTTGGAATACCTTTCTCGGACCCGCTCGCGGATGGACCGGTGATCCACGAAGCGGCCGTCAAGGCTCTCGAGTCCGGAACACGGCTCGAGGACGTACTTTCGATATGTGCCGAGGTTTCCGCCCAGGTGCCGGTGGTCCTGATGGTCTACACAAACTCCATCCTCGGGGGCCTGGGCGCTGAATCCTTCGCCGATCGAGCGGTCGAGGCAGGCGCATCCGGGGTGATCATCCCCGACCTGCCGCTGGGTGAGGACGAGTCGATCCGCAAGACCCTGACAGAAGCGGGACTGGCAGTGGTGCCCCTGATTGCACCGACCACGCTGGGGGAACGCCGGGCCGAGATATGTGGCATCGCCTACGGCTTCGTATATGTCGTCTCCAGCGTCGGCACAACCGGAGAGCGGTCCGAGGTCCCGGCCCATCTGAAGGAGCTGGTGGAAGACGTGGAGTCGAAGTCCGAAGTGCCCGTCGCTGTTGGTTTCGGGATCGGTTCCCCCGAGCACGCGGCAACCGTCGGACAGGTGGCCGACGGGGTGATCATCGGTTCGAAACTGGTTCGCCTGGCCGCCGAGGCGCCCGCCGGAGAGGTGGCAGGTCCGACGGCTGAATTCATTTCCGATGCTGCTGCTGCCGTGGCATCGGCCCGCTCCGGCGTTCTGTAGGATTCTCGCCAATGTTGATCCCGGTCTCATTCTTCGTCGCAGTCGCTCTGGCGGTGTTCTCGTACTCGCAGGGTCAGGGCGGTCCCATCGCCGGTCTCGTGTTCTTTGGTGTGCTCTTCCTCGGAGCGTTCATCCACGTGACGCACCCGACCATCCTCAAGGTCAAAGAAGCCCTTCCGAGCCGCTCCTCCAAGGAGTAGCTTCCATGCGGATCGGGCTGTTGACTGGCGGGGGCGACTGTCCCGGCCTCAACGCCGTTATCCGTGCCGTGGTCCTTCGTGGCACCCGTGAGTGGGGGCACGAGTTCATCGGCTATCAGGACGGCTGGAAGGGTCCGCTTGAGAACCTGACAACCGAGCTGGACGTTGACCGGGTTCGGGGCATCCTCACCGAAGGCGGGACCATCCTCGGTTCTTCCCGCACCAACCCGGAGGCGGTCGACGGCGGCATCGAAGCAGTGATCGAGAACGTCAGAGGTGCCGGGATCGACGGTCTGGTCGCAATCGGTGGCGACGACACACTTGGCGTCGCCCGGGTACTGACCGATCGTGGCCTCGGTGTGATCGGAGTTCCCAAGACGATCGACAACGACCTGAATGCGACCGATTACACGTTCGGCTTCGACACTGCAGTGAACATCGTCATGGATTCGCTCGATCGCCTCCGTACCACCGGGGCGAGCCACCACAGGGCCCTTGTGGTCGAGGTCATGGGCCGCCACGCCGGCTGGATCGCTCTTCACGGCGGCATGGCCGGGGGAGCCGACCTGATCCTTGTGCCTGAAGAGAAATTTAACCTGGAAGAGGTCTGTGAACGGGTTGAAGCGGCGTTTTCAGCCGGAGTGGCCCCCCTGATCGTCGCTTCCGAAGGTGCGATGCCGCTTGAGGGCAGCGAGTGGACGGCTGCCGAAGGGACCGACGCCTTCGGGCACATCAGGCTGGGAGGCATCGCCAAGTGGCTGGCCGACCAGATCGAGGAAAAGACCGGGCACGAAACCAGATCGGTCGTCCTCGGGCATCTGCAGAGAGGTGGGACACCGACCGCATTCGACCGGGTCCTGGCGACTCGTCTCGGCTACCGGGCGATCGAAGCCGCCACCGCGGGCGACTGGGGCAACATGACCACTCTCCGAGGTACTTCGATCGAGCTTGCACCGCTGGCCGACGCCGTGGACGAATCCAAGATCGTTCCGCTGGAGCGGCTCAGAGAAGCCGACAACGGCTATCCGGGCTGAACCTCAGCCCAACAGGTTCGCGAGAGCTCCGGCCAACTCCGGCTGTTTGAACTCGTAACCCTCGTCGGTGGCCTTCTTCGGAAAGACACGCTGGCCTTCCCTCGCCGCGTGTCCCACTCCGCTGCCCTTGACCAGGTCAATCGCAAACCCGGGTGTGGGCAGGAAAGACGGTCGGCCCAGTTCCTTGCCCAGGGCCTTGGAGAAATCCTTGTTGGTCACCGGATTGGGGGCGGTCGCGTTGATCGGCCCGCTTGCCGCCTCGTTGTCGAGAGCCCAAAGCAGGATTCCGATTTCGTCGTGCCGGTGGATCCACGACATGTACTGCTTGCCGCCGGCAATCGGTCCGCCGACACCCATCTTGAACGGAAGCAGCAGCTCCTTCAGAAGGCCCCCCCGGGGATCCAGAACATGGCCCGAACGGATCATGGCGACCCGCAGTCCGTGTTCCTCGGCTGCCTTCGCGGCTTCCTCCCATCGAACCACCACGCCAGCCAGAAAATCGTCACCCGGTTCGGCGTCCTCGTAGAGCAACTCGTCACCCCGGTTGCCGTAGTAGCCGATCGCCGACCCCGAGATAAGAGTCTTCGGACGCTCGTCCAGAGCCGCGATCTTCGCCACGAGATTCTGGGTCGCCTTGATCCGGCTGCGGGCGATCATGTCCTTCACCTCGTCGTTCCAGCGCTGGTTGATCGGCTCGCCGGCAAGGTTGATTACCGCATCGACGCCATCGAAAGCTTCCCGCGGCGGGCGTTCGCGCACAGCCTCCCAGCCGTGCCACTGAACCCGGGGGAGCGATTTCGCAGCCCGTTCGGGGTCCCGGCTAAGCCCGACCACCGAGTCACCCCGGTCGATCAGTGCGTTGCAGAGTGTGGAGCCGATCAGGCCGGTTCCGCCGGTGACGAGAATGCGGTCATGCCGCTTGGAATTCGGTTCAGACATCGACACCTAGTTTAGAGTTATGTACTACCGGTCACGGTCAGGGAGCCGCATTTCGGGTGAATCTTTCGGCCTTGAAGCGTGTTGTTAAGGCGAGTTCCAGCACTATCGTCCCGGCCGTCCCGTCCACCGACTCGATGAATTCCGCTCCCGAACATCCCAGACCGAGTGTCGCTACACCCGTGGCAGGCCATCGGTTCACCATGGTGCAAGCATCAATCTTGCTGGCGTTTGTCGCTCTGGGCCTGATGATTCTGCCTGGTCAGGCCCGTTCGGCGCCCTCGAAGTGTTTCGGCAAGAAGGTCAACACCGTGATCAAGGGGAACAACAAGAAAGTCGAACTCGACTTCAAGGATGTCGCCTGGATCGCCGGAAACAAGGTCACCGTGGTCGGCAAGCCATACAGCCGGATCTGCGCAGATGATGGCCGCCAGATCGTCTTCGCCGGCAAGGGAACCTCTTTCACCGATACCGGATCCGGGGACGACAGGATCGTTCTCCATCCCAAGAGCAATAACAACAAGGCTTACGGCGGACTCGGCGACGACGAGATCATTGGCTCGAACGGCCATGACTTCATCTACGGATCTCCGGTCAACGCTGCGGCCGGCCCCGGAGATTCCGATCGCATGGTCGGCGGTGGCGGCAACGACCAGATGTACGACTACGGTGGAACCGCCAACCGGATGTACGGACAAAACGGTTCGGACAAGTTCTACAGCCTCGGGCGCGCAGTCTCGGAGCTTCACGGCGGCAACGGCTCGGACTTTCTCTACTCCAACGGGGGCAGGACAGCTGACGGCGTGCTCGAGAAACTCTTCGGGGAGCAGGGCAACGACCGCCTCTTCGCTAATCAGCCCGGCAGCTTCGGTCCCGCGTATCTCGACGGCGGCGAAGGTGACGACCAGGTTCACGGCACTTCGCAGGGCGACACGATTATCAACAATTCAGGGATCAAGAAGTTCTGGGGATACGGAGGTGACGATCTCTTCGTGACCAGTGGGCGTGGCCAGGGAACGTTCGAAGGTGGCGACGGTCGTGACACGATCTCGTTCGCCGCTCACACCCCCTCGGAACGCCCGGGCTCGATCAGCGGAGTGAAGGTTGACCTGGAAGAGGGAACCTCACTCGGATTCTCCGGCTACGACCTCAACGGGATTGAGAACGTGATCGGTTCAGCCTTCGACGACGAGATCGTTGGCGCCCAGGGCGTGGCGAACGAGATTGAAGGCGGCCTCGGAGACGACGTGATCGAAGGGCAGGACACTGACACCGTCGATGGCGGTCTTGGCGAGAACGAGTGCTCCGGTGGCCAGTTGATCAACTGCAATCAGGATTCCCCGGGCAACTCGAGGGTGAGCCAGACTCAGGTCGACATAACCGACGGCGGCTTGCTGATCGTGATGGGCAGCGAGTCAGCCGACGGGATCTCGATTGGCTACTCCGGGTCCACCGGCAACTTCATGGTCGACGTATCAGGTGATTCGCTGCCCTCCGGGCTTTGCGACGACGTCGGACAGGAGATCAGCTGCCCGGTTGATCCCAACAACCTGAACGGCATGCTCGTCTACGGTGACGACGGGAACGACACGATTGATCTCGAGTCTTCGCTGCCGAGGACGATGACCACGACGGTGAATGGTGGAGCCGGTGCCAACCTCATAAACGGAGGGCCGAGCAAGGACTTCATTTCGACCGCGCCCGGCAGTGCCGGAAGTACGATCAACGGGGGTGTTGGCCTGGACGTCCTCTATGCGGTTGACCAGGTTTCGATCAATGGCGGTGCGGACACCGACGTCTTCCGAGTGGTGGATCCGTGCCTCGGAGCGACCCTGAGGGGGGGTAACGGAACGGACGGTGTCGTTTTCGCCGGCGCAGAGAGAGGAGTCAAGGCGAGTCTGGCGGGTGGCTACGCGGAGTGGCGGGACGGCGGATGCGGGGGATCACGGACCGCAATCGGAAAGGACATAGAGAAGCTTGAGGGCAGCGAGATGAACGACTGGTTGATCGTCGGTCGCCGCAGCTCCGCCCAACAAGGGCGGAGCGTCCTGTTCGGCCGGGGCGGTATCGACACCTTCGATGCCCGCAACGGTTCCGCCGATACGATCACGACCGGTGCTGGCGGGCGAAAGAACAAGGTCATCGCCGACAAGATCGACAAGATCACCTGGGGTTACGGTCTCGCTGGCTACTAGTTTCAACACCCGTGAGCGAACGAGGTCGCCGGTGCTGGCGATCTGTATCGGCCTGCTGGCATTGGTGCTGTTCGCGGCCTCCGTCGGCACGGCAGATGCCCGGCCTTCGAAATGCTTCGGCAAGAAGATAAATCGGGTCGTCACCGGCCAGAACAAGACAGTTCGCCTCAAGTTCAGGGACGTGACCTGGGTCGCTGGTGACCGCATCACGGTCATCGGCAAGCCCTTCAGCCGGATTTGCGCCTGGGAAGGCTCACAAACGATCAGGGCTGGCAAGGGAATCTCGTTCACCAGCGCGGGGCCGGGCAACGATCGCATCTACGCCGAAAAGGGCGACGCCACCGTCTACGGTGGACCGGGCAACGACCGGATTCAGACCGAGAAAGGGAACAAGCTCAGGGTCTACGGGGATGAGGGAAACGACCGGATCAGAACCGGCCGCGGAAACAGCGTAAGAATCGAAGGCGGCCCCGGAAATGACCGGATAACCCTGCACTCGAACACAACCAGGGGAGTGGTCTACGCCGGGCTCGGCAACGACACCGTCAAGGGATCAAAGAGTCACGACCGTATCTACGCCAGCCCGACCCGGAATCCACGGGGAGTTGCGGATCGGGACATTATCTTCGGCAAGGGTGGCAACGACCGGATCTTCGACTACTCCGGAATCGGCAATCGTCTTTACGGGTTGACCGGCTCCGATCAGATCCACAGTCTCGGCAACGCCGTCTCGGAAATCCACGGCGGAAACGGCACCGACTTCCTTTTCTCGAATGGCGGCGTGACGGCTGGCGGCGTCAGGGAGAAACTCTTCGGGGAGCAGGGCAACGACCGACTCAGGGCTGACCGGCCAAACAACAACGGACCGGCATACCTGGACGGTGGCGAAGGCGACGACTGGGCGTGGGGGACGCCCCGGGACGACACGATCATCACCCACTCCGGGATCAAGAAGCTCTACGGAAACAACGGCGATGACCTCTTCGTCACCACCGGCAGGGGCCTTGCCCGGGTGAACGGCGGGGCGGGGCGCGACACGATCTCCTACGCAGCTCACACGCCGCCCGGAGGGCGCCGGATAGACGGCGTGATCATTGACCTTGCGGCCGGAACCTCACTCGGCACCACTCGCTATCAGCTCGCTTCGCTTGAAAACGTGATCGGTTCGGCTTTCGACGATGAGATCACTGCTGCACCCGGTGTCAACAACGAGATCCAGGGCGGTCTCGGAGATGACCTGATCATCGGCAACGGCCGCGACGACGACACCGGCGACGGCGGACTTGGAAACAACGACTGTTCCGGCCTTTCGAAATCCAGCCGGTGCAACGGGGACTCGCCGGGCAACTATGGCCGGCAGCGCACCCTGGTCGACATCAACGAAGGTGGCTTCCCCGTCGTGATGGGGGGAGCTGCCGGGGACCAGGTGACGATCAGCTACAGCGTCGGAAGCCAGACTTTCCGCGTCAAGGTCGCGGGCGGGGGAGTCCCCTCCGGTCAATGCAGAGCGGCCGGGACGGATGCCAACGAGAACCTCCCCGAGATCATCGACTGCCCTGCTGACAAGAACAATCTCGACGGCATGCTGGTCTACGGCGACGAAGGAGCCGACGAGATCCGGCTGGCCAGTTCGATCCCGAAGAACCTGTCGACGACCCTGAACGGCGGGACCGGTCGCAACGAGATCCGGGGCGGACCCAGCAAGGACTTCATCTCGACCAGCTACGGAAGTGCCGGCAGCGTGATGTTCGGCGGGGGCAACAACGACCTGATCTACGTGAACGACAGGGTCGAGGTGCACGGTGGAGAGGGCACCGACCACGCCCACATTCTCGCCCCCTGCTCCGGTTCTTTCGCGGACGGCGGGCCAGGCAACGACAGCGCAGTCTTTGCCGGTTCCCCACGGGGCGTGAAGGCTGACCTCGGGAAGGGATACGTCGAGTGGATGAACGGCAACTGTGCTTCTCGTACGCGTTTCGCGCCAACCATCGAACGGCTCGAAGGCAGCCCCCATGCCGACTGGCTGATCCTCGGCAAGCGTCACCGGGCGCAGCAGGGCAAGTCTTCGCTCCTGGGCCGTGAGGGCATCAACATTCTCGACTCGAAGAACGGCCGCCGGGACACCGTGACGACGGGCCCCGCCGCGCGCCGCAACAAGGTGATCCGGGACCGCATCGACAAGGTGGTCTGGGGCTGGGGTCTGGCCGCTTTCTGATGGGCAGTCCAGGTCAAGACCGGCGGCGCGAACTCGCGCCGGATGAGCTCCCCGAGCGCCAGTTCGCGGGCCTGCTGAAGTCGGTTGTGGTTCCGAGACCGATCGCCTGGGTTTCGACGACGTCGACCGACGGGATCGACAACCTCGCACCGCACTCGTTCTTCACTTTCGCCTCGGAGGTGCCGCCGATCATCCAGTTCACCTCGATCGGCCGCAAGGACTCCTGGGAGAACGCGACCGAAACCGGGGAATTCGTGGTCAACCTGGCCAACCTGGAGAATCTCGAGGCGATCAACGAGTCGGGAACCGAGTACCCGCCGGACGAGGACGAGTTCGCTGCCCTGGGGATCGAGAGGGAGCCCTCAGTTGTCGTGAAGCCACCTCGTGTGGCGGGGTCACCGGTGGCGATTGAGTGCCTCACACACGAGACCGTGGAATTCGGCGAGTCTGTTGTCGTCTTCGGAAAGGTCGTCCACGTGGCGATCAGCGAGTCCGTGCTTGACGGTGACCATCCGGATATCGGTCGACTGGCGCCGATGGCCCGCCTGGGCAGAAACGAGTGGTCAGAGATCGGCCGGATCCACCGGATCGACCGGATCCCGCTTGATCAGGCGAGGCGTTCCGGCGACTAGCCGAGAGTGGCGAAGGCGCCGGTTTCGACGTTGAACCTGGCGTCCCCGGCCCGCTTGGCTTCCTGAACGACTGCTTCCGCAACCCTGGGGGCAACGTCACGGTCGAACACCGAGGGGATGATGTAGTCCTCTGACAGGTCGTCGCCGACTACGTCCGCGATCCCGCGTGCCGCGGCCATCTTCATCTCTTCGGTGATCTGGGGCGCACCGGCATCCAGCGCCCCACGGAAAATGCCGGGGAAGCAGAGCACGTTGTTGATCTGGTTCGGGTAATCGGAGCGGCCGGTGGCCATGATCCGGACGTACTTCGCTGCTTCTTCCGGTGAAACCTCCGGGTCCGGGTTCGACATGGCGAAGACGATCGGGTCACGGTTCATCTTGCCCAGCGATTCCGGCTGAATGATTCCGGGTCCCGACAGGCCGACGAAGACATCCATGCCCTCGATTACCTCGTCCGGAGTGCCAAGCAGGTGGTCCGGATTCGAGTTTTCGGCGAACCACTTCTTGATCCCGGTCAACTCACCGGCCTGGTAATCCTCGCGGGTGGTGGAAAGGGCACCCTTGCGGTCGCAGCCGATCACATGAGTCAGGCCGGCAGCAAGCATCATCTTGGTCACGGCTATCCCGGCCGCGCCGAGACCGACCATCAGCACCCGAAGCTCCTCGATCGGCTTGTCAATGATCTTCAGGGCGTTGAACAACGCGGCCATGGTGACCACGGCGGTGCCGTGCTGGTCGTCATGGAACACGGGGATGTTGATCGATTCCTTGAGCCGGTCTTCGATCTCGAAGCAGCGCGGGGCGGAGATGTCCTCGAGGTTGATCCCGCCAAAGGTCGGGGCCATCAGTTCGACGGCGCGAACGATCTCGTCCGGATCCTTGGTGTTCAGGCAGATCGGGAAGGCATCGACACCCGCAAATTCCTTGAAGAGCATCGCCTTGCCCTCCATCACCGGCATCGCCGCCTCGGGGCCGATGTCTCCGAGGCCCAGCACGGCGGTGCCGTCCGAGACCACTGCAACCGTGTTCTTCTTGATCGTGTACTCGAATGCGAGCTGGGGGTCCTTGTTGATCGCGGTGCAGACCCGGGCGACGCCAGGGGTGTAAGCCATCGAGAGGTCGTCGCGGGTCTTCAGCGGGTACTTGTTCTCGACCGAGACCTTGCCGCCGCGGTGCATCTGCATCGTCCGGTCGGTGTACTCCATGACCCGGGCGCCCCGGATCGATCCAAGGCCGCGCAGGATCCGCTCCCAGTGTTCCTGGTCGACCGCGTCGATCGTGAACTCACGGACCCGCTTTCCCTCGCCACCGGCGCCGGGAATCAGGTCCACTCCTACGAGCTGGCCACCCGCTTCCGCTACCGATGCCGTCAGCTTGCCAAGGGGCTCCTGGCGGGCATCGAGTTCGACTCTGACGGTGACGCTGTACTGGGCTGAAACTGGTGGCATCCGTACATCTTATTTGGGACTTGCCACCGGACCTGTCCCGACTGGCTGAAGACCTATGATCGTCAGGTGCCTGAAGAGAACCCATCACTGTTCCTTATCGACGGCAACAGCATGGCCTACCGGGCCTTCTTCGCCCTGCCGGATTCGATGGCCACGGCTGACGGAAGGCCCACCAACGCGATCTTCGGCCTGGCCTCGATGCTGGTCAAGCTGATCTCGGACTACCGGCCCCGCCAGATCGCCGTTGCCTGGGATGCCGGGATGTCGGGGCGCGAGGTGGTCTATCCGGAGTACAAGGCACAGCGCCCTCCCAAACCGGACCTGCTTCGCCAGCAGTGGCCCCACCTGCTCGAGATGGTCGAGGCCTTCGGGTACACGAACGTGAAGGTCGACGGTTACGAGGCGGATGATGTGATCGCGACGCTGACCCGCAAGGCAAGCGCGGTGAACATACCGGTCGTGGTCGTGACCGGAGACCGCGACGCGTATCAGCTGGTGACCGACTCGGTTCAGGTTATGAGCACGTCCCGCGGCGTCACCGAAACGAAGATCTACGACCGGGAAGCCGTGCGGGAGCGTTACGGCGTGTATCCGGAACTGGTCACCGACCTGATGGGTTTGCGGGGAGACACATCCGACAACATCCCCGGCGTTCCGGGCATCGGCGAGAAGACGGCTGCCCAGCTGCTCGACCAGTTCGGTTCACTGGAGGAGATACTCGCCAACGTCGATCAGGTATCGGGCAAGAAGCGCAAGGAGAATCTGACCGAGTTCGCCGAGGACGCCCGCATCTCGAAGCAGCTGGCGACGATGGATTTCGAAGTCGAGACGGGCATCGACATCGACGAGCTGATGGCCCAGGTGCCTGATCGGGAGGGACTCAGGGCCTTCATGACCGAGTTCGAACTCCGTGCTGCCATGAACCGGCTCGAGGAAGCCCTCGGGGACGGGGAGATACCCGGCGTCTCGGAGGATGCTCCCGCCCCGACCGAAGTCGAGGTTTCCGACGGAGGAGTGGGCGACCTGGAAGAAGGCCCGATCGCGGTCGAGCTTTACGGGGGCTGGGCGGCCACCGACGGCAGGAAGGTCGTCGGCGGAGAAGCGGATGCCGCACAGTTCGCGGCGATGGTCCAGGGCAAGCCACTCGTGGGCCATGACATCAAGGCCATCGGTGGTCAGCGGGTCGGGCTTCTCGCCGAGCTTGAAGCGACCGAGCAGGGTCCGTTGATCGCCCACGACACGCTCGTTGCCGCCTACCTGCTGGAACCCGCCCGACGCAACTACCACCTCGACGAGCTGGCGGTTCAGGCCGGGCTCGCTCCATCCGGGATCGACGGCGAAGAGGGGCAGATGTCCCTGATCGCCGATGAGCAGGACTCCGGTTCGATTGCCCCGGAGATCGCCGCGACCGTCTGGAACCTGGCTCAGGTTCAGAGGCCGAAACTGGAGGAAGCCGGTCTGGTCGACCTGCTCGAGAAGATCGAACAACCCTTGATCAGGGTCCTCGCCGCGATGGAGAGGATCGGTCTGAAGCTCGACCGGGAGCGGGTTGCCGAGATGGCCGCCGGACTCGAAGACCGCATCCTTGAGCTCGAACGCGAGATTCACGAGCTTGCAGGTCGCGAGTTCACGATCGGCTCCCCGCAGCAGGTCGGACAGGTCCTTTTCGAGGAGCTCGGGCTGACCCGGAAGCGGAGAGGAAAGACCGGCTTCTCGACCGACGCCAGGGTCCTCGCGCAGATCCGGGGCGAACACGCGATCGTCGCCCTGATCGAGGAATGGCGGGAGCTCACGAAGCTGAAGAACACCTATCTCGAGCCCTTGCCAGCAGCGATCGACCCGGCCACGGGCCGTGTTCACACGACCTTCATGCAGACCGCCGCTCCGACCGGGCGGATCTCCTCAATCCAGCCGAATCTCCAGAGCATTCCGATCAGGTCAGAGGTTGGCCGCCCGCTGCGGGGCTGTTTCGTGGCTGAGCCGGGCAACCTGCTTGTTTCGCTCGACTACAGCCAGGTCGAACTGCGCGTCCTCGCTCACGTCGCCGAGGAGGAAGTCCTCAAGGGGTTCTTCCGCGCGGGGGAGGACGTCCATTCGGCGACGGCCGCCCAGGTCTTCGAAATCGACCCCTCGGAGGTCGACGAAGCGCAGCGATCGAAGGCGAAGATGGTCAATTTCGGGATCGTCTACGGCCTGACCGGTTTCGGGCTCGCCGACCGGCTGAACATCCCCCGCTCCGAAGGGGAGGAGTTCGTGAAGCGCTATCACGAGCGATTCCCGGCCGTGACTGCATTCCGCGAGAGAGTCGTCGAGGAGGCGACGGAAACCGGTTTCGTCAAGACCCTCCTCGGGAGGCGCCGACCGCTGCCGGAACTTCGTTCAAACCAGGCCCAGACCCGCGCCCAGGGCGTGCGACTGGCCATGAACACGGTGGTCCAGGGCACTGCTGCCGACATCATCAAGATCGCGATGATCCGCTGCCACGACTCACTGCTGGAGCAGGGGCTCTCCAGTCGCCTCGTCCTCCAGATCCACGATGAGCTTCTTTTCGAGGGGCCCGCCGAAGAGGCCGACGCCGTGACCGAACTGGCGCGACGGGAGATGGTCGGCGCCTACGAGCTCGATCCTCCGCTCGAGGTCGACGCCGGCAAGGGCGACAGCTGGCTGGCCGCGAAGTAGCCGACCTGCGGAAGCCGTTCCCGTGAGCGACTCGCTTGTCGTGCTGCTGATGGTCCTCGTGGGGGTCCAGTTTGCTGCCCAGGCTCCCGTGAACGGAGGCCTCGGCCGAACGACCGGACCGCTCGTCGCGGCACTGATCTCGTTTCTCGTCGGCAACGTCGTCCTGCTTCTGATCGTTCTCGGGGCCGGCCAGATGGGCAACTTCTCGTCGATCGGCGACGCACCTCTCTGGCAACTGGCCGGAGGTGTAATCGGCGCGACCTATGTCGCCCTTGCGGCAACGACAATCGCCCGTATCGGTGCCGGGGTCATTGCGGCTGTCACCGTTACCGGACAGCTCGCCTGCTCGGTAGTGGTCGATCACTACGGCTGGTTCGGCATCGATGTCCATGACGTCTCCGGCCTCCGGATTCTCGGACTGTTGCTGTTGCTCGCTGGTGCGATGGCGATGCTCTACAGCCGCGAGGAAGCCTCTTCGGAAGGAGGCAGGGTCCGCGGCCTCAGGCTGTTCGCGTCGGGGACCGACAACCGTGAGCGACTGGTGATCTGCGCGGTGATCTTCCTCGCTTCCCTTGCGGTTGGTATCCAGCACCCCCTGAATTCGGAGCTGGCCGGGACGATCGGTGATCTGCCCGCAGGACTGGTCAATTTCACCGTCGGCTCCTTCCTGCTGGCGGTGCTGGTAATCGCAACCGGTCAGATCGGGTCCGTACTCAAGGCCAAGGCGGCGAGGCCCCAGTACTTCCTTGGTGGCTTCATCGGAGTGATCGTCGTCGTCACCTCGCTCTCGGCGGTCACCGTGATCGGCGCGGCCGGCCTGACCGCTGCCCTGGTCACCGGTCAGATGGTCGGTTCTCTTCTTCTCGACCGTTTTGGCGTTTTCGGTCTGACCCGGATTCCCGTAGACCGGGTCCGGGTCGCCGCCGCTGGTTCCCTGCTCCTCGGAACCTTCCTGGCCACCGGCTGACCGCCTGCGGCAGCCGAAGCAGTCGGGACCACGCCTACTCGGGAGGCCGGGCCGTCCCCGTCGAGCTGTCCGCCTCCGGGTGCTGCCTCCGGGACAGCGCGATGAAGGGGAGAGCCAGCACGGTGATGACCGCGCCGTACACGTAAGTGGTGGCGTAGCCGGAAACGTCGGCAACCCGTCCGAGTGCGGGCTGGGTGGCCACTCCTCCGGCCGAACCGAGCATCGAGTCGAAGGAGAGGATCGTCGCTCTCTGACGGGAGGGAATCATGCCGTTGATGTACGACTGGCGGATCGGCATCGAAGCCGCCGAGAGCATCGCCCAGATGGCGATCAGGGCGACCGCGAGCCAGAAGTTGCCGACCAGGCCGATGACAGCCAGAGCGATCGCTCCGGCGGATACAGCCAGCAGCAGGGCGGTTGTGCGCAGACGGAATGCCCGACGGATGCGGGGGGCGAGGAACCCTCCGACGATCTGCGATCCGGCAACCAGAGCCGCGGTCACACCGGCGATGCCGTATGCCTCCGGGTCGCCCACCAGTTCGAGCAGGTACGGCTGAAGTGCGTAGAAGGCGTAGATGCCGACCCCGGCCGTGAACGGCGCGGCGAGCATGATCCACTTGACCGAGGGCACATCCCATCCATACCGGATCGAGTTCGACGTGATCTTCTTCATTTCACCGAGCGTGCTTTCAGCACGGTGCGGTGTGAAACCGATGTCCTTCATCGCCCAGGCCGCGAAGCCGAACATGAAGACAAGGACGGCTGCCCTCAGCAGGAAGGGAACCCCGAGGTTCGTGATCTGCGCGATGTAACCGCCGGCAACCGAGCCGGTCAGCATCCCGATGCCAGTCACGATCTGTCCCCGCCCGAACACCTGCTCGAGGTCACCCGTGAATCCCGTCGCGTCCAACGCATCTACCAGCCAGGCTTCGACGGCTCCCGAGAAAAAAGTGAATCCAAGTCCCAGCAGGAGCGACACGATCGCCCAGGCCCAGAACGGGCCGCCCATCTGCCACAGGAGCACGTAAAGGAGGGTGGTGACCGTCAGGGTCAGCGTGCCTGCCATGTAGGAAACACGCCGGCCGATCGTGTCTGCAACGACGCCGGTCGGGATCTCGAAGATCACCATCCCGGCCGTGAAGAAGGCGTTTGCTGCGAAGGCTTCGAGATTGGAGAGACCGGCATCGAGCAGGAAGATCGTGTTGATGCCCCAGATGAAGGAGGCCGCCAGGGTGTTTCCGAGCATCAGGGTCAGGTAGGTGCGCTGGACCTTTTTCGGGCCTGTGTCCACCGTGAGACCGTACCCGTCGGGGCCTCCGGCCAATTCCCGGCTACCAATCAGCCAACCTTTCGCCTAACCTGCAGGCCATGACTGAGGCGAGGAGACTTCTGGCTGTCCTTTTCGTGCTGCTGACCGGGGTGGGCATCGCTGCCTGCGGCTCCGATTCCGGTTCTGATGGCGATTCCGGCAACTCCGAGGTCGAGGGCGTGACCTGGACGGTGATGAACATCGCCACACAGGGTTCCGCGACCAGCCTGCCGAAGGGTGTGGAAGCTCCGACGCTCGAGATCAGCGATGGCATGGCGAATATCTTCGCCGGCTGCAACAGCGGCTCGGGCGAAGTCGAGTTGACTGAGACGACCATGGACTTCGGGCCAATCGCAATGACGGAGAAATCCTGTGATCAGGTCCAGAACCAGATCGAGTTCCTGGTCAACAAGGTCATTCAGGGTCAGGTCACATACGAGGTGAATGCGGACGGCTTCCTCGTGGTCGAGCGAAATGGCGACAGCCTCGTCTACACACCGCCCGAGTAGCCGAACCAGTCTCTCGCTTTACCTCCCGTCAAATCTCAGTTCAGGGTTTCACGCTCTGTCCAACTTTCGTGCGGGGTGAGGGGCGTTAGCCTGAAACTGACCCGATTCCCCTGAGGAGGCCGCATGACCGTCACTACCGAGACCGCAACGACCACGCTGAAGAATTACGTCGGAGGCAAGTGGGTCGAGGCCGAGGGGGCGGAACTCCACGATGTGATCAACCCGGCCAACGGCGCCGTCATCGGCCGGGTTCCCTACTCGACTGCCGCACACCTCGACGAGGCAGTCCGCGCTGCCCGGGCGGCCCTGCCGGCCTGGCGGGGTGTCAGCACGATCGCCAGAGCCCGCACGCTCTTCACCCTCCGCGAGAAACTCGAGGCCCGCAAGGACGAGATCGCTCGGGTGGTGGTGACCGAAATGGGCAAGACCCTGCCGGATGCCACCGCCGAGGTCGGCCGCATGATCGAAATGGTCGAAGCCGCGACCGCCATCCCGACCACGATGCAGGGCAAGGTCCTCGAAGACGTGGCCCGCGGAGTCGATGCCGAAACGATCCGCCAGCCGGTTGGTGTCTGCGGGATCATCGCCCCGTTCAATTTCCCCGCGATGGTGCCGTTCTGGTTCCTGCCCTTCGCGATCGCCTGCGGCAACACGATCGTCCTCAAGCCTTCCGAACAGGTACCGATGACCCAGCAGATGGTCTTCGGAATCATCGACGAACTCGGTCTGCCCGAAGGAGTCGTCAACCTTGTCAACGGCAGTCGCGAAGTGGTTGAAGGGATGCTCGACCACCCGGACATCGACGCGATTTCCTTCGTCGGGTCGGCCCCGGTAGCCAAACTCGTCTACGAACGTTCGGCACAGACCGGCAAGCGCGTCCAGGCCCTCGGCGGAGCCAAGAACCACATGGTGATCTGCCCGGATGCGGTGGTCGAACCAACGGTCAACGGTCTGATCGGCTCAGGCTTTGGAGCTGCCGGACAGCGCTGCATGGCGGGATCGGTGATCGTCACCGTCGGTTCAGCTCACGACAGCGTCATCCCGGCCCTGGTCGAACAGTCGAAGAAGCTTTCGGTCGGCGACGGACTCGAAGAAGGGACCGATGTCGGGCCGGTGATCTCCTGCGACGCCCGTGACCGGATCAACGGCTGGATCGACCGGGCCGTCAAGGACGGCGCAGAGATCCTGCTTGACGGACGCAACCCTGACGGAGCCGACCCCGAGGGCTCCTATGTCGGTCCGACCATCCTCGACAAGGTGAAGAAGGACGATCCGATCATTTCCGAGGAGGTGTTCGGCCCGGTCCTGGCGGTCGTCAATGTCGACACACTCGAGGAAGCGATTGAAATGGTCAACGCCAGCCCGTTCGGCAACGGCGTCTCGATCTTCACCGAGTCCGCCTCCGCGGTCCGTAAATTCCGCCACGACATCGAGGTCGGAATGGTTGGCGTGAACATCGGTGTCGCCGCACCCGTCGCCTTCTTCCCGTTCTCAGGCTGGAAGGCCTCTTTCCTCGGTGACCTTCACGCCCACGGTCTCGACGGCGTCGAGTTCTTCACCCGAAAGAAGACCATCACCAGCCGCTACTTCAGCGGTGGCCACGAGTCTGGCAGCTACTTCGTGGAGAGGTAACAGGCCCCGGGCTTGATGCAACGGGCCCCGGGCTTGATCTGTGTTCGATCTGTATGGGCTATACCCATGCAAGTCGAACACAGTTTGAAATCGGGTGTTCCGGGACCCCGTTCACGTCGCCTTCCCGGGCTTCGTCGGGACCCGTCAGGCGGGCGTTAGGGGCAGTTTGCCGGTGAGCTGGCGGGTGGCGAGGGTTGCGAACTCTGGCGGGGCTATGTCCAGATAGCGGTTGAAGGCGTAGTCGCCGGAGCCGCCGAGTTTGAAGGAGGCGGCCAGGGTCGGTTTGACCAGCCGGGGCGGAATCTTCGGAAGCAACTTCTGTGACCGGAGCAGCCAGTCGAACGCCCACTGGTGGCCGGCGCTGAACTCGTGGTAGCCCTTCAGTGCTTCCTCGCGGGACTTCCGGCCGTCCACAACATCTCGAAGCTCGAGGCCGAGCGCAGCGCCAAAGTAGAGGGCGGGGCGAATGCCTTCAGCCGTGAGGGGAAAGCAGTGACCTGCCGAATCGCCGGCGAAGAAGACTCCGTCTCCGGTGGCAGGCCTGAGCTTGTGGGGGATCCAGTTCCCCTGGTAGGCGGACTTGCCGACCTCGATGTCATCGGCCAGCAAGTCGGTGGTGGGGCGAACCGGGAAATGGGGATCGAACGATCCGACGCCAACCCTGACCTCGTCATCGGCGGGGAAGGACCAGCCGTATCCGGCCGGCACATAGCGCCGGTTGATGAACACTTCGAGGTCGATGTTGCCACCCGGAGGGTGGACTTCCAGCCCGCGGGAAAGCGGGGCATCGGGCGGCTGGTAATGGGCCCCCGCGGCCAGAACCCGCTTCCAGCCAAGTGAATCGACCACCAGAGGAGCTTCGATCTCGCCGCGATCTGTGTCGATAACCAGTGGCGTACCCGGGGAAGGGGCACCTTCGGCGGCGCGTCCGTTGACCTTGGCGGTCTCGAATTCGGCATCGCACTGGGCCCAGAGCATCTCGCAGAAGGCCGGATAGTCGAAGGTAGAGAACGACCACGGCACCGGGAGCCGGATCGAGCCATGCGCAGTGTGAATCAGGACCGAATCAAACCGCTGCTTTTCAGACTCGATCAGGCCGAGTTCCTCCAGCCAGGCGGTGGGAATCGCGCAGGCCGAGGTCTGGCGCTCGCCGATCTCGTAACGGTCGATGACCAGTACGTCGGCCCCGGAGCCAGACAGCTGCCTTGCGGCCATCAGACCGGCGAAACTGGCTCCACAAATCAGAACGTCCCGCGAACCACTCAGATCGGTCCGCTCCTCACCACGCTTTGTAGCCCTTTTCGCCATCCGGGAGAGGGTAATGAAGAGCCGGTCTGGAAGCATCGAAGGCCAAGCCCGAGGTGCTTCCACCGAGCCCCACCCAAACATTCCTTGATGCGGATGGGTGGGGCGGGTTGAGCCTGGAGGCGGGGCGAGCGAAGCGAAGCTCGCCGACTTCCTGTTTTCTGCCATCATCCCCGGACTGTGACTACTACTGAAACCACACTCCAACCCGCCCCAGAGGGGGTTCCGGTCGAAGGCTCAAATGGCCTCCTCATCAATGTTGATGGCCGGATCATTCCGAACTACGCAGCGACGATGGTCTCCTTCGAGGAAGGCGACGTCGTCAACGGCAAGGTCGTTCGCATCGACCGTGACGAGGTTCTGCTCGACATCGGCTACAAGTCCGAAGGGGTCATCCCTGCCGGCGAGCTGTCGATCCGCAAGAACGTCGACACCTCCGAGGAAGTCGAGCTAGGCGAAGAAATCGACGCCCTCGTCGTCACCAAGGAAGATTCCGAAGGCCGCCTGATCCTTTCCAAGAAGCGTGCCCGCTTCGAGAAGGCCTGGCGCAAGATCGAGACTGCCGCCGAGAATGGCGAGCCGGTCGAAGGCAACGTGATCGAAGTCGTCAAGGGCGGCCTGATCCTCGACCTCGGCATCCGCGGCTTCCTGCCCGCATCGCTTGTCGACATCCGCCGGGTCCACAACCTGGACGAGTTCATGTCGACCACTCTCGAATGCAAGGTCATCGAGCTCAATCGCAGCCGCAACAACGTCGTGCTCTCCCGCCGCGCCGTCCTCGAAGAGGAGCGCAAGGAAGTCCGTGACCAGATCCTGGACCGGCTGCAGCCCGGCGAGGTCGTCGAGGGCAAGATCTCGAACATCGTCGACTTCGGCGCGTTCGTGGACCTCGAAGGCATCGACGGTCTCATCCACATCTCCGAGCTTTCCTGGAGCCATGTCAACCACCCGTCAGAGGTGGTTGCGATCGGCGACACGGTCAAGATCAAGGTGCTCGACATCGACCGCGACCGCCAGCGGATCTCGCTGGGTCTCAAGCAGACCCAGGAGGACCCGTGGCAGCGTGTTGTTTCGACCTACCGTTCCGGCGACGTGCTCGAGGGCACGGTCACCAAGGTTGTTTCTTTCGGTGCTTTCGTCGAGATTCTCGACGGGGTCGAAGGCCTGGTTCACATCTCGGAGCTCGCCGACCATCACGTCGAGAACCCGAGCGAGGTTGTCGAACTCGGGGCCAGCCTCAACGTCAAGATCCTCGAGATCGACGAAGAGCGTCGCCGTCTCTCGCTCTCGATCAAGCGGGTCGAAGGCCAGAACATGCTGCTGAAGGACCTCGGTGCTGCGCTCGCCGCCGCCTCCGGAACCCCGGAAGCAGATGAAGAGTCTCCCGAGCTCGGTCTTTCCGAGGAGGTCTTCTCGGAGGAAGCTGAAGCCGACACCGGCGAAGAAGTCGCTCCGGAAGTCCAGGAAGTAGTCGAGGAAGCGATGGCTGAAGCCGCCGTGGCCGACGCTGCTGAAGAAGCCGCGGCCGAAGACGAGACACCCGAAGAGGTCGTCGAGGATGCCGTCGCAGAGGTCGAGATCGAAGCTGCCGCTGATGAGGCAGCTGCCGAGGAGGCAGTTGTCGAGGAAGCTGAAGAGATCACCGAAGAGGCCGCCGAGGCCGACTCCGCTGAAGGAGAAGAACAGTCCTGACCATCGGGCTGACCGGGGGCGTAGCTGCCGGTAAGTCCGAGGCACTGAGCGCCTTTGGGCGACTCGGCGCGGCCACAATCTCTGCCGATCAGGTCGTTCACGACCTGCTCGACCAGGAGCCGCTGCTGAGTCGCCTCAAGGAGCGCTGGGGCGACGAGGTCGCGCCCGGTGGCCGGGTGGACCGTTCAGTTGTCGGGGCGAGGGTCTTCAATGATCCCGAGGAACTGGCCTGGCTGGAAGCCCGCATTCATCCCCTGGTCGGGGGTGAGCTGCTCGGCTGGATCGACCGCCTTGATCCCGACACGAAGTTCGCCGTGGCCGAGATACCGCTCCTGTTCGAAGGCGAGATGCATCAGCGCTTCGATCACACCGTTGCGATCGTCGCCCATGAGGACCTGAGGCAGGAAAGGGCCCGCTCCCGTGGGCACGAAGGCGTGGAGGGCCGTGAGGCCAGGCAACTCAGTCAGGCCGAGAAGGCCGCGCGAGCCGACACGGTGATCAAGAACGACGGAACCCCGGCGGACCTTGAGGCGAAGCTGGCAGCACTGCTCGAATCCCTCGAGTCAGAGTTGGCGACCGGCGGACAAAGCTAGTCTTAGAGGCCACCCCGAATGGCCCAGAACCGATCCTCAACCTCGGGCGCCAGGCGCCGCTCGAATCCGGCTCCTCGCTCAAGGGACGCCAAGCCGCGCACAGGCGCCGGCCGTGCCTTCCTGATCCTGGTTGGTCTGATCATGGTGGGAATCGTCGCGATCCTGATCATTAGTGGACTGGCCGGCAAGGGCATCAAGGAAGTGACCCTGCCCCTGAAGCATGAGGACGTGATCCGCCAGCAGTCCCAGGAGAAGGGAGTCGACGCGGCGCTGATCGCCGCAGTGATCTATTCCGAATCCCAGTTTGTGGACCAGACTTCGCATGCCGACGCACGGGGCCTCATGCAGATCACCCCGCAGACCGCGGAAGAGATCGAGAAGCTGAGCGGAGGCACCACCTTCAGGCTCGAGGACCTTCGCGATCCGGAGCTGAACATCCGCTACGGGACCTTCTACCTGGCCCACCTGATCGAGATGTACGACGGCGATGTCGTCGCTGCCCTCGCCGCATACAACGCTGGTCCTGGCAACGCCGACGAGTGGGGCGGATCCAGCATGACGATCGAGGACATCACCTTCCCGGAGACCGAGGCGTACGTGAAGAAGGTGCTTGAGAAGCAGCGCGAGTACAAGCACGAGTACTCACTGGAACTGGGGTACTGATGAACCTGCGGACGATCGCACTCGCCGGTGCGGTCGGGCTGGTTCTGGCTGACTCATCGATAGTCGTCCTCGCCCTTCCGGAGATCTTCAGGGAGTTCGACACGACGATCTCCGGTGTTTCCTGGGTGCTGATCATCTTCAACCTGGTGCTGGCGATCCTCGCGGTCCCGGCGGCGCACCTTGCCCGGCGTTTCGGGCCAGGCAGGTCGGCGGCGCTCGGCCTGGCTGTCTTTGCCGGCGGAAGCCTTGTCTGCGGGCTGGCGACCGGTCTCGGCCCGCTGCTGACCGGCAGGGCCGTCCAGGCAGCAGGAGGCGCGGTGGCCGTCGTTGCAGCTCTGGAGCTCATGGTTTCCACCTTCGGGGACAACCGGAAGGCGATCGCGACCTGGGTCGGGGCCGGCGCGATCGGGGCCGCTGTGGGTCCGGGGCTGGGCGGACTTCTGACCGAGCTCGTTTCGTGGCAGTCGATCTTCCTGGTTCAGGTGCCGGTCGCGATCATCGCCGGCGTGCCGCTCAAGGACATCGTGATCCAGGAGACACGGGAGTGGCGGGTACCGGACCCGGTACAGGCCATCGACGGCAACAAGCCTCATCTGCCAGCAAATCTGGCCCTGGCGCTGGTGTCAGCGTCGATCGCCGCAACGCTTTTCCTGATCGTCCTGATGCTGATCGAGGGCTGGCTCCTTACCCCGATCGAAGCCGCCCTCGTGGTCACGGTCCTGCCAGTCGCGGCGCTGATCGGGTCGAGGATCGGCCACGGAATCGAATCGGAGCGGATCCGTGCGGCATCGGGGGCGATTCTTCTGGCCGGGGGACTGGCTGCGCTCGGCCTGCTGCCCAGGTCCGAGGTGTGGCTCGTGATCCCGCCCCAGATCCTTGCCGGCATCGGGCTCTCGCTCGTGCTTTCCGCACTGACCGAGGCCGCCCTCCACGGTCGCTCGTTTGCGGCGGTCCACGGTGGCTGGACGATCTCGGCCCGCCACCTCGGAGTCGTGGTCGGGCTGCTGATCCTCACGCCGATCTTCACCAACCAGCTCGACCAGCAGCGGGACGCGGCGCTCGACGCGGGAACCGCCATCGTGCTCGACTCGCCGATCGACCCATCGGAAAAGATCGAGCTGGGAGGGC
Source organism: Solirubrobacterales bacterium (assembly GCA_020438355.1). GTDB lineage: Bacteria > Actinomycetota > Thermoleophilia > Solirubrobacterales > 70-9 > 67-14. The sequence continues at coordinate 7,843 of JAGQUT010000002.1, read as the reverse complement.
GGCTCGCCGACGAGGTCGAGAGTCAGGGAGAGCGGGTTCCGGACCTCTCTCCGGCCTTTGATCCTTTGCCGACCGACCCGGTCGAACGTGACCAGTACGAGCAGATCCTCTCGGGGATAGAGGAGCAGCTTCGGGACGCAGCGACCAGGGCGTTCTCGCTTTCGTTCCTGATTTCCGCGCTGTTCGGGTTGCTTGCCCTGATTCCGATCGGCTTGACCAGGAGGCTTGACCTGTGAGTCCGGAAGATCCGACAGACGAGATCCCGGGTGGTTCCGAGGATCCGACCGAGGTGACGCCTCCGGGTGAGGAAGAAACGGGCCGGATTCCCGAGGGTAACGAGAACCCGACTGACGTAATCCCTGAAGGCAACGAGAATCCGACCGAGCCGCTTCCGCAGACGGGCCAGGAGCCGACCGAGGCTAGGCCAGGGCCAGCGGCCCCCGCAGGCACTCCGGCCGGGCAAGGGGCTTCACCCGGCGGCAAAGGCATCGGAGTGCTCGTCGCGGCGATCGTCGCCTCCCTGCTCCTGGTCGGGGCGTATGTCGCCGCGGGCGGACCGGTCGGCCCCGACGCCGCCGCAGATCCATGCGATCCGCGTCCGTGGACCGATCCCGGCAACCTCGAAGAGACCGCCCAGCAATTCGCTCTCTCAGCCGCAGACGGTGCCGCCTGCGAGCTGGGAGTGAGTCGTGAAGAACTGACCCGGGCGATCGCCGACGATCAGACCCGCATGGATTTCATGGCCGAGAACGACATCACCGATGCCGAGCTCGAGGAAGCACTTCGCGCCGGGCTCAACCGAGCCGTCGACGATGCCGAGAACGCAGGGGCACTGACCCCGCTTGCCGCCGCCGGGGTGCGGCTCGCGATCCGGGTGATGCCGATGTCCACCATGCTCGGTCTGCTCGAGAATGCGGATGGCATCTTCAGTGGTGACCTGGGGTCCCTGGGCGGCATCGGTGACGCGATCGACGCGATCGGCGGCGGAGTGGGGGATCTCGGCACCGGCAGCTCGGAAGACCCGCTTGGTGGCCTCGGAGACGCGATCGAAGGGGCGCTGCCGGAAGGAAGCACCGACGACCTTCAGCAGCTGATTCCAGAAGAAACCAGGGAACAGCTGGAGCAGCAGGCCACGGATGCCCTTGAGCAGGGCCTGAACGATCTGTTTGGCCCTACCGGGTAGCTCTTAGTACCAGGAGGATCAGAACCGGCTGAAGCGGGAGGCGAGCGTAGAGCGCCCACTTCGGGATTCCCGCCTTCGCCATGCGCTCGACCTGGCCCGGATCGACCGCCATGTGGATGTTGGCGGGAAAAACTGCCAGCAGGAGGGCGGTCAGCCAAGGCCCGGCGAACTTCGCGGTGGCGTCCGGCAGCAGGGCCGCCCCGCCAGCGATCTCCGCGACACCGCTTATGGCCACTGCTTCCTTGTGCATCGGAATCCACGGAGGCATCATCGCGAGGAAGAACTTCGGCCGGGTGAAGTGGAGGATCCCGACGCCGATGAAGGCGAGACCCAGGACGCGGCGGAAGATGCGCATGGGCACACCCTAGACAAGACCCGACGAGACGGAACGTTCCGTCTCGCCGGGTGTTTTGCGGACGGGTCGAGCCGGACCGGACGGGTCGTTATGGTGAGCGGGTGGCCGAGTTCAAACTGAATCCCGCCTTCAAGCCCCTGGCCGACCAGCCGACGGCGATCGCACAGCTTTCGGAGGGTCTCGAACAGGGAGAGAAGATCCAGACCCTGCTTGGCGCAACCGGCACCGGCAAGACTTTCACGATGGCCGGGGTGATCGCCGAGGCGCAGCGCCCAGCTCTGGTCATGGCTCACAACAAGACCCTCGCGGCGCAGCTCTGCAACGAGTTCCGGGAGTTCTTTCCGGACAACGTCGTCGAGTATTTCGTCTCCTATTACGACTACTACCAGCCCGAGGCCTATGTCCCGGCGCAGGATCTCTACATCGAGAAGGACTCCTCGATCAACGACGAGATCGACCGCCTACGGCATGCGGCCACAGCCTCTCTGCTGGCGCGACGGGATGTGATCATCGTCGCCTCGGTCTCCTGCATTTACGGCATCGGTTCGCCGGCCCTTTACCAGGAGCAGATGCAGCTCTTCAAGGTTGGCGAGTGGATCGACCGCGACAAGGTGCTTCGCAAGCTGGTCCGGCTCCAGTACGAGCGAAACGACGCGGTACTCAGTCGCGGTTCCTTCCGTGTGAAGGGAGAAGTGCTCGAGATCATGCCTTCGTACGCTGAATCGGCCTTCCGGATCATGCTCTTCGGGGACGAGATCGAGGCGATCCACCATTTCGATCCGCTGACCGGCGAAATCCTCGACGAGGTCCAGCATGTCTCGATCTGGCCGGCAACGCACTACGTGACGGAAGAGGATTCGGTCGAGCGAACCCTCGAAGCCATCAAATCCGAACTGGATCAGCGGCTCGGGGAACTCGAATCGGAAGGCAAGGAGCTGGAAGCCCACCGGCTGCGGCAGAGGACTCTCTACGACCTGGAGATGATCAAGGAGACCGGCTTTACCTCCGGCATCGAGAACTATTCGCGGCTGTTCGAGGGAAGGGCGGCCGGGACCCCGCCACATACGTTGATCGATTACTTCCCCGAGGACTTCATCACCTTCATCGACGAGTCCCACCAGACCATTCCCCAGATCGGGGGCATGTACATGGGGGACCGTTCACGCAAACAGACACTTGTCGACTACGGATTCCGGCTGCCTTCGGCTATCGACAACCGACCGCTCAAGTTCGAGGAGTTCATGGACCGGATGAACCAGCTGGTACTGGTGTCGGCTACCCCCGGGGAGTTCGAACGGACCGAGTCGAACCGGGTCGTCGAGCAGATCGTGCGTCCGACCGGGATCGTCGACCCGGAGATCGAAGTTCGCCCCACCGCCAACCAGATCGACGATCTGATGAACGAGATCCGGACCACGACCGAGGCCGGCGAGCGGACCCTGGTCACGACGCTGACCAAGAAGATGGCGGAGGACCTGACCAACTACCTGATCGAACACGGGGTGAAGGTCCGCTACCTGCATTCGGACATCGACACTCTGGAGAGGATCCAGATCATCCGCGAGCTGCGACTCGGCGAGTACGACGTGCTGGTCGGGGTGAACCTGCTGCGGGAGGGGCTCGACATGCCGGAGGTGTCCCTGGTCGCGATCCTCGACGCCGACAAGGAAGGCTTCCTCCGCGGCGAGACCAGCCTCATCCAGACAATTGGCCGTGCCGCCCGGAACACTGGCGGCAGGGTGCTGATGTACGGCGACAAGGAGACCGAGGCGATGCGGTCGGCGATTTCCGAGACCGACCGTCGCCGGGCGATCCAGGTGGCCTACAACGAGCGTCACGGCGTGACCCCGACCACGATCGTCAAGGGTGTCGCGGCCGAGGGGAACCTGCTCGCGATCGAGGACCGGGCTCCGGCCCGCCGTCGCCGCCGCAGGGAGGACGAGTTCGAGGGCCCGGACGAGCTGGAGAAGTCGATCGTCGCCATGGAAGAAGAAATGCACGCCGCCGCCGAAGACCTCCGTTTCGAGCAGGCAGCAAGGCTTCGCGACGAGATCCGCGAGCTCAGGCGCGACCTCGACGCAATGAAAGCCGGAGCCTGACTCCGACTGTAGGCTGGCGTCATGGAGCGAGAGAAGCTGATTCGAGACGACTTTCCGCGAGCCCACGGCAGCGAGGGTTTCGACGTCGACTCGGTCGGCGCCCACCTGGCCGCGGTCGCCGCCCACGTCGCCGCGCTTGAGGCGAGGATCACGGCCCTCGAGGTCGAACGTGACCTCCTCAGGCAGCAGCTCGAAGACGCCCGGGCTCACGAAGAGGGGCCCAGCGGCCTGCCCGACCCCGGCCCGGACCCGCTCGTCGAAGCCGAGGTGCTGGACGAGGCAGCGGATGCCGGAAAGGCCACGCCAGACGAGGCTGAAGTTGCCGCGAAGCTGCTTGCCTCGAAGCTGGCCCTGGAAGGCAAGAGCCGCGACACGATCGTGATGCAGGTCGCGGCCGAGCACGATGTGGCCGATCCCGGGGCACTGGTGGACGAAGTGCTTTCCCACCTCGCCTGAGCGCCGCCGACCGGCAAGCCCCCGAACGAACGTGTGTTCGGTTCCCTAGAATGCTCTGAGTGACCCGTTCCGAACGTATCCTCATCACCGGGGCCCGCGAGCACAACCTCAAGGGGATCGACCTTGACCTGCCCCGGGACTCGCTGATCGTCGTCACCGGCCTTTCCGGTTCCGGCAAATCCAGCCTTGCCTTCGACACGATTTACGCCGAGGGCCAGCGCCGTTACGTCGAGTCGCTATCCGCCTATGCGAGGCAGTTCCTCGGGCTGATGGAGAAGCCCGATGTCGATTCGATCGAAGGACTGTCCCCGGCAATCTCGATCGACCAGAAGACGACATCGCGGAACCCGAGGTCAACTGTCGGAACCGTCACCGAGATTTACGACTACCTGCGACTTCTCTGGGCCAGAATCGGCAAACCTCACTGCCCCAACTGTGGCAAGCCGATCACGGGCCAGACCCAGGAGCAGATCACCGACCAGCTGATGACCATGGAGGAAGGCACCCGGTTCATGGTCCTTGCGCCAGTGGTGCGTGGCCGGAAGGGTGAGTACGGAAAGCTCTTCGAGCAGTTCCGCGCCGATGGCTACTCGAGGGTCGAGGTCGACGGCGAGATGCGAATGCTCGACGAGGAGTTCGAACTCGACAAGAAGTACAAGCACGACATTTCCCTCGTCGTCGACCGCCTGATCATGAAGACAGACCTTCGTCGCAGACTGTCCGAATCTGTCGAAGCCGCCGCTTCCCTGGCCGACGGTCTGGTCGAGATCGAGGTGATAGACGGCGAGAGAATGACCTTCTCGGAGAATTTCGCCTGCCTCGAATGCGGCACATCGATGCCGGAACTCGAACCAAGGATCTTCTCCTTCAACGCCCCACACGGGGCCTGCCAGACTTGCACCGGTCTCGGCTTCAAGAAGGTGATTGATCCGGAGCTGGTGGTTCCGGACCCGACCCTCTCGGTCGCCGAAGGCGCGATCCAGCCCTGGCGCACCGGCTATTCGGGCTACTGGCGGCGGCTCAACAAAGCCGTGGCCGACAGCTACGGCATCGACATCGACGCACCCTGGAAGGACCTGACCCAGAAGGAACGTGATGTTTTCCTTTACGGAACCGGGACCGAGCGCCACACGATCCGGACCCGCAGCCGGGCCGGACGCCAGCGCAGTTACCAGGTCAAGTTCGAAGGACTGGTCAACAATCTCGAACGGCGATACCAGGAGTCCGACTCGGAGGCCGTCAGGGAGAAGATCGAGGATTACATGGCGGAGCAGCCCTGCCCCAGTTGCCACGGCGCCAGACTCCGACCCGAGAGCCTCGCGGTTACTGTCGGAGGCCTCTCGATCCGGGACTTCACCGACATGTCCGCCACGTCTGCCCGGGACTGGATCGAATCGCTCGAGATGACGAAGACCGAAAGGGCAATCGCCCGGCTGATCGTCAAGGAGGTCGCCGAGCGGCTGTCCTTCCTTGTCAACGTCGGTATTGGCTACCTGTCACTGGCCCGGTCGGCCCGGACGCTCTCCGGTGGCGAAGCGCAGCGGATCCGGCTCGCGACACAGATCGGCTCGAGCCTTGTAGGGGTGATGTACGTCCTCGACGAACCGTCGATCGGGCTTCACCAGCGTGACAACGAGAAGCTGATCGCGACCCTCGAAAGACTTCGGGACCTCGGCAACACGGTGATCGTCGTCGAGCACGACGAAGGAACGATGCGTGCAGCCGACTACCTGGTGGACCTCGGCCCGGGAGCCGGCGAGCACGGGGGAGACGTGGTCGCCGCCGGCCCGCCGAAGTCGGTCTCCGCCAACCCCGATTCACTGACCGGCCGCTACCTGGCTGGCACCGAGCAGATATCGGTCCCCGGGGAGCGGAGAAGCTGGAGCGACGCCCTCACGGTCCGGGGTGCGAGGCAGCACAACCTGACCGGAGTGGATGCCGAGTTCCCCCTGGGAGTGCTGACCTGTGTGACTGGCGTTTCGGGATCGGGCAAGTCAACCCTCGTGAACGAGACTCTTTACCCGGCAGTCGCCAACCGTCTCCACAAGGCGAAGATGCGCCCCGGTCCGCATGACGGAATCGACGGGATGGAGAAGATCGACAAGATCATCAACATCGACCAGTCACCGATCGGCCGGACCCCGAGGTCGAATCCGGCCACATACACCGGCGTGTTCGACCAGATTCGTCAGTTGTTCGCCGCCACCCAGGAATCCAGGGCCCGTGGCTACAAGCCGGGACGCTTCAGTTTCAATGTGAAGGGCGGGCGCTGCGAGGTGTGCAAGGGCGACGGCCAGATCAAGATCGAGATGCACTTCCTTCCGGATGTCTATGTGCCGTGCGAGCAGTGTCACGGGCATCGTTACAACCGTGAGACCCTCGAGGTCAGGTTCAAGGGCAAGTCGATCGCCGACGTGCTCGAGATGTCGATCGAGGAGGCACTTCCCTTCTTCGAATCGATTCCCAAGGTGGCCCGCAGACTGCGGACCCTGAACGATGTTGGCCTGGGCTACGTGAGGCTGGGACAGCCGGCAACCACGCTCTCCGGGGGCGAGGCGCAGCGGATCAAGCTGGCGGCCGAACTCTCGAAGGTGGCGACCGGCAACACTCTCTACATCCTTGACGAGCCGACCACGGGCCTCCATTTCGGTGACGTTCGTCGCCTTCTTGAGGTTCTGAGCAGGCTGGTCGATGCGGGGAACACCGTCGTCGTGATCGAGCACGACCTCGACGTGATCAAGAGCGCCGACTGGATCGTCGACCTCGGGCCCGAAGGGGGGGACGGAGGCGGCGAGATCGTGGCGACCGGCACCCCGGAGGAGATCGCTGCCACCGAAGGTTCCTACACCGGTGACTTCCTCAGGGGTGTGCTCGAGCCGGTAGCTTTGGCCGCCTGATGAGAGCCGCCCGCATCACCGCCTACGGTGAACCCCCGGAACTCGTTGACATCGATGCGCCCGGAGAGCCCGGTCCATACGCCGACTCGATTGCCGGCCCGGCAGAGATAGTCGACGTGCTTGTGGCTGGAATCAACCCGGTCGACCTGGCGATCGCATCCGGCAAATTCGATGCCGGTGCACCTCCCCTGCCTTACGTGCCCGGAACCGAGGGCATAGGTCGGATGGCCGACGGAGAGGTGGTCTGGTTCGACGGCTCCCATTTCCCGTGGGGCTCCATGGCAGATCGAGCGGTGATAACCGAGGGAGGCGGAATCACCCTGCCCCCGGGCATCACCCCGGAGAAGGCGATCGGCTTCGGCGTTGCCGGTCTTGCGGCCTGGCTTTCCCTTGACTGGCGGGGACAGCTCAAGGACGGCGAGACGGTGCTTGTACTGGGCGCGAGCGGATCCGTGGGGCAGGTGGCCGTCCAGGCTGCCCGCATGATGGGTGCGGGCAGGGTTGTCGGCATGGCACGAAGCGAACGGGGTCGGGAAAAGGTTCTGGCTCTGGGTGCCGACGCTGCGATCGGATCGGACGGAGATCTGGAACAACTCGTGGAACAGATCCACCAGGCGACCGAAGGCGGGCCGGACCTGGTGATCGACGGGCTGTGGGGAATTCCGGCTGCGGCCGCCCTGAGGACCATGAAGCCACGAGGGAGGCTGGTGCAGGTCGGAAACTCAGCCGGGGTGGAAGCTCCGATTTCAGCCGGACAGCTTCGTGGAGGCCTCGTTTCAATCCTCGGTTTCCGCAACTTCTGGCCACCCCGCGAAGTCCGGGTGGAGGCCTTGCAGAGGCTGTGCTCGCTTGC
>JAGQUT010000029.1:2050-18113 GCA_020438355.1 Solirubrobacterales bacterium | reverse complement strand
CATACGGACGATCCTCCTCCGGAAGGGGTTATGGAAAGCTAGTTCGACCCGTCGGACGGAAAACCTGCCAAAAATCCTGCAATTTGCGAAAAACGCGAAAATCGGTGGTTGGGGCGGCTCTCGGCCAGGCACCCCCCGACAAAGCCTGTCCTGCCTCTGATTGAACCGGCCCATCCATCCTTTGCCTGAATGGGCCGGCGGATTGAGCTGGGAGGCGGGGCGAAGCTCGCCGACTGCAGTCAGCTAGAATGTGTCTTATGAAGGCAGATATCCATCCCGAATACACGCTCGCGAACGTTCATTGTTCGTGCGGCAACCAGTTCTACACGCGGTCGACCAAATCTGACCTGCACGTCGAACTCTGCTCTGCCTGCCACCCCTTCTACACCGGCAAGCAGAAGCTGGTCGACACCGGCGGACGGGTCGAGCGCTTCCAGCGGCGTGCCGCCAAGCGCGCCAAGGCTGCTGCGGGCAACTAGCCCGCGGCTGCTCAACAGCCCGGATTTCCATCTCAGTGGAGGGCGGCAACATGAAGCCGCCGAACGGCGCCCTGCCGGGCGTCGCGACTCCGGGTGCCGCAACCGGCCAGACCGGACAATCCCCCGCGGCTCCGCTTGAAGCCAAACGTGACGCCCCGGTAGGTGGCCAGGCAGTTCTTGAAGGAGTGATGATGCGCGGGGTTACCACCTGGGCAGTTGCCCTTCGCAAGCCCGACGGAGGAATCGAAACCACGGTCGAGACGATTCAGCCCTGGGCCCGTCGCCATGCGATCCTCCGGTGGCCGATCATTCGCGGAATCGTGGCTCTCGCCGAGTCGCTGAAGATCGGCTTCCGGGCGCTGGGGATGTCCGCTAACGCACAACTGGAAGAAGGCGAAGAGGAAGAAGAACTGGGCGGCTTCGCCTGGGGGATGACGATCTTTGTCTCGCTCGCCTTCGCGATCCTCCTGTTCTTCGTGATTCCGGTCGGCCTGACCAGTCTGATCAAGGACTGGCTCAACTCCTCGTTTCTCTTCTGGCTGGTCGAGGGGATAGTCCGCACCGCGATATTCATCGGGTACATCGTCGCTATCTCCAGGCTGGATGACCTCCGGCGGGTTTTCGAGTACCACGGAGCCGAACACAAGACGATCTCCTGTTACGAGGCCGAGGACACGCTGACGCCTTCCCGGGCAACGCTTTATTCCCGGCTGCATCCCCGCTGTGGCACGAGCTTTCTGCTGATCGTCATGGTTGTCGCGATCTTCGTCTTCGCGCCGCTGGGGCTTCCGGCCTGGTACTGGCTGGTGCTCTCCCGAATCATCGGCGTTCCGCTGATTGCGGGCATCGCTTACGAGCTGATCAAATGGGCGGGCAGAAACCGTGACAAGTCCTGGGTCCGCGGAGTGATGTGGCCCGGGCTGATGCTGCAGAACCTGACGACACGCGAGCCGGACGAGAAACAGCTGGAAGTGGCTATCGCCGCCCTCAACGCCGTTCTCGAAGTCGAGAAGCCCGAAGACAACGCCTACCTCGAGCCCATCGAGATTGTGGCTTAGGGCTTAACTGCAGTCGGCGAGCTTCGCGGGCATCTGCAGTCGGCGAGCTTTGCCCCGCCTCCATTATTAACCCGCCGACCCAATGAAGCAAATGATGGATGGGTCGGCTCCGCCCGCGGCGGCTCAGACCGAGATGCAGCAGAATGCTCTCTGTGATTGAGAAGTTGGCGGAACAGATTGAGGCCCGGTTTTCGGAGCTTGAGGCGCAGATGAGCGACCCCGAGGTGATCGGGGACCGTGAGCGCTATGCCGAGGTGGGCCGCGAGTACCGTCAGATGGAGCCGGCCAATGCGCTGGTCTCGGAGTACCGGATGCTGAGCGACGACCTTGAGGGCGCTCGCGAACTCCTGGATGAAGGCGAAGACGAGGAACTCGAGAAGGTCGTCAGGGAGGCGCCGGCCAGGCTGGAGGAACTCGAGGAGGAAATCCGTCTGGCCATGGTCGAGCCCGATCCGAACGACGGCAAGAATGTGATCGTCGAAATCCGGGCCGGCACGGGCGGTGACGAGGCGGCCCTCTTCGCCGGAGACCTCTACAAGATGCTGACCCGATATGCCGCCGAGCGGGGATACTCGACCGAGGTGCTTTCGCAATCGGCTGCCGAACACGGAGGGTTCAAGGACGTTACCTTCGAAGTGCGTGGCGCCGGCGCGTATTCGGTCTACAAGTACGAGGGCGGCACCCACCGGGTTCAGCGGGTACCCGAAACCGAGTCCCAGGGGAGGATTCACACCTCTACCGCGACAGTGGCTGTCCTTCCCGAAGCGGAAGAGGTCGAGGTCGACATCGACCAGAACGACCTCCAGATCGATGTCTACAGGTCATCCGGACCAGGCGGACAGTCGGTCAATACGACCGACTCAGCAGTGAGGATCACCCACAACCCGACCGGGATCGTGGTTTCCATGCAGGACGAGAAATCACAGCTCCAGAACCGGGAGAAGGCCATGCGCGTACTCCGGGCCCGGCTCTACGAACTGCAACTGGCCGAGCAGCAGGCAGCCGTCGCAGCGGAGCGTAAAGCCCAGGTCGGAACCGGTGAACGCTCCGAAAAGATCCGCACATACAACTACCCGCAGGGTCGCGTCACCGATCACAGAATCAAGCTCACCGCCCATGACCTCGACGGTGTGATGAACGGCAACCTCGGGCAGTTCACAGACGCCCTTGCCGCCGAAGAGAAGCGGCAGCGGCTCGAAGCCCAGGCGGTCTGAGCGTGCCCGGCAAGGGAGCCGGGGCGACCGACGCCCTGTCGGCGGCTATCGACGCCTTCAATGCCGCAGGAGTCGAGACCCCACGGCTTGATGCCGAGATCCTGCTGTCGGAGCTGATCGGGGTCGACCGCGCCAGCCTGATCGCCGACCGGGATATGACGCTAGACCCGGCGGTCTCCCGAGCCTTCTCCGAGGCGGTAAAGAGGCGCATCCGGCGCGAGCCGGTCGCCTACATCCTGGGCTCGAAGGGTTTCCGGCACATCGACCTCCATGTGGATCAGCGGGTCCTGATTCCCAGACCCGAAACGGAGATGCTGGTTGATCTCGCCCTGGAGACCGGTCCCGCGACGGTGCTCGAGGTCGGAACCGGATCAGGAGCGATCGCACTGGCGGTTGCGGACGAGATCCCGGGCTGTTCGGTACTCGCAACAGACATCTCGGACGGGGCGATAGAGGTCGCGGCCGCCAACGCCTCCCGGCTGGGTCTGGAGGGCCAGGTCCGTTTCAAGCTCGGGTCATTGCCGGATGATCCGGCAAGGTTCGACCTGATCCTGGCCAATCTGCCTTACGTTCCCGACTCGGACTCCCTGCCGCCCGAGGTCGGGCAGTGGGAGCCGGCCGGAGCGCTGTTTGGCGGGCCCGACGGAACCGAGGTGATCGCGGATGTACTGGGACGGCTGAACGAGCGGGGAATCGACGCGCCGGTGATCGGTCTGGAGATCGGAACAGGGCAGGGGACCAGGGTGGAGGAGCTACTGGCCAGCCATGGGTGGTCCGATACCGAGGTGCGACACGATCTGGCCGGCATCGAGCGAGTTGCGATTGGACGCCGGCCGTAGCCGGGACCCCCGCCGTGCCATGATCGGGGCGTGAAGGTAGTCGCTACAAGCGTGAACGCCGGGGATGCTGCCCGTCAGGCCCTGGAGAGCACCATCAGCAAGGGTGGCGTTGCCCTGTTCCCTTCCGACGGCGTGTACGGGCTGGCCTGCGATCCCCTGAACGAGAAGGCGATCAGGCGCATCCACGAAATCAAGGGCCGCGACGAAGGCAAGTCCTCTGCGGTGATGTACCTCTCGCCGCTGGCGATGCGTGAACTGATTCGCGACCTGGGCCAGCGGGTCTCCGAAGCCGCGGCGAGATTGCTGCCGGGGCCGGTGACCCTGATCGTTCCCAACCCGCGACACCGCTACCCGCTCGCCTGCCGCGAGGACCTGTCCAGGCTCGGTATCCGGGTGATCGACGGGCCCCTTGCGGGCGTCCGGTTCCCGTTGTTCCAGACCAGTGCCAACCTGAGCGGCGAACCGGCGCCTTCGGTTTTCGAAGGCGTCGTGCCGGAAGTCAGGGAGCTGGTCGACCTGGCCATCGACGGAGGCCGGCTTACCGGGTTGCCGTCCACGGTGGTCGATCTGACCAACTACGACGAGCACGGCAAGTGGGAAATCCTCCGCGAGGGCGGAATGAGCCGCGGTGACCTGATCGCCGCGCTCGGCCGCTGAACTCAGCAGCCCCGGCGATCGTACCCGCGCCAGGGCAGGCGAACGATCCGCTGGGCATAGTTGTTCCGCTTGTCCAGCTCGAAGAGGACGTTGCCCGGATCGAGGTGGAGAACGTAGGCAAAGCAGCCACGCAGGCCGGTCACGTCGATCCACTGCAGGTGGTAGGTGGACGGGTAGATGTCGGACCAGCCGATCGAGGTCCCCAAAGTGACACGCCTTACCTTGGGGTTCTGGTTGCAGGCCGGATAAACCGCGCTTGCCGGTGAACGGGGAGAAGGATTGGTCCGCTCCAGGTCACGAAAGCAATAGAACTGCTTCGGGCCGGTGCGAACCAGTCTGGTCTTCTTTCCGGCCTGGTTCACCCGCCACAGTTCGAAACGGAGCGGATGCCGGACCTTCCAGTAAGAGCCGCCCCAGCGGTAGCCGACGGTGAAGAAGCGCAGCCGTCCCTGGGTGGGGAAGAGCGCGTACCCGCCGGCCCTGCGCTTGATCGCCTGGGTTACGGCCATCGAGAACTCGCGGTCCCTGGAGCCCCGCACTTCCATCGGACCCTGGCCGCGACTGCGAATGTCGTTTGTCGCACGCAGGACGACCCTGCCCGGCACCGCTTCCCGGTCGAGGTACATCTCGGAAGGCTTGCCGATCCTCAGGTCGGGGCAGAGGAGTTTCTTCCCCCGCTCCGGCGTCCGGCAGGGATCCTTGACCCCGTTCGGGCGATCAGGGCCAAACGAACCGGTGGCTGGTCCGCCGGACAGGCCGAGGACGAGCGCGGCGACCGGAATCATCCCTGCGATGGTGGCCGTGACGAATCTGCGCACGATCCGATGGTAGTGGAGCCGTCTTCGTCCGTCACGTGCGGTTAGGCTCGGCGAATGAAAATCGCGATGGGCTCGGATCACGCCGGATTCGAACTGAAGGAAGCTGTCAAGTCACAACTCGAGGAGGCCGGACATCAGGTCGAGGATGTCGGCACCCACTCGCCCGAATCCACCGACTATCCGCCTTTCGCGGCCAGGGCTGCCGAACTGGTCGCCAGCGGTGAGGCCGAGAAGGGCGTGATCGTCTGCGGATCTGGAGTCGGCGTATCGATCGTCGCCAACAAGGTCGATGGCATACGGGCCGTCAACGCCCACGACCCCTCGGAAGCCGAGATGAGCCGACGTCACAATGACGCAAACGTGGTCACGCTCTCCGGTGCGCGGCTCAGCCCCGATGACGCGAGGCCGATCGTCGAGACCTTCCTTTCGACCGGATTCGACGGCGGCAGGCATGCCCGTCGAGTGGGCGAGATCACCGAGGTGGAGCGGGGCGAGATCTAGCCCGCAGGGCGACCGGCCATGACCCCGAAACTAGACCGGTTAGCCCGTTTCACCGTTCGTCACCGCCGGACGTTCGTGGTCGGCTGGCTGCTGGTCGCGATCGGGATTTCCGTGTTTGCCGCTTCGGTCGGACGTCAGTTCGCCGATGACCTCACCCTGCCAGGCCGGGACAGCCAGGAGGCCACCGATCTCGTCGACGAGCACTTTCCCGGTCAGGTCAACGGGACCAATCCCGTCCTGTTCAAGGCCGGCCAGGGCACCATCACGGACCAGCAGAACCGGAAGCTGATCGACGAGACCGTCAAGGCCCTCCAGGCCGACCCTGCGGTCGCTTCCGTGGTCAGCCCGTTCAGCCAGGCTGGCAAGGCACAGATCAGCAAGGACCAGAAGATCGCCTACGCATCGGTTGCGCTGGTCGACGGACCGGGAGACCTGAGCGACCGGGAGGCGGAGGACCTGGTCGACATCGCAACCCGGGAAGAGGGCGAAGAACTCCAGGTGGCGGTCGGTGGATACCTCGGCCAACAGGTGTCGAAACCGGCAACGGACTCAAGCGAGGCGATCGGCCTGACGGTTGCCGCGATCGTCCTCGTGCTCACCTTCGGCAGCGTGATCGCCATGGGCATGCCGATCCTGACGGCGATCATCGGCCTTGTCTGCGGCATGGGCCTGATCACCCTGCTCAGCAACGTGACCACGATCTCGACCACGTCGCCGACCCTCGCCACAATGATCGGGCTCGGAGTCGGGATCGATTACGCGCTGTTCATCGTCACCAGGCACCGTTCCGGGCTGGCGGCAGGTCTCGACCCCGACGAGGCAGCCGTCAGGGCCACCGCCACGGCGGGCGGGGCAGTCCTGTTCGCCGGGACCACGGTGATCATCGCCCTGCTGGCGCTCGGGCTTGCCGGAATCCCGCTCGTCTGGACGCTGGGTTATGCCGCTGCGATCGCGGTCCTCACGGCCATCCTGGTTGCCCTGACCTTCCTGCCACCGCTGCTGGCGTGGGTAGGGAAGGGCATCGAGAGACTGCGGGTGCCCTTGCCCCATAACACCCACCCGGACGATCGCCCTCACGGGTGGGCCCGGTGGGCAGAGTGGGTTGCCGACCACCCGCGAATTTCGGCCACGGTCGGCCTCGTGATTCTCCTCGTGCTGGCCTGGCCCGCAACCAGCATGCGACTCGGTCAGGAAGACCTCGGCCAGCTGCCGACTGATACCGAGACCCGCCAGGCCTATGACCTGACCACCGAGGGCTTCGGGGTGGGGGATAACGGCCCGCTCCTGATTGCGGTGGAGCCGCAAGGGGACAGGAACGCGGTTCCCGAGCTGACCCGGGCGATCGCGGCCGACAAGGGAGTGACCGCGGTCTCGCCGCCCGAGACATCGAAGGATGGCGATGCGGTCATCTTCACGGCAGTTCCGAACACCAGTCCTTCCTCGTTTGACACTCAGGACACCGTCGACAGGCTGCGAAACGACGTGATCCCCAAAGCGATCGGCCAGGGCAACGCCGAGGCCCATGTGGGTGGATCCACGGCGGGCTACATCGATCTCGGGGACGAGATCAGCGAGAACCTGCCGCTTCTGATCGCCGTCGTCGTGCTGCTCTCGGTGGTCCTCTTGCTGCTGGCCTTCCGCTCGATCGTGATTCCGGCGCAGGCGGCTCTGATGAACCTGATTTCGATCGCCGCCGCTTACGGGATCATCACCTTCGTCTTCCAGGAGGGGCACGGTGCTTCGCTGATCGGTCTGGACGGCAGCGTCCCGGTGGTCAGCTTCCTGCCACTGGTGATGTTCGCGATCCTCTTCGGTCTCTCGATGGACTATCAGGTTTTTCTCCTGACCCAGATCAAGGAGGCGAAAGCCAGGTACGGCAAGGACAGGCACGCCGTGATCGAGGGCCTCGCGGGGTCGGCAAGGGTGATCACTTCGGCGGCCGCGATCATGGTTGCGGTGTTCGCCAGCTTCATCCTCAACGGTGATCCGGTGGTGAAACAGTTCGGTGTCGGACTCGCTTTTGCGGTTGCAATCGATGCGACCGTGGTCCGCTGCTTCCTGGTGCCGGCGATGCTCGTCCTGTTCTCGCGATGGAACTGGTGGCTGCCCGGCTGGCTTGACCGCATCCTCCCGCGGCTCGACATCGAAGGCAACGAGTTCTACGAGAAGCGCCCCGTTCCCTAGGGCGGGAGCAGGATTGAGCCGTTCGCGTTGCTAACCTCGTTTATCCACGCCCAAGAAAGGTTTTCCCGAGAATGACCACCGTTTCCGAAGAGCTGCTTGACGCAAGCCTGGCCGAGATTGACCCCGCCGTCGCAGAGGCGATCGGTGGCGAACTCGATCGCCAGCGTGGCACGCTGGAAATGATCGCCTCGGAAAACTTCGTTCCCCGCGCGGTGCTCGAAGCGGCGGGCTCCGTTCTGACCAACAAGTACGCGGAGGGCTACCCCGGCCGCCGGTATTACGGGGGATGCGAGCAGGTCGACATCGTCGAACAGCTGGCGATCGACCGGGCGATGGATCTCTTCGGGGCGGGACACGCGAACGTCCAGCCGCATTCAGGGGCGCAGGCGAACAACGCCGCCTACATGGCCCTGATCAACCCGGGCGACACGATCATGGGTCTCGCCCTCGATCACGGTGGCCACTTGAGCCACGGGATGAAGCTGAACATCTCGGGCAAGCTCTACAACGTCGTGCCGTACCACGTGTCGCGCGAAGACCTCAGGGTTGACATGGAGGAAGTGGCCCGGCTGGCGGAGGAGACCAGGCCCGACCTGATCGTGGCCGGCTGGTCCGCTTACCCGCGCCAGCTCGACTTCGCCGCTTTCCGCGAGATCGCCGACTCCGTCGACGCGAAGCTGATGGTCGACATGGCCCACTTTGCCGGCCTTGTCGCAGCCGGCGAGCACCCGAATCCTGTGCCTTACGCCGATGTGGTCACTTCCACCGTTCACAAGACCCTTGGTGGCCCCCGAAGCGGCATCATCCTGAGCACCGAGGAACTCAAGGCGGACATCAACCGGGCTGTCTTCCCCGGTCAGCAGGGTGGACCGCTCATGCACGTGATCGCAGCCAAGGCCGTCGCCCTCGGGATCGCCTCGACCGACGTCTTCGCCGAGCGCCAGCGCCGGACCATCGAGAACGCCCGGGCGCTCGCGGCCGGCCTGATGGACGGCGGTATCGATGTCCTCACTGACGGCACCGACGTCCACCTCGTCCTGGTCGACCTGACCTCCACCGGCCTCGACGGCCAGGAGGGCGAGGACCGTCTCGACCAGGTTGGAATCACCGTGAACAGGAACGCGATCCCCTTCGACCCCCGGCCGCCGATGAATCCGTCAGGACTCCGGATCGGAACTCCGGCGCTGACCACCCGTGGCTTCCAGCCCGAAGACATGACTGAGATCGGTTCGATCATCAGCGAGGCCCTGGGGCCGGACTTCGAGTCGAAGAAGGACTCGCTCGCCGCCCGCAGCCAGGCGCTGATGGACAAGTACCCGCTCTACCCGGCACTCGGCTGATTCGACCAGGTCCCCTTCGGAGGACGGGCAATTGAAGGTCTGGTTCGACTGCACCGCAGCGGCCCACCCACTCGTGCTGCGTCCGGTGATCGAACGTTTCCGTGAGCGGGGGGACCAGATCCTGGTTACCGCCCGGGAGAACGGCGAGACCGTCGGGAATCTCGAGCGGCTCGGCATTCCCCACCAGGTCGTGGGGAAGCACGGCGGTGCGGGAAAGGTCGGCAAAGGGATGGCCCTCGCCACCCGCTCGGCCCGCCTTTCGAGGCCCGTCTGGAAGTTTCGACCCGACCTGGCGGTAGCCCACGGTTCTGTCGATCTCGCGGTCCTTTCGCGCTCATTCTTTATCCCCTCGGCACAGATGCAGGACTACGAGTTCGCCGGGCTTCAGCGAAAGGTTGCCTGGCGGGTTGCGAAGCGGGTGCTGGTTCCCGACTCGATTCCGGTGGAACGTCTGGTCAAGGCGGGCGCGAAAGAGGACAAGCTGGTCCGCTTTCCCGGGCTCAAGGAGGACTACTACCTGGCCGATTTCGTTCCCGACCCCTCCGTCCCCGAAGAGCTCGGCATCGACCTCGAGCGAATCCTCGTGATCGTCCGCCCTCCGCCCGAGACAGCTGCCTACCACGCGGAGAATCCGCTTTACGAGGAAGTGATTGACCGGCTCGCGATCGAGGAAGGCGTGACCGCGGTGATCATCCCCCGGACCCCCGCCCAGGCCGACCGGGCACGGGCACGGAATTCAGCCAACCTGATCGTGCCCGAAAAGGCGGTGGACGCCCAAAGCCTGATCGCATTCGCCGACCTCGTGGTCAGCGCTGGCGGCACCATGAACCGCGAAGCCGTCGCTCTCGGCACACCTGTTTTCACTACCTTCGCCGGAAAGATGGGGGGCGTGGACGAGGACCTGATCTCCGACGGCAGGCTGAAGATCCTCGAAGGCCCAGACCAGCTCCCCGTGGTCAAGCGGACTGATCCCGCCGGTCCGAGGAATCCCCGCGATCCGGAAATCCTGGTCCAGGGAATGCTCTCCGCCCTTCGCTGATCTTCCCGGGGCCCGGCCGCGTCGAGGTGTCCGAAGTTGCACATATAGGACGAAAAAGGGCATCTCGACTTACCGGGCGGGCGGAGAAGCGGGTTATTCCTGCGATCGGAGCAGACCGGATCGCCATTTATTGTGTCGCACATGGTCGAAGGGATCGATGCCGTCTGGGCCTTCCTCACGGCGGCTCTGGTTACCCTGCTGCTGGTCAGGCCTGCCGAGGCACTGGCGAGGCGGGTCGGCGCGATCGATGAACCCGGCCCACGCAGCCAGCACACCTTCCCAACTCCGCGGATGTCCGGTCTCGCGATCCTCGCGGGAATCGAGGTGGCCGGATGGATATGGCTGCCGGTCAATACAGAGACCCTCAGCATCATGCTGGGAGCCCTTGTCGTGGCCCTGGTCGGCGCGCTCGACGACATGTTCGACCTGCCCCCCTGGGTGAAGCTGCTCGGTCAGCTAGGCGCGGCAACCATCCCGGTGGTCGGGGGCGTTTACCCGGCAAACCTGACGGTGCCCTTCTTCGGCGGCTTCGAACTCGGCTGGGTCGCCTACCCCCTGACCGTGCTCGGGATCGCCCTGGTCATGAACATCATCAACCTGATCGACGGGATCGACGGCCTGGCCGCGGGGTTCTGCGCCATCGCCTGTGCGGCGATGGCGATCATCGCGGTCTCCCTGGAGCGGTACGAAGCGGGTGCGCTGGCCGCCCTGACCGCCGGCAGCGCGATCGGCTTCCTTCGCTACGGCTTTCCGCCCGCGTCCAGCTTCATGGGGGACACCGGGTCCAACCTGCTCGGGTACATGATCGCCGTCGCCTCGGTCCAGGGAGCATTGAAAACCAATGCGGTCATCGCCCTGGTGTTTCCTCTGGTGATCCTCGCCGTACCTCTCTTCGACACCGCCTTCGTGGTCCTGAAGAGGCTCAAGTACCGCCAGCCGATCTTTCAGGCCGACCGCTCCCACTTCCACCACCGCATGGCCAATATCGGCTTCTCCCAACGTAGAACGTTGATGTACCTCTACGGATGGACATTGGTCCTCGCTCTGCTGGCTCTGGCCCTGCGCTTCGTCCCGTACAGCGACGACAGAGGCAATTTCGACCCTGTCTGGACCGCGATCATGGTTGCTGTCCTGCTCTCGGCACTGGCGGTCACGGTCTACCTCGCCTTTGTCCTCGAAATCATCAAGCGACCCCGCTGGAGGGATGAAGACAGGGCCGAAGGGCCGCCCCCGGAGACCGGCTGAGCACCGGCTCTTGAGTGAGGCCGGGTTTTCGGCTTGGATAAACGATTAGTGGCACCTGTCACATTGCCCGGACCGCACCGCGTCGCCGGACTTTCTTGGATATAGTCGCCGTCCCTTGACGACGCTTGCCGCAAAGAGCTCCCTCGAAGGAGACATGGGTAACCGCAGCCTCAGTGCAATCACCAATCTGGACCTGTTGATCCTGGTCCTCGCGCTACCCGTTTTTGTCATCGCAGGGTTCGACCTCGTCGGATACGCAATTGCCGCAGTCGTCTGGGTCGCCCAGCGCCTCCTACAGGTCTGGGCCGAGCGCGAGGCCAAGAACAAGCTTGCCGCAGGGGAGCGCACCCGCGCGATGGGTGCCGTGGCAGCGACCTCCCTTGCCCGCCCCTGGCTGATGGCTGCGGTGGTGCTGGTCGCCTGCATCATTGACCGTGAAGCCGGTCTTTACGCGGCGGCGCTGCTGGTCATCCTTTTCACCGTGAACCTCGCCGCGCGCGGACTCGCTTTCCTGCTCGGCAAGACCGACAAGCCGGAGGAAGTCGCCCGATGAGCGAAGCCACCCACGAGCAGATGCCCGACACCAAGACGGGCTTCAGCACCAAGGCCAAGGTTTTCCTCGGTATTGGCGTCTGGCTTGCGGTAGCAATCGCTTTCGGCCTCATTTTCGGTTCGGACGGCAAGAACGAGGGGTTCAAGCCCCAGAACGAATTCAAGCTCGAGCCGTGGATCAACATCAACATCGGCGGGATCGACATGTCGATCAACAAGGCCGTCATGTACCTGTTCATCGCCGCCGTCCTGACCATCGGGATCATGCTGTGGATCGCCAACAAGATGCAGCAGAAGCCGAACCGGGTTCAGACGGCTATCGAAGTTGCCTATGACGTAACCAAGAACGAGATCACCGGCAACAACATCCCCGAGGAGCGCCTGGCCCGGCGCTGGTTCCCCTTCCTCGGCGCACTCTTCTTCTTCATCTTCTTCTCGAACATGATCGGCTACATACCGTTGCCGACCAATACCGCTCACGCGGTTGACATCTTCGGCATCGAGATTCCCTCCTTCGCGCTTTACGCCGCAACTGCGAACATCGCCGTGCCACTGGTCCTGACCCTGATGGTCTGGATCGCCTACCACGTCGAAGGTGTAATCGCCAAGGGCCCGATCAAGTATCTGGCCAGCTGGCTTCCCTCCGGGCTTGAGGACATGAACCCCTTCGGCAAGGCCGCCATCTTCATGATCGAGGTCATCTCGCACTTTGTGCGCCTGATTTCGCTCTCAGTCCGACTTTTCGCGAATATTCTCGCCGGCCACCTTCTGCTGCTCTTCATGGGCGGCGGCCTGGCCGTTCTGCTCGGGATCGCCGCACTTGGAGTGCTGACCTTCCCCATGGCCTTTGCCTTCTACGTCTTCGAGGTCGGCATCGTTGCCACCCTGCAGGCCTTCATCTTTTCCATCCTGACCGCTATCTACATCGGCGGAGCAACCGCCGAAAGCCACTAAAAAGGAGTCCCCGTAATGGATCCCAGTTCCATCGTGCCCCTCGCCGAAGTAACCGGCGATGTCACTGACGCCGGCAAGGCGATCGCCCTCGGCGTCGGCGCCGGTCTCGGTTCGATTGGCGCCGGCATCGGCGTCGGCTTCATCTTCGGTAAGGAGATCGAGTCGGTTGCCCGTCAGCCCGAACTCGCTTCCGAGCTGCAGTCGATTCGCTGGCTCGGCTTCGCTCTTACCGAGGCTGTCGCCTTCTACACCTTCATCTTCGCGCTGATCGCGTTCTTCCTGTAGGCCGACCGTGGAGCCTGTTCTCTCACATATAGCGGCCGTGCTGCCGCTGGCAGCCGAAACGGCGGAGGAAGAGGGCGGTAACTTCCTGGTGACACCCGAGCTGGGTCTGATGATCTGGACCCTGCTCATCTTCGGCGTCACCTTCATGGTTCTGAAGAAGTTCGCCTTTCCGAAGATCGGCGAAGCACTCGACAAGCGCGCGGCGACGATCCGCGAGAGCCTCGAGGCGGCCGAACAGCAGAAGGAAGAATCGGACAAGCTGCTGGCGGACTACCGTCAGCGCCTCACCGAGGCTCGCGAGCAGGCCGACGAGATCGTCAGCAAGGCCCGCAAGGCCGCCGAGAACACCAAGTCCGAGGCGACCATTGAAGGCCAGGAAAAGCGTGAGGAACTCGTTGAAGCTGCCCGCAAGGACATCGAGGCCGAGAAGGCCAGGGCGCTCGACGACATCCGCAAGGAAGTCGCCAACCTGACCATCCTGGCCACCGAGCAGGTCACCCGCAAGTCGCTCGACGACGCAGCCCACAAGGAGCTGGTTGAAGACGCCCTGCGCGAAGTCGATTTCTCGGCTCTGGCCGGCGAGGAACGGAACAACTGATGGAAGAACTGGCTCGGGTATATGCCGAGTCCCTCTTTGGCGTAGCCAAGGAGAACGGCGATCTGGACGAGGTGCAGGCGCAGCTTGCCCAGTTCAGCGATGCCCTGGAAGGAAACCGTGAGCTTGCGGTCTTCTTCTTCAGCCCTTCGTTCTCATCACAGGAGAAACTCGACGGCCTCAACAAAGCAGTCGAAGGGGCGAACGCCGAAGTTCGCAACTTCCTCGAGTTGCTCATCGAGAAGCACCGGATGCCGGCAGTTTTCCGAATCCGGCGCCGGTTCGATGAGCTCTGGAAGAAGGAGAACGACAGAATCGAAGTGACTGTCACCAGTGCGGTCGAGCTCGACCCGGCAGTCGCCCAGGAAGTCGCCAGCGCGGTCGAGAAGCAGACCGGCAAGCAGGTGGACCTGACCAGCCGTGTCGACGAGAAGATCATCGGCGGGCTCGTACTTCAGGTCGGGAACATGGTTCTCGACAGCAGTATTCGCAACAACTTGGAGAAACTCCGTCAGAGCGTTGCTCAGGCGGCCTAAGGAGGATTTAGACCGAGATGCAGATCAAGCCAGATGAGATTGCCAGCATTCTGCGGCAGCGCATCGAGGGCATCGACCCCGGTAGCGCCGACCTGACCGAAGTCGGCACCGTGCTCTCGGTCGCTGACGGAATCGCCCGTATTCACGGACTCGACAACTGCATGGCGCTGGAGATGCTCGATCTCCCCCATGGAGTGACCGGACTCGCCCTGAACCTTGAAGCCGACAATGTCGGTGCCGTGCTCTTCGGCGAGTGGGACAAGATCGTCGAGGGTGACACGGTGAAGCGCACCGGTCGCCTGCTGGAGATCCCCGTTGGCGAGGAATTCCTCGGCCGCATGGTCGACCCGCTGGGTCGTCCGCTCGACGGCAAGGGTGACATCAACAGTGGCAAGAGCCGCCCGGCAGAGTTCAAGGCCCCCGGCGTGGTTGCCCGCCAGCCCGTCCGTGAGCCACTGCAGACCGGAATCAAGTCAATCGACGGAATGATCCCGGTCGGCCGTGGCCAGCGCGAGCTGATCATCGGCGACCGCCAGACCGGCAAGACCTCGGTCACGATCGACTCGATCATCAACAACAAGGACTCGGGAGTCATCTCGGTCTACGTTGCGATCGGTCAGCGGATGTCAACGATCGTCCAGGTGCGCGAGGTCCTCGAGGCCGCCGGAGCCATGGAGAACACGATCATCGTCGCCGCCCCGGCTGACGAGGCCGCACCGATCAAGTTCATCGCGCCTTATGCCGGTACGGCAATGGCCGAGTACTTCCTTTACAAGGGCGGACACGCTCTCTGCATCTACGACGACCTCACCAAGCACGCTTACGCATACCGTCAGATGTCGCTGCTGCTGCGGCGCCCGCCGGGACGCGAGGCATACCCGGGTGACGTCTTCTACCTGCATTCGCGTCTGCTCGAGCGGGCGGTCAAGCTAAGTGACGCAGAGGGCGGTGGATCGCTGACCTCGCTGCCTATCATCGAGACCCAGGCCAACGACGTATCGGCCTACATTCCGACCAACGTCATCTCGATCACCGACGGCCAGATCTTCCTTGAGTCCGACCTCTTCAACTCGGGTGTTCGCCCGGCCATCAACGTCGGCATCTCGGTGTCGCGAGTCGGTGGTGACGCTCAGACCAAGGCCATGAAGAAGGTTGCCGGCAAGATGAAAGGCGAGCTGTCGCAGTACCGCGACCTCGCAGCTTTCGCCCAGTTCGGCTCCGAGCTCGACGCCGAGACCCAGCGCACGCTGGCTCGTGGTGAGCGCCTGGTCGAACTGCTCAAGCAGAACGAACGTGACGCCCTCTCGGTCGCCGACCAGGTCGCTTCGATCTACTCGGGCACCGGCGGCTACCTCGACCGGATCAAGGTCGAGCGTGTCCAGGACTTCCTCGTTGACCTGCTCGCCCGACTTCACAGCGAGAACAAGGCGCTGCTTGACCGGATTAACGAGACGGGTCAGTTCCCGGAAGAAGACGAGAAGGAACTCGGCGACGCGATCGCCCAGTTCGTGGACGACTTCGGCCCGGACTTCGACGAGAACGGCGAGCCGCTTGCCGAAGGCGAATCCGACCGCGTCGACTCCACTCGTGCTGTCGAGCCTGACTCGGCCGGCGAGGAAGTCGTCGACGAGGAGGCCACCACTGCCGCCTAGGCAGTGACCGACCTGACCCGCCGCAAGGCAAGGTAACCCGAATGGCCAACCGCAAAGAAGTCACAAACCAGATCACCAGCGTCAAGAACATCCGCCAGATCACGCGCGCGATGGA
>JAGQUT010000029.1:0-1951 GCA_020438355.1 Solirubrobacterales bacterium | reverse complement strand
CCGAATGGCCAACCGCAAAGAAGTCACAAACCAGATCACCAGCGTCAAGAACATCCGCCAGATCACGCGCGCGATGGAGATGGTGGCTGCCGCACGGCTTCGTCGGGCGGAGACGCGGATCGAGCACCTGCGGCCGTACGCGCAGGCGATGCGGCGCATGACGCAGCGCGCCGCAGCCGAGGCCGGGGCCGTCAGCCATGTGCCGATCCTCGAGCAGCGGGAAGACGTCAAGCGCGTCGCGCTGCTTCTGGTGACCGGTGACCGCGGGCTGGCTGGTGCGTTCAACGCAAACATCCTCCGCGACGGTCTGAACCGCCGCGAAGAGCTCAAGGGCGAAGGAATCGAGACCGTGTTCTACGCGGTCGGTCGCCGTGGTGACGGCGCCCTGACCTTCCGCAAGGCGGAGCCGCAGAAGTCGTGGACCGGCTTCACCGACCGCCCGGCCTTCTCGGATGCACGAGAGATCGGCGAGACCCTCGCTTCGGCATACATCGACGGTGAAGTCGACCGGGTCGAGGTCATCTACAACCGTTACGTGTCCCCGCTCACCCAGAACGTCCACCGTCTGATCCTGCTTCCAGTCCAGGAAGCCGAGGTCATCGGTGAAGGTTCAGAGGATGAGGGCGGGGAAGAAGAGACCGGCGAGCTGGCCCAGGCTCACAGCCGCGCCTCATGGGAATACGAACCCGATGCCGAGCATCTGCTGGCAACGGTGATTCCCGACTATGTGAACACATCGCTTTACCGCAACCTCCTCGAATCGGCAGCGTCCGAACTCGGGGCCCGGATGACGGCCATGCGCAGCGCGGCCGAGAACGCGGAAACCATGATCGATGACCTGACCCTGGAGATGAACCGGGTCCGTCAGGCGGAGATCACGCAGGAAATCCTGGAAGTCGTGGGCGGCGCAGAGGCGCTCGGCTAAGCGACGCCACAGACTGAAACTGGAACTGGAGATATGTCAGAAAGCAACGGCAAAAACACCGGACGAATCGAAGAAATTCAGGGCGTCGTGGTCGACGTGGTCTTCCCCGACCAGCTGCCCGAGATTTACTCGGCGGTCGAAATCCAGGTCGAAGCGAGCGACGCCCGCGAGGGTCGCAACCTGATCTGCGAGGTCCAGCAGCACCTCGGAGACGACAGGGTCCGCACCGTGGCGATGGACGCCACCGACGGCCTGCGCCGAGGTGACCTCGTGGTCGACACCGGCGGACCAATCACCGTTCCGGTCGGCGACGTCACCCTGGGGCGCATCTTCAACCTGCTCGGTGAACCCATCGACGGTGGCGACGCGCTGCCGGCCGATGTCGAGCGTTGGCCGATCCATCGTCCGTCGCCCGATGCCACCGACCTGACCCCGAATCAGGAGATTCTCGAGACCGGCATCAAGGTCGTCGATCTCCTCGCCCCGTACGTGAAGGGCGGCAAGATCGGCCTGTTCGGCGGTGCCGGCGTCGGCAAGACCGTTCTTATCCAGGAGCTGATCCACAACATCGCCCAGGAGCACGGCGGACTCTCCGCCTTCTGCGGCGTCGGCGAGCGGACCCGTGAGGGCACCGACCTCTACATCGAAATGACCGAGTCCGGCGTCATCGACAAGACGATGATGGTCTTCGGCCAGATGAACGAGCCTCCCGGAGCCCGTCTCCGCGTGGCCCTTTCCGGTCTGACCATGGCCGAGTACTACCGCGAGGCCGGCGGTCAGGACGTGCTTCTGTTCATCGACAACATCTTCCGGTTCACCCAGGCCGGCTCCGAGGTATCGGCGCTGCTCGGTCGTATGCCTTCGGCCGTCGGTTACCAGCCCACCCTGGAAACCGAAATGGGCCAGCTCCAGGAGCGGATCACTTCGACCGCGCGTGGCTCGGTCACCTCGGTCCAGGCGATTTACGTCCCGGCCGACGACTACACCGACCCGGCCCCGGCCTCGGTGTTCGCCCACCTCAACGCG
>JAGQUT010000028.1:2820-18557 GCA_020438355.1 Solirubrobacterales bacterium | reverse complement strand
GTTGTGGGATCCACAAACGGATTTCACGCGGTCCTGGCCATCGGCAACTTGGCGCTCTGCTTGTTCTACTGCTCCATCCCCGAAGGCGGATTGGCGGACGGTTTTTCGAGCGACCACCGAGCCCTGATCTGGCCGGCAACCGGAGCCGACGTCTGGTGGCCCCCGAAAAGCTCTTTCGACGGAGTCGAAGCTCTTAGACTCGCCTCCCAGGAAGTACCCACCTAGATTTCCGAAATGATGCCGCTATTTGGCTTTCCAAAGCGAAATCCGGGAATAGGAAACCTACCGCTGAAAAATAGCTAGCGCATCGACATCTCGCCGAGGGGCGTGCCCGATTCCGGAACGCGTTTCACGAAAGCGAGGCCGGCGAGCGGTGCCCCGCCTTTGAGCCCCTTATCTCCGCCTGCTGCGATGGGGAACTGAATGCGGACGAATACTCCAGGCTTGAGAAGCACCTCGCCGCTTGCGGTCACTGCCGCTCGACTCTTCGTGCCTACCGGGCGGCCCCGAGGGCCGCAGCCGCGCTGGCTCCAGTCCTTCCTTTCGGCAGGGGAATTTGGGAGCGCTTCCAGGAGTTCCTGGTCGACTTGCAGATGCGGTTCCAGGGTGTGGGTCGCGGCTCCGACTCCACCTTCCACTCGGTCATGGTGTCAGGCGGAACCCGGGGAGCAGGAGTTGCCGCAGTCGCGAAGCTTGCTGCGATCTGCGCCGGAACCGCCGGTACCGCAGCTGTGTGTGCGGCGACCGGAATCTTGCCGGCAGCGAGCCTGGTCACCGACCGTACCGAAGAGCCGCACCCGGTAACCGCAGCGGCTTCACGGGAAGCGAAGCCGCGGACCGTTCCGATGGAGTTCATCGAAGCCGAGCAACTCCCCGAAGCTCCGGCCCCGAATCAGCCGGAACAGACCCCGTCGGCGCCTGCTCCCGTTACTCCCGTCACGGTGGTGGAAGACGAGCCTGCCGCGGTCGAACCCGCGCCGGTCCCGACACCAACCGAAACAGAATTCACTCCCGAAGCTGCTGGCACCCCGGTGCCGGCAGCAGCACCTCCCCCTCAACCAACTTCAAGTCAGGTTCCTGTGAGTAACGGAGGAGGGGAGTTCACACCATGAAGAAGATTCGAATCATTGCCGCGACCCTTGTCTGCATGGCTGTGTGGTCATTGACGACGATCCAGGGGGCGGAAGCCGGGACGTTCACTATGAAGCAGTGCCAAGGGGCCGGACAAATCGACTTCCAGGCGATATTCACTCCGATAAACGGCAGCGATCTCTTCGATGTGACGAACGGATGCAGTTCAACCGGTAGCGGCAAGATCGGCATCTACCAGGACAAGAGCGGGCCGTCCATGGACTTCGGAGACGGTGGCCAGTTTCGTTGGGATGCTCCGTCGGGAACGTCGGTGATCGGTGCGGACTTCGCGGTGAGACTCAAGGACGCCAATGGTCTGGTGGCGGGTCTCGTCGGCTTCGACGGTAATGCCGTGCGAGACCTCGATGGTGGAATTGCGCACGATGGCGAGAAGTACGGGAGCACCTGGACCGGACCCAGCACGCCGCAGTCCATGGTGGTCGCCCGACTGAAATGCGACCTGACCTCGTGCCTGAACACATCGGCGGTGACGAAGGCCTATATGGAGGTGACCGATGCGGAATTCACCGTCCTGGACTCGGCCGCCCCCACTGCTGTCGCCTCCGGGGAGTTGTGGAACTGGGGCGGAGACTCGCTCTACCACCGTGGAAGTTCCTCGATCCGAATCGACTCGAGCGATCAGGGTTCAGGAATTGCCGCAGCCTGGGTCGAGGTAAACGGCCTAAGGGTGGACTTGGCCGCCCCCGCCTGCCCGGGCGACAGGGGCGCCTACTCGACCCGCTTCACCCCATGCCCGCTTTCCCATTCAGCAACGAGGACATTCGACACCAGTCTGGCTCCCTTCCAGGAAGGACCCAACTCAATCAGGCTCTGCGCCCGGGACTACGCCTCAACGGAAGCTGGAGCCGCGAAGTCATGCACAGCATCCAGGACAATCCTGGTCGACAACCGGCCTTCAGGTCCTCCGGCGAACCTCGGGACAGATGAAGGGACGGGGTGGAGGCCCGTGAACGGGTTCACCCTTCGCTGGGAGATCCCGGCCGGTCAGAACGCCCCCGTGATCGGCGCGGTCTATCTGCTTTATGACGCGGACACCGGGGACCAGGTTGATTCGGGCTTTTTCAGCGGCAACGGAGTCGTCAGTGCCGGACCGGTCCAGGTCCCCGGAGTTGGTGCCTACCGGGCCGTTGTCTACCTGGTTGATGGGGCCACCAACCTCGGCGAACCGGCTGAGACGATGCTCCGTTTCGACGACAGGCCTCCGGGAAATGTCGCGCCCCAACCTCCTGAAGGATGGATCTCGAAGGATGAACTGCCGCTGGAACAGGAGATCGAGAAAGCGGTCCCAGGCGGGCCTTCCGGGATCGCGGGGTACGCGCTCGCCGTTTCCAGTGACGGACCCGTGAAGCCCTGCGAGACGATCGTTTGTCTGGCTCCGGAGATAACGCTCTCGCAAGGGGCGGAGCAGCGCACCAGTTCGATCGGCGGGTTGGCGGAGGGAAGCCACTGGATCTCTGCGACCGCGGTGTCCGGTGCCCACAAGTCATCGCTCGAGCCGGGAAGCACGGAAGTGAAGGTGGACCGGACGCCCCCTGAATCAGTCATATCCGGCGTGCCAAACGAATGGGTTAACCATCCGGTTACCGTGACCGTCGAATCGACTGACGAAAAATCGGGAATGCTTCCGGCAGCCAACGACGACGGTCAACCAGCAACGATCATTGATGCCGAGGACTACGCCCCTTACATCGTTCCCGGCCCGATCGCCACTTTTGCCGTGGCAACGGAAGGTGTAAACCGGGTTCGGTACTGGGCAGAGGACCTCGCCGGTAATTTGAACGACGGGCTGCCCGGTCCCGACGGCGATCTGCATGCCGCGCCGGGCCAGGCTGTCGTGAAGATCGACCTCACACCTCCGGAATCCGGTTTCGACACCTTTAGAGATCCAGACGATCCCGAACTGGTCCGGCTCTCGGCTGACGACGCGGATTCGGGAGTTGCGAGGGCAGAGATCCTGATCCGTCGGGCTGGAGGTGGCGGCGAGTTCTTCCCTCTGGATACGACCGCCCGAGGGAGATGGTTCGAGGCCAGGGTACCGTCGGATGATCTTCCGCCCGGTGCCTATGAACTCAAGGCCGTGGTCACGGATAGGGCGGGAAACGAGTCGTCCGACCAGACGTACCTAGGCGGTTCCCCCGCAATTCTTAACCTCCCCCTCAAAGAGCCCGTCGTCCTTACGGCGAGCTTCCACAACGGCAAGCGCTCGTTCAGGGCCCCGTACGCAACAACGCAGTTCATTGAGGGCCGGCTAACGAGCAACGGTGAGGCATTGACCAACCAGCCGGTACGGATAGTCGAGAGCTACGTTCCTGGTGCGAGCTCCGGGACGAGAGAGACCGAGGTCCTCACCGACCGCGACGGAAGGTACAGGGTGAAACTCGGGGGAGGCCCGGGTAGAAGCGTCACGGCTTCATTCGCGGGAACACGAAAACTCTCACGAGTCGCATCGTCCGCAGCCAGCCTGCACGTCCGGGGCAGGATCGGACTCAGGATCAAGCCCAGGAAGGTGTTCAACGGGGGAGTGATCCGGATGAGGGGTTCGGTCGGGTTCGCCGGGGCTCTCCCGCCAGCACGGGGAAAGATCGTGGCGATCCAGTACTTCGACCCGAGCCGCAGGAAGTGGCGGCCAGTCGAGGTCTTGAGGACCAGCAGACTGGGGCTGTTCAGCTACCGGTACCGGTTCAGGACGATCACTTCCCCCCAGCGCATTCTCTTCCGGGCGAGCGCCTTGCCGGAAGCCGGCTGGCCGTATCTACCCTCGACATCGAAGCCTCGATCGGTCATTGTGTATCCGAAGGATTGAAACGGCAGGGCAAGGAGGGCAGCATGAGAGGGATTCCAGGTCCTTCACCAGCGATGGTGGTGGCGCTGATCGCGCTGATCGTCGCGATCGGCGGGACTGCGACAGCCTTGCCGGGAAAGTTCACGGTCGGGCAGGATGACCTCAAATCTTCTTCCGTAGGCGCCAGGTCCATTGGAAAGATGATGGTTGAAAAGACCGGGGTGGCCAAATCCCAGGACCCCATGGCCGGGGACGGAATTTTTACCGAGACCAGGGGCTCGGTGAGATGCCCGGAGAAGGCCCCCCTGGCCATCGATCCCGCGGTTGCCGTGCTCGGACCGAAGGCGTATGTCGCCCGGCAGATGGCCCTCCCGAATCGCTGGGGGGCTCCCGGCGGATACGAGTTCAGGATCAGCGGAGACGAGGGACCTGAGATCGGCTACACGATGTCGGTCAACTGTCTCTTCTCGAGGTGAGTGAACGAAGGGTTCCGCCGACTGGCGCTCCTAGACTCCACGGTCAGTGAGCGACGGGGACGTGATCGAATCACCTGGAGGATCCGCCGATTCGGAGGCCTCGGCTACTCCAAACGCGCCCGCCCGCACGTCCCGCTTCGAGATCCTGATCGCCGTGATGCTCGGCGTGACCGCCCTGCTCACCGCAGGCGCGGCCTACCTCGCTGACCGTGACGACGGCTTGCAGCTGAAGTATCTGGAACAGGCTTCGCTCAGCCAGTCGGAAGCCAACGACTTCTACGCCAACGGAGACCGCCAGAAGGCACTGGACCAGACGATCTTCATCGAGTACTCGCTGGCCGTGAACCAGGGCGACAACCAGCTCGCCGCCTACCTGGTCAGCTTCAGCCCGGAACTCAGGGCAGCAATCGAGATATGGGCGAAAAGCGACCTGAACACACCCTTCTCCGGTGACAACCCGGCCTACTACCCCGACGCCTACGCGGACGGTGACAGGCTCCAGGACAAGGCCGATGAAGAATTCGCGAAGGGAGACTTCTACGACAAACGAGGCGACTCCTTCGTGGCTGCCACTGTCCTGTTTGCCCTGGCCCTCGCCCTCCTCGGTGTTGCTTCGGTGATCTGGTTCAGACGATGGAGAAACGGACTGACAATCGGGGGCGGCGTCTTCATGATCGCCGGCGTCGCCGTGCTGGTGGTGAACCTGGTCTGATGAGCGACCTCCCCAAGACATTGGACGAGTTGCCGGCATCGGCGCCCCGATCGCGGCGTTTCGAGCTGACCCTGGCGATACTGCTCGGTCTCGCCGCCATCGCCGCCGGCTACACGGCCTACCGGGCGGACCTGGACCGGGGAGACGCCCTGAGACAGTTCCAGGTAGCGAGCAAGACCAGCGCCCTGAGCGTTGACGCCTACAGCCAGGGAGATGTTCAGCGCTCCACCGACGAACAGATCTTCGTCGAGTACATGAAGGCGATCAATGTGGGAGACGCGGAAGTGGCGGCCGCGCTACGCAACGGCCTCAGCCCGGACCTTCGCCGGGGGATCATCGCCTGGGAAAAGAGCAACGGTAACGAGTTCTCTCCCTTTGCCGGAGCGAACCCCGCCTACTTCCAGCCCTTCTACGCGGAAGGAGACGAACTGGCCGCCCGGGCAGACGAGGAGTTCGCGGCAGCCGACGAACTCAGGTCGAGGGCCGACACCTTCACGTTGATCGGCGTGCTGCTGGCCTCAGCCCTGTTCATCTACGGCATCGCCGCCGTCTCAAGGGCGGCCAAAGTCCGTCGCGGCCTGACAGCAACCGGTTTCCTGATCTACCTCGGCGCCACCATCGCGCTTCTCATCAACGCCGTCTAGCGAATCCCGGACTCGACCCGGTCCGGCCACCGGTGTTCTCGCGGACCCCCTTAAAGACCAACGGCCCCGAGGAGGGGCCGTTGGCGAGGGAGGAGAGGTACTACATCGACTGACGAGGTTATGAGGTCAGCCGATCTTCTCCGGTTTGCCGTTCTCCAGCGGCAGCCGGGCTAAGCGGTTTGGTCTAGACCAGCGCCTGAAGCTGCTCCGTGACCTTGTTGACGAGCTCCTGGGCCTTCTTGCCCTGCTCCTCGGCGACCTTGCTGACGTCAGCCTGAACCTGATTGGCGCGCTTGGAAACTTCGCTCACGCGGGCTTCGATCTGCTTGTTGACGTCCTTGTTGGTCGTCTTGACGGTCTTCTCGATGTTCTTCCGCTGCTTGCGAACGGTCTTCTCGAGGTTGTTGCGACGACGCTTGGCCTGAGTGGTGGCCTTGCGGCGGGTGCTCACGCCACGACGCTCGGCGCGCTTCAGGGTCTTGGTCAGGTCGGCACGGTAACCCTTGACCTTCTTCTCGGCGGAAGCCTGGTCGGTCCAGTCCTCGATGGTCTCCGACACGCGGTCAGCGAGGTTGAGGGCGGCGCCTACCGGCACGTCAACACCCTTGCGGGCGTACTCGACGGCGGTCTCCTGAACTTCCTCGAGGCGGCTCTTGGCGTTCTCGGCGTCAATCTTCGCGGCGTGAACGGCCTTCTTCTCGGCCTCGGCGCGGAGCTGGGCGGCGGTGCGGGGCTTGGTCGCCTTCTTCGCAGCCGGCTTTTTCGCGGCGGTCTTCTTGGCAGTGGTCTTCTTGGTGGTCTTCTTGGCTTCGGCCATTTGGATCAGTCAGTCCTTTGTGTTGAAATTAGATTACTTACTTCTAAGGATGTTTGAAGTGTAGCAACCAAACACGAACACATGTTCTTTTTCGGTGTGACCTGCGTCACGCACCCGAAATCCGCTTTGTCAAGCGGAAAAATCGGGTCGAGAGTAGTGAAAGGCGCCGTGCAGGGCGCCAGAGAGAACGATCGGATGTTCGTATTCGGACCCGAAAGTCGGTGGATCAGCCGACGGTTCTGGTCGAAACCAGAGTGTCGAGACCGTCGCCACTGGCGGCCACGGTGACAGGGAAACGCTCCTCGAGGGCAAGCCCGACTTCGCTAAGGCCACCGTCACCGAGATCGACCAGGGCGCCAGCCTCTCTGGCGATCAGCTGCGCTGCGGCAACGTCAACCGACCGGGAGAGATGGGGGAAGGCGAGCCCGTCGAAGCGGCCCGCGGCAACCGAAGCAATCGAAATCGCAAGCGAACCCACGCAGCGCACCCGGTAGACCTTGCCGGCGAGCTTCTCGAGCATGGGTGCCAGCTGGGCGGGGTCAGAGCCCTCGACTCCGACAACTTCCAGGCCCTCCCGGCCCTCGAGCTGAATGCGCTCCTCGTTCAGGTAGGCACCCTCGCCGGACTGGGCAAGGAACTCCTCGTCGGTTCCGAAGTCATAGACGTAGCCGAACTCCACCGCCGCCATGTTCGGTGCGGTGGCAACCGCGATCGAAAGGCTGTGACGGGGAATGGTCCGCTTGAAGTTGAGCGAGCCGTCGATCGGGTCGATCACCACCCAGACGTTGCCGCCCTCGTTGAAGGTGACGGTTCCCCGCTCCTCCGAGATGGCGGTGAATGCGGCCGCGCCCGAGTCCGCAAGGTTCTCCAGCTCCGCGAAGACGAGATCCTCACACATACGGTCGAGGACGAGTGCGTGGTCGCCGCCCTCGCCAATGCCTTCGTAGTTGTCCCGCTTCTTCATCGTGTCGAACTCGGCGAAGAGCTTCTTCTGCTCCTCGACGATGCGACGGCAGATTCCCGTCCAGTCGGCGTCGAGTGCGGGGTCCGGGGGCAGTTGGCTCACCCGCGACATGCTAGAGGCAAAGCCTGGTCGGGCAGCGCGGGGTCAGGTCTTTTCTCGGGTAACTTGAAGGTGTGAGCGATTCCCACCAGAGAGCCGGAGCCGATCGGAAGCCCGGTCCCGGCCTTGAGAGGGTGAGAAGGCATGGCGGCGGGGCGCTCCTGATCCGCGGCGGGGCCGGTACCGGCAAAAGCACTGCGCTCCGCGAAA
This sequence comes from Solirubrobacterales bacterium, assembly GCA_020438355.1. GTDB lineage: Bacteria > Actinomycetota > Thermoleophilia > Solirubrobacterales > 70-9 > 67-14. The sequence goes on along the minus strand of JAGQUT010000028.1, from coordinate 10,701 downwards.
GGGTGATTCACCTTTCCCGGGGATCTGACGGAGGTGAGAGCCTCGATCCATCCCGGGTGGCGGTCATTACTTCCACCGACCGCTCGGCTGCCGCCCACCGGGCCCGGCTGGAGGCCGATCTTCCAGGCCCGTACGAGGCTCTTTCGGTCTTCACCTGGGAGGTACTCGCCGAGGAGATTCTCCGGCACCGGCCGATCGAAGCCGGCCTCGGCCCGTCGTTCGAAGTGATCGGGGCGGCCGAGCGACTGGCAATGCTGCTGGCCCGCGTCGACGAGCTTCCACTGAGGCACCACGAGATCCGCGGCAACCCGGCCGGTCTGCTGCGAGAGCTGCTGGTCGCGATCGACAGGGCAAAGAGGGAAGGCGATGACGGCGGTGATCTGGCCGAGCTGATCGAGGTCCACGACCGCATCCTCGCCGCGGCCGACCTGCTCGACCGGAACGTGCTCCCGGGAATCGCGGCCGAGCTGCTCACGGACCAGGCTTTCGCCGCAGAAGTGATCGCGAGATTCCCCCATCTGGTGATCGATGAACTTGAGGACCTCCATCCGGCCCGCGCCGGGCTGCTTGAGAGCCTGGCCGCAGCCGGACCCGAGAGCGTTGTCGCCGCGATCGACCCGTCGAGAGCGATCTACGGCTCGGGAGCCGAGCAGCGATTCCTAGCCGCATTCGCCTCACCCGAAGAGTTCACACTTGACGAGGCCTGGCGCATGAGCGAGGTCAGGATCAAGGCGGCCCGGGCAGTGTTGGGCAGCGGCCCGCTGCCCGAAGGGGCATGGGAGGCAAGGGGTGATGAAGGTTCGGTTCGCTACTGGCGGCCGGCGTCCCCCCGAGCGGAAGCCCAGGCAGCGGCCCGCGAAGTCGAGCTCCAGATCGCTTCCGGTACCCCTCCGGAGGAGCTGGCTATCGCCGTCCCGGACGTCAACTCCCAGGGGGTCAGCATCGTCGGGGCCCTGGCTGAACGGGGAATCCCGGCCCGGCCCGGTGGCGGCGCAGCGCTCTTTCGTCAGCCCGAGGTGAGAGACACCATCGCCTGGCTTCGCGCCCTCACCGATCCGACCGACGCCAGGGCAGTTACCCGGGCCCTGATGAGGCCGCCGACCGAACTTAGATCCCTCGACCTTGCCCGCCTCACCCAGATCTCGAAGCGGAGAAAGCTCGACATGGTCAGCGCCTGCGAAGCCTCTCTCGAGTCGCCCCAGATGGCCCCCGAGGCCAGACAAAGGATCGAGGGCTTCCTCACTCTCTACCGGGCGGCGTCAGGGGCACTCGATACCCGTCGACCCGACGCCTATGTGAGGCGCCTGATCGAACGGATCGGATTCCGGCGTCAGCGACTGTTCGCGGCGAGGCCCGAGACCGCAGAGCGCCTGCTCGGCCTTTCGAGGCTGGCAGAGATCGCAACCGACTACTCCCGCCGCGACCCGAACGCCTCGGTCAGGGAGTTCACCGTCTTCCTTGAAGCGCTGGCGGAAGGCGGGCTGGAGCCGGCGGGTGGCTCGAACCTGCCGGGGGTGGGCGCAGTCTCCGTGGTCAACCTCGACATGCTCAAAGGTGGGGAGTGGACGCGGATCTGGGTACTCGGGCTCGAACGGCCCTTCGGCATCATCCGGACTCCCGGCCCCGGGATCGGCGGTGACCCGACCCATCCCGGCGGACCCGAGACCGCCCGGGTGGCGATCGCCACCGCACTCACCTCGGCCCGCGAGGAAGTCGTCCTTTCGAGAGCAGGGGACGCCGAGCCTGATCCCGTCGCAGCGATCCTCGAAGCGACGGGTGGCCTCGAAGAGATTCACGAGGAGGAACTCTTCGGTCCGGCTGAAGACGTGGCGGCCACCTACCGTTCGATGCTGTCGGAAGTCATGGAGGCCTCCTGGAAAGCCGGCTCGGAGCTGAACGAACCTCGTCTGGACACCGCGATCGACGTGAACCGGGCGGTGGCGAGGTATCTGGAACTGCTCAAGCTGGCCGCGCTCGCCCAGCGGGATGACGGAGCCAGCGGCAAGGAAGCGATCGAGGCGGTCAACGGGCTGCTGGCCCAGATCGCCACCCCCGAGCAGCTCGCCGAACTGGACGCCTCCACCCTTGATCCCTACCTGCTGGCCAACGAGCGCGAGCGGGGTATGCGCCAGGGGATGGCCGACTCCCGCACCGAACCTTCGCTCGATGCCTTCCTGCCGCGTCGGGGAGAAGATCTGAGGCTTTCGGCAACCGACCTCGACATGTATCTCACCTGCCCGCTCAAGTACAAGTTCGCCCGGGTCTTCGGCATACCGACCCCGCCAACGGTGAACATGCGATTCGGGATCGTGATCCACAACGTGCTCCAGCGATTCCACGAGCTGGAACTCGACGTTGGCCGGCCGGTCCCGGACGGCGAGAGAAGATTGATGGCAATGCTGGACGAGGGCTGGCGCCGCGGCGGCTTCGGCGACAGCCACGATGAACTCCAGTTCCTCGACCGGGCCCGGGACGCGATGCGCGCCTACTGGAGAAGTGAAGAGAGTTCCGATTCCGAACCTGCTTTCCTCGAGCGCCAGTTCGAATTCAAGGTCGGCCCCCACTTCCTCAGGGGGCGGGTCGACCGGGTTGACCGGAAGCCCGACGGCGAGTTCGAGGTGATTGATTACAAGACCGGCCAGCGGGTCGACTCTTCCCGTCACGGCGGCGACATCCAGCTGGCCCTCTACCGGCTCGGAGCCAGGGAAGCCTGGGGCATCGAGCCGGAGGCGGGCAGCTACTACTACGTTCTCGAAGGGGAAAAGGTCGAGGTCGAGTCCGCGCCGGATGACCGCGAAAGGGTCGAACGAACGGTCCTTGAGGTTGGCGAGGGAGTGCTCGGTCAGGACTTCGAGCCGAGGCCGTCACCTTCGGTCTGTGGCTGGTGCGACTTCAAACTGGTCTGCCCGGCCGCCGAAGCCTGACCAGGGCACGTCCGGGGGAGAGTCAGTCGGTGTCGCGGTTCTTCAGGAAACGCTGGAACTCCATCGCCAGGGCGTCGCCGCTCGGCACATCGAGTTCGGGGCCACGCCGGTTTCGCTGCTCGGTCTCGATCCTCTCGACCAGTTCTTCGACCTCGGGGTCGGCGGCGACAGCACGGCCGATCTGTTCCTCGTAGGACATCGTTTCGTCTTCGAGTCCCGAGATGTCTGCGGCGACCCGTGTGATCGATTCGAGTTTCTCGCTCAGGGCGAGGGCGGCCTTCGGGTTGGGGACCGCGGCGACGTAATGGGGAACGGCGGCCCAGATCGAAACCGACGGCAGCCCCGCCGCCCGGCAGCGGTCATGGATGACGCCGACGATGCCGGTCGGACCCTCGTAATCGGAGCGTTCAAGCTCGAGGCTGCGGACAGTCGCCTCATCGGTGGCGACCCCGGTGATCGGAACCGGGAGGGTGTGAGCGACCTCGGCGATCAGTGAACCAAGCACTACGACCAGCTTCACGTCCAGCTGTTCGGCAACCTGGACGACCATCTCCGAGTAAGTGCGCCACTTCAGGTTCGGTTCCGTTCCGTCAAGCAGAACCAGGTCGCGATCGGCACCCTGGGCCCGGGCGGCGATAAAGGTGTTGGAGGGCCAGTCGATCCTCCGGTGGGCTCCCTCGACCAGCCGGATCGTCGGGCGGCTCGCCTGGAAATCGTAGAAATCCTCCGGGTCTACCTCGGCCAGGACATCGACTTCAAGCGAGTCCGCGAGGGTCTCCAGGGCTGCCGATGCGGCGTTCGCCGCATCGTTCCATCCGCGGAAGGCGCAGACCATGATCGGGTCGCGCAGCTTCGGCGGGTTCATCTCCCAACGGAGTTGGTCCATAGGTTCAATGTAGCCGACCCGCCGCGCCGGCTTGTCCCGGACCGGCAAGTGGCGACCCGCCTGCCGTGAGGTCATCCGCATGAGTCAGGATGTGGAAGATGGAAGCAGGCACCAGAAACGGAACCCCGCTGGTCGAGCTCGCGCCCGGCCAGAACTTCACGGGCCGCTACGCCTGCGCCCGCAAGGACAGGCTGACGGCGAAGAACGGTTCGGCGTACCTGGCGCTGGAGCTGAGAGACCGGAGCGGTTCCCTGCCCGCCCGGATCTTTCGGGACATGGACCGGATCGGGATCAGTTTCGAGCGCGGCGACGTGATCGCGGTCAAGGGGCGTGTCGAGCAATTCCGGGGGCAGCTCTCGGCCGAGCTCGAGGATGTCAGGAAGGTCGACCCGACAGAAGTCGACCCGGCTGATTTTCTGCCGACCGCATACCGCGACCGGGAAGAGCTGGAGGGCTTCCTCGAACACCTTTCGAGGGAGGTCCACCATCCCGGCTACCGGGCTGTCGTGGAAGAACTGCTGTTCACCGGAGAAACCGCAGAGGAGTTCCGCCTCGCTCCCTGCACCAGGGCCGGGCATCACGCCTACATCGGCGGCCTTTCCGAACACACCGTTGCGGTCGGGACCCTCGTGACCGAGACCTGCGTCCTCCACCCGAAGCTGAACTCGGACCTGCTGATGGCCGCCGCCCTGATCCACGACATCGGAAAGACCGGAGAGTTCACCTACGGCGCCGAGATCGGTTTGAGTGAAAGGGGCCGGACCCTCGGTCACCTTCAGATCGGGGCCGAACTCATAGGAGCGGCGAGCGATCGGGCCGGCCTCGGGACCGCCGAGCGTGACGCCCTGCTCTCAACGGTGATGTGTCATCACGGCACCGACGCGCTCCGGCTGAGGAACTTTCCTTCCGCCGAAGCGATCGCCCTCTACCGGTTGAACGCACTCGACGCCCAGGTCAAGACCGCGCTGGAGCACGGCCTGACCTAGGCGCCGGTACGCGCTATGCGCGGGTGAAGGGCAGAACCTCGGTCAGCCAGGTGACCAGAAAGTCCGGGTTGCGGGTCTGGGTGTGGATTACGCCCGGACCGGTGAACTCCATCACGAAACCCTCACCGCTCTTGAGGGTGTTCATGATGCCGCTCGAGGCCTTGCGCGTCTTGTACTCGACGCTCGGCTCGAAAGCGACGAGGTGGCCGGAGTCGACAACGATCTGTTCGCCCGGCGCGAGCTCCACCCGGTCGATTGCGCCGTAACAGGAGACGACCACGTCACCGCCGCCAGTGGCGCGGATCAGAAAGCCACCTTCGCCACCGCCGATGTTCTTGAAGCCGCCCCATTTGGTGTCGATCTCGACGCTGGCCTCCGAGGCCAGGTAGGCACCGCGGGTCAGGTAGAGCTCTTCACCGACGGGGAGCACCACCGCGTCTCCCGGCAGGTTTGCGGCTACGTCCACCCAGCCTCCCCCGGACGGTGCGGTCAGGGTCGTCATGAAGAGTGATTCACCGCCGAGGACCGATCTCTTCAGTCCCTTCATCAGTCCGCCCTGCACCTTGGCCTCGACCTCGACGCCGGCGGAAGTGGCTGCCATCGCGCCGGACTCGGCCCTCAACTGCTCGCCGCCGGCGAGAGTGCATCGGGCAATTGCAAAACCAGGGTTATGACGGATCTCTGTATTCATGCGCGGAACCTTAGCCGTGCCCGGAAGGTTCGGGGGAGAACTTCCCGAGATCAGTCAGGTGTCGCTTCGGAGTCTGGAGGCGCTTCCAGTTCAGCGACCTCCCTGCCCTCGGCTGCTTCCTTGAACCTCGCGGTCATGGTCGGGTTGCCTCGGGTCAGCTTCTTGATCGTCACGTCCTGGGCCTTGTCGTTCGCAAGTCGCAGGTTGTTGGCCGACTTGAGCAACGAGGTCTTGGTCTTCTCCAGGTTCCGGATCGACTTGTCGATTTCGCCAATTGCATCTTCGAACTGCCGGGAAGCCAGGTCGTAGTTTCTGGAGAAGCCCTTCCGGAACTCCTCCATCTGCTCTTCGAAGTTCGTGATGTCGACGTTCTGTGCCTTCACCTGCGCCAGCTCCGACTTGAGCTTCAGGGTCTTGTGGGCTTCGTTCCGGATCAAGGTGATGATCGGAATGAAGAACTGCGGCCGAACCACGTACATCCTCGGGTAAAGGTGGGAAACGTCGACGATGCCGGTGTTGTAGAGCTCGTTCTCGGGCTCGAGCAGCGAGACCAGAACCGCGTACTCGCAGCCTTTCTTCTTCCGATCCTCGTCGAGCTTCTTGAAGAAATCCTCGTTCTTCTTTTTGTTGGACCCCTCGTCCAGCTCGTTTTTCATCTCGAACATGATCGAGACGAATTCGGTCCCGGATTCATCTGACTCGCGGAAGATGAAGTCGCCCTTGGTTCCACCACTGGCGTCGTTGTCCTTGGCGAAGTGGGCATTGGGGAAGGCAGCCGCCCTGATCTTGTTGAACTCGACCTCGCAGTGCTGCTCGAGGGTCTCGCCAACCATCTTGGTTGAAAGCTTCGCCTTCATGTCCCTCAGGCGTTCGATCTCCTGCTCACGGTCCTTGATCTGGGTCTCGTACTTCTCTTTGAGCGACTTCTCGAGCAGCGCCTGCTCGGTGTCTCGGGAATCGAGCTTTCGCTCCAGATCGTCACGCTGCTTCTCGACCTCGGTCAAGGCCTCCTTGAGAGCCAGCTTGCTCTCCACATCTGCCTTATCGAGTTCCGCCTTGAGGCGCTCGATTTCGGCTTCCTTCCGCGCCGACTCATCCTTCAGTTCTCCGGTGGCCTTGGCCTGGGCCAGTTCGGCGCTGGTCTTCAATTCCTCCCTGAGCCGTTCGATCTCGAGGTCCTTCTCGGCGGCGGCCTCCTTGAGATCGCTGGCAATCTTGGCCTCGGCCAGCTCCACGGCTGTCTGCTTCTCCTTTTCGGCGAGTTCCAGGCGTTCGTGGATGGCCTTGTCGAAGGCTTCGTCACGAACCTGTGTGAGGATCTCCGCGTAACCGGCCTCGTCAATGTTGAAGGCTTTCCCGCAATGCGGGCACTTGATTTCGTGCACGAGTGGTCTCCTTTCCTGCCTGGCCGGTAGCTCTCTGAGGTTAGGTGTTGGACAGGATGCTCAAGGAAGGTCGGGACCGCGAGTCGGTTCTGACATCACTCGTCGGGATCGGGGCGCCTCCGGGTTCGTTTCTTCTCGGAATGCTGGCGTTTGGATTCGAGCCGCTTCGCCTTCGATGAGCGGGTCGGCCTGGTTGGCCGCCTGCGACGGGGGACCGCAAGCGCTCCGGCCAGTTTTGATTCCAGTCTCTCCAGGGCGAGGTCGCGATTTCGGGTCTGGGAGCGTGCGTCCTGGCTGACCGCGGTCACGACCGGGCCGAGCTTCCGGATGATCCTCGTCTTCTCGTTCTCGTTGAGCGACAGGGAATCCTCGACCTGGAAGACCGCTTCGATACGCGAGGCGGTCACATTCGCATGCTGGCCGCCGGGACCGGAGGATCGGGATGCCCTCAGAGTGATCTCACCGACCGGGATGAAAGGGCCGCCCCGGGGACGGATTCCGGTCTTCACTGGCCCGGTTCGGGCGCGGCAATCTCGACTTCGCTCGCCGGAGGGTCGGACTTCGCAAAGACCCGCTTGAGCAGTCGCCAGGCCATGTAGAAAGCAAGCAGGGCGAAGCCGATCCGGAGCGCCCGTTCGGGGACCGTGTTGGCGACCACTACGCCGATCAGAACTCCCACCGGCGAGAGCAGGCCGATCACCGCGGCATCCCTGAGGTTGACGTTTCCGTAGCGCATCTGCCGCCAGGTGCCGACGATCGAGACCAGGCCGATCATCAGGAGCGAGGTTGCTTCCGCTTCGACCTGCCCCTTGGAGAGCAGGATGGTCATCGCGGGGACGAAGACGACACCGCCACCAACTCCGATCAGGCCAGCCACTATTCCGCCGACGAAACAGACCAGGCATGCGACCGCGATGTCCATCAGCCGATCACCATCTCAATACCGACGCCGATCAGGAGCAGGGCAAAGATCAGCGAGACTGCCTTCTCGGGGATCCGCTGCTGGACG
>JAGQUT010000028.1:0-2811 GCA_020438355.1 Solirubrobacterales bacterium | reverse complement strand
GTCAGCGAGGTTGAGGGCGGCGCCTACCGGCACGTCAACACCCTTGCGGGCGTACTCGACGGCGGTCTCCTGAACTTCTTCGAGACGGCTCTTGGCGTTCTCGGCATCGAGCCTGGCGGCGTGAACGGCCTTCTTCTCGGCCTCGGCGCGGAGCTGGGTAGCGGTGCGGGGCTTGGTTGCCTTCGTCGCAGCCGGCTTCTTCGCGGCGGTCTTCTTGGAAGTGGTCTTCTTGGTGGTCTTCTTGGCTTCGGCCATCTGGATCAGTGCGTCCTTTGTTGTTGAAATTAGATTACTTACTTCTAAGGATGTTTGAAGTGTAGCAACGACACACGAACACATGTTCTTTTTTGGTGTGACCTGCGTCACGCACCGTTATTCCGCTTTCCAAAGGGGAAAGTCTGGACCTCAAGCATTGAAAGGTGCCGTGCGGCGCCGGAAAGAACGATCGGGTGTTCGTGTTCGGACCCGAAAGTCGGTGGATCAGCCGACGGTTCTGGTCGAGACGAGAGTGTCCAGACCGTCACCACTGGCGGCAACGGTGACCGGGAAACGCTCCTCGAGAGCTAGCCCCACTTCGCTAAGACCGCCGTCACCGAGATCGACCAGGGCGCCCGCCTCCCTTGCGATCAGCTGTGCAGCAGCAACGTCGACCGACCGCGAAAGGTGAGGGAAGGCGAGCCCGTCAAAGCGCCCGGCCGCAACCGAGGCGATCGAAATCGCAAGAGAACCAACACACCGAACCCGGTAGACCTTGCCGGCCAGCTTCTCGAGCATCGGTGCCAGCTGGGCTGGATCAGAGCCCTCGACTCCGACGACTTCCAGGCCCTCCCTGCCCTCAAGCTGAATGCGCTCCTCGTTCAGGTAGGCACCCTCGCCGGACTGGGCAAGGAACTCTTCGTCAGTTCCGAAGTCATAGACGTACCCGAATTCGACCGCCGCCATGTTCGGTGCTGTGGCAACCGCGATCGAGAGGCTGTGGCGGGGAATCGTACGCTTGAAGTTGAGCGAGCCGTCGATCGGATCGATCACCACCCATACGTTGCCGCCCTCGTTGAAGGTGACGGTTCCCCGTTCCTCCGAAATTGCTGTGAATGCGGCCGCACCCGAGTCCGCGAGGTTTTCCAGCTCGGTGAAGACAAGGTCCTCGCACATGCGGTCGAGGACGAGCGCGTGGTCTCCGCCTTCGCCGATCCCTTCGTAGTTGTCGCGCTTCTTCATCGTGTCGAACTCGGCGAAGAGCTTCTTCTGCTCCTCGACGATGCGACGACAGATTCCCGTCCAGTCGGCGTCGAGTGCGGGATCCGGGGGCAGTTGGTTCACCCGCGACATGCTAGAGGCAAAGCCTGGTCGGGCAGCGTGGGGCCAGGCCTTTTCTCGGGTAACTTGAAGGTGTGAGTGATTCCCAGAAGAGAGCCGGAGCCGATCGCGAACCCGGTCCCGGCCTTGAGAGGGTGAGAACTCATGGTGGAGGTGCTTTGCTCATCCGCGGTGGGGCCGGCACCGGCAAGAGCACCGCACTCCGGGAGCGGGTGCTGCATCTTTCCCGCGGATCCGCCGGGGACGTTCTCGATCCGTCACGGGTAGCGGTCATCACTTCCACGGATCGCTCGGCTGCTGCCCACAGGGCCAGACTCGAGGCGGACCTTCCGGGCCCATACGAGGCACTTTCGGTTTTCACCTGGGAGGTACTCGCCGAAGAGATCCTCCGACACCGGCCGATCGAGGCCGGCCTCGGCCCGTCTTTCGAGGTGATCGGAGCGGCAGAGCGGCTGGCGATGCTGCTCGCCCGAGTCGACGAGCTGCCACTGAGGCATCACGAGATCCGCGGCAACCCGGCAGGCCTGCTGCGAGAGCTGCTGGTCGCGATCGACAGGGCCAAGAGGGAAGGTGATGACGGCGGTGACCTGGCTGAGTTGATCGACGTTCACGACCGTATCCTCGCCGCGGCAGACCTGCTCGACCGCAACGTGCTTCCGGGCATTGCGGCCGAGCTGCTCGCGGACCCGGAGTTCGCCGGAGAAGTGGTCGCCCGATTCCCCCACCTGGTGATCGACGAACTCGAGGACCTCCATCCCGCCCGCGCCGGACTGCTGGAGAGCCTGGCCGCAGCCGGACCCGAAAGCGTCGTCGCCGCGATCGACCCGTCGAGAGCGATTTACGGCGCGGGAGCCGAGCAGCGATTTCTTGCCGCTTTCCCCTCACCCGAAGAGTTCACTCTCGACGAGGCCTGGCGCATGAGCGAGGTCAGGATCACCGCGGCCCGGGCAGTGCTTGGCGGCGGCCCGCTGCCCGAGGGGGCATGGGAGGCGCGTGGCGACGAAGGCTCGGTTCGCTACTGGCGCCCGGCATCCCCGCGAGCGGAAGCCCAGGCCGCGGCGCGCGAGGTTGAGCTGCAGATCGCTTCCGGCACCCCTCCGGAGGAGCTCGCGATCGCCGTGCCCGACGTCAACTCACAGGGAGTCAGCATCGTCGGTGCCCTGGCCGAAAGAGGAATCCCCGCCCGGCCGGGAGGTGGCGCGGCGCTCTTTCGCCAGCCCGAGGTCAGAGACACCATCGCCTGGCTTCGCGCCCTGACCGATCCGACCGACGCCCGCGCAGTGACCCGGGCGCTGATGAGGCCGCCGACCGAACTTCGATCCCTCGACCTTGCCCGCCTCACCCAGATCTCGAAGCGGAGGAAGCTCGACATGGTCAGCGCCTGCGAAGCCTCACTCGAGTCGCCCCAGATGGCACCCGAGGCCAGGCAGAGGATCGAGGGCTTCCTCACTCTCTACCGGGCGGCGTCCGGAGCACTCGACACCCGTCGTCCCG
>JAGQUT010000027.1 GCA_020438355.1 Solirubrobacterales bacterium | reverse complement strand
CGAAGTTGAACGACAGAACCGCCGGGGTGTTCAGCACCTCGGCCTGTGGGCAGGCTGGGTAGATCGTGCTGATCGGGACCGAACCGTTGCCCGGGGCGAAAGTCACGTCACCCGCGGCAGTATTGCCGGACCAGCAGTTGCCTCCACCGGAGAAGTCGTTGAAGAAGTCGAGAGCGTTCTCGTCTTCGCCGTTACGACCCATCTGGTTGTCGATGAACTTGTTGTTCAGGTTCTTGGCGTCATCGTCGTCGTTGACCCCGAACAGTTCCGGACCCGAGAAGGTGGCAGCGCCCCACTTCTCCTGACCGAAGATCCGGTTGTTCCGGACCGTGACCCCATCCGAGCCGTAGAGCATGACGCCCACGCCGATCGGGTTACCGTTGCCGATTACGTTGTTGTAGCCGGAATCGGGCTGGTAGTAGTTGTAGTTGTTCCACATGATGTCGTTGTTCTCGATGATGAGGTCACCGGTCGGCTCGAACTTCTCGGAGTCGAGAGTGTTCGGCACGATGCCGGCGCCGTTGTTGAACCACATCGAGTCAGTGATCTTCACGTACTTCGAGTTGGTGCCGGAGTAACCGAGCGGGTTGCCCCAGGCCTTGATGTTCTTGACCAGTGTCCACTTCGGCTTGGCCTGGCAAGGCTCGTTGACCTCGTCCTTGTTCGACCAGTCCCACTCATCACAGGGGGTCTCGCCGATGTAGACGGTGGAGTCGCCGTGGCCCCAGCCTTCGGAGTTGATGATCTTGCCGCCGAAGCAGTTACGGGCAAAGAGGCCGTAAGCGCGGGTGTCGGACGACACGAGGTTGTCCATCACGTAGTCGGCGCAGTACTCGTCGTCAGCTTCGACGTTTGAGGCATGGACGAAGAAAGTGTTGTTGAGGTAGTGCCTCGCCCACATGTTCTTCATCTTCACGCCGACCGTGCTGATCGCCTCGATGGCGTTCTGGGCGGCCTGCGTGGTTGCGTCGCCCGGGCGCCAGGTCGGAGAGGCCTTCATGTCAGTGAGGGCGCCTTCACCCTCGAGGATGACCGCGCGGGCGTTCGGGTTGGAAACCTTGCCCTTGGTCACACCCATGATGGTGAGGTTCTTGAAGTTGTAGCCCTGGCGCTTGCCGTGGACAAGCACGCCTTCCTTGTAAGTGCCCGGCTGGACACGAACGGTTGCGGCACGGCCCTTGTTCTTGGCCTGCCACTTGCCGGCGGCGTCAACGCCCTGCTGGATCGTCCGGTACTTGCAGCCGAACTTGCAGACGTCGAAGAACTGGGCGTTGTAACTCTTAAGCTTGCCCTTGGCCTTCTTGGCAGCCTTGTTGGCTGACTTGCAGCGCTTGTTGGCCTTCGCCTTGGCCTTGCCCTTTGCCTTCTTAGCCTTCTTGCAGGTCGCCTTGGCCTTCTTGGCGGCCTTGTTCGCCTGCTTCTGCAGCTTGACGGTTCCGGGATCCTCAGCCGATGCCGGGCCGGCGATCGCGAACGACCCCACCAGGAATGCGGCGAGAATGCCGACGATTACTCCCAAACGTTGCTTCATCTCTCTCCTTGACATTTACTTTCCCCGCCCGTAAGCGGGGCAGGCCATCCGGACACTCTAAACCAATCATTCGGCGAAGGTTTCGGTTTAGGGTCCTCATCCAAATCGGATGAAATGCCTTGCCTGCGCCATCTGCTGGCTCCGGCCTCCAGCGGGGCCGCCGGGCTGACTTCGGGCGGCACCAATTGACAACGCGTCGTGTCGGTTACACTTGTCTGCCATGGCTCACGATTACGACTGGGTGATCATCGGTTCCGGATTCGGTGGCAGCGTCTCGGCACTAAGGCTTGCCGAGAAGGGCTACAAGGTCGCCGTCATCGAAGTCGGTCGTCGCTTCGAGGACAAGGACTTCGCCAAGACCGCCTGGAACCTGCGCCGGTACTTCTGGTTGCCCAAGTTCGGACTCCGCGGAATCATGCGGATGTCGATGTTCAAGGACGTGATGGTCGTTTCTGGTTGTGGCGTCGGTGGAGGCAGCCTCGGATACGCCAACACTCTCTACCGCCCCCGTCCCGCCTTCTACACCGATCCGCAGTGGGACGGTCTCGCCGACTGGGAAGTCGAGCTCGGACCTCACTACCGCACCGCCGAGCGCATGCTCGGAGTCACTCTCTACCGGGACACGGGCCCGGCCGACGCGCTCCTTCACGAGTACGGCGAAGAGATCGGAGCCGACGGGACCTACTCGAACACCCAGGTGGGCGTTTACTTCGGCGAGTACGGCAAGACCGTCAACGACCCCTACTTCGGGGGCGAAGGGCCGGAGCGCACCGGCTGCATCAAGTGTGGCTCCTGCATGGTCGGCTGCCGCTACGGGGCCAAGAACACCCTGGTCAAGAACTACCTTTACTTCGCCGAGAAGCTCGGGGTCAAGGTCTTCCCCGGCCGGGAGGTCACATCGGTCAAGCCGCTCGGTCCGGCCGGCGACGGAACCGACGGCTTCGAGCTGATGACCGACCGCTCCGGTGCCGTGCTCCGTCACCGCCGCAAGAAGATGACGGCCGGCGGGGTCATCTTCTCGGCCGGTGCCCTTGGCACCAACAAGCTGCTCGCCAACTGCCTCCACAACGGCGATCTTCCGAACCTCTCCCCCCGGGTCGGCCACGTGGTCCGGACCAACTCGGAATCGATTCAGGCCGTGACGACCCGCGACGATGCCCGTGACTTCAGCGAGTCGGTCGCGATCACGTCCAGCATCTATCCGGATCCGGACACCCACATTGAGGTGGTGACCTACGGCAAGGCGGGCGACGTCATGAGCCGCACCTTCACGATGTACACCGGGAACGGCAACCGTCTTACCCGGCCGATCAAGTTCCTGGGGGCGATGCTCCGCCGTCCGGTCGACACGATGAAGCTGCTCTTTAACCCCCGTCACTGGTCACAGCGCACCGTGATCCTTCTCGTGATGCAGTCCCTTGACTCGGCGATGCGGCTCAAGCCGGTCAAGAAGAAGTTCGGCAAGGGCGTTCGCATCCAGACCGAGCAGGATCCGGAGCGGCCCAACCCGACCTTCATTCAGGCGGCCGAGGACGCGACCCAGTGGTTCGCGAAGAAGACCGGCGGGATTCCGCAGGTCTCGTTCGGCGAGTCGCTGTTCAACATTCCGACGACCGCCCACATCCTCGGGGGTGCCGTGGTCGGCCACAGCCCCGAGACCGGAGTCATCGATCTCGACAACCATGTATTCGGCTACGAGAACCTGATGGTCTGCGACGGCTCCGCCGTCCCCGCCAATCCCGGGGTCAACCCGAGTCTCACGATCACAGCGATGACCGAACGGGCGATGAGCAAGATACCCCCGAAGGATCCGCGCGGCGAGATGCTTCACCTGCCGGACGAGGCGAGGCCCGCCCGGACCCAGGACAACACCCCTCCGCCACGCGAGCCCGGCCCGTCAGAGACGGCGGAGTCCTGGACTCCGCTCGAAACCCAGTAGCCGCCTAGACGCCGTTCTTCTGCTTGAGCTGCTCGACCGCAGCTCGAAGTTCTTCGGCGCCGATCGCGCCCTCGATCCGTTTCTCGATCGTCCCGTCCTTGTTGATCAGGAAGATCCACGGTTCCGTCTGGAGACCGAAAGCGGTGAGCTGGGGCTGGATGCCCTTGCTGGGATCGTTGTCGTTGTAGACCTCGTTGTGGATGAAGACGACGCCGTCGCCGGTTTCATCCTTGACCTGCTCGGCCACGTCAACCACCGGGCCGCAGACCCGCGACTGGCAGAGCGCCGGGGTCGCGAAGATCAGGACTACCGGCTTCTTGCCGACGACGTCCTTGAAGTCATCGCCATGCATGCTCGACGGAGGCTGGCGGGTGTCGATCTTCGAAAGGTCGCCGCCGACATCCTCCGGGGTCAGGGTGCTGACCTCTGGAGCCTTCTCGCCGACCTTTGCGACATAGGGGAATTGCCCGACGACCGGGCTTGGCGTAACCCGGGCCGCCTCGAACCCGTCCTCGGTCTTGATCATCGCTATCCCGAGCCAGGGACCGCTGCGGTCGAACTTCACATCTGTCAAATAAAAGCTGCTCGCCTCGCCGGCCGTTCCGGCGCCCTTGGAGCGGTAAGCGGGCTTGGTCTCCAGGGAAACCACCTCGGCCGGGAGCGGTCCCTCGACCGGGGACTGCGGTGACTTGGCGAAGTAGAGGGCCACATCCGCATCCTCGACCTGGCTGCGATCAACGTTGAAAACGCCGAAGGGGTAACGGTTCGTTCCCGTCTCGAAGGCCACCGCGGCCGGAGAGATGACCTTGTCGCTGGGGGTCTGCTCGTTGAGAAGCTCGTCGATCGTCTTGCCCTCCACCTGGGGGAAGTCCGATGCCGAAGGCGCTCCGCGGGCGACGTCATCGCCGGAGGAGTCGTCACCACCACAACCGGAGATCAGGGCACCGAGCCCGGCGATCAGGAGCAGCGTGAGAAAAAAGAGCTGCTTGGGCGGGATTGGAAGGACCGCGGTCCTGGTGGGTAGACCGATCATGGGCAGATCAGGCTACAGAACCACTTGGTCGGCGAGCTTCGCCCGGAAAAAGCAGCGGCCCGGACTGCGCCGGGCCGCCACTGAAAACCCGCCCGCCCAACGAATCCACGAACGGATGGGCGGGCTCCGCTGATCGTGCTTCCGGGATCAGGCGGCGGCGAAACGCTCCGCTACGTAATCCCAGTTGACGACGTTCCAGAACGCGTCCAGGTAATCGGGACGGCGGTTCTGGTACTTCAGGTAGTAAGCGTGCTCCCAGACGTCGGCACCGAGAAGCGGAGTCTTGCCGTCGGAGATCGGCGAATCCTGGTTCGGGGTTGAAACAACTGCGACCCCGTCGCCGTCCTTGACCAGCCAGACCCAGCCGGAACCGAACTGGCCGATCCCGCCGTTCTTGAAGGCGTCCTTGAAGTCATCGAACGAACCGAAAGCGGCGTCGATCGCCTCTGCCAGCTCCCCCGAGGGGGCGCCTCCGCCATCGGGAGAGAGCATCTCCCAGAACAGCGAGTGGTTGTAGTGGCCGCCAGCGTTGTTGCGGACGGGGCCCTGCTTGTCAGCCGGAAGCGAACCGAGGTCCTTGAGGACATCCTCGACGTCCTTGTCGGCCCACTCGGTACCTTCGAGCGCGGCGTTGGCCTTGTCGACGTAGGCCTGATGGTGCTTGTCGTGGTGCACCTTCATGGTTGCCTCGTCTATGTGCGGCTCGAGGGCGTCGTACGCGTAGGGAAGATCGGGAACTTCGTATGCCATAGGGGACTCCTTGACTGGTTCTTTGAGGTTCGTGACAGGTCCCTGAACCCTAACGGTCCGACGATCTCTGCTCCGGCATCGGAGTCGAGACGGTCGCGCCGGCAAGTGAGCCGAACCAACTACCGCGTGTTCAGCGACTTGCCGGGTCTCGGCCTCAGGAGGAACGCCGCGAGGGCCGCGCTCGCTCCGACCAGGGCGATCGAGACGGCGATGGCCGTGTGGTAACCGGACATGAAGGCCAGTTTCGCGGTCTCGATCAATGGGTCGGCCACCGTGCTGGACATGCGCTCGGCGATCTCGAGCGCCCTGGAAAGCGATTCCTCGGCATTGGCAATGCCAACCGCGCTTACCCCTTCGATCGACCCTATCTGGGAGGTGTAGACGATCGCAAGAATCGATCCGAGCACCGCTACTCCGAATCCGCCACCGAGCTCGTAGGCGGTCTCTTCGATCGCCGCGGCCTGACCGGCCTCGTCGGCAGGCACGGACGAGATGATCACGTCATTGGCAGCGACCAGAGCCACCTCGAGGGTGAAACCGATAACCAGGAAGCTCGGCCAGAGGAGGTAGTACTGATCAGACAGTCCGAGGGCCAGCATCGGGATCAGGCCTATTCCGGTTCCCGCAAGCCCCAGCGAAATCGTCCAGCGGGTGCCGAGGTGGCGCAGCACCCTGGCAGCGAGCAGGCCTCCGGCCAGCGTCGAGAGCATCAGCGGCAGCAGTCGGATCGCCGCCTCGAAAGCACCGAGTCCCAGAACCAGCTGCAGGTACTGGGCGCCAAAGAACTCGATGCCGACCAAGCCGAACATCGAAAGCAGCACACAGCCCACCGCGACGCTGAATTCAGGGCGGGTGAACAGGCGGACGTTGAGTAGCGGCTTCGGGGCGCGCAACTGACTTCGAGTGAACCAGATGAGGCTGCCGAAGCCGATCAGGAGCGAAGCGAGAACCTTGGGGTCGATAAATCCGTAGCGGGCACCTTCCTTGAAGCCGAAGGCGATGCCGAGGATCCCGATCACCGTCGCAGCAACAGCGAGTCCGTTCCACGGCGGCGGTTCCGCTGCCCGGCTCTCGGGCAGCAGCCGCAGCGCCACGGGGATGATGATCAGGACGATCGGGACGTTGATCAGGAACACCGCCCCCCACCAGAAGTGTTCGACCAGGAATCCGCCGACCAGTGGTCCGACCGCGGCTCCACCGGCACTGACGGCGCTCCAGATTCCGACCGCGCGTACCCGCTCATCCCTGTCACGGAAGACGTCGCGGATGATCGACATCGTCGGCGGCATGATCATCGCCCCGCCCACGCCAAGAAGAGCCCGTGCGGCGATCAGGGTCTCGGCGGTAGGAGCGAAGGTGGCGGCGAGGGAGGCCAGACCGAAGACGCCCATGCCCGCGATCAGCATCCGCTTTCGGCCGAACCGGTCGCCAAGCACGCCGGATGCGATCAGCAGCGGTGCCGCGACCAGCGGATAGACGTCGATTATCCAGAGCAGCTGAAGCGCGGTCGGGTCGAGGTCACTCGAGATCGCCGGTGCCGCCACATGCAGCACTGTCACGTCAATGACCACAACGAGAAGTGAAGAACAGATCACTGCGAGGATCGCCCAGCGGCGGGGATGCGAAGCGCCTGTCTCGACCATCATTTTTCTCTCGCGGTAAGTCCGCCGAACGTGGCTTCGCGAATCAGACGGGGTACTTCCAACTCTCCGGCGTAGCCGCCTTCGACCAGATACCAGGCAGAAATGACCTGACCCCCGAAGGAGTAGGACATCCACTTCGGAGAGAGGTCGGGACGGAATACCCCTTCTGCCTGACCACGGGCAAAGAACCTCTCGAGCCGGCCGTCCTGTTTCAACAGGCGCTCTCTGATGTCACCCGATCGCTCGAGGCTCGGGGTGGCAGTCAGCAGCCAGTAGGACTGGGCAAGGGGATAGCAATCCTCGATCAGGCGGTCGAGAGCCGGTTCGATTTCACCGGCATCGATGCCTGCCTCGTCGAAGACCTGGTCGCAGCGGTCGAGAAGCCATCCGTAGACGGATTCGACGAGTGCCTCACGGTCACCGAAGACCCGATGAAGGGTGGCGCGGCTTACTCCGGCCGTTTCGGCGATGCCGGAAGTGGAGGCACCCGGGTTTGCGACCAGTGCCTTCGCCACGTCGTGAAAGAGCTTTTCCTGTCCGGAATCCATACCGGACACAATTGTATCAACTGAGACACTTTTGTCTCAGGTGGAGCAATCGACGATTTCGTACTCGTCGCTCTTCTGAAGCAGGCGGCCGAAGCGGAGGTTGTCCCGTACCCGGGACCTGCTGAGGCCAGTCCGGCGCGCCGTCACCGGAACCGAGCCGCTTGCCTCGTAGATCCGGATAACCCGCTTCATCTGGTTAATGTCACCGGCCGGGAACTTCGCCACCGGCAGGTCGCCCGATGGCTCTTCCTCGCCCATTCGTCGAAGCTGGTCGACCTCCGCCCTGCCCAGTTGCCTGCCCTTGCCTGATCCGCCGGAAATGAATGTGATGGAACGACCGGCCACCACGAGCACGAACGGCCCTAGCTCCGATCCGCGATCGACGAAGACCCTTGCTCCCCGCTGCCAGCGCGCCTGACCCTGGTCTCCGTAGAGGGCCGAAAAGTAGCCGCGGTAAACGCAGACGTCAGCTCTCCACACCCCTGCCGGCGGCTGGCATCGAGACCTCTTCTGGTTGACACAGTCGTTGTAGAGAAATGCTGTTCCGCCCTCCGCCATGCTGGCGTCGGTCAGGAGCCTGGTTCCCGGCGTCTCGCCCATCCACAGGATTTCCTTTCTCTGGGCGATGCCCGAGGGAACATCGACCTCGCCCCTTGGACGGGGCGCCCTGCCGCATTCAGCGGGCCGTGTGCGCGCCGTCGCCGCGCCAACCCAGGCGGGGGTAAGGCTTGCCGGTGACCCGTTGGTCAGCGGGGTCAGGCAACCCCCGGTCGGGGTGACCGACCAGATCTCGCTGGCTTCGCCCGTTCCCGGCAGGTTTCGGGCCGAGTGGAAGACGATCCTGTTGTCCGTAGACCAGTCGGGGCTGCGTTCGTCGAGTTTTCGGCCAAGCAGGATCCGACGCCCCGAGCCGTCGGACTTGATGATCGCGAGGGAGCTGGTGAACTCGCAGCCGGTCTGCCACCAGCAGGTCATCAGGTCGTCGTCCTGGGTCTGCAGGGTGTAGGCGATGCGATCACCGTTCGGCGACCAGGCCGCCTCGTAGGCGCCTTCCGTCAACTTTCGGCCCTTGCCGGTGTCCAGGTTCAGAACCATCAGAGGGTTGTTGAACCCCTCGTCGAAGTTCGCGCCGGCGAACCCGTCGTTCAGCACGTAGACCACCCGCTTGCCGCGGCGATCGACATCCGGTTCCATCACAAGCTTCGGGGCAACATAGGGCCTGCGCCTCTGAGCCATCCGATACTCGGTCTTCCGGTTGTCTCCATTGGCGTGGACCGAGATCAGGCCGGTGACCGTTCGCCGGGCCGAGGTCTTGAAGAACGCGACGAGCACCCTGCCATCGGGAAGAAAGGTCGGATCGCCGTACTGGATGCGGGCGTTCGACTTGAGGATCTGGGTGGCCCCCCTTCCGTCAATGCCGACCGTCCAGATGTCGAACAGGTCGTTGATCCCGTTCCCGTCAGGCAGTTTGTAGGCAAAGGCCACGGTCTCGCCATCGGGTGATGCGACCGGTTCGGTGCCACCGATCAGGTCGTTCTTCGGATTGCGGTTCTTGCCGAAGATCACCTTGCGGTCAGTGCCGTCGGCATCCATGGTGAGGACCCGCCCGCCGTTGGCGTAAACGACCTTGGCCGCAGGGAGAGGCGGTGTCAATGCCAGAGCAGACCCTGACGTGAAGAGGCCAAGCAAGCCCACCGAGATGGCCAACAGCGCTTTCTGGGCAGCCGACCTCATTGTCACCGACACTCGACGGTCCTGAACGAGCCGATTCTCTCCAGGTCCCTGGCGAAGCGTAGCCATGACCGGGCTCCCTTCTCCTGGTAGGCAAACGTGACCTGGAACCGGCCGCTGCCTCTCCGACCGAATATTCCGGTCTTGATCGCTGCCTGTTTCAGGGAACCAAGCTCCTCGTAGTTGCGGAGCAGGCTTCTGGCAGCCCGAATCGTCCGGGACGCAAACACCGGCGGATGAAACCGCGTCGGGGGCGAGTTGCTTCCGACGTAGCGCAAGTGATCTATCGCCTCCCGGCGCCAGGTCGCGGAAACCGGTCTTACGCCCTCGATGACCTCGGCCCCAAGGTCGACGTCAATCCCGCCAGTAACCAGATGGGTGGTTCCCACACCGAACGGGCCACTCTCGTCGAATGTCAGAACCAGCCCGCCACGAACACGCTCCATTTCCGTGTATCCGCCATTCGTGAGTTCGTTGCCGATCCCCGCCGCGCAGATCCCGACTGACCTGACCGACACCCTGCCCTTGCAGTCCTTCGTGTCAAGGGCACCGCAGTCGGCGAACCTGGAGGTCATGGATCTGTAGCCAATCCACGCCTCGGAAAGCAGGAGGTTGTCGTACTCCTTACCCAGCCACATCGGCCTCGGCTTGAGCTTTTCCGCCCGCTTCGGGTAATCCACGTCCACGAAAGGACGCAGGTCGGCCTTCCCGCAGATGGCAGGGCCGGTTACTGAGCCTGCTCCCCAGGAAGGCTCTCCACTCAGTGGTGAGCCATTGGTCAGTCTGGTCAGGCAGGAGCCATCGGTCTTGACGGACCAGATCTCCGGCCCGAACCAGCTCCGGTTCGTGTCGCTGTCGGTCTGGAAGACGACCCGGCTGCCGTCGCGGGAGAAATCCGGCGAAGTGAAGTTCCCCTCCCGGTTGACCGGCAGGAGCGGTCGCAGGTTGGAACCGTCAAGGTTCATGAGATAGAGCTTTCGCTGGTAGACGCAGTATCCGTCGTAGCAACTCTTGTTCTTCCTGGCTCGCTCGGAAGCGAAGACGATCGTCCTGCCGTTGGGGGATATGTCAGCTGGACCTGCGTCTCTCAGAAGCCAGGTCCGCTTCCCCGTCGAGAGGTTGACGCGTGCCAGTCGCATGTTCGACCCGGGACTGAACGAGATCATGGCCAGCAGCGCCGTCTTCCCGTTGGGGGTCACCGAAGCGTCGATCGGAAACCAGCCATTGCGCCCGGTGGTGAACTTTTCCGTATCCAGGGCCGTCGATGTCGAGTAAAGGGTCTTCGTGCCGGTGCCGTCCGGGTTGACCGAAAGCAGGACCGACTTGATGATCGTCAAGCGTTCGCTTCTCTCGACCCCCCAGGCTCTGAAGGCGTAGAACCGCGAGCCATCGGCGTTCCAGTCAACCGCCGAGAGCATTTCGTCCTCGGTGCTGAAGCCGAGAACCATTCTCGTCGCTCCACCGTCACGGTCGACCGCCCGAATTCCGGACCTCCGGGGAGCATCCTCTATCGACCGGCTGAAGAGAACAGTCTGACCATCTGGCGAGGCCAGGGGTGCCGAGTCCGAAACCTCGGAAAAGATGCTGACCGACCCGTTCGGGCGGGTGAGTACCTTGCGGTCGGTCCCGTCAGCCTTCATCGAAAGGATCCGCCCACCATTGGTGAAAAAGATCTCGGCCTTCTCCGCCGGTGACTGCGAAAGTCCGGTCGCGGTGCCCGAGAGCAGCAGAGCCGGCACCAGCGAGAGCATCACGGCCAAGGCAAGAATGCGGAGTTTCGGGACGTCAGCCATCGATCGGGAAACTGGTGTCGGGGCAGTTCGTCACACCGTAGGTACCGAGCTTCCTCAGGTTGCTGCGAAAGCTGACGAACTGTCGGATTTTCCTGGCATTGACCCGGTACCGGGCGGCAACTTCAGCGACCGAGCTCCTGCGGACCTGACGGCTGATGTTTCTGGCGAGACCCAGGTCAAATCTTGGGATCACAAGCCTCGGGAGTCGGCCGCCCGGCTGGCTGCCCCTCGGCCGGAGTTCCCGGACAAGGCGAAGCTGGGCTCTCGGTCCGAGATCCGAGACAGGCCCCTCCGCCGGCCGCATCGCACCAGAAATCCTCGTGATCCATCGGCCGGAAAACACGGTGGTCCACCAGATGGCTTGCTCGCCCCTGCTGCGATTCTGGACTGCCCAGATGCCTCGTCTCTTCTTTGCGCTGTCCGCACGGACCAGGTACGCGACTGTGCTGGCCCAGTCTCCAGCATCGATGCAAACCGAACTGGCGGCGAGAGTCGCCCCGGGAGGGCAGCCGAAGAGGCGGAAGTCAGGACAGTCCCCATAGACCGTGAACCCGAAAAACGAGTAGGCGGAATCCATCGAAAGGAGACCCTGACTCGACTCGGGACCGAGCCACAAGCGGCGCCCGAAGTCCTTCTTGACCGGGTACTGGTTCAGGCGGGTTTCCACCAGGGCTGGTCGGGCAGTTGCCCGGCAATTGTCCGGGGCCTCGAACTCCACCGTGCCCGGAACAACCGCCGGGTCCTGGCTGGCCGGAGATCCGTTGGTCAGCCAGACGGCGCAGGATCCATCGGCGTTCATGGAGAAGAGTTCAGCGGTGGTGCGGTCGGTCACCCGGTGCATGGTCCCGCTGAAGACGATCCGGCTGCCGCCCGGCGAGAAGGTCGGGCTGGCCTCATCACGGTTGGTGCTGGTAAGACGCCTGACGCCGGTGCCGTCAGCTGCTGCGGTGAAGAGATCCCCGCTCGGGGTGCAGTCAAAGTCCCAGTCGCAGGCTTCGAGACCCTTGCGGTCCCTGACAAATACGAACCGGCTCCCGTCTGGCGCCCATGAACCCGAATGTGCCTTCTTCGAGATGAGCTTCCTTTTGCCGGTAGCGACATCGACGAGTTCGAGCCGGTAGCCGAACTCGCTCCAGATGTCCATCGAAGTCAGGAGGAAACTCTGGCCATCGGGTGATGCGCTGAGGCGGGCGGCTTCGAAGTTCCAGTCGTCCTTCGGGAAGTTGTAGGGGTAGTCACGAAACCTGAGAATGGTCCTGAGCCCGGAGCCGTCGAGTCTGACCGAGACGACCGACCGTGATTGTGCTTTCTTGCCGTCGACCGTTCTGGATGCCAATACCCGGTCGGTGCCGGGCAGCCATGCGAGATTGGAGAAAGTAACGCTTCGGTTTCCAGGAAGCACTTCCCGGACCTTGCCGGAACCGAGGTTCAGCAGCATGTTCTTGCCGCGGAAGAGGAACTCGTTGTCAGGGAGCGATTCGCCGACGTCGCGGCTGAACAGAACACGTCTGCCGTCAGGTGAAACACTCGGGAACCTGTCCCCGGTTGGAAGCTCGAAGGTCCCCGGCGTTCTGGCCTTCCCTCGGTGGGTCAGAACCTTGCGGCCGGTGCCGTCGGCGTTGATCTGGATGATCCGGCCGCCGTTCGAGAAAACGATCCGTGCCTCGGAGTTTTGCGACGGTGTTTCAGCGGATGCCGACCCTGTCAGACTCATCGCGCCGAGCACCATGAACCCGAGGACTGCCAAGACGGCCTTGCTTCGGATCATCGGCCGCATTTCAGTTCCTTGAATGGCATCAGCCGGTTGATTACCGACTTCCACTTGACCAGCCACCTGACCTCGGCAACCGTGCCGCCCGAAATCCGGGCAGCTGCCCGGACAGATCCGGTCTGGCGATACGCCCGGAGGCTCCCGGCGAGGAACCTGGATGCTCCGGCCGTGACCCGGGGAGCCGGAAGCTCGGCCTTGGGGTTCACTTTGCCACCAACCGGACGCAGCTGGTTGACGACCAGGTTCAGGTCAGCCATGTTGGTCTGAATTCCGCCCCCATTCAGGAACCACGAGTCCCCGAAGCTGACGGTGGTCTCCCCCGTCAGGAGAAGCGCCCCGACACTCCCCTTCTTAGTCTGCATCGTGTTCAGCCAGGCGCCCCGACGAACCGAAGGCACCATCAGGTTCGGATAGACCTGGATACCGCTGCCGAGGTTCCCCGGATTGCAGGTCGGGATCGAATCGATCACCAGGCCTTCGCGACAACGAGCGCGGTCAAAGAAGGCGCAATCCTCGTAGTAGTAGACATCCGAGCCTCGATAGGCGCTGGCAGAACTGAGCAGACGGCCCCGAATCTCCGGCCCGGCCCAGAGGCGGGGACTTGGACGATTCTTCATTGTGTCCGGCCGGACCTCGACCAAGGGAGTCAGCGCCTTGGCACCGCAGCCGCCGGGCGAGGAATCCACGGCCTCCGGCGCCCATGAAGGCTCCGTGCTCTCAGGCGACCCGTTGGTCAGCCAGGCAAGGCAGCTGCCGTCAACGCCGATCGAGTAGATCTCCGAAGCAACCTTTCCCGCGCCAGGGAAGTTGCGATTGCTGTTGAAGACGATCGTCTGACCGTCTGCCGACCATTCAGGGTTGGAGGTTCCACCGGTCGGTCCAAGCAGCCTCCTCGGGTCAGATCCGTCCGAGTCCATGATCCAAAGACCGGGCTGGCGGACATCGCAGACCTTCCCGTCACCTGTCCGGCATGTACCGGACTCGAAGACGATGGAAGAGCCATCCGGTGAGAACGATGCGTCGTCTACCCCGCGCTTGAGCAGCCTGGGATTCTGCGAGTCACGAACCCAGAGTTCGTTCTGCCGACCGTTTCCCAATACGTAAATTTGCGCCTTCCCGTTGGGTGAGATGTCCACCGGAGTCATGTGGGACGCCAGGAAGTTCCCGTAACTCGCAAAGTCCTTCTGGCGGAATGTCGCGCTGTTGATGACCTTCCGGCCGGTGCCTTCGACATTCATCGAGACGGTCCAGTACCGGTTGACCTCCTTGCCGTTCGCGATATCCAACCTGTACCTGCCGACCAGCACCCGGTTGTCCGGGGACCAGGCCAGCCAGTTTGTGGCTCCTGCCTTCCCGGAGTTCCAGGAGGCGATCTCTTTCTGACCGGTACCGTCGCGGTTGGCCACGACGATCGCCGATGACCAGTTCAGTCCCTCGAGATCGCGGTCGCGCTGAAACAGCAGCTTGGTTCCGTCCGGGGAGATCGAAGGTCGGTAATCCTCGGCGGGAATGAAGGCGTCCCAGGAGCGTTCGGCGACGACAGGTCCCTTCTTCCGGGTCAGGACCTTGCGGCCTGTGCCGTCGGCGTTGATCTGGATGATCCGTCCTCCGTTGGAGTAAACGATCTGCGCCTTCTCGGGACCCGGGGCGGCCTTGGCAACTGAAGTGCTCGACTGCGCCCATGCCCATGAGGCAGCAAGAACGAACGCGAAGAACGCGATCGTTGAAACCGGTCGCCATCTCTGGCGGATATCCCTACCCCCAGGTGTCGGCATCCTGCGACTCAGACTTTCTGTTGACCCGGACTTTTTCCGGACCCTCTCTCCGAGGGAGATTCTACCGTCAGACAACCACGGTTCTGTTACGAAGAAGTGTGCGCCTCCGTCACAGCTTCTGACGGAGGGCACCTGCTTCAACACGGGTTGGCGAAGAAGTATCGGGGCGCCCGGATTTGAACCGGGGACCTCACCGACCCGAACGGTGCGCGCTACCAGGCTGCGCCACGCCCCGAGGCCAAGTGAGCCTACAGAAAACCGGGTCGTGAACCCGTCCTCGCGGCGCCTACTTGACCGCGTCGATCGCGGCCTCGATCTGGGCGAGGTCAGGGGCATCCTGGACGATCTCGGTGCCGCCTGGACCGTTGACCACGATCGCGGGCTCGCCCCGGATCTCGAGATCGATCGCGATCTGGTCCTGCGCCTGAAGATCGGCGTTCATTGAACTGCCCGGCTCCAGGCCGGCTTCGAAGTCCTCTTTCCACTGAGGGAGGTCGAGGTACTCGATCGACTCGGCGAGGTTGGTCAGGAACTCCTCGTCAAGACCCACCTGCTTGGCGAGTTCCTGATTTCTGAACATCAGGAACGCGTACTGCCAGCCGTAGTTCTGCTTCATCGCTGCTTCTATTCCGTAGAAGGACAGCTGGGTGGCGTTCCGGGTCAGTGAACGGTTCCGGTAAAGCAGCTTGAGATCGCCGCTGCGGACCGGGCCGTCGATCAGGGGCAGGATGGCGTCAAAGAACTGGTCGCGGTAGGTCTCGCTCTGCGCGTCGAGGAAGACCTGCATCTGGACCGGAGCGTCATCAGAACCAAGGCGGTCATCGAGTTGTCGCTCGCCGCCGATCGCCTGCCTCATCTCCTGGACACCCTGGACGTCCTCGTACTCGTTACTGGCCTCGCGGGTCGACATGCCGATCAGCCCGATCAGCAGTGCGCCCACTGCGACGGCGAGGATTATCAGGGTCCGGAATTGTCCGGGTCGGCGCTGCTTCACGACCGGCTCACCTCAGCCTGTGACCGACTTGTAATACCTGACGGCGAGACCGGTCAGAAGCGTCTTGAAAGCCTCTTCGAGTTCGATGCCCTCTTCCTCGGAGAATCGCACCAGTCCGCGCTCCTCGATTGCGACGCTACGCTCGATCAGTTCTTCGATCAGCTCCGGATTGCGATCCGAAAAGTAAGCACCCATCGAGTAGAGATCGGTGTCCATCAGCGACTCGATGAAGGCGTCGCTGGGGGCGGCTACTTCGATTTCCGGCTTTTCGACCACGGGCACATCCTAAGGGGCGGGCGCCTCCGCCTATAAGGTGGGTCCGTGGCCGACCGCGACGAGATCATCGCCTTCTGCGACGAAACGCTGGAGATCGACACCTACGGGGACTACGGGCCGAACGGACTTCAGGTGCCGGGAAGATCGGAAGTGACCAGGGTTGCGACGGCTGTTTCTGCCCATCTCGCCTCAATCGAGGCGGCGATCGAGACTGAAGCCGACCTGCTGCTGACCCACCATGGGCTCTTCTGGGACTTCCACCCCCGGGCCCTGACCGACGCCATGGCGCGGCGGCTCAGGCTTGCGCTCGGGTCCGACCTGAACGTTGCCGGCTACCACCTGCCGCTCGACGGCCACCCCGAGATCGGCAACAACGCCCTGCTGCTCCGTCAACTCGGCTTCGAGCCCCTGCCCGGCGACATCGGCGAGGCCAAGGGCCGGCACATCGGAGCGGTCGGCGTGAGGCCCGAGCCGATCAGCGCCGATGACCTCTTTGCCCTTGTTTCGCACGAGCTGGGACGGGAACCGTTGGTCTTTGCCGAGGGGCCCGACAACGTCTCCACGATCGGCATCGTGACCGGTGCCGGAGCCTCAGACCTTCACCAGGCAATCGCGCTCGGACTTGATGCCTACCTGACCGGCGAACCCTCGGAACACGTGATGGCGGATGCCCGCGAAGGCGGCATCCACTTCATTGCGGCGGGCCACTATGCGACCGAAATCTGTGGCATCAGGGCACTCGGTGACCTGGTCGCCAGACGGTTCGGAATCGAGCATGAGTTCCTCGACCTGCCCAATCCCATCTGATGTGGCAGGATCAGGCGTTCAGATCGCCTTGCGAAGACCGATAGCCACCTAGGAGAGAGCCTTGTCCAGCACCTACACGCCGACGAATCGTTCACGAACCCTCGCGGACCTGCTCCCCAACTCCGCGGCACTTCACGGTGCTGACGGCGCCTTCCTCTTCAAGAATGATGCGGGCGAATGGGAGGAGTCGACCTACGACCAGGTGTCCGCTGAAGTACAGGCCCTCTCTCTCGGGTTCAAGGCGCTCGGCATTCAGCGCGGCGACAAGGTCGCCATCATCGGCAACACGCGGCCCGAGTGGACCCTGTTCGACTTCGCCGCGATGACCGCCGGAGCGACCGTCGTGCCGATCTACCAGACGAACTCTCCCTCCGAATGCCAGTACGTCCTCGAGCACTCCGAATCACGCACCGTGGTCGTCGAGAACGAAGACCAGCTGGCCAAGATCATGGAGGTCCGGGACTCACTGCCGGCCCTCGAGAACATCGTGATCATGATCGGCGAAGCCGAACAGGCGATCGCGATGGACGATCTGAAGAAGATGGGGGAATCCGGGACCGCCGAGGAGTTCAAGGCAAGCTACGAATCGGTCGAGCCCGATGACCTCTGCAAGATCGTCTACACCTCTGGCACGACCGGCCCGCCCAAGGGCTGCATGATCTCCCACGGCAATTACCGGGCGATGCTCGACATGGCCGACAGCGTCAGCATCATCAAGGAAGGCGAGACCAGCTACCTCTTCCTCCCCCTGGCCCATGTTTTCGCGCTGCTGGTCCAGTACGGCATGATCGATCTCGGCGGGCGGATCGCCTACTGGGAGCGCGACCAGCTCAAGATCGTCCCGAATCTGGCCGAAGTCAAGCCGGAGTCATTCCCGTCGGTGCCCCGCATCTTCGAGAAGGTTCACGACACGGCTGTCGCCTCCGCCGAGAGCGAGGGTGGCCTCAAGGCCGCGATTTTCCGCTGGGCCTTCCGGGTCGGCAAGCGCTACCGCAAGGCTGAAGCCGAAGGCAAGCAGCCGGGCTTCCTGCTGACCAAGCAGTTCAACTTTGCCGACAAGGCCGTCTTCTCGAAGATCCGGGCCGTCTTCGGCGGAAACCTGCGGGTGGCGATCAGCGGTGCCGCCCCGATCGACCCCGAGATCCTGCGCTTTTACCAGGCGGCCGGCGTGCCCCTGATCGAGGCCTGGGGAATGACCGAGACCTCGACCGGAGGCACCAGCAACATGCCCGAGGCGAACAAGATCGGCACGGTCGGCAGGCCGGTGGACGGGATCGAAGTGAAGCTGGGCGAGGACGGCGAGCTCCTCCTCAAGGGACCGAACGTGTTCCAGGGCTACTACAAGAACCCTGAAGCAACCGCCGAAACGATCACCGACGGCTGGCTCCACACCGGGGACATCGCGACGATCGACGAGGATGGCTACGTGTCGATCGTCGGCCGCAAGAAGGAAATCATCATCACCGCGGGCGGCAAGAACATCACCCCGGTCAACATCGAGCAGGAAGTCAAGCGGAATCCGCTGGTCTCACAGTGCGTGGTGATCGGTGACCGTCGCCCCTACCTGATCGCCTTGATCACCCTCGACCAGGAAGCGCTCACCCGCTTCGCTGCTGAAGAGGGAATGCTCGACGAACCAGGCGCGATGCTCAACAGCCCGCTGGTCCGGGAAGCGATCGAGCAGCACATTCAGGAGATCAACAAGAACTTCGCGCCGGTCGAGCAGATCAAGCGGTTCCACATCCTGCCTCAGGACCTGAGTCAGGAAGGCGGCGAGCTGACTCCGACCCTGAAGATCAAGCGGCCGGTCATCGCCACCAAGTACGAAAAAGAAATAGACGACCTCTACGCGTCCTGACTGCAACTGCAGTCGGCGAGCTTCGCCCCGCCTCCCAATGTAACCCGCCAGCCCATGGAAACCAGTAATGGTTGGGCTGGCTCAGTCGGTGGCGCTACGTCGTACCGGTTTGGCGGAGGAGGGCGCTTGTGGTCTGCTCGAAGATCCTTCGCCAGACTGACGCCTCGGAGCTTTCCTGCTCCTTGA
>JAGQUT010000026.1 GCA_020438355.1 Solirubrobacterales bacterium | reverse complement strand
GTCTGACCGGCCCCGGCCGGCTCTCCGGAGCGGGCCGGAACTGAACTTGAAGACCGCAACCATTGCCGTATGGGCGGTCGTCGTCGGGATGCTCCTTGGCCTCTGGGCCGGCGGGCACCCCGACAATCTGCCGGACCCGCTGCGGGAGGTCTTCGTTGCCGAAGACGTTCAGCAGGAGTCGGTCTCCGATCAGGCTGCCAAGCTGATCCGCGACAAGTACTACCGGGTGACTGATCCGGAATTGATCCAGGATTCCTCGGTCAACGGGATGGTCCGGGAACTCCGGGAAAGCCACAAGGAAGACCGCTTCACCCATTACTTCACGCCGGAGCAGAACCAGCGCCTGAGCGAGTCTCTCGAAGGCAGCTTCAGCGGTGTCGGGATGACCGTGGGCCGGAACAGTCGCGACGGTCTCGAGGTCGGGTACGTGTTCCGCAAGTCGCCGGCGGACCAGGCCGGACTGGAGGCTGGCGATGTGATCGTCGAGGTGGACGGCAAGTCGATCAGGGGCCAGGACGTCGACCTGATCGTGGCCGAGATCAAGGGGCCGGAAGGCACCGATGTGACGCTGGGGATCCGCAAGGCGGGGAAAGGAAAGGTTCGTGATTTCACCCTGACCAGGGCGGAGATCCGGGTACCCATCACCGCGAACCGGGTCCGGGAGGTGGATGGTCGGAAACTTGGCTACGTCCAGCTCACGACTTTCAGTCAGGGCGCAGGACTGGCCCTCCGCAGGGCGGTCGAGAGAGTCCTCGAAAAGGGAGCCGAGGGAGTCGTGCTCGACTTGCGCGACAACGGTGGCGGATTGCTTGAAGAAGCGATCTTCACTTCCAGCGTCTTTCTTGACGAAGGCGATGTGGTGGTCGAGACGAGGTCGCGCAGCGAGGGCGATGCGACATACCGCGCGGTAGGCGGCAACATCGACTCTCCGACCATGGTCGTGCTCGTGAACCGCAATACGGCTTCGGCCGCGGAGATTCTCGCGGCGGCGCTGCAGACCGATCTCGGGATTCCGGTGGTTGGCACGAGGACCTACGGAAAAGGACTTTTCCAGCAGGTGATCGACCTCAGCAACGGCGGGTCACTGGACCTGAGCGTCGGTGAGTTCCTCACCGCTGACGGGGTGTCCCTCGCCGGGAAGGGGCTGGCCCCCGACGTTCGGGCCCCGTTGCCCCGGAACGCCAGCCGTGATGTCCAGCTCGACCGGGCATTCGGTGTGCTCTCGGACGAGATCGCTTCGGGCGCTCAGGAACAAGAGGAAGACCCGGCGGGCAACTGATGGCCAGCGGCCGCAGCCGACCACAGGGTGGACGACGCCAGGTGGCCCTGCTGGAACGCAAAGGTCGCTTCACCTCCGCCGTTCCGCTTTTCGAGCGGGGTCAGTCGGTCGCCCTGGAACGCAAGGCAGGAAGCAGGGAGGGCCAGATCGCCTGGGTCGAGTTCGGTGCCGGCCGCGCGCGGCTCCTCAGGGACCTCGGCCGTATTGACGTTGCCCGGGATGTCTGTGAAGCCCTTGCCCTGGAGCGCCTCGGTCGACGCGGGTTCCCTCGGCGGATAGAGGAGGAAGCCGAGCAGGTTTCGGCCAGTCCAGAGAAGTTCGACCGTCAGGACCTGACCGCCCTGGCCACCTTCACCGTGGATCCGGCCTCCGCCAGGGATTTCGACGACGCTGTCTCGGCGCGGCGGGAAGGCGACGGCATCAGGCTGTGGATTCACATAGCCGACGTTTCTGCCTTCGTCCGGCCGGGCTCGGCACTCGAGGGCGAGGCGTTCCTTCGGGCCAACAGCACTTACGTTCCGACTTCGGTCGAGCCGATGCTTCCCCACAGTCTCAGCTCCGGAGTCTGCTCTCTTTCCCCGGGGGACGAGAGACTGGCCGTCACCTCTGAGTTCGTCCTTTCCGGTAACGGAGAGGTCAAGTCTGCTGCGTTCTACCGCAGCCGGATCCGCTCCGATGCCCGTCTGGATTACGACCAGATCGACAGGATCTTCGCCGGCAGGGAAGAGGCGCCGGAGCCGGTGGCCGAACCAATTGCCTTGGCCCGGACAGCGGCTGCTTCCCTCGCAGAGCTGAGTCGCGGCTCTGCCCTTGAGGTTCACTCGGCAGAGCCAACCTTCGAGTTCGACGGAGAGGGCAACGTAACCCGCGCTTTCGGAGAACACCAGACTGAAGCGCACCGGCTGATCGAGAAGCTGATGGTGCTCACCAATGAACAGGTGGCTGAGCTGACCAGCTCACGCGGGATTCCATCGGTTTACCGGGTACACGAGATGCCCGATCCGGACCGCGTCGAAAGGATGCTGGGACAGCTCGCATCGCTCGGGCTGCCGGGGCCGCCGGTACCTTCCGGAATGGGGCCGACCACTGCCGGTGACCTCGCAGTCGAGGCTTCGAGGTCGGTTTCCCGCGAAGCAGCAAGGCGCGGTCACGGAGCGCAGGCCTACAGCACGCTGGTGCTGCGCTCTCTCAAGCCGGCCCGGTATCTGGAAAGGAATCTCGGGCATGCCGGTCTCGGCAGTGACGCCTACTGTCACTTCACCTCACCGATTCGCCGCTACCCCGACCTGCTCGTTCACCGGGCGCTCCTTTCGGCGGTAGGCGGGGGAGAGGTGGCTCCGGCAGCCGGAGATGTGGCCGAGGCCGCGCTGCATTGTTCCGAGCGCGAGCGCGAAGCGATGATCCTCGAGCGGGACGCCGACGACATCTGCGCGGCCTTCCTGCTGGAGCGAGAGCTGTTCGAAGAGGGCTACGGGAAGAGGTTTGAGGGCGAGATCCGGGGAGTGATCCGGGCGGGGGTTTTCGTTCACTTCGGCGGAAGACTCGGCGACGTCTACGAAGGCTTCGTCCCGGCCCGCAGAATCCGGGGGGAGAGATTCGAGATGAACGAGGAGGAGACCGCACTGGTTGGAAGCAAGACCGGCCGCGCGGTCCGCCTGGGCGATCCCCTCCCGGTTCAGGTGGACAGGGTCGATGCACCGAGGGGCAGGGTCGACCTGTTTCCCGCCGAGTGATCTGACGCCCATGTTCCCGTAGATTGACCGGACGAATGGGTTCCTCCAAGGGAAAGAAGAAGCGCGCGCCTGCCTCCGGTGACGTTGCCACCAACCGGCGGGCGCGGCAGAAGTTCGAGGTCGTCGAGAAGTTCGAGGCCGGAATCGCCCTGCTCGGAACCGAGGTGAAGGCACTGCGGGAAGGCAACGCCCAGATGGGCGACGCTTATGCGGTCGTCGAGGACGGAGAGGTTTGGCTCAGGAACCTTCACATCCCGCACTACGCGCCGGCGACCATCAACAATCACGAACCGGAGCGCGCACGGAAACTTCTCTTGCATAGGGCAGAGATCGAAAGACTGATCGGGACAACCCAGCAGAAGGGCCTTACCCTGATCCCCACGCGCATCTATTTCAAGGGCTCAAAGGCAAAAGTGGAACTCGGACTGGCCCGCAACAAGGAAGGCCGCGACCGGCGACGTGAAATCGCCGATCGAGATGTGAAAAGAGATATAGAAAGGGAATTCAAGGGGCGGTATCGTTCCTGATCCAATGATGAAGTCAAGGTTCCTCCTGCTCCTGCTGATGCTCTCGGCCCTGGTTGCCGCTCCGGCCACCGCGATGGCCGTGGATGAACCTACGACGAGTTCGTCGGTCCCTTCGACTACGGACTCGACGACGGATCCCACTTCCACCGCTCCGATCACCCTGGATCAGGAAGCGATCGATGCCCTGAATGACCAGGGCGACGCGTCCGAGGACAACCAGAGCGCCCTCGAAAAGGCTTCCGACTTCGTGACCGACAACGCTCCCTGGTTCATCATCGGGATCATCGTCCTCGCGGCGATCATTGCCGGAATCCTGATCATGAAGGGGCGGCCCCGAAACTCTGACGGTACGCCGAAGGCCTCCAAGTCAAACAAGGCGATGCGCGACGCTGGCGGCCTCCCCGCCGAAAGGTCGAAAGACCAGCCGGCTCAGGTGCCGAGTGCCTCCGAGCTTCGCCGCCGCAAGCGCGCCGCAATCCAGCGTTCCCGCGAGGAAGAGCGTCTGCGCCGGAAGGCCGAGATCGAAAATCGCAAGGCGGCCCGGCGCGGCGAAGCGCCTGTGGTGCCTGTCGTCGCGTCAGCAGCTGGAGCCGCAGCGGTTACTGCTACCGGCGCAGCTGTGGGCGGTCTCGACCCCGTCGAGGCCGAGAAACAGGGTGCCCGCGACCAGGAAGTTGCCGCCGGTGCCATGGCCAGGTTTGATGCCCCGCAGGCGGTAGACCAGCCGCCGGCCGTTCCGGAAGCAGCCGGCCAGACGATTCCGGCTCCGGTCTCTCCCAGCCAGACAGCGCCAGCGGCCGGTGTGATCACCCCCGATACGCAGGTGGCATCGGAAAGCATCCCCGAGCCGGAGCCGGTCACTCCCGAGCCGGAGCCTGCACAGGCAGCGCCGACCGAGTCTGCACAGGCAGCTCCCGATGCCGAGACCAACATCCTTCACGAGCCCTCGATCGAGAGTCCCGGCGCAGACGCGGCGGTCGGTAACGCGGCCCAGGACTTCCTCGCTGGAGGTGCGGCCGGTGCGGCTGCCGGAGCCGTTGGCGGTCTGGCTGCTGCCCGAGCCAGCCGGCCCGATGAACCGGTGGCCGAAGAGCCGGAGCCACTGGAACCCGTGATTTCGCCGGAGCCTGGCATGGCGCCGGAGCACGCTCTCGCCGAACCGGAACCCGTCGCACCCGTCGAGCCGGCTGCCGACCCCGTGGAACCAGCGGTCGAGGATGAAGCTGCGATAGCCGCCGAGGAGCGTCTCCGGGCCAAGGTCGCAGAGATAAAGGCCACTCAGGCACCCGCAGTAGTTCCGGCCGAGCCTGAACCCGAGCCTCCAGCGAGGGCGGACGAGCCGTCACTACTGGGGCCCGACGCCGATCTTTCTCCCGGACTGGCCGCCGTCGAGCGCAAGCTCAGTGAGAACAGCGAGGAACGGGACCGTGCCCTGCGGGACGCCGAGGAGCGTCTGAGGCGGGTCGAGCAGCGCGCAGAAGATGCCGAGCGTCGGGCGGCATTTGCCGAACGTCTGGCGCAGCTGAAGGTCGAAGAGTCCGAGCGGGAAAAACGCCTGAACGACGTGGTCAGCGGCATCGACCGGGCCGAGCAGCGTGCACGCGAGGCCGAGGCCCGCGCCGAAGCAGCCGAGCGGGCTGCCGCCGCGGCCCTCGAGCAGAGCGAACTGAAGGTCCCTGCGAAGCCTGTCCGGACTGCTGATTCTGCGCCTCCGGCCGAGTCCGCCCCCGCTCAGTCACCCGAGCATGACGACGAGCCGCCGGCTCCGGAAGCACACGACGAAACCGGACCGGTAGCCGGCGAACTGGTCTCGTCAGCTCCCGAGCGGAAGGGATTGTTCGGAGGCGGAAGTTCCGAAAGCTCTGCGCCAGCTTCGGACTCGGTGAATCTGAACAGCGCCACCTTCGAGGAACTGCGGGAAGCTGGGCTCTCGGTGACCCAGGCGACCAGGATCCTCGCCTACCGCGAGAGGTTCGGCGGCTACGACTCGGTCGATGACCTGGAGAAGGTCCCGGGGTTTCCCTCGGACCTGATCACCAGCCTTCGCGGTCGAATCAGCGTTTGAGCTGAACCGCTGGCTATTCGAGGGTGAACCAGGTCCCGGCGGGACCCAGGTTCACGATCTCGGTGGGTCCGACTGAAGAGGTGCTTCCCCAGGCCTCGTGGATGTGGCCGCAGACCGCGAGAGTCGGCTGCCTGCTTTCGATCGCCTCCAGAATTGCGGTGGAGCCGAGGCTCATCCCGTTGCCGGCCTCGTCACAGTGCCCCTTGGGGGGCGAGTGAACGACCAGGACCGCACCTTCCGGAAGGTCCGAGAGCATCTTTTCCGCGTCCGCTTCCTCGACGTCGAAGCTCCAGTCCCAGGGGGTGACCGGTATTCCGCCGCCCAATCCGAAGAACGTGCGTCCGCCGATCTCGGTCGAGTCGCCGTGGAGGACAGTGGCGGCACTCCAGGCTTCGGACGCCTCCCGGAGGGCATCCAGGGTCTCGTTGTTGCCCGGCACGAGAACCGTCGGGGTCTCGATACCGGAGAGGGCCTCGATCGTCTCTTCCAGCCCCTGGTGAACGGAGGCAAAGTCGCCGGCCCCGATAACCACATCGGCATCCCTGGACATCTCGGTGAGTCGGGCGGCCTGGTCGAGGTCCCGGTGAAGGTCGCTGAAGGCAAGGATTTTCATGCGCGGAGCCTACCCGGCCGTGGACTGCGCTTCCCACTTCTCGCTCAGTCTCAGCCAGATCTCGCTGCGGGTCGGGAAGGGGGCGACGGCATGTCGGAGTTCACCGACCGGGATCTTGCCGGTGATGGCCAGGGTCGCCGCCTGGATCCATTCGGCCACTTCGAAGCCGGTGAAAGTGGCGCCGATGATCAGTTCGTCGGAGCGGTTGACCACCAGCCGGCAGGTGCCGCCAGTCCCCTTGCCGACAAACGATGCGCCAGCGGTTGACTCGGTCCCGACGTCGATTGCGACGGCATCTATTCCGTCCTGTTCGGCCTGGGCGAGGCTCACGCCGGTCGCTGCGACCTGGGGGTTCGTGAAGACGACCCGGGGGGAACCGATCTTCTCCGCAAGGTTGTCGGTGTCCCGGCCGAGAAGGGCCTGGACCCCGATCCAGGACTGGTACTTGCCCATGTGAGTCAGCGGAGCCCGTCCGTTTACGTCTCCAACCGCGAACAGCCAGTCGTGACCCTTCACGCGGTACTGCTCGTCGGTCTCCAGGGGCCCGCCGCTGCCAACGCCGATCGATTCGAGGCCGATTCGGTCGGTGCGGGGGCGCCTGCCAGTGGCCACGAGCAGCTCTGCGGCCGAATACTCGTGGTCCTTCGTCCTTGCGGTGATCTTTCCGCCAGAGTCCTCAACAGATTCAACTCCGGTGCCTGTCATTACGTTGACCCCGTACTTCTCGCGGAGGGATTCTTCGACCTGTTCGCCCGCGAACGGTTCCTCATGCGCGAGCACCCGCGCCTCCGGTTCGAAGAGCGTCACTTCCGACCCCAGCGAAGCCCAGGCCTGTGCCAGCTCGCAGCCCACCGGTCCGCCACCGAGGATGATCATCGACTCGGGTAGGTGCTCGGCCGTGGTGCCCTGCCGGTTGTTCCAGATCGGCACTTCGCCCAGTCCCGGAATCGGTGGAATCGAGGCGGAGGATCCGGTGGCGATGACCACCGCCCGGTCGGCGACCAGAACGTCACCATCGACCCTGATTTCGCGCTCTCCACAGATCACGCCCGAGCCCCTGAAGAGTGAAATTCCCTTCCGCTCGACCCACTCGACCTGCGTCGAGTCGTCAAGATTGTGAATTACCTCGTCCCGCCGGGCGAGGACCGCTCCTGCGTCCAGGCCACCGGTGACGGCCTCCTTGACGCCAGCCATGCGTCTGGCCTCGTCAAGGACCTCAGCCGGCCGGAGAAGTGCCTTGGAAGGCATGCAGGCGTAGTACGAGCACTCCCCGGCCACCAGGTGCTGCTCCACGAGGGCCGTCCGGAAACCAGCGTCAGCGGCGTAGCCGGCGAACACCTCCCCGGCCGGGCCGGCGCCAAGTACGACGACGTCGAATTCGTGGATGCTCAAGCTGCCTCCAGGGGTCGGTTGCGGGTTTCGCGGGTCAAGTGGCGTTTTGACCCAACCTCATCCACACCGTACAATGGAGGGGCACCATCCAAGGGGACGACAGGCTTCGACGTAGTCGGACCGTGCGGAGGGTTGCAGGTCGAGGATGTCGATGGCCTCGTAAAAAATCGGCAAAAAACCATATACGGCGACGAACACTCGTACGCCCTCGCCGCCTAGCTGATACCTAGGTAACGAGAGTCGGCCCGCCCTCGGCCCGTGGGGTGGGGTTCCGGCTTCAGAAACGGGCTAGCCCCGAAGGATCGCCTCGACCGGAGGGGGACATTTCAGAGGCTTGGCCATCCGTAGTGCCCGCTGGCGCGGACCCCGGGTGGCGAGAACAAAGCGCCAGCTAAGCCTGTAGATGCCTTCTGATACGCGACTGCGGACGCGGGTTCAATTCCCGCCGTCTCCACTGAAAACCCACCGAAAGGTGGGTTTTTTGTTGGAGACCCTGCCGTGGCTGATCAGGCCAGTTGCCAGGTGACCAGGCTGACTTTGATCAGCAGGGTGATCGTCAAGGGCATTCCCGCCTTGATCAGGTCACCGAACCTGTAGCCACCGGGTCCGTAGACCATCATGTTGGTCTGGTACCCCACGGCGGTGAGGAACGAAGAGGATGCCATGACGGCGATCATCAAGACCATGATTCTCGGGTCGAGACCGGTTTCCGCAGCTATGGCGATCGTTATTGGATAGAGCACAACCACGGCGGCGTTGTTCGAAGCCAGCTCGGTGAGGATCGTCATCGCCAGAGCCAGGGCGAAGATTATTCCGAGGTCGCCCCAGCCCCCGAACGCGTCAACGAGGCCGGTAGAGATCGTCTCGGCCAGTCCCGAAACCTCGATTGCGGCACCCACGCCGAAGGAGGCGGCGATCAGCAGGATCACTCCGAAATCAATCGCCTGGCCGGTCTCGGGGATGCTCACGGTCTTCGTGGCGAGAAGGATCCCGACCGCGATGAGTGACAGCTCAAAGATGGAAAGCACCTCGAAGGCTGCGAGTCCGATCACCGCGACCGCCAGGAGGCCGACGAATGGCGCCCGTCGGGTAGCCGAAGGGGGTGGGCCGCCGATGCGCAGGACCACGAGAAAGTCCTTCGCCCGTCTTGAACGGGCCCGGAAGTCCGGCCCGGCCAGCAGCAGGAGAGTGTCTCCGGCTTCAAGAGATACCTTGCCCAGCTGTTTGTCAATCCTCTTGCCCGCCCTGCGGATCGCCACGACGGCCGCCTGGTAGCGCGAACGGAACTCGGCCTCGGCGAGGCTCTGCCCGACCAGACGGGAATCGAGGCCGACCACCGCTTCGTAGAAGGTGTGTTCCGGGCTGTCGACCTCAAGCATGTGCTCGGATTCGGCAGACTCGAGACCCTTGGTGACCCGCTGGAAATCCACCACCTGGGAGGACTCACCGACAAAGGTGAGCCTGTCTTCCCCCCTGAGCACGCGGCTTGGCGAGACCGCAGGGAAGAGCTGACCGTTTCTCTCGATCTCCACGAGATAGATGCCCTTGAGGTTCCGGAGACCGGCATCGGCGACCGTCGTCCCGTCGAGGGGTCCGCCGGTGACGACTTTCATCTGTGCTGCGAAGGCATCCAGGTCATCAGTGAACTCCTCGAGCGCTCCCTTGCGGTCGGGGATGATCCGGATCACGACGAAAATCAGGACTACGATGCCGGCTATCGCCGGGATCAGGCTGACTTTGGTGATCTCGAAAAGCCCGATCGGATCCTGCCCGCTCTCCTGGAGGAGCCCAGAGGCCGTCAGGTTGGTCGAGGTGCCGATCACCGTGAGGATCCCGCCGAGGATCGCGGCGTATGAGATCGGCAGCAGCAGCTTCGATGGTGACACGCCCCGCCGGTTGCACCACGAGGTCACCTGTCCAATCAGGATCGCCACGAGCGGTGTGTTGTTGATGAAGGCAGAAATGCCTGCGGTCGGAAGCAGCATCCTGGCCGTGGAACCCGTGGTAACGCGATCGCCCTTGCCCAGCAGGCGATTCACGATGGGACCCATCATGCCCGTCTTGTCTCCGGCGAACGCGAGCACATAAAGCGCGGCAACGGTCCATGGTGCGGCGTTGGCAAATCCCGACAGCGCGGCCGCTTCGTCGATTACTCCGGCGACCAGCAGGAAGGTGGTTGCGGCCATGACTGCGGCAGCTGGAGGTATGCGCTCAGATGCGAGCGCAATGAACATCACCACGACAGTGGCGGCAGTTATCCAGGCGTCGAGACCGATGGCGGAAAGGGGTTCGTGTGGGCCAGAAGTCAGGCGAGGTTGCCCGACCGGCAGAAGGATAGTGCTATCCGGCGGATGATCCCCTTGACGCAGCGGGCCCGGCAAATGCCGGGCCCGGGTGCTGGAATTCGGGTTGCTGCTACTCGGCGACCGAAGGCATCTGCTCGATGTAACCGAAGCCGCGCTGGGCGACGGTACCGACCAGTTCCTTCTCGGCATTGCGCCTGGTCTTGGCGGCCTGCACCTGGGTGCGGAAAGTCTGCCGCCAGGCGTTGCGTGCCTGCTGGATCTGGTCCTGGGCGTTGGCCCGGACATTGGCGATCCGAGAGTTGTAGAGGTTGTTGATGCTGGTTGCCCGGGCCGCATAACGGGTGTTGATGTTGTTCACGGCGGTGTTGCGGTCGCTGACCAGACCGTTGATCTGCGTCTGGAGGGCATCGATCTTGCGGATCAGGGTCGCCCGTTTGGTCGGGTTGATGGTCCGCTTGAGCTGACGCTTGAAGCGGTCACGCTTGTCCGCACGAACGTTGATCTTCGGCTGGTACTGGTTGTAGACCCGCTGGATGGCGGCGTTCTGGTCAGCCTGGAGTTCGGCGAGCCTCTCCGCCTGGTCCTGCTTGATGGCCTGGACCTGATTCTTCTGGTTGATGCGGATCTGCTTGATCTGACGACGCTGCTTGTTGTCGTCCTGTTTCTTGAGGCGGTTCAGCTTCTGCTGGTAGAGGGCCACGACCTTGGTGTTGGCGTTGTTGCGACGGGTCGTGAGGGTGTTCTTGTAGATCGTCTTTCGCGCTGCCGGCGTGGCCGTGTTGCGCTTCGAGTAGAGGAACTCGACGTAGTTCTTCATTTTCTTGAAGGCGACGGTCTGCTTGATCCCCGGAATCGGACGCTGTGCCGATGCGGGGGAGGCGGTCAGAGCGAAGCCGGTGGCGATCAGGGCAATGATTGTGACAAGACGAAGTTTCATAGTGTCGAAAGTAACACTGAGGGCCCGGTCCAGTTGCGATCTGGAGGTAACCGGAGCAAAAGTTCCGTAGTTGCCCGCAGTCAGTGGCCGGCGCGCGGAGACGTCGTTTTGTTGCGTGGCCTGCTGTGCTCCTGCTCGGCCCGGATCACGTGCATGACGGCGTTGATCAGGGCCAGATGGGTGAACGCCTGGGGGAAGTTTCCGAGGTGACGGCCCGATCGTGGGTCGATCTCCTCCGCGTAGAGCTGAAGCGAGCTGGCGAAACCGAGAAGACGCTCACAGAGCTCACGGGCCCGTTTCAGTTCACCGATCTCGACCAGGGCGCTGACCAGCCAGAAGGAGCAGATCGTGAAGCTGCCCTCTTCGCCGCTCAGGCCGTCGTCGGTTTCCTCTACGCGGTAACGCAGCACCAGACCGTCCTCTGTCAGCTCGTCGGCGATCGCCAGGACGGTGTTGCGGATCCGCGGGTCGGTGGGCGGGAGGAACCGGAGCAGCGGCAGCAGCAGACAGGAAGCATCGAGGGCGTCGGTCTCGTAGTGCTGGGTGAACACGCCGCGTTCATCGATCGCGTTCTCGCAGATGTCGTCGTGGATCTCGTCGGCTGCGACTTGCCAGGCGTCGGCGAGTTCATGCTCCTCGCGCAGGCGGGCAAGCCTTGCCCCGCGGTCGACGGCCACCCAGCACATCACCTTGGAAGAGGTGAAGTGCTGCGGCTTGCCGCGAACTTCCCAGATCCCGTGGTCGGTCTCGCGCCAGTGTTCCAGGGCGGCGTTGACCTGGCGCTTGAGGATCGGCCAGATCTCTTCGGGCATTCCGTCCCGCGACTTCGTGTGAAGGTAAAACGAATCGAGAACCGCTCCCCAGACATCGTGCTGGCGCTGGTTGTAGGCACCGTTGCCGATCCGCACCGGGCTCGCGCCTTCGTAACCATGAAGGTTGTCGAGTATCTCCTCGTCGAGCTTCTTCTCTCCTGCGACGCCGTACATGATTTGGAGGTCGTCCTCGCCGGCTGCGACATCGGCGATGAAGTAGAAGAAATCATTCGCTTCCCAGTCGAAGCCAAGGGTGTAAAGGCCCCACAGGGTGAAGGTCGAGTCTCGGATCCAGGAGAAGCGGTAATCCCAGTTGCGCTCGCCCCCCGGGGTCTCCGGGAGCGAGGTCGTGGCGGCCGCGATCAGGGCCCCGGTGGGGGCATAGGTAAGACCCTTCAGGGTCAGGGCCGAGCGCTCCAGGTAGCCACGCCAGGGGTGATCCGGGAAGGTGCCCCGGGCCAGCCAGTTCTGCCAGTGGTGGGCGGTCCAGACGAGCCGGTCATATGCCTCGTCGTAATGCTGCGGGGCGGGGTGGTCGCTCCAGGAGAGGGCAACGAAGCGGACGTCGCCCTCTTTGAGCATCGTGCGGGCCGTGGTGCGGGGCCCTTCGAAGCCAAGGTTCATGTCGGTGGTGAGGCGCAGCTGAAGATCGATCCCGGGGGCGGTCGCCATGCCTTCGTGGTACGCGTCGCCGGTGTACTCCCACTGGGCGGGGACCCGGCCATAGTCAAACACCGGCTTGCAGTCGAGGGTGAGCTGGACCTCGCCGTGGACGCAGCGGACCATTCGGAGGAGGACATGGTCGGCGTCGTAGTCCGTGGGTGCCCTGCGGTGGGTGCCAGAGCGGTCCTTGTCGTGATGCCACGGTCCGATCAGCAGCACGTCACGGACGATGATCCAGCCGTCGCCGGTGCCCCAGCTCGTTTCCAGCACATTGGTGCCTGGCAGGTAGCGACGGTGGCTCGGCACGTTGATGTCGGCCGGGCCGAGCCGGAAGTTGCCGGCGCTCCGGTCGAGGATCGAGCCGAAGATGCTGGGCGAGTCGAAGCGAGGCAGGCAGAGCCACTCGATGTTTCCGCTGGGTGCTACCAGGGCTGATACCTCGCCGTCCGACAGGAAGCCGTAATCGGCAATCGGCGGGTATGGCGACACCCCGTGAACCGACTCGGGAGAAGGGATCTGGGATTCCCAGGTCTGCCCGAACTGCGGCCGTGGGTGGGGGTGAGGGTCGAAGCCGTTGCTCATGAGGCGAAAATGCTGTCACAACGCCCGTCGTCAAGTCCAGTTCGGGGCACAGCCTTGCAGCGTGGTCTGCACTGCCGGGGGCATGGCCCGGTCCTGACCGGGCGGATAGCCTGCCTCGCTGGATGGCAGTCGTCACGGCAACATCGATCGGAATTCACGTTGGTGGAGATCCTCTCTTTTCGGAGGTCTCCTTCAAGCTGATGCGTGGCGACCGGATGACTCTCTCCGGAAGAAACGGCGCCGGAAAGTCGACCCTGCTGAGGATTCTCGCCGGGGAGGCCGAGAACGACTCGGGTTCCATCAGCTATGCGAAGGGCTCGCGGGTGGCCCTCCACGACCAGCGCCCGCCCAGGGACAGGAACCTGAACCTCAAGGACTACGTCTTCTCGGGGCGCGCCGATGTGATCGAGACCGAAAAGGCGCTGGAGCGGCTGGAGCGGTCGATGTCGGACGGCGACATGAGTGACGAGACGATGCGGGCCTACGCCTCAGCCCAACAGGATCTCGACCTGGCCGGGGGGTACCGCTGGCGCGACGAGGTCCTGGTCGTCCTCCGGGGTCTCGGCTTCAGCGAAGAAGAATTCGACCGCCCCCTTTCCTCCTTCTCAGGTGGCGAGCTGACCCGGGCATCCCTGGCCCGGGCGCTCGGGGCGAGGGCGGACCTTCTGCTTCTCGACGAGCCGACCAACCACCTCGACATCCCGACCCTGGAGTGGCTGGAGGAGTACCTGAAAGGACTCGACGCCAGCGTCGTCCTGGTCGCCCACGACCGCTGGTTTCTCGAGTCCGTCGGCACTTCGGTACTCGAACTTGAAGCCGGCAAGGCAAGGTTCTTCTCCGGTCCGTGGCATGCCTGGAGAAAGGAGCAGGCGGCGAGGCAGGTCGCCCTCGGCAAGCAGATCGAGAAGCAGCAGGCCGAGATCGCCCGTATGGAGCGCTTCGTCGAGCGCTTCCGGTACAAGGCGACCAAGGCCAGGCAGGCACAGTCCCGGGTCAAGAAGATCGAGAAAGTGAAGAAGGAAGCGGCCGCGATGGACCCGCAGGACCGGCGGGTTCTCGCCTTTGACTTCGCCCAGCCCGAGCGGGCAAGCAGGGTGGTCCTCAAGATGGTCGGTGGCCGGATCGAAGTTCCGGGAAGGGTGCTGGTAGACAACGCCGAGCTGCTGCTCGAGAGGGATGAACACGTCGTCCTGGTAGGGCCGAACGGGGCTGGAAAGACGACCCTCATGTCAACTCTCGCCGGCGAGAGAAAACCCGCGGCAGGCCATGTCAAGCTCGGTCACAACGCGAAACTCGGTTATCTCTCCCAGCACGCCGAGACCGCGGCTGGAGACGGCACAGTGCTTGACGCCGCCGCCCGGGAGACGGGGCTCTCTGGCCAGAAGGTCCGCGACCTGCTCGGCGCTTTCCTCTTCTCTGGCGAGGACGTGAACAAACAGCTGAGCGACATCTCGGGTGGTGAGCAGAGGCGCCTTTCGCTGGCCATTCTTGTCGCTTCGGGGGCAAACCTGCTGCTACTCGACGAACCCACGAACCATCTCGACATAGAAAGTCGGGAAGCTCTCGAGGATGCGCTGCTCGGCTTCCCGGGAGCCCTGATCCTGATCTCCCACGATCGTGCCCTGCTCGAAGCGGTCGGCAGCAGGACCCTGGTCTGCGAAAACGGGGAGCTGACCAACCACCTGACCGGCTGGGCCGAATACCAGAAGCGACGCGACGACGAAGAGGAGCAGCAACGGGAAAGGGCCGCAGCCGGAACGAAGTCGGCCACTCGATCCGCAAACGCACGGAGGGGAGGCTCGCCGGGCAAGGAGGTGGCGAGGACCAGGCGCCGGGTCGAGAACCTGGAGAAGAAAATCGAGCAGGCGGAGGCGGATCTCGCGAAACTGGAGGACGAACTTGCCGATCCCGCAGCCTGGTCAACTGCGGAGAAGAGCGAGAAAGCGACCCGCCGCCACGACCGGGCGAAGGAGAAGGTTGCCGCTCTCTATCTCGAATGGGAGGAAGCGGACCGGGTCGCGAGGGAGACGGCCGAGGCGGTCGGGGCCTGAATCCGCCGGGCCAGCGGGCCTCGTGACGGCTGCG
Source organism: Solirubrobacterales bacterium (assembly GCA_020438355.1). Lineage (GTDB taxonomy): Bacteria > Actinomycetota > Thermoleophilia > Solirubrobacterales > 70-9 > 67-14. The sequence continues at coordinate 5,205 of JAGQUT010000026.1, read as the reverse complement.
AGGGGGGAGGCAGGTGTTAGTTTCGGGGCGAGGCATCGCGCCAAGGAGAGGTAGTTGTCAGACCCAGACGAGAGGGTTGATCGGAACATCCCCGACCCGGAGGAGTTGAGGCTCTACCGGGGCCGGATAGTCGAGGCCGCAGCCAGGGCAGCCAGTGAGCAGCAGCCTGACGCTGACGCGATCTGGACTGAGGATTCCGGCCCGGGCAGTTATCGCTGGCTCTGGGCAAAGTGGACCGAGAGGGCTCCGACCGTGCTCGGCTGGGCAACCATCGCAGTCTGCTTCAGCGCGGTAGCGGGCTGGTTCCTTGATCTGCCGTGGCTGGCCGGGGCGATTCTTCGTGGTCCCGAGTTCCCGGTCGCCTCGGCGTTGATGATCGGTGCCCTCGCGGGAGCTCTGCTCTTGCTGAGGGCAGGGAATTCAGGTACCACGAAGCGGATCGGACAGGGAGTCGCCTGGGTGACACTCGGGGTGGCGTTGATGCTGCTGGTGGCTGACCTGGCCGGCATCGAGGTTTTCGACTGGGGGGCCGGCTCGATGGTTGCGCCGACCACGGCCGCCCTCGTCAATGTGCCGCTCCTGGCTATCTGCCTCCTGACGGTCGACCTGGACCCGCCCCGGTACCGCTGGCAGAACAGGCTGGTGCCGATCGTTGGGGTGATCTACTGGGTGTCTCTCCTGACCAACGGTTACCAGGCAGTTCTCGTAACCGAACTGAGCCCTGAGTTCAGCTACGCAGGCGCGGTGGCCCTTGTCCTGCTTTTCGCCGGATATGTCCTGATGCGCCCCGACCGGGGGCTTGCCGGCTTCCTCTCGGAGACGGGCCCGGGCCCTTCTATGGCCCGCCTTCTGGTTCCGACGGCGCTGGTCATCCCCTTCACCATGGTCATCGCCGAGATAGTCGCCGAAGGCCTCAGCCCCCGTGAGGCAACTTTCGTCAAGGGTCTCGACAAGATCCTGATCCTGATCCTGCTGCTCTGGGTCGTCACCTACGCCTCGAGACGCCTGCAGCGCTTCTACGAGAACTGGAAGGTTGCCTCCGGGGAGGTCGCATCGCAGGCCAGCGTGCTCACCCGGATGTCAGAGGGCGTTGTCGTGATGCGGGTCTCGGACTCGCGGATCGTTCTGACCAATCCCCAGTTCGACGAGATGCATGGTTACGAACGGGGCGAGCTGATGGGAGAGCACATCGACATTCTCGCTCCGGAGGACCTCTCGGAGCAGGAAATAGAGATGCGTTCCAGGGTCCTTCACGAACTGGCCGAAAAGGGCGAAACAACCTACGAGAACAGATCGGTCCGCAAGGACGGCTCCGACATCTGGAGCCGCGTCAACGGGGTGATCACAAGTGTCCCCGATCACGGTCCGGTCCTGATCCTGGTCAAGTACGACGTGACCGAAGAACAGATGGTCAAGATCGCCGGGCGGGACGCCGAGATGCGGTTCCGCCAGGTATTCGAGCAGAGCCCGATCGGTCTCTGCCTGGTGACTCCGGAGGGACGGTTCGAGAAGGTGAACCACAGCTTCGAGGCGATCACCGGCTACTCCGCGAAAGAGCTCTCAGGCATGACCTTCGCCGATATCACCCACCCTGATGACCTCGAGCAGGACCTCACACTTACCAGTGAGCTCTTCTCCGGTCAGCGGGACGGCTTCACAATGGAGAAGCGCTACATCCGCAAGAACGGGGAGCTCGTCTGGATCTACCTGACGGTTGCCATGCTCCGGGATTCGGAAGGGCACCCGACCCAGGCGCTTTCGATGGTTGAGGACATAACCGAGCGGCAGAGGCTCAGCCAGCAACTCCACTTCCTCGCAGATCACGACCCCCTGACCGGGCTTTACAACCGTCGGCGCTTCGAGGAGGAACTGAACGCTGCCATCGATTCCGGACTCGGCCGGGGGATAGCGGTCCTGGTCATCGACCTGGACAACTTCAAATTCGTGAATGACAGCTTCGGGCACACAGTCGGCGACCGGCTGATCACCCGCACGGCGGAGCTCCTCAAGAGCCGGCTGCGGGCGGATGACACGCTGGCCCGGCAGGGCGGCGACGAGTTCGTGGTCGTGCTGAGGGACATACCTCCGGAGGATGCGCTCGCCACCGCCGAGGACCTCGTTCGCCTGGTCGCCAGGGACGTTCGGATCGAGGGAGCCGAACACTCGGCCAGGATCACCGCCAGCATCGGTGTGGCGGTGGCCTCTGAAGGTGACCCCGTACCGGAGGAGACCCTGATGATGCAGGCGGATATCGCCATGTACGAGGCCAAGGACGCCGGGCGAAACGGGGCCCGGGTCTTCCATCCGGGAGAGGACTCGGGCGTCAAGCTCGGAATCGACTGGGCGGGCCGGATCCGCAGCGCGCTCTCGAACGACGAGTTCCTTCTCTACGCCCAGCCGATCGTCCGATTCAGCGGCGACGGTCCACTTCACTTCGAGCTGTTCGTCCGGATGCGTGACAAGGCCGGCTCAATAGTCCGCCCGGGGGCCTTCCTGCCGACGGCAGAACGGCACGACCTGGTCCAGGAGATAGACGCCTGGGTGATTCGCAGGGCGATAGCCACCCTTGCCGGCTTCGAGCCGGGCTCGGCACCTCGGCTCCAGATAAACCTGTCCGGCCGCACCGTTGGCGATCCCCGGCTCCCGGAACTCGTTCAGGGCGAGCTCCAAAAGTCAGATGTCGATCCGTCGAACCTGATCTTCGAAGTCACCGAGACCAGTGCGATCGGCAACATGACGCGCGCCCAGGAATTCTCGGCCCGCATGAACGAGCTCGGGTGCGGTTTCGCCCTCGATGACTTCGGTACCGGCTTCGCTTCTTTCTATTACCTGAAACACATCGCGTTCGACTACGTGAAGATCGACGGGGAGTTTGTCCAGAACCTCGCTTCGGATCCGGTCAACCGGCTGCTGGTAAAGGCACTGGTCCAGATCTCGAGGGGAATAGGCAAGCAGACCGTGGCCGAGCAGGTGGAGGACGCGGAGACCCTGGAGATGCTGAAGGACTTCGGCGTCGACTTTGCCCAGGGGTACTACATGGGCCGTCCGCACCCACTTGAGCGCACGGACTTCGGAGCGGTCGTGGTCAATCCGGTCGGCCCGGCCTTCGGGGAATAAATCCGTTCGAATCTCCGCCCGAACCGTCTGGATCCGGTCAGGTGCGGGACTTGCGCCAGGCGACGAGCTTGCGACCGAAGGCAGGGGTTGCTCTCGAGGCCAGGTGTTCGGCTTCCGCCCGCGCTTCCTCGGGGTCGAGTCCCAGAACTTCGCTGGTCAGGTCGGTCGCTGCGCTTCGGCGGGAGGTGAGTACCAGGGCCGCGCTCGTGCCGGCAGGCGTCAGGCCGAGGTCACCCTCGTTGATCAGTCCCATCTCCCGAATCCGCCGCACCATCTGGAGCGCGGACGGCTGCGAGACGTCGAGCTCCCGGGCAAGCCGGGCCTGGGTGGGAGGTTCGCCTTCCTGGCCGAGGTCGAAAAGCGCCATCAGGTAACGCGCCACCCCTTCGCTCATTTCCACGCAGGGGTTCGCTGCTTCGCTTTCCTGAGCCGTATCGCTTTTGGGTGCTGTGGCCAAACCGGAAGCGATTCTACCCCCACAATGCTCTAGGCTCTTGCCGTCAGTTGCCCAACCCGCGGAGGAATACTCGTGAGTCGTAACCGTCTTGTCCTGTTTCTCATCGCCATCTTCGCCCTGGCCGTTTTCGTCGGCTGTGGTTCAAGTGACGATTCGTCCGATGAATCTTCAACCTCAGGTGATGCCACCACTACGGCATCCAGCTGTACGCCGGCAGATCTGAACACCTTCAAGGACGGTGTTCTCACCATCGGCACCGATTCGCCCGCCTACCCTCCGTACTTCGAGGATGACGATCCGACCAACGGCAAGGGCTTCGAGAGTGCCCTCGGTTACGCGATCGCCAGCGAACTCGGTTTCAACGACTCCCAGGTCGAGTGGACCACGGTTCCCTTCGATGCTTCTTACCGTCCCGGTCCCAAGGACTTCGATTTCGACCTGAACCAGATCTCGATCACCCCGGAACGCGAGAAGGCCGTTTCCTTCTCGGTGCCGTACTACACCGCCAACCAGGCTGTGCTGGTCAAGAAGGGCAGCGATCTCGACGGAATCACCTCGCTTGACGAGCTCAAGGGTGCGACGATCGGCGTCCAGATCGGTACAACGAGCCTCGACGCCGTCGAGGAGCAGATCCAGCCCGATACGGACCCGAAGGTGTTCAACAACTCGAATGATGTTGTGACCGCCTTCAAGCAGGATCAGGTTGACGCGATCGTGGTCGACCTGCCCACCGCCATATACCTCCGTGATGCCGAACTGAGTGGCACGGTCGTCGCCGGCCAGTTCGAGCAGGAGGGTGGCGACCAGTGGGGCGCCCTGATGACGAAGGATTCGGATCTCAAGAGCTGCGTCGACCAGGCGATCGAGACGCTGAAGGAAGACGGAACGCTGGAAGAGATCACCAACCAGTGGATGAGTGATTCGGCCAAGGCGCCGATGCTCAGCTAGCGGAACTGGAAGCGCCCGCAGAAAGCATCACCGGCGATCGCCGGGCCGCCCGCGAGAAGGCCAAGAAGGCCAAGGCGCGGCGCGGTCAGGCGATCGCCGGACTTTCATCGGTACTGGTCCTCGGAGGCCTTGCCGTACTCGTTTTCACCAGCCAGGGATGGCCGGATGTCCGGGAGACCTTCTTCTCGGCTGACGCGTTCAAGACGTCATTTCCCGACATCCTCAAGGGCTTCTGGCTTGACGTGAAGCTTTTCCTCGTCGTCGAGGTGATCGTGCTCATTCTCGGGTTGATCATCGCCGTGATCCGCACCAGCACCGTCGCCGCCCTCTTTCCGATCCGGATGCTCGCGGCCGTCTACTGCGACTTCTTCCGTGGGGTTCCCGTGATCCTGCTCGTCTACCTGATCGGTTTCGGCATTCCCGCCCTTGGGCTCGAAGGGGTCCCGACCGACCCGATCATCCTCGCCGGCGTTGCCCTCTCGCTCGCCTACAGCTCATACGTAGCCGAGGTGTACCGGGCCGGGATAGCCTCGATCCATCCCAGTCAGAGTGACGCCGGGCTCGCCACGGGATTGACTCGGATTCAGACTCTCCGGTTTGTGGTCATCCCGCAGGCGATCCGCCGGGTCAGGCCGCCGCTCCTCAACGACTTCATCTCCCTCCAGAAGGATGTCGCACTGGTC
>JAGQUT010000025.1 GCA_020438355.1 Solirubrobacterales bacterium | reverse complement strand
CCGGAGAGACTGTCTGCCACGTGGATGTCTCGCGCCTCTGCGGGGTCCGTGACCGAGCTGAGAGACACATGACTCTTTTCGAGCATCTCGAGCATCGGGTCCAGGCGTGAGAGCAGCTCCCGGTCCTGCCAGGGGGGGACGTTTCCGGGTGCGGCGAGGCTCACTCGGTGATCAGGGGGGCGACCACGACACGGCGATGGGGGTCGTCGCCGGAGCTGAAGGTCTCGACTTCGGGGCGAGGCTTCAGATGCTCGTGGACAATCCTTCGTTCACGGGCGTTCATCGGGTCAAGCTCTACTTCGGATCCGGAGGAGATCGCCTTCTCGGCTGCCCGATCGGCCCTCTCGGAGATGACCTCTTCGCGCCGGGCGCGATATCCGGCGGCGTCCACTACGACCCTTTTGCGCTCGCGAATACCCCGGAAAGCCACCTGGAAAGCCAAAAGCTGGAGAGCGTCGATGGTCTGGCCGCGACGGCCGATCAGGAGACCGTAGTCCTCGTCACCTTCGACGGTGGCTGTGATCACGTCGTCGGTCTCTTCCAGTTCCACTTCGCCATCGAGGTCCAGTTCGTCAAGCACCCGCTCGACCAGGAGTCTGACCCGTTCCGCCGGTTCTCCCGGCCACTCGCTCGCTTCCATGGGGCTGAGTCTAGAGAGGGCAGGCGCTCAGCGCTTGCGCTTCTTCTTCTTCGGGGGCGGAGGCGGGGGCTTTGTCGAGGCGACCGCGGCAGCGCCCTCGGGGGTTGCCATGACGGGAGGTGGAATCACCTTGTTCACGACCGCCTGCTGGCCGATCGTCCAGACGTTGGTGGTGATCCAGTAGAGGATCAAGCCGGCCGGGAAGCCGATGATGAAGGGAATGAAAATGAAGGGCAGGGCCATCATCAGAAGGCGCTGGTTGCGGTCGGTGCTGGTCGCCATGACGAGACCCGAGAACAGCTGCGTCACAACGTAGATCGCGATCAGGGCTATGAGGACGGTGCCCGAGGCCTTGTCGGTGAGGTCCGGGATAAAGAGGAATGACTCACCGAAGGGGTAGAGGGCCTTGATTGCCGGATTGGCGTCGATCTGAGCAGTGGTCAGCTGGCTACAGGCGACAGCGGTCTGACCACAGATGTCTTCCCTGAGTGGTCCGCGGAGTGCCTGGAAAAGCGTGATGAACACTGGAAGCTGGGCCAGAAGCGGAATACAGGAGGCAAGCGGATTGATCTTGTTCTCCTGGTAGAACTTCATCATCTCCTGCGAGAGGCGCTGACGGTCGTTCTTGTACTTCTCCTGGAGCTCCTTCATCTGCGGCTGGAAAGCCTGCAGAGCCCTCATGCTCTTGATCTGCTTGTAGGTAAGCGGGATCAGGATCGCCCGGGTACAGACGGTAAGGAGGATGATCGCCATCCCCCAGCTGGTCCCTACGTCGTCATGAAAGAACGAGAGAACGGCATCGGCGACATCGATTAGGGGCTGAAGGATGTTCGCGGTAGGCATCAACGCTGTTCGGTTTCTCCGTGATAGCCGGCCGGGTCCATGGGTCCGACCTTCAAAGTGAATTTATCCCGCACGGGATCGAAGCCGCCGTGGCTGAAGGGATTACAGCGCAGGATGCGCCAGCAGGCGAGAACTGTACCCCGTATGACGCCGAAGCGTTCTACCGCCTCGATCGCGTACGCGGAACAGGTGGGCTCGTACTTGCATCGACGGGGCAGTAGTGGCGATATCCAACGGCTGTAGGCCCTTACTGGAGCGAGAACGATGCGTTTCACGTGGAACGCTTTCCTTCGCCTTCCCTGGACAGGACTTCCCTCACGCACTCCTCGGCTCCGGCCAGACCATCCTTCTCGATTACTTCCCCTATTCCGGGCCTGGCCACAAGGACGAAGTCCTGATCGGACTTTTCAGCATCCACCTGAGCCCAGAAGGCCTCCTTGAGAACTCTCTTCACACGGTTCCGCGTCACCGCGTCCCCGAGGCGTTTCGAGACGCTCACACCCAGTCGGATCTCCGAGTTGTCGTCGGCAGACCGTTCGAACCGGTAGAGAACGAGGTAGCGGGTCGCCTTTGACGACCCTTCCTTGTAAGCCCTCTTGAAGTCCCCGCTGCGGGAGAGTCTGCGGCGCCTGGGTGAACCGGCGCCGTTACCCGACATGGTCAGACAGCGAGCCGCTTGCGGCCCTTGCGACGGCGGCGACGAATAACTTCGCGACCACCCTTGGTGCTCATCCGGGCACGGAAGCCGTGGGTCTTCGCTCGCTTGCGCTTCTTTGGTTGGTACGTACGCTTCATTGGAGCGGGGCAGTATATGGACATTCGCTCCGTTCCGCCTGCTCCCCTGACAAGCCGGCAGGAGTCCACCGCATTGGAGAAATTTTCTGCGCGATTTGCGGGGCCACACGACGAGCGCCTCCGGCCCGGCGCTATGGTCGCAAGCAGGGTCTCCTTCCTCGCATTCGTTCTGGGGCGAATGCCATGACCGGTCCCCTTTTCCACCATGGAATCAGCAACTTCCACACAACCGCAATCCAAGTCCGGGAGCCAGAAAGAGCTACCCGGTTCGGCCCGTGCGGTCAAGGAGTGGGAGAAGCTTCAGCCAACTCTCAGGCGGCGCCTGTTCGAGTCAGCGTGGCGCATGTGGATCGAGCCGATCAGACCAGCCGCGGTCAGGGGCACCACTCTTTACCTCGAAGCTCCTGATCCGATCCGTACCTGGGTCGAGCGCAGATACATGGACGTCATCAATGAGGCTCTGAAGGATGTCGGCTCTCACCTGACCACCGCAAGTTTCGAAGTTCCCCCGCAGCCCGAACGTGTGTCGGCGCCGACACGGCCAGTTGGTCCGAATCCGACCCATGACTTTGACCGGTTCGTGATCGGCCCCGGTAACCACCTCGCACACGCGGCTGCCCTGGCTGTCGCCGAGGCACCGTCCGAGGCCTACAACCCTCTGTTTCTTCACGGTCCACCCGGTCTGGGAAAGACTCACCTCCTCGGGGCGATCGCCAACTACCTGGCGCTTCATGTTCCCGAGCTCAACGTGCTCTACACGAACGCCGAAGCCTTCACGGCAGACTTCGTGACCGCTCTTCGGGAGTCCGGGACCGACGAGTTCAAGCGCCGGTACAGGAACCTTGATGTCCTACTCATCGATGACATTCAGTTCATAGCCGGCAAGCATCACACCGAAGAAGAGTTCTTCCATACCTTCAACGCTCTTCATGACGCCGGGAGCCAGATTGTCATCTCGGCAGACCGTTCACCGGCCGAGATATCGACTCTGGCCGATCGTCTGAGCGACCGGTTCGAATGGGGTCTCACCGTACCCATCGAAGCCCCGAACCTGGCCACCAGACTGACTGTTCTCCGACATCTCGTGACCGAGGCCGGTCTCGAGGTGAAGGATCAGGACGCTCTGACTCTCCTTGCCCGAAGGGTGAAGACGAACCTTCGTCAGCTCAGAGGGGCACTGACCAGGACAATCGCCGAATCCTCACTCAACGCAACCCCGATCAACTCGGATCTGATCAGCCAGGTATTTCCAGCATCGGAGAACGACAGTGAGGTTCATGTCACTCCCGAGCTGATCCGATCAACAGTGGCCGAACACTTCCGGACAGACGTGGAAACACTGATCTCAAAGCGACGGGACCGGAACACAGCGACTGCGAGACACGTGGCCGTCTATCTGACCAGAGAGATGACCCCGCTCTCGCTTCCCCAGATCGGCGCTCTTTACGGCGACCGCGATCACACCACCGTCCTCAATTCGATCGAAAGGGTCGACCAGGCGGTCGGCGACGATCCGGAGATCACCACCTCGGTCGAGTTCCTCCGGGCAGAACTCCACAGCCCTCGGGATAACTCCTGAGATGGTTTCGGTAGCCGCCGACGACGCTGGAAGAATCCCGGGTTCTCCCCATTCTTTCAACAGCTGATTTCGCATCACAAAGCCACATTCAGTGGTTCTGCGCTTTACTCCACAGAACCAGAACACTTAAACGAGGAATTTGGATTTGAAGTTCAGAGTCAAGAACAACGAACTGGCCGGCAAACTCGCACTCGTAGCCCGCACCCTTGCTTCGGGTGGTGTCAATCCAGCGCTCGGCGGAATCCTTGTGGAAGCCACGGACGGTCGCCTCTCTTTCAGCTCTACCGACAGCAACATCAGCCTTCGCGTGCCGGTGCATGTGGAGGGCCAGGTCGAGTCGGACGGAAGAGTTCTGCTGCCCGGCCGTCTCTTCGCTGACATCTCCAGGCTCCTTGGTTCCGGCGAGGCCGCCATCGAGTACCTTGCCTCCGAGCGCAGCGTCAGCGTCAAATCAGGGTCTTCCAACTTCAACCTTCGCACCCTGAACGACCAGGATTTCCCGCCTCTTCCGGAAGCCGGAGGGGACACGGTCACGCTTGGCCGGGAGTCCCTCCTCGAGACGATCGACCTCGTAGCCCGCGCGGCCTCCCGGGATGACATGCGACCGGTCCTGACCAGCGTCCAGGTTCTCGCCTCCGGGTCAGAGTTGACCATGGTGGCTACAGACTCGTACCGCCTCGCCGTCAAGCAGACTCATCTGGCGGAGCCCGTGGCCGTTGAACTTGACCGCAACATCCCTGCCCACGCTCTCAGGGAGCTTTCCCGTCTGCTTGGTTCCTCTGAATCTGATGCCGTCCGTCTTTCGGTTACCGATCGCCTGGTCGTCTTCAACGTCGACGGTTCAATCCTTTCCACCAACACCGTCGATGGTCAGTTCCCGAAGTACCAGCAGCTCTTCCCGGAGACCTGGGACCACGACGTGAGGCTTCCCAGGACCGAATTGCTCGAGTCCGTCAAGCGGGTAAGCCAGCTCGCGCAGAAAAACCGTCCCCTGAAGATCGCTCTCTCGCAGGGCGAGTTGACCATCTCCGCCGAGACTCCCGATCTCGGTGACGCAGAGGAGAAGATGCCGGCAAACTTTGACGGCGAGGATCTGGCGATCGGTTTCAATCACGAGTTCTTCCGGGACGGACTAGAGGCGATAAAGGGAGACGAAGTAATGCTCCGTCTCATCTCTCCCCTTCGTCCCGGTCTGCTGCAGCCTGTTGACGGCGATGACTTCCGATACCTGGTCATGCCGATCCGCCTGAACGAGTAGCCACGTGGTCGTTTCCCTGGTCGAAGCGGACCGTATCCGGTCCCTGACCGGGGTCCGGCTTGCCCTTGATCCGGGCCTCACCGTGATAGTCGGTCCAAACGGAGCCGGCAAGACCAATCTCGTCGAGTCGGTCTACTTCGGGATGACTTCGAGGTCTTTCAGGACTTCCGATCGTCGGGACCTGATTCCTTTCGGGTCATCCTTTGCCCGCTGTCGGGTGACTGTTTCGGGTGGCTCTGTCGACCACGTTTTCATGGCTTCTGCCTCGCGAGCGGAGGGAAACCGCTTCGTCATGGATGGAGCCCGCATAGACCAGGCGGAAGCGATGAGTCACAGACCGATGGTCACGGTTTTCTCCCCGGACAGACTGGAACTGGTCAAGGGTCCCCCGGCCGGCCGCCGTGCTCACATCGACAGCTTCGTTGCCGCCCGCTGGCCGGGCAGAGCCTCACTGAGGTCTGCTTTCGGGCGTATCCTCGCCCAGAGAAACGCCCTGATTTCAAGGATTGCCGCGGGAAACGGGGATTCGAGTCAGCTCTCCACGTGGGACAGCCAGTTTTCGGAGGCCGGAGCGAACCTGTCCCTGGCTCGAGAGGAAGCGGTAGCCGAACTGGACGAAAGGTGGGTCGAAGCAGCCGAGGATCTCGGCCTTGAAGGACCAAAGAAGCTCACTTACAGGCCTGGCTCATCGACCAGTTCCGAGGAGATACGCGAGGGCCTTCAGGAGAAGCTTCAGAACGACCTGAGGTTGGGAAGAACAAGCTGGGGCCCTCACCACGACGAAATCAGGCTTGAGATGGATGGACGTCAACTAAGGCGCTTCGGTTCCCAGGGCCAGCAACGGATGGGGCTGCTGGCGCTTCTGTTTGCCGAGCGTACGGCTCTGCTTGAAACCGGCCGCTCCGCACCGCTGATGCTTCTCGATGACGTCATGAGCGAGCTTGACGAACATCGACGGGAGAGGCTTGTCGACCGTTTGCTGGAAGGAGGCCAGAGCATCATCACCGCCGCCGAGGGCGAGCTGATTCCGGATCGCCCCGGCATCAGGCGAGTGTCGATCTCGGAGCTGACCGATCAGGAAACGGCTCCCTCCGCGAGTGAGGCGACCTGATGAGGGACTCGAGAGGCCGTAGCCCGGATCCGAGAACTCTCGATGAAGTACTCGGTACCTATCGGGATCAGGTCGCGCCTCAGACGCCGCTGGCGGCGACCCAGGGCGTTTGGACCGACGTCGTAGGGGACCGAATCGCCGCCGTGACCGAGGTCAGCGAGGAGCGCGAGGGCACCGTCACTATCGTCTGCTCCAGCCCCGCCTGGGCGCAGGAACTCGAGCTCATGGCCCCCCGTATCACCGCTCGTCTGGTCGAGCGACTGGGCGAAATGGCGCCCGAAAAACTGCGATTTCGCGCAACTATCTGATCACCATTCGGAAAGTATCTGCAACAGAGCAGTAAAAATAGGGCATTTGCAGGGATTTTTTGGCTCTGGCACGCGGGATAATCCGACCGGAAATGGTATTATGGAGACCTGACTCGCGGTCCCGTCCGGGCTCTGCTTATCCACAGGGGAGTCCATCTTGGCGTGTTCGCCGAACAGCATTCGAAAGGTAATAGTTGGCTGAAAAGAAGAGCAGCGGAGAAGCCTCGTACGGGGCCAAGGACATCACCGTCCTCGAAGGTCTCGAGGCCGTTCGCAAACGACCGGGCATGTACATCGGCTCGACCGGTCCGCGGGGACTGCATCACCTCGTTTACGAAATCGTCGACAACTCCGTCGACGAAGCTCTCGCCGGCCACAACGAATCGGTGGAGGTCTACCTTCATCCGGACAACAGCTGCACCGTTACCGATCACGGTCGCGGCATCCCGGTCGACATCATGGAGAAGGAAGGGCGTCCGGCGGCAGAGGTCGTCCTGACGGTCCTCCACGCCGGTGGCAAGTTCGGCGACGGCGGCGGCTACAAGGTTTCGGGCGGACTGCACGGAGTGGGCTCCTCCGTTGTCAATGCCCTCTCGACCTACCTCGAGCTGAGGATTTGTCGTGACGGCTTCGTGTGGGAGCAGCGTTACGAGCGCGGCATCCCGGTCACCGAGTTGACCAAGGGTGAAGCGACCAAGGAGACCGGGACGCAGATCACGTTCCTGCCCGACGACGAGATCTTCGAGACTCTCCATTTTGATTTCCAGACCCTGCTCGAACGCCTGCGTGAAACTGCCTTCCTGACCAGGGGTCTGCGCATCCGCATCACCGACGAAAGGGCCGAGGGACAGGAAGTCGAGTTCAAGTACGACGGCGGCATCGAGGATTTTGTCCGGTACCTGAACGAGAACAAGGAACCTCTGGGCAAGAAGGTCGTCTACTTCGAAGGGGAGGACGAAGAGGGTCAGGTCGAAGTGGCCATGCAGTGGAACGCCTCCTACAACGAGTCGATCCACAGTTTCGCCAACAACATCAACACCCATGAAGGTGGCTCCCATCTTTCCGGGTTCCAGGCGGCCCTGACCCGAACCCTCAACGCCTACGCACGCAGCAAGGGCCTGCTCAAGGAGAAAGACCAGAACCTGGCCGGCGAGGACGTCCGGGAAGGTCTGGCAGCGGTGATTTCGGTCAAGCTCCACGATCCGCAGTTCGAGGGGCAGACCAAGACCAAGCTCGGAAATCCGGGCATCAAGGGGATGGTCCAGGAGACGGTCAACCGAAAGCTCGCCGAGTTCCTCGAGGAGAATCCGGCGGAGGCAAAGCTCTTCATCACCAAGGCGATCGAAGCTTCAAGGGCCCGCATGGCGGCTCGCAAGGCGAGGGACATGACCCGGCGCGGCTCAGCCCTGGAAAACATGAACCTGCCTGGCAAGCTGGCCGACTGTTCGGTCCGCGACCCCGAGCTGGCCGAAATTTTCGTGGTCGAGGGCGACTCGGCCGGAGGGTCTGCCAAGCAGGCACGGGATCGCTCGACCCAGGCCGTCCTGCCGCTGCGCGGAAAGATCATCAACGTCGAGAAGAGCCGGATCGACAAGGTTCTTCAGAACAACGAGATCCAGGCGATGATCACAGCGATAGGCACCGGTATCCATGACGAGTTCGACATCTCGAACGCCCGGTACCACAAGATCATCATGGCTACCGACGCCGACGTGGACGGTGCCCACATCAGAACCCTTGTTCTGACCTTCCTTTACAGGCAGATGCAGCCGCTGATCGACGCAGGCTACGTCTTCATCGCAAAGCCGCCGCTTTACAAGGTCAAGCGCGGAAACCAGGAGACCTATCTGGACAAGGAATCGGAGCTCGAGGAACTCCTCCTCCGTGACAGGCTCGAGGATTTCCTGATCACCGATTCGGCGGGTAATGAAGTCAAGCTGAACAGCCGACGCTGGCAGACCTATACCCGCCGCTCCAAGGAGTACGAGGGCTGGCATGCCGCTCTGGAAGCGGAATTCGGGAGTGACGTGATCGGATTCATCTCGGGCTCAAGACTTCTTGACGAGACCGCTACAACGGTCGACGATGTCCGGCGCATCCTCGGCGAGGTCGATCGTGAGGAAGACATCTTCGCGACCGAGATCCTCTCCCAGGATGGCGAGGACACCACGATCAAGGCGATCCACCAGCGCTCGGGTCTGGCCCGCAACCACACTCTCCCTGCCCGGCTTTTCGAGGGTGATGCCTTCCGCCGCTTCGCAGCGGTTCATGCGGAGCTTCTCGGCACCTTCGGCCAGCCGCCCTTCCGGGTGACTCTCAAGGACCGGGCCGAGGATGCCACTGACTTCCTCGACCTCCACCGCGCGGTGCTCGACCTGGCCAAGCACGGGGTTCAACTGACCAGGTTCAAGGGACTTGGCGAAATGAACGCGGATCAGTTGCGTGAAACCACCATGGATCCAGCGACCCGGACGCTCCAGCGCGTCACCCTGGAAGACGCGACCGCCGCCGACAACGTCTTCTCGATGCTGATGGGCGACCAGGTTGCGCCTCGACGTGAGTTCATCGAGGCCCATGCCAAGGAGGCCGGCATTGACATCTAAACCCGTCCTCACCACGAACGGAGCACCCGCCTGATGGCACTCGAAGCACTGACCGGACACATCGAAGAGCGCGAGCTCGAACTGGAGATGCGCTCCAGTTACATCGATTACGCGATGAGCGTGATCGTCGGTCGCGCTCTGCCCGATGTCCGTGACGGCCTGAAGCCGGTCCATCGCCGGGTTCTCTACGGCATGCATGACCTTGGTCTGCAGCCTGGCCGGCCCTACCGGAAGTCGGCCACGATCGTCGGCGAGGTCATGGGCAAGTACCACCCCCATGGAGACTCGGCGATCTACGACACCCTGGTCCGCATGGCGCAGGACTTTTCCCTGCGCTACCCGCTGGTCGACGGCCAGGGCAACTTCGGCTCGATCGACGAAGATTCCGCGGCCGCGATGCGGTACACGGAGGCCAGGCTCACCCGCCTCGCCACCGAAATGCTGCGGGACATCGACTCGGACACGGTCGACTTCGGACCGAATTACGACGGTTCCCAGCGCGAACCTCTGGTTCTGCCCTCCCGCTTCCCGAACCTGCTTGTCAACGGGGCTTCAGGCATCGCGGTGGGCATGGCCACCAACATCCCGCCCCACAACCTGAGGGAAGTTGCCGGCGCAGTCGCCGCGTACATCGAGAACCGGGATATCGATCTCGACGGGCTGATGGAGCATGTGAAGGGTCCCGACTTCCCCGGCGGAGGCCTGATGGACCCCTCGGGGATCCGTGACGCCTACCAGACCGGTCGCGGCTCGGTCAAGGTCCGGGCAAGGATCCATTCGGAACCGCTCAAGGGCGGCAAGGACGCCCTGATCGTGACCGAACTTCCGTTCACGGTCAAGAAGGGCGGCGACGGCGGATTCATCACCAAGATCGCCACCCTGGTCCGGGACAAGAAGCTGGACGGAATCTCGGATCTTCGCGACGAAACCGACCGCACCGGCATGCGGGTCGTGATCGAGCTGAAACGAGGGGCAGTACCCAACACGGTGCTCGCAAACCTCTTCAAGAAGACCCAGCTCCAGACCTCGTTCGGGATGAACATGGTTTCGCTGGTCGACGGGGTTCCGAGAACCCTCGGCCTCAAGGACATGATCGTCCACTACGTCGAGCACCAGCGCGACGTCGTCACCAGGAGGACCCAGTACAAGCTCCGGCGGGCCGAAGCCAGGGCCCACATTCTGGAAGGTCTGCTGATCGCGCTCGACAACCTCGATGCGGTGATCGCCCTGATCCGGGGATCCTCGGATCCGGACGTGGCCAGGGACGGACTGATCAGCGAGTTCGAACTCAGCCGGGAACAGGCCCAGGCAATTCTCGACATGCGTCTCCAGCGCCTGACGGCTCTCGAGTCCGACAAGATCCGTGCCGAGCACGCAGAACTGATGGAGTTGATCGGCGAGCTGCGCGCGATCCTCGGGGATGAAGACCGGGTTTACGGCCTGGTCAAGGAAGAACTGGTTGAGCTGGTAGAGACGCACGGAGACGATCGCCGGACCGAGTTCCAGCACTTCGGTGGCGACATCGATATCGAGGACACGATCGCCGAGCAGCAGATGGTGATCTCACTGACCAATACCGGTTACGTCAAGCGGCTTCCGGTCGACTCGTACCGCAGGCAGCATCGCGGCGGGGTGGGGGTCACGGGAATGAACCTCAAGGAAGGTGATTACATCGAGCACCTCCACATCTGCTCGACCCACGACTTCCTTCTCTTCTTCACCAACTTCGGCAAGGTCTACCGCAAGAAGGTCTACGAGCTTCCCGAAGGATCGCGACAGGCCCGCGGCTCCGCGCTGGTCAACCTGCTTCCCCTCAGGGAAGGCGAGAAGGTCATGGCGGTCATCCCGACCCGCGAGTTCAAGGAGAACAAGTACCTCGTATTCGCCACCGCCCAGGGCCAGGTCAAGAAGACCGAGTTCCTCGAGTACAACACCCCGATCAAGGCGGACGGGATCATCGCGATCAAGATTCGTGAAGGTGACGAACTGGTCGGCGTCCAGCTCACCTCCGGCGAGGATGACCTGCTGCTGGTTTCAAAGTCCGGACACGCAAGCCGGTTCCACGAGGACCAGGCGCGGCCGATGGGCCGCGGCACGGCCGGCGTGCGGGGCATGAACGTGAGCCAGAAGGACAACCGGGTCCTGTCCCTGACGGTCGCCCGGGACGATTCCGACCTGCTGGTCGTAACCGAGAACGGATTCGGCAAGCGAACCGCCGTGTCCGAGTATCCGATCAAGAACCGCGGAACCAAGGGCGTCCTGACGATCAAACTGACTGAGACCAAGGGAGGTCTCGCGGGAGCCCTGATCGTTCGCGAGCATCAGGAGCTCATGTTCATCACCGAAAACGGGATGGTCCAGCGGACCAGCGCCGGCGGCATCAGCAAGACCGGCAGGGCCACGCAGGGCGTGACCGTCATGAACGTGAAAGATGGCGACCGGATCAGCGCCGTCGCGCTTGTCGTCGAAGCGGCCACCGGTGGTGACGCAGAAGAAGCCGGGTCCGGCGATGCCCTCGAACAGCCGGAACTGGAAGCCACTGAAGCTCTCGAAGCCGAAGCAGAAGCCGGCGACACTTCGGACGAGTAGTCCAGCCTCTGACAGGTGACGCAGGTTTCGACCGGTTACGGAACCAAGCCTGCGTCACCGCTTTGCGGCTAGGGAGATTGCGACGGGTACGAGCCGAGGTTCCTGACCCACTCGGCCTTTGACTTCAGACCTTCGATCGCGGCGTCGATCGGATCAGCACCGGTGCGACCCTCGATGTCAATGAAGAACCGGTAACGACCCAGCTCCCGGCGCATCGGCCGGGATTCGATCCGGACCAGGTTCACCTGCCGGGAAGAGAACTCCTGAAGAGCGTCGACCAAGGCTCCCGGATGGTCGGCCCCGAGTTCGGCGAAGGCAAGGCTGGTCTTCCAGCTGGAGCCGGTGCCACCGGTCGGGTCGCTGCCGACGCCTTCACCCTCTCGCGGTTCCAGCCAGAGGAACCTGGTCACGTTCCCGGGCTCGTCCTCGATTCCCTCCCGCAGGACAACGCAGTCGTAAAGCTCCGCAGCCCGGGCCGGACCGACTGCTGCCCATTGTTCATTCGCGTTTGCCACCTGCTTCACGGCGGCTGAAGTGCTCGAAGCAACCCGGAGCTCGGCCTTCGGCAGCTCGGTCCTGAGGAAGAGGGCGCACTGGGCCAGCGGCTGCGGATGGGAGATCACCGCTTCGATCGATTCGAAGTTGACACTGGACCGGGCGATCAGCGCCGACCGTATCTCGTGGTCGAACTCGCCCGCGATACGGACCTCGTCGGCATGCTCGATCAGCCCGTCGAGGGTTGGCCGGACGGAGCCCTCGATGGAATTCTCGACCGGGACCATCGCACGATCGGCTTCTCCGGTAGCCAATGCGTCGATCGCCTCCGGAATCGTTTCGCACAGCATCGGTTCGAACCCTTCGGGTGCGAAATGACTGACCTCCAGCGCATCCTCGCTGAAAGTGCCGGCGGGGCCAAGGTAGGCGACACGCAAGGTGCGCCTACCCGAAGTCGACCGTGTAGGACGCTTCGTTGTTGGTCGTGATCGACTCGCCCGGGACCGCGTCTACGACCACGTCGAGAGTGACCTGTCCGCTCGGGGCGGGAGTCAGGGGAATCGAAGCGGTTCCGGTAGCGCCCGCGGCGATCTCGGGGATCGACTGCTCAAGTGCCGACCCGCCGTCAACCGAAACGCTGACCGTCACGTCATTCTCGGTTGCCTCGCCCTGGTTCTGAACGACCACGTCTACGGTCGGGGTCGTACCGGCCGGGACCGTGTTGGTCGTGTCGGGGCTGAGAGCAATCCCGGCGATCGTCACCGACGATGCCGGATCGATACCGGTGCCGTGGCTCAGGCCGTCCTCGGGATCCTCGGTGCTTGTGGTTCCCGAAACGCCATCGAGCGCCCCGTTGATCGCGTCGACCGAGATCCACTCCTCCGGATTCGGTATGAACTCGCTGCGGGGCATCTCCGGCGCGCTGGCACCGTTCGCGGCAATCGTGTTGTCGATCTGATGGCGGGTCACCCGGTTGTAAAGAACGTCAGCGGCAGCGAGAACTTCCATCTGGGCGGCAATCTGCCTGCGGGCGCGATCGGCACCTTCGGTCCCGAGGGCCGTACTCATCGAGTCGGCGATCGTGTTCATCGCTCCGGCCCTCAGCTGGTAGACGAGCGTCAGGGTGTCCTGGGCGGACTCCATGTCACCCGGGGTATCGAGCTTCTCGACCCGGCTGAGGAAACCGTCCATGGCAGAGCGATCGGACTGAATTTCGCTTGTGAACTCGGTTACAGAAAGCTCACCCGGATCCGAGAGCCTGCCGAGGAAGGATTCACTCAAGGCGTTGGTCTCATTCACGATCTGGGTGACGTTGTTCGCGTAATCCTCGAGCGAGCGGTTTTTGCGGGCGTCGAGGCAGCCCTTGGCGCCGAAGACCAGAAGGATCACGACCAGGAGTCCGGCACCCAAGGCGATCGCCCGTCGCACCATGAGCTGCTGCTTGTCCTGGCTGGATCCACCGCCACGTCCGGAACGGCGCGGAGGGCGCCGGGAACCGCCGCCACCGCCTCCCGAGCGCTGCTGGCGGGTCGGCGCCTCGGGTTCTTCAACAAAACCGGCGTCCGGGTCTGGATCCGACTCGATCGTCACCGGTTCGTCATCGGGTACGTCGACGAAAGGATCGTCTTCGCGGTCGTTTGAGTTGTAAGGGTTGGAGAACTCCACTGATCTACCTGCCGATCGACTTTCGGCACGGCCAATGTAATCCCTTTACCCGCATACCGCCCCCCGGCGGGGTTCTTTGCAGGGGTTTTGTCCTTTTGGGCTTCACCGCTCCCCGGACCGGGGACACTCGGCAGGGGCCCGTCGGGGCCCAAAGGCAGGTTCAGGGGCGCCTGTGCCGAAAGGTGCTTGGTGATGAACGGAACCATCGTGCTCAACCGATTCGAGATCGGAGATCGCCTCGGAGCAGGCGGCTTCGGCACCGTTTACCGGGCCTGGGATCGCCGGCTCGAACGCGAGGTCGCTGTCAAGGTGATCGAGACTGCCGCCGAGTCCGGTCCGCGTATCCAGCGTGAGGCCAAAGCGGCAGCCCGGCTGAACCACACCGGGATCGTGACCCTCTACGAGTTTGCCCACCACGAATTCGGGCGTGAAGGCGGCAGGGCCTATCTCGTCTCGGAGCTGGTCGACGGCGAGACGGTCCGTGAACTGATCGACCAGGACCTGCTGAGTGACCGCGAGATCGCAGAGATCGGCATCGATATCTGCGAGGCACTCGACCATGCCCATTCACGAGAAGTGATTCACCGCGACATCAAGCCGGCCAATCTGATCGTCCCCAACGGCCGGGGCGGCGCCAAGCTGATGGACTTCGGAGTCGCGAGACTCACCGACGGCGAGGACCTCACCAACACCGGGGACGTGCTCGGGACGCTCGCCTACATGTCACCTGAAGCCGCTGAGGGAAACCCGGTCACCCCGGCAGGTGACGTCTACTCACTCGCCCTCACCCTCTTCGAAGCCTGGACGGGCGAGAACCCCCGCCGCCGCTCGACGCCAAGTCAGACCCTGCGGGCGATCGAGAAGGACCTGCCTCTGCTTGCAGACCTCCGCCCCGATCTGCCGCCGGGACTCACCGATGTCGTCGACGCCTGCCTCGACCGGGAACCCGAGTTCAGGCCGGGTATCGAGGATCTCGGTCCCGCCCTGGAACAGGCTCTGCCAGAACTCGACCGCACCGTCCACGGCACCAAGCCAGCCCATTCAGGTCTCACATCGTTCGCTGACGGTGGCCTGGACCTGGGCCGGATCGGTGCCGCGGCTGCGGTCTGCGGAATGGTTGCCACGGGCATGATCGTCAGCGGCTCGGCCGACGCCGCATCGGTCGGGGTGCTCACCATCGTCTCCGCGCTACTCACCCTGCTGCGCCCGAAGGCCGGCTTCCTTGCCGGAGGAGTGCTGCTGGCCGTCTGGCTCACCGTGGTCGCGGCGATGCCCGGCGCCGCACTCGTCGTGCTCCTGCTCTCGGTCCCTCCGGCATTGCTGATCCGCGGCTCCGGCCGACCACTCGGCCTCGCGGTAATCGGGCCGCTGCTGGGCACACTTGGAATGGCCCCGTTCCTGCCTCTTCTTGCCGCCGTCGCAACCGACTGGCGGGATCGCGTCGTGGTCTCGGTCACTGGCCTCTTCTTCACGGCCTTCGCCGAGTCGATCACCGGCAAGTCGCTCCTCTTCGGGAAGATCGAGCAGGCCCAGACCGGCTGGGCCGATTCGGTCACGGGCGCGGTATCGGGGCTTCTGATCCCGGTGGTCAGCTCACCTTCCTTCCTGCTTTCAATCGGTGTGTGGGCCGGGGTTGCGCTGATCGTCGGCGCGATCGTGGGATGGACCCGCCAGCGCAGCGGGGGGACGGTCCACGAACCGCTGACCATCGCTCCCGTAGGATCAAGTCGTGTCCCCAACGCCTAGATGGTCCGAGAAACCATCCACTGAGCCACGGCGATGAGTGTTTTTCGCAACCTCGAAGCCCGCATCGAGGGCCTCGTAGAAGGGGTATTCAGTCGTGCCTTCAGCTCCGAGGTCCAGCCTGTGGAGCTGGCCCGGAAGCTCGCCAAGGAGATGGATTCACACAAGACCGCGTCGGTTTCAAGGGTCTACGTGCCGAACGAGTACACGGTCCATCTCTCGGAAAAGGACCGGGACAAACTGGAGGGATACGAGCGTTCGCTGGAACAGGAGCTTTCCGGGTACCTGCTCGAACATGCGCGCCGCAAGGGATACGACCTCCTGACCCGTCCCGAGGTGCATTTCAACACCGACAGCCGGCTTCGCCTGGGCGAGTTCGGAATCCAGGCCCGACTGGTCAAGCCGCCGTCGCGGGAAGGGGAGTTGCCCCAGCAGGCAGACGAGGGCCACACGATGGTTTACAAGGTGCCCCCCGCAGCGGCCCCGGCCGATCCGACCGACCGTGCCACGCAGAAGCCCGCCCTGACCAGGGCGGTAGTTGACCTGAATGACCGCCGCTACGTGCTCGACGGCCCGAGTGCCGTGCTTGGCCGCTCCGACGATGCGGCCTGTGTCCTGCGAGACCCCAACGTCTCCCGACGCCACGCGGAACTCCGTCAGGATGCCTCAGGCCAGTGGGAGATCGTCGACCTTGGCTCGACCAACGGCGTCAAGGTGAATGGACGCCGGGTTACGGACGCACCTCTTCGCGAGGGTGACCAGGTGACAGTGGGAACCACGACCTTCCGCTTCGGAATCGAACGGTAAGCCCCAGGCCAGGGTCCGCAATTGGATTACGAACCGATTTCAGTAGCCCTCAAGTTCGGGTTTCTCGCGGTCCTCTACCTCTTCCTCCTCTGGATTGCGGCCAGTGCCCGCAAGGACCTGAAACGGAACCGGGGTGGAGACTTCGATTCGGACGCGACCATCGGTGCGGTACCGGCCGGCTCATATGACGCCTGGCTGGTCGTGGTCCGGGGCGGCGGTCTCGAGGCCGGTACACGTTTCGACGTCTTCGGCGGTGTCACTCTGGGCCGCTCCGCGGACGCCGATGTTTCCTTCACGGACCGTTATGCATCCGGCCTGCACGCGAGGCTCTACCCTCGCGGTGACCGATACTTCCTTGAAGACATGAACTCGACCAACGGCACCCTCCTGGATGGCGGCGCGGTTACCTCCGAAGCCGAGGTCCGGGACGGCAGCATGATCGAGATCGGTGACACCGCTTTCAGGTTCGAACTGGATCGCCAATGAGAAGCCCAACGACAACACGATGCTGAGGGTTGCCGGACACGCCGAACGGACCGATGTCGGCCGCCAGCGCCAGGCAAACGAGGATTCCTACCTCGCCCGCTCACCCCTGTTCGTGGTTGCGGACGGCATGGGTGGAGCCCAGGCCGGCGAGGTCGCTTCGCTCACCGCGATCCAGTCCTTTCAGACCGGCCTCCCCGACGGCAGTCCCTCCGAATCGATCGAGCGGACGATCGCCACTGCGAACCGCAACATCTACGACCAGGCCCACGCGGACTCCTCGTTGTCCGGGATGGGGACCACCATCACTGTTGCCGCAGTCGATGCGGACACCGAGCAGGTCTACATCGGACACGTCGGCGATTCAAGGGCTTACCGGCTTCGCGAGGGGATCCTCCAGCGGCTGACCAAGGACCACTCGCTGGTCGAGGAGATGCGCCGCCGCGGCCAGATCACCGAAGAGCAGGCCGAGGACCATCCCCAGCGCTCGATCATCACCAGGGCGCTCGGGCCCGAGCCCGAGGTGCAGGCCGACATGACGACTGTGCCCTCGGAGCCGGGCGACATCTTCATGCTCTGCTCCGACGGCCTGACCACGATGATCGGGGACGATCAGATCCGCGACATCCTGATGGGCGCGACCAGCCTCGACGCGGCAGCGCGGACCCTCGTTGACGAGGCGAATCGAGCCGGGGGCCGCGACAACATCACGGTGATCGTCTTCCAGGTCGAGGATCCGGTCAACCCTCTGCCCCGTGGCGAGCAGCCAACGATGGTTCGCCCGGGTGCCACCCGCCACGAACGCCGGGCCGCGAGGGAACGTTCCCCCTCGAAGCCGCGGCGCCGCGGCAAGGTGATCGCCGGGGTACTCGCCGGACTGGCGGTGCTCCTGATCCTCTTCGCAGGGGTCTTCCTCGCGACCAGGCAGGCCTGGTTCCTTGGCACCGACCCCGCCGGACGAGTGGCGCTCTACCGTGGCCTTCCATACGAGCTTCCTTTCGGAGTTGATCTGTACTCGCTGCAGTACTCGACCGCGGTCCAGACCACTTCGCTGCCGGCGAACCGCCAGAGGTCGGTTACCGATCACTCGCTGCGCTCGGAGGATGACGCGGTGTCCCTGATCGAGGACATCGAGACTCGCGAGGGCCTGACCGGGTGAGTGCCTCCCGCAACCGGGAACTACTGGCTCTCGTCCCGGTTGCCCTGCTCCTGACCATCGGCTTCGCCGCGGTCTTTGCGCAGAACGACAACCAGCTGACCAACCTGAGCCTGTCGTACGGCCTGTACTTCCTGGCGATCTGTCTCGCCACCCACATCTACATCCGGATCCGGCTCCCGAACGCCGATCCGTACCTGTTCCCGCTGATGGCTCTGCTCACGGCGGTCGGGCTGGTGATGCTCTACCGGCTCGATTCGGAACTCGGCAACGAACTGGCCCGGGACCAGGCGAACTGGTTCGTGCTCGGGCTGATCCTTTTTGCGGTCGTGGTCCACTTCTTCAAGGATTACTCGGTCCTCGAGAGGTACCGGTACACGATCGCCCTGATCAGCCTCGCGCTGTTGCTGGCACCACGACTGCCCCTGATCGGGTCACAGGTCAACGGCGCCTACCTCGGGATCAGCATTGGCCCGATCTCCTTCCAGCCGGCCGAGCTGGCCAAGATCGGAATCGTCATCTTCCTTGCCAGCTACCTTCGCGAACACCGTGAGCTGCTCGTGGTCGGGGCCCGACGGATCCTCGGCATCACCTTTCCACCGCTGAAGCACCTCGGCCCCCTGCTGGTGGTCTGGGGTGCGGCGATGTTCATGCTGATCTTCATCCGCGACCTAGGCAGTTCGCTGATGTTCTTCGCGGCCTTCCTGGCCCTGATCTATGTCGCGACCGGACGACTCTCCTTCGTGGTCATCGGAATGGCGATGTTCCTCGCCGGTGCCTGGGTGATCTACAACACCGTCCCCCACGTCACCGACCGGGTCGACATATGGCTCGATCCGTACCAGGACCCCTCTGCCGCCGGGTACCAGATCCTGCAGTCGATGTTCGCGATGGCCGACGGCGGGTTATTCGGGGAAGGCTTCGCCCAGGCGATGGTGGTCATTCCCGGGACTGATGCACCACTCCTGCCGGCAGCCCAGACCGACCTGATCTACACCCTCATCACCTCGGAGCTCGGGCTCTTCGGGGCCTGCGCGGTGATCGCGATCTACCTGCTGATCGCCGCCCGCGGGTTCAAGGTGGCCCTGATGGCGAACGACGGCTTCTCGAAGCTGCTCGCCACCGGACTCACCACCGTCTTCGCCTTTCAGGCCTTCGTGATCATCGGTGGAGTCACCCGGGTCATTCCCCTTACCGGGGTCACCCTGCCCCTGGTCTCTTACGGTGGCTCCTCGATCCTCGCCAACTTCATTCTGCTGGCCCTGCTTCTGCTGATCTCCGACCGGGCCCGCCGCGAGGCCCGCGAAGGCATCTAGGCGGGAGGTCGGAAGATGAACTCGAGGATCGTCAAACTCTTCGCCTTCACCGTCGTCATGTTCGCGGTGCTGGTCGGCTTCACTTCGTACTGGACCGTCTTCGACTCCCAGAACCTCAAGAACGAGAGGGTGAACAAGCGTCCGCTTTTCGCGGCGCAGAAGATCGAGCGTGGCCGGATCCTCGCCTCGGACGGAACCGTTATCGCGCGGTCCATACGGAAGGGTTCGGGAGCATCGCTGCGCTACGTGCGTGACTACCCGGAAGGTTCAACTTACGGACACCCGATTGGTTACAGCTTCATCGAGTACGGCAACTCCGAGTTCGAGGCGTTTCACAACTCGGAGCTGATCGGAGACGACAACGAGTTCTCGACGATCTTCGACGAACTGAGGGGCAAGGACCCGGTCGGCAACGACATCAAGACCTCGATCGACCCGGATGCCCAGGCGACTGCCTTCTCGATGCTCGGTGACAGCCCTGGTGCCGTGGTCGCCATCGAGCCCTCAACCGGGGCGATCAAGGCGATGGTCAGCGTCCCGCCCTTCGATCCGAACACGGTCCCGACCGATTTCTCTGCTCTCAACCAGGATCCGGGTTCACCAATGCTGAACCGGGTGACCCAGGGTCAGTATCCGCCGGGTTCAACTTTCAAGCTGGTCACCGCGGCCGCCGCTCTTGATTCCGGTGCGATCACTCTCGACGAGACGATCAATTCTCCCGCGACGATCGACATCCAGGGCAATCCACTCGCCAACTCCGACAATTCGGATTACGGCGACATCGACGTCACAACGGCCCTGACCTTCTCGGTCAACACCTACTTCGCTCAGCTCGGCGAGGACATCGGCAGCGGAACGCTCGAGGAATACATGACGAAGTTCGGCTTCAATGCGAAGCCTGAATTGGACCTCCCGGATGGTCAAATGTCGGTATCCGGGGTATTCGACGACGGCGAGCTCGTGACCGGTGACGACCCGATTGATGTCGGCCGCCTCGCGATCGGCCAGGAGCGGCTGCTGGCCACACCTGTCCAGATGGCTGAGGTCGCCGCGACGATCGCGAACGACGGAAAGCTGATGCGCCCGCAGATCTGGTCCGAAGTGAGAGACCCGGATGGCAGGACAGTGAAAGAGATGGATCCGGAGGTTCAGTCAAACGTGATCTCGGAGGAGACCGCTAACCAGCTGACCGAGGCGATGAGTGATGTGGTCAACGAGGGCACCGGAACCGCAGCGGCACTCTCCGGAATCGATGTCGCCGGCAAGACGGGCACCGCCGAAATCCCCGACGTCGAACGCTGCGACGGGCTTCCCAACCAGGCCTGGTTCGTCGGCTTCGCACCCGCCGACGATCCTCAGATCGCGGTCGCCGCCACCGTTGAATGCACCGACGGACAGGGAGGCACAGTCGCCGCCCCGATCGCCGCCGCAGTAATGCAAACGCTCCTCGACGGGTAAGGAGTCGGCGAGCTTCGCCCCGCCTCCCACTGAAACCCGCCGGCCCACGGAATCAAAGATGGATGGGCCGGCTCCATGTTGACGTTCTCCGGTCATTTACAGGGAACCAAGCCATGACCGCGAAGGTTCGTGGGATGCAGAAGGGCAATCAATGAGACTCAGCGAGGGAATGGTCGTCGACAACCGGTACCGGATCGAATACCTGATCGGTTCCGGCGGCATGGCCGACGTCTGGCTTGCCGAGGACCTTGAGCTTCCCCGTCGGGTCGCGCTCAAGGTGCTGCACGAGCGCTACGCCAGGGACCCGGAATTCATCGCGCGCTTTCGTCGCGAAGCCGAGTCGGCAGCTGCCCTGCAGCACGTCAACATCGTCTCGATCTTTGACCGGGGCCAGGTCGGTGACACCTATTACATCGCCATGGCCTACCTCGAGGGCAGGACGCTGCGGGACCTGATCAGCCTGGGCCTCACTCCGCCGGAGTCGGTCGCGATCGTCCGGCAGATCCTTGAAGCCGCCGGCTTCGCTCACCGTCATGGCGTGGTTCACCGGGACCTGAAACCGCTCAACGTGATCGTCGACCAGACCGGGCTCGCAACGGTCACGGATTTCGGGATCGCCCGGGCCGGGATTTCGGAGATCACCGAAGAGGGCTCGATCATGGGCACGGTTCATTACCTTTCGCCCGAGCAGGCCCAGGGCTACGAGGTCAGCCCGCAGTCCGACCTCTACTCGATCGGCGTGATCCTCTACGAATGCCTCACCGGCCGGGTTCCGTTCGACGGCGAGACAGCGGTCGCAGTCACTCTCCAGCAGCTGAAAGAGGACCCGATTCCTCCCAGCTACTACAACCCGGCTGTCTCACCCGCACTTGACGCGGTGGTGCTTCGGGCGCTCCAGCGCGAGCCCTACGACCGCTACCCGGACGCCGACAGCTTCATCGCCGCCCTCGACGCCGCCGAAGCTGATCCGGGCGAACCGCTTCCCGAGAAAAGCAATTGGTGGAAGTGGGCCCTGGTGGTACTCGCAGTCCTTGCCGGACTCCTGATCGCCTGGGCCGCGACCCGCAGCCACACCGTCGAGGTTCCGAATGTGGTGGGGACGAGCAGTGACGCGGCTGTTTCGAGGCTCAATGACGAAGGCTTCAAGGTCGAAGTCGACCGAAAACAGAATCCCTCCGTTCCCAACAACCAGGTCTTCGACCAGGACCCGTCTGGTGAGGCCGATCAGGTCTGCAA
>JAGQUT010000024.1 GCA_020438355.1 Solirubrobacterales bacterium | reverse complement strand
AGCTCGATGATCTTCACTACCGCCATGAACTCCTCCTCGCGTGGTTTGTCCCGATGCTATTTGCTTCGGCCGTCGAGTGCCATGCGTTGATGATGATCAGCGGGCGTGACGGTTGTCCATCGCCTGCCGGAGGCGTCCGAGCGAGGGATATGGCCCGGACACTGGCTGCGCCCGGTACATATGCTTGCCATACGTCCACAGTCGGAAGATCGGCCTGCCTGCCGGGGTGTAGGCACCAACGAGGTTCTTGATCCCGGGGGCACGGATGTTTCCGAGGCCGCCCCAGTTGACCAGCCACCCCCCGTCCGGAAGCTTCTCGGAGGATCCGCAACAGGTCGAGAGTGGAACCTTGCGATCCCTGAACGAGGAGACCAGGGTGGCGGTTCCCGCTTCTTCGTCGATTCTGTAGCTGACCACCCGTGGCGGACGCCTGAGGCCGGTCCCGTTGTCGAAGACGCTGAGGATTCCGTTCTTGTCGACCCGCGCGTCGTGCTGGCCGCCGAAGGGGTAAGCCCCGAGCGGATCGTCGAGCACCTCAAGGCGCTCGTCAGTCGGAGTTCCTCCGAGCTTCCAGATGATCTTTCCGGTGGTTCGATTGATCTTGTAGACCGCATCGAGGTGGCGGAAAGACATGACCATCGAACCGCCAACCGGCTCGGCAGAATTGAAATGGAGGTAATCCAGCGGTTGTTTCCTCTTCAGGATCAGCTTCCACCAACGACCGGTTTCGGCCAGTTCGATGTGGGCGCGGGCCCTCCACTTCCAAACGAGCCGGCCCCGGGGGGTCAGCTCCTGGACCAGGCTTCCGCGCCCTACCGCCTTGGCAGGACCCCCGAAGGGTCTGAGGTCGAGGCCGCGGTCTCGTGGGAAAGTGTTGATCAGGTAGTTGCCGTTGGGGAGCAACATCAGCTCGTGCGCATCGGTCAGGACCCGGTTGGCCCCCCTGACCTTTCGGATCAGGTTTCCGCTCAGGCTCCGGATTCCCCAGGCGAAGCGACCGTTGGTTCCGGCGGTGCGGCCCCGGTCGGCGCCGTCCTCAACCAGCCACGAAAGGGTCCCGTCCCTCAGCACCTGGGGATGCAGCGGGGGAATGCCGTTCTTCATCCACCAGACCGGTGTCCCGGCCCGATCGAAGAACACCGCGTAGTTGCCGCCGACCTGGGCAAAGGTCAGCCGGGGTCCACCGGCGCGGTAACGAAGGAACTGGTACCGCGGAAAGTCACGTGGCAGACAGCGCACGCGGAAGCTGGCGGTACCCACTCCGGGACGGCGAATCACTATCGAGGTTCCTGCTCCGGGGCCCTTGTTCAACATCGCGACGAACTTGCCGCCCCTTGCCGGGGAGGCGGCAACCCTCGCCTGCCATTTCGCAGGCAGATTGAGGGCCACCCTCGCCGGGCGCCTAGTCGCCTGGCACCGCACAACGTAGTCCCGCTGATTCCAGTCAAAGGCGGGATACAGCGATGGCGAAGCACTCAGCACCGGTGCCGGCTTCTTGTCAGCCTTGCCCGTTGACTCCTGTGAGAAAAAGGCGAGCGTGACGCAGCCCAGGAGAGCCACTGCCATCGTCGCGAGGTTTCCAGTGACCCTGCGTTTACGTTGCATCTGATTCATCCAACCGTTCTCCCGGTCACAAGTTGCGTTCGGTTTCTCGCGAGCTGACCCGCGGCATCTCCGCGATCAGAATGTGCCGAATGGCTGGCCCGGGCCGAATACTTCCTTGGCCGAGATGCCTTCTTCGAGCGCGGCCTTGAGCCAGGGGTCCATTCCGGTCGGTTCAGTCGCCAGAACCACAGTCGTATCGGCGCTGAAACGCTGGATCGCTGCGGCGATCGCTGCGGCTTCCTCAGGGGTGGCTGTCTGGCTGATCTCGATACTGGTCATTCGTACGGTAATGCTATGAGGTTGGCACCGGCGACAGCGTCGCAATTGGAGCGAGGCGAATCGGCAACGCCTGAGAATGGCAACCAGGGTTCGCGTCTGTACAGATCCGTCCAGGACAACAAGGAAGACGTTACAGCGGGATGTTGCCGTGTTTGCGACGGGGCTGGGCGACCCGCTTGGTCTGCAGCGTGCGCAGAGCCTTGATCAGCTTCGGGCGCGTCTGGCGCGGTTCGATCACGTCGTCAATGTAACCGCGTTCTGCCGCCGCATACGGGTTCGCGAAGTGGGCCTTGTAATCCGCGATCAGGGTTTCGCGACGCTCGTCCGGGGTGGGCGAGTTCTTGATGTCGTTGCGGTAGATGATGTTGACCGCACCCTCGGCACCCATGACGGCGACCTCGGCGGTCGGCCAGGCGAAGTTGAAATCGGCCAGCATGTGCTTTGAGGCCATGACGTCATAGGCGCCGCCGTAGGCCTTGCGAGTGACCACGGTCAGCTTCGGCACGGTTGCCTCGGTGAAGGCGTAAAGGAGCTTCGCGCCA
This sequence comes from Solirubrobacterales bacterium, assembly GCA_020438355.1. GTDB lineage: Bacteria > Actinomycetota > Thermoleophilia > Solirubrobacterales > 70-9 > 67-14. The sequence goes on along the minus strand of JAGQUT010000024.1, from coordinate 19,673 downwards.
TGGCGGATGATTCCGTTCCACTCCTGGTCGGTGCCGGGCATGAAACCGGGCACGTCGGTAAAAGTGATCAGAGGGACATTGAAGGCATCGCAGGTCCGGACGAACCGGGCGGCCTTCTCGGAGGATTCGATGTCCAGCACGCCGGCCTTGAACGAAGGCTGGTTGCCGACGATCCCGACGGGATGGCCGTCGAGGCGCGAGAAGCCACAGATGATGTTCTTGGCGAAATGCTCGTGGACTTCGAAGAACTCTTCGTCGTCGACGATCTTCGCGACGACCTTGCGCATGTCGTATGGCTTGTTCGGGTCGTCGGGCACGAAGGTGTCGAGCTCGGGATCCTCGCGATCGGGATCGTCAGTCGGGATCGAGTGCGGCGGCTGCTCCATGTTGTTGAGCGGCAGGAAGCTCATCAGGTAGCGCACGTCCTCCAGACAGGCCTCCTCGTCTTCGGAGGCGAAGTGAGCAACGCCCGACTTGGAGCTGTGGGTCATCGCGCCACCGAGTTCTTCGAACCCGACCTCTTCACCAGTCACGGTCTTGATGACCTCGGGGCCGGTGATGAACATGTGGGAGGTCTCCTTGACCATGAAGATGAAGTCCGTCATGGCGGGCGAGTAAACGGCGCCACCCGCGCAGGGACCCATGATCACGCTGATCTGGGGAATCACACCGGAGCTGGCCACATTTCGAACGAAGACATCACCGTAGGCACCGAGTGAGACGACCCCTTCCTGGATGCGGGCTCCGCCGGAGTCGTTGAGTCCGATCACCGGGGCGCCGACCTTGGCGGCCAGGTCCATGACCTTGCACATCTTCTCGGCCATCACCTCGCCGAGTGAACCACCGAAAACGGTGAAATCCTGGGAGAAGACGAAGACCTTGCGGCCGTCGATCGTGCCGTGACCGGTCACCACAGCGTCGCCCCACGGGCGCCGCTTGCTCATCTCGAAGTCGTGAGTTCGGTGACGGACGAAGGTGTCCAGTTCCTCGAATGAACCGGGGTCGAGCAGCTTCTCGATCCGCTCGCGGGCGGTCAGCTTGCCCTTGGCGTGATGCTTCTCTACGGCCTCGGCGGAGGCGGAGTTGATCGCTGCTTCACGAAGCTCGCGGAGGTAGTCGAGCTTCTCTTCGTGGGTCTCGGGATTCTTCTTACGCATGGCCGGGGCAGTTTATTGATCTGCAGTCGGGCGGGTTCGACCGTACTTTCGGGCCCATCGGCGGATTGGCTGCTCGAGGAAGCGGGCGGAGAGATAGCCGTAAAGGAGGGTCGGTGGAAGGACTATCAGCGCGAGCAACAGGAAATCGCCGATGGTCCCTCCTGCCGGAAGGGTGAAGGCCGAGACTGCGACTGTGATGAACACGTAGTGGCTGAGGTAGATCCCGTAGCTGATGTCTCCGAGCTGGCGCACCTTTTCCCCGGTGAAGGGTCGTTGCCAAGCCGGGCGACAGAGAGACATCGAAACCATGAAGACCGCGAGGGCAGCCGAGAAAACCATTGACCAGATGACCTTCTCACGGGTGAAAGCCCCGTCTCCACCGAGGATCAAGGCTGCGACGATCGTGATCCCCAAGGAGGCAACCATTGCCAGTCCGGCCCGGCTCTCGATCGTCTGGCGTGATCTCTCGCTGCGGTTCAGGCGCACCCAGGCCAGCGCGCCACACATCCCCAGCGCGAACGAAAAGGCCCAGGCCGGGAACTGCTGCTCGGAGGCGAAGCCCAACCGCAGCTCCTCACCCGCCCCCGGGTCGAGGCCGAGGTCGGAGGCCAATGACTGGACGTTGTCAAAGGCAATCATCCAGGCCAAGGTCAGAAAGGCACTGACCAGAAGAGCCAGCACAGGCCGTTTGAAAAAGAAGACAGCGACCAGAGGCAGCACCAGGTAGAAGACAAGCTCGGAGGACAGAGTCCAGAGTGGCGGGTCGATGCCCAGGCCAACCGAGACATCGGACGAAAACATTGACGCCGGTACCGCCAAAGTGGTCAGATTGAGCAGAACGTTTCCGAGCCCGGGAACGGCCAGGGTCTGATCGCGGAGCACCGGGCTGCTGAGGGCAAAAGTTGCCAGCAACAGGACCGACAGAAAGACGATCAGCCAATAGGCCGGCAGAAGTCTGGCACCTCTCCTGATCGCATAAGGGATGAAGCTTCCAAACTCCCCGTTTCTCGCGGCGGTCGGCAAGTAGACGACGAACCCGCTGATAATGAACAGTGCTTCCACGGCCCGCCCGAACGACCCCCAGATCATCCGGCCGACAAGATCGTCGACGGTGTTTGCGACGCCGGATATCTGGATCAGGTGGATGGCCACCACTCCGAGGATTGCGAACGCCCGGAAACCGTCGAAGGCCGGAACGATCGGTATTCCGGCCCTCGACCGGGCTTCCTTGCCCGGGTCGGTGATGTGATGGCTGGTCCCTTCTCCCCTCACGGGGCCAGCCCTGGAGGCGTCGGGTTTTTGCGGCCGTACTTTCGGGCCCATCGGCGGATTGGCTGCTCGAGGAAGCGGGCGGAGAGATAGCCGTAAAGAACCGAGGCGGGAACGACCGCGACGGTCCAGACCAGGAAGCTCTGGATGTTTCCGTCGCTCGGAAGGTCCGCCCACTCCAGGAGGCAGAAGGCGATGACTATGTGGGACAGAAAGATCCCGTAGCTGATGTCGCCCATCTCGCGCAGCCGGCGGTTTGCGAGCAGAGACCGGTCGGCACCCGGACCCAGGGCGAAGCTGACCATCACGATCGCAAGAAAGGCCGAGTAGCCCAGCGCCAGCCAGGGGGAAGTCCGGCTGTATTGCGCGACCAGATCGACCGGTGCGTTATCGGAGTCGTTGCCGGTCAGCCAGGCGAAGACGATCAGCCCGGCGACTCCGGCGAACCTTGCTGCCCGGATCCACTTCAGGGTGGCCTCGTCCCGCCGGTCCCGGACCTTCAGATAGATCGAAGCACCGGTCATGCCGAGGCCGAAGGAGAAAGCCCAGGATGGGAACTGCAGAGTGGAGGAGACCGCGGCCTGGATCATCCTCTCGCCGGACAGGCCCAGCCCCAGGGTCTCGTTGATGTCCCCGATGTGCTGGAAAGCCTCGTTCCAGACAATGGTCAGGATCGCGGCGGCAAGCAGGCCGACCCATGGTTTCCGAAGCCAGATCCAGGCCACCATGGGCAGGACCACGTAGAAGGTGATCTCCACCGAAAGGGTCCAGACCGGCGGGTTGACGCTGAACCCGTTGGTCGTGCCGGTGAAGATCAGGCCGACCGGACCTTGGAGGCCGAAAAGGTGAGCGAGCAAGTCTCCCGGGGCGGGAGTGTTGACGGACCCCGCGAGCAGGGTGACGACGAGCATGATCGCGAGGATCAACCAGTAAGCCGGAAGCAACCTTGCCGCACGACGAATCGCGTATGCCCCCAGGCTGCCGAACCTCCCGCTGGCGGCAGCCGGCAGGAACACGACAAAACCGCTGACGATGAAAAGCACGTCGATCGCGTGGCCGACCGTCCCCCAGGTCAGCCTGGCAACCGGCCCGTTGTCACCGGTGCCGACAACCGCGGAGAGGATCAACAGGTGGAGCAGGACTACCCCGGCGATCGCCAGCGCCCGCCAGGAATCGAAGGCCGGAACGATCGGTATGCCGGCCCTCGACCGGGCTTCCTTGCCCGGGTCGGTGATGTGATGGCTGGTCCCTTCCTCCCCCATTCCGGGGCAGTCTAGGCGCCGGTCAGCGCTTGCGGGCCTTATTCTTCGGCTTGACCTTCAGGTAGGCGTGACCGGGCCAGCCGTTCTTGACGGCAGTGATCCGGGCGCGTCCGCGGGCGTTTCTTCCGACCTTCACCTTGAACTTGCGGCTGGCGAATCCGCGAGCCGGAACGGTCATCGTGACGGTCTTCGGGACCCTGAATGCCCGGTTCGTGGACTTCAGCTTCACCTTGATTCTCCGGGCGGCCACGTTGCCGGCGTTGTGGACCCGGACGGTAAGAGTCAACTTCTTCCCGGGTCTGACCGTCTTCTTTCCGGGCCGGAGGCGAACCCCGTCGATCTCCACGTACTTCGGTGGAGGGCAGAGGCTCAAATCGGTCTCGCAGGTGGGTGGTGGAGGTGAAGGCTGGGGAATCGGGTCGACGATGCCATTCGAGAGCCAGAGCCCGCCGTCGGAAGTGGAGATCTGATTCAGGTCACCGCATTCGCCGCCGTTCTCGGACACCGCCGGGGCCAGGGAGGTCCAGGATGCGGTGAGAGCCCCGTTCTTGCCAAAGCCTCCGGTGAAGGCCTGGCCGGTTATCGGCTTCTTCCTGCCGGTCGAGAGATTGACCGGAACGTCGTTGAAACGGCAACGCGCGAAGAGCCCCAGCGGTGGCACGCCAAGATCATCAAGCGAATCGGGCAGCGGGAAGCCGGGTCCGGTCCCGGTGACCACGATGATGTCGAGAGCGCCTTCGAGGGTCATGGCCCCCGTGGTCTCGTTCCAGGTGCCTGTCAGCCCGCCTGGGTTGAGACGGAAGGTGAACGGAACCTTCAGGTCCTGCTCGATCGGGTGCATGACATGCATGTATGGAAACTGGAGCCCGCTGTTCAGGGCCTGGGGGATTGTGATCTGGCCATTGGTCAGGTCGCCGTTCAACTGGACATCCGTACGCTGGGGTGCGGGCAGGTCGGGCGAGGGAAAGGTGTCCGTCGCCGGAAGGATCACCCGATCCCTGAAGAAGCCCAGACTGGCCCGGCCGTTGTCGAAGGTCAGGGAGACAGGACTGGCCTTGGTGCCGGGACTGGTGGCTGCGAGAGCAATGAAGCTGGTCGCCAGGACGAGAGCAGCTAGAAGGATCTGGCTGGTGGAGCGGGCTCCCCGCGATCCGGTATCGGTAGGCATCTGAAAGCGGTCTCCTTGTCGGACTGTCAATTCCCCAAAATGGCGCCGGATTGGCACCTGTCCGCTTAATTGACAAACGACGGGGTTTTCAAACAACGAATCGGTGGGAGGCGCTCCCTTTCAGGTTGGACAAACGATCCCCGGCAAACCCTTGCCCCCTGTCTAAATGGCCTCCGGGGGTTGGCGGCGAAAATTTCCCCATGGGAACCAGGAGACAGATCGTGGCCTTTGGTGGTGGCGGGTTTTCGATGGAATCCGGCAACCCGCTGCTCGATGACTTTGTGGTGGCGACCACCGGGCTCAAGAAGCCGAGGGTCTGCTTCCTGCCGACCGCATCGGGTGACGCGGACCACTATCTGGTCCGGTTCTACAACGCCTTCCGCAATCGCGGCGAGGCATCCCACATCTCGATGTTCAGGCGAGAACGGGGAGCCGAGTCGATCCGGGACCACCTCCTTTCGCAGGACCTCATATACGTCGGCGGCGGCAGCGTGATCAGCATGCTGGGCGTCTGGCGGGCTCACGGCCTCGACCAGATCCTCCGTGAAGCCTGGGAGCGTGGAATCGTCCTTTGTGGCCTTTCCGCCGGGTCACTCTGCTGGTTCGAGGAGTGCGTCACGACCTACCAGAAGGAGACCAAGGTCACGATCGGGCTCGGATTCCTGCCCTGGTCGAATCAGGTCCACTTCGTCCTCGGTTCGGATGCCCACAAGGCCTTTGAGCAGAAGCTGACCGAAGGGCTGCGACCGGGATACGCAGCCACCGACGGTGCCGCCTTTCATTTCATCGACACCGAACTGGCCCAGGTCGTGGCTTCGCGTCCCGAGGCTCGGGCCTACCGGATCGAACTCAAGGGAGACCGGCCGAAAACCACCCAGCTGGCAACGCGTTACCTGGGTTCTCCCGATCACGTTCCGCTGATCGACGAATCTCCGATCCCCTGGGCGTCCAGCCCGATCGAGGTGGGTTGATGCACGGCCGGATCCTGGTCATGGGAGGCCACGAGTTCGACCGGCTCGATGGCAACGAGGCGATCGTCAACCACATCATGGGTCTGACCGGCAAGGAGTCGCCGAGAATCTGCCTGCTCCCGACCGCCAGCGGCGACCCGGAAGACCAGATCTCACGTTTCCGCCGATCCTTCGGCAGTCGCGGCTGCGAAGTCTCGGACATCTCCCTCTTCCGGCTTGGCGCGAATCCGATCGATGTCTCCGCCCACCTGATGAAGCAGGACGCGATCTACGTCGGGGGTGGAAGCCTGGTCAACCTCGTTGCGGTCTGGCAACCCCACGGGATAGCCGAACTGATCGAGCGGTGTCTCGAGCGCGGAGTGATGGTGGTCGGACAAAGCGCGGGCGCGATGTGCTGGTTCGAGGCCGGAATCACATCTTCCTCCGGTCGTCCCGAGCCCGCCCCGGGCCTGGGAGTACTCGAAGGCAGCCTCTGCGTTCACTACCACCGGGACCCCGACCGTAGAACCCGCTACCTGGCTGAGGTGGGCAAGAGCATGCCTTCTGGCTACGGCGCCGACGACCAGACCGGACTGCTCTTCACCGACGGTGAACTGACCGAGGTTTTCACCGCCCGCGAAGGGGCCGGGGTCTGGAGGGTGACACCGGGAGCCGATGGTGCGATCGAAGAGCCGATCGACGCAACCGACATCCGTCCCGAGCCCCCGGTCGGCAACCCGCATGACGTGGTCGACGACTTCCGTGCCCTGAACACCTGGCGTCAGTCAACCTCGATCCGCTGATCTGTCTTCGGGCCCGGGCTGACGCGGCATTCCCCGCTCGCGCCGCTCGCTGACATCCCGCCCGAATACCATCGCGGGGTGTCGGAAACCTCCCAGGAGAACGACCGGGGCGAACCGGGCGCGCATCTCCCCGCGACGATCGCTCTGAGCGCAAGTGCGGCGCTACTGGCATTCCTGATCCTGCTCGCCCCGATTCACGCGGCGGTGCCGACGGTGGCGCTGCCGGAGCCGCTGCTTCCCCACCACCAGACCGCCGAGACCCTGCTTTACGGGCTTGCCTTCCTGGTCCTTCTGCCTCTCTCTGTCTTTTTCGCCCATCGGCTGGTCGCTCGTGTCCTGGCTGGCGACAATCCGGGTCTTGCCGGATCCCTCGCTGCCCTGACCGTAACCGGGGCCGGAGTCGCCGTGATTATCGTGAGGCTCTTCGGGGCGAGCGGCCAGCGACTCTGGCTGCTTGCTGGGCTTTCCCTTCTGGTTGCGTTGCTGGCGGGCCTTCTGTGGTGGCGGGCAGCCGGGCCGAAATGGCCGGCTGCCGAACACCTGGAGGCCAACACCTTCGAGCTCGGGCTGATTGCCGGTCTGGCGACCCTGGGGGCCCTGGCTTCCTTCAGCTATCTGAGTCACATCGACCTGCCGTGGTTGCTCGCTGGCCTGGTCGTTACCGGCATCGCGCTGTTCGCCTTCAACCGAATCACCCTTCCCCGCATCAGCGGAGGCTGGGGGCTTGCCCTCGACCTGGTGATCGTGATCCTCGTGATCGCTGCCGTTCCCGACATGGTCGTCTTTCACGGGGTCGGCGAGGGAGGCAGCGAGACCGATGCTTTCATCACCTACGTCATCAACTTCCACCAGGCCCTCTACCTCGGAGCAGCCAGCCAGATCCTGAACGGGGCGGCTCTGCTGGTGGACACGGTCTCCCAGTACGGGGTTGCCTCGATCTATCTGCTGGCTGCCTTTTTCGAGATCGCCCCGATCGGAAACGGCACGCTTGCCTTCTTCGACGCTTCGCTCACCGCCCTGACTTTCGGGGCCGGTTACGCGATCCTCCGAATGGCCGGGGTCGGGAGGCTTCTCGCCACCGCAACGATGCTGGTCTCCCTCGTGGTCCTGATCTGGGCTCTCGAATATCCGATCGGCGGGTTGCTCCAGCACGGCGGGCTCCGCTTCGGGCTGCCGGTACCGCTGATCCTCTTCTGGGTTGCGGCCGCCCGGTACCCCCGAGCCCGACGTTGGTTCCGCATCGCGGGATGGGCCGTTGTCGGCCTGTCGATCGTCTGGGCGCTGGAGGCCTTCATGTACGCGTCGGGTGCGCTGGCGGGCATGCTCCTGATCGAGGCGGCCCTGCTTCCGGAAGGCCGGATGCGCTGGTTGGTCCGCCAGGTTCTGTACGCGGTAGCCGCCTGGGTGGTAGCGCTGTTCGTTTTCGCGGTAGCGACGCTCATCTGGGGCGGGGCCCTGCCGGACTGGGGCCTCTACCTGACCTATCTCCGTGACTTCCTGGCCGGCGACGTCGGAGACCTGACCTACGACGTCCCCGACTGGTCTCCCGGCCTGACCGTCGGGTTCGCTTACCTCGTAGCGGCCATCGCTCTCGCGGTCACTGCGATCCGTAAGCCCGACTGGCTTCGCGCGAGACCGGTCGCCACCGTCGCCCTCGCCGGTCTGGCTGGCTACGGGATCCTGCTCTACAGCTACTTCGACAACCGGTCCCTTCCCCATGTGATCCCGTACATCTCGCTCCCCCTGGTGCTGAGCGTTGCGCTCTGGCTGTGGCTCGTGATCGAGGACCGGTCAGTGCCCCGCAGGGCAGCTACAGCAGCCCTCGGAGTGGTCCTGGCGGTGACCGCCCTGTCCGTTTCGACAGTGATGCCGAACGCTGCCGATCGGGCCGGGACTTCGATGCTTGCCTATGCGCTGCCGGGTGGAAAATCTCTCAGCGACGGATTTCAGCGGCTCTGGAACCCCCCGGAACTCAAGGCTGGCGCCTCCGACGGTGCCGAACTCCTTGACCGTTACCTGCCCGGCCAGGAAGCGTCGCCGGTGCTGACTGTTCCCGATCTCGACAACAACATCCTCACTCTTGCCGGCCGGGCAAACTCGCTCGCGATCACCGACGCCAAGGAACAGAGCTGGGTTGAGGGCCCGCATCTGGAACCGGTGGCCGAGGCGGTAGACGAACTGGAACCCGGCGACCTGATGCTGATCGACACCGCCGCACTTTCGGCCTACCGGAAGCTCGCGTTCAACCCCGGGGCCGACCGAGAGGAGCTGGCTGCCGAGACGACCCTCGCCGACATCCAGCTGATCGCCCTCCGTGACATCTCCGAGGAGTACCGCCTCAGGCCGGTCGCCCGCGAGGGCAAACTGCTGGTTGTTGAACTCCTGCCTCGCTGAGGTTCAGGCGAGTCGGCTCAGGCGCTGTACTTGCGTGACGGCAGGATCCGGTTGCGGTGCAGGATCAGCCGGAAGCCGGCCCAGAGGGTCTTCAGCCCGTAAACCACGCCGGTCTGGAAACCGACCGAGGACATCTCGTCGAAGTACCGGCACCGCGCGGGTACCTCCCGGATCCGGAATCCGAGATGGGAGGCCTGGTAGAGCAGTTCGGAATCGAAAACGAAGTCGAGCGAGTTTCGAAGGAAGGGCACGGTGAGCAGGAGGTCCCGTGAATAGGCGCGGTAGCCGGTGTGGGCCTCGGAAAGGTTGAGGCCCATGATCCGGTTCTCGATGGTCGTCAGGAACCGGTTTGCGACGAACTTCCAGCGAGGCATGCCCGCCTGGAGGGCCCAGCCCGGCACAAGCAGGCGGGAACCAAGCACGAGGTCGGCTTCGCCGTCGACGATCGGTCTGATCATCGAGGGGATCAGCCCCGGCTCGTACTGGCCGTCGGGATGCAGCATCACCACGACGTCGGCTCCACGCTGCAGGGCCTCGAGATAACAGGTCTTCTGGTTGCCGCCGTAACCGACCTGATGGGGGTGCCAGACAACGTTGATGTCAAGTTCCCGGGCGAGTTCGACAGTCTCGTCGGTCGAGGAATCATCGACCAGGATGACCTCGTCCACCTCGTCCTGCGGGATCTCCGAGAAGGTCTCGCGCAAGGTCGCGGCAGCCTGGCGGGCAGGCATCACAACGATCACCTTTGGGCGCTTCTTCTCCTGTTCGTTTTCAGACAAGTCGGCCTTCGACGTAGACGGTTCCCGATCGGCCGGAACGAATCTCGGCCGCGGCGCAGACTAGCGCCAGCGGGAACAGCACGACTCCGGCGACGATCGACGCAAGCCGCTGGGCAGGGCTCATCCGGATTCGGCGGGCGCTCTTCCGGCGTAGTGCCTGATAAAGGTTGAGGCCCCCGGGCAGCCCGGTCACGAAACCGTCGAGCCATCCGATCACCACCTGGCCGGCCCTCACCGGGGAGACCTCGCCGATCTCGAATCCCCGCTCCTTCAGTCCGGCAACCAGCGCGTCGGATCGAAGGTGAACGAGGTGCCGGGGAAGGTCAAGATGGAGCCAGCGGTCGCCGAAGCGTTGGGCCTGGCGGCTGGCCAGGTCGGGCACCGCGATGAACACGACCCCGCCAGGGGCCAGCTTGCGGGCGACCTCTGTGATGGTCGCCCCGCTGTCGGGAAGGTGCTCGAGGGAATGCCAGAAGACGATCGCCGCGTACGGACCCTCGACGTCAAAGACGGTTCCGTCACGGATGTCCTCGCGGGAAGGCAGGCGCTCCAGCCCCGACGCTTCCCGTCCGAGTTCCTCCAGTGCGTCGATCAGGGTGCCTTCCCCGGCTCCGACGTCGAGGATCGGTCCGGCCGGGGCGACCTCGTTGATCCGGCTGGCCATAGAGGCCCGGGCTCGCCTGAGGAGGCGGTCTCCGATCGCGCCGAACCGGGTGCCGGAGGAAGGCCAGTACCAGTCGCCGTAAGCGGCGTCGAGAGACTGCTGATCAGGCATCGGGTCGGTTGTCGCGGAGCCGCAGGCGGGGCATTCAGTGCGACCGGGCCGCCTGACTCCCCCCGAGAGAGGGGCCGCACACCAGGCGCAGTTCACCGGCGTCTCGCCGGTCCAGTCGGGGAAACCGGTCAAGGGCGAGGACCCCGGCAGACTGCGACCACGTCGAGCGAGCCTTCGAGGCCCGAGTCACCCAAATGGAAATCCTCCGGGGTGATCTCCTCCGCCCGGGGATCGTCGAGGGACCGCGAGCGGTTCAGCATCAGGTCGTAGAGGTGCTGTTTGAGCCGGTTGGGGACGAACCGCCTGAGCCTGAGGGGATCCCGGCCGAGAAGCCGGTCCAGCTTCTCGCGCTCTTCGTCATGGATCGACATGTACCGGTCAGAGCCGAAGATGCCGTTCACGGAAACGTCCGAGAATGCGGCTGAGCAGAGTCCGTGAAGCTGTTCGGCGTCGAACTCGATGAAGTGGAAGGGGTCGATGATCTCGTCCGGTCGCCCGAAGGTGAGCCGGTTCGGCGTTACGAAGACGGCGGTCCCACCCGGAGCGAGCACCCGGGACACCTCGGCGACGACCTTTTCGGGGTCCGGTACATGCTCGAGCGAGTGGACCGACAGAACCGAGTCGAAGCTCGAGTCGCCGAACGGGATGTGGCGCATGTCGGCGACGACTGTCTCACGGTCTTGGCCTTCCAGGGCACCGGCATCGATGTCCACGCCGACGGTTTCCCGGGGGGCCAGCAGGTGGAAGCTGTGGCCGACTCCGCAGCCCAGATCAAGCAGGCGTCCTGGGCCAAACTCGGGTTCGGCCAGCTTGTAGGCCGCAACATGCCTCTGCCAGGTCGGGTTGAACCCGCCCGCAGGGGTGACGACCCGCTCCCCGGTGATCCTGGCGCACATGGCGCGCATCTTGACAGCGCAGTGGTACTCGCCGCATCAACCCCCACTAGTCTGGGTCGGGCTTTGGACGAGGCGGCCAGGAAAACAAGGTGGACATGGGGGCTGCTCGGACTGATGGTCGTGACCGGCCTGGTCCTTCGACTTCTCATGCTGCGGGAGTCGGCATGGGGGGACGAGATGTCGACCCTCTGGATCATCCGGGGCAATGACTTCTTCGGGGTGGTGACAGCCGTCAACTCCGATGCCGAGATCAGCCCCCCGTTCTATTTCCTGCTGGCCAAGATCAGTTCATGGATCTTCGGCCAGACCCCGGAAGGAGTCCGGCTGCCCTCGCTTGTCGCCGGCGTTCTCGCCGTGCCCGCCTTTTATCTGGTGGGCCTGAAGGCCCTTGGCAGGAGGGCCGCGCTGTACGCGACCGCGATCGCCACGGTGGCCCCTTTTCTCGTCTACTTCTCGGCCAATGCCCGGGCCTACTCGGTGATGATCCTGATGCTGCTGCTCGCCACCTGGTGCCTGCTGTCGGCCACCTCCGAAAACGGGCGGACGTGGCACTGGATCGGGTGGTCGGTCTTCGGCTGCCTCTCGGTCTACAGCCACTACACCGCCTGCCTTGCGGTCGCGGGTCAGCTGGTCTGGGTGCTCTGGCTCTTCCCGGCCCTGAGGCTGAAGGCACTCGCCTTCGCCGGGTTGATGCTGGTGCTCTTCCTGCCTTGGCTGGGAGGCTTCCGCAACGACCTCGACTCTCCCACCAGCGACATCCTTCAGGCGATTCAGGGGAGCGGCTTCGAGGTCAAGTGGACCGCGGTAAAGGATCTCTTCTTCCTCTGGATCAGCGCCAGCAAGCCCTCGTTCTTCGAACGGCCGGACATGCTGCTCGGCCTGGCCGGAGTGCTGGTCGCGACCGTCGGCCTCGTCGCGGGACGGTTCGGCGGTTCACTGCCTGCTCCCTCAACTGAACGGGTCCGGGGAGTCTGGCTGGCCTTCCTCATGGTCTTCATGGTCTTCGCCGCCGAACTTCTGCTCCTGGCGGCTGGAACCGACATCTTCGGGGCCCGCAATCTCGCTCCGGTCTGGGCGGCGCTGCCGCTTCTGATCGCAGCTGGTGCAGCGGGTGCCGGGCCACGCTGGGGCCTGGTCGCAGTCGTACTCATCGTGGCCGGCTTCGGCGTCACCACCGCCCGCCTTCTCGACCCGGCCAGGTCGACCATTCCCTACGGGAAGGCCGCCGATGCGATCGAGTCGACCTCGGCGACCGGAGGAGTGATCGTCGACGCGAGCATCATCAGCCCGGCGCCCCTTTCACCCCTCGACGGTTACCTGGAGACAGACCTCCGCGAGTTCCGAATGACCAACATCGAAGACCGGCCGGACTTCATCGAGGACATCTACCGGCAGTACGATCCGCAGAAGATTGCTGACCAGGCCTTCGATACCCGGGGACCGGTCCGGGTCGTCACGATCGGCGACGACCGGGCACCCGTTCCCGACGGGCGCGGCGGCTACACGTTCAAGGTCGGCTTCGAGGATGTGCGGATTCCGCCGGGTTGGTCGGAGCAGGGAAGGGTCCGCCATGAAGGCCTCGAACCGTTGACCGTGACGACCTTCGAGAACGAGGCAGGCAGTTGAGCGACCACGCCCGCCATCAGCATGCGCACTTCGACGAGATCGCCGACGAGTACGACGAGTCTCTCCCGCCTCACGTCGTTGACCATTACCTCGACAAGCGGGTCGCCTACATCAGGGAGCTCCTGCCGTCGGGCAAGGTCCTTGACGTCGGCTGCGGCACCGGAGTGGTCGCCGGGCGTCTGGCCGATGCCGGTTACGAGGTGACCGGCGTGGACCCTTCGGCCGGAATGCTGGCCTACATGGAGGAGCATGCTCCCGGGGTCAGGGCAGTCGAGGGAAGCGCGACGGCCCTGCCCTTCGAGGAAGGACTGTTCGACCTGACGATGTGCGTCGCCGTCATGCATCACATCGCCGAGCCCGATGCCGTCCACCGGTCACTCGGCGAGATGGTCCGGGTGACCCGCCCTGGAGGGCTGGTCCTGGTCTGGGACCACAACCCCCGGAACCCCTACTGGAAGCACCTGATGGCCAGGGTCCCCCAGGACGACGGGACGGAACGCCTGATTCCCGAGGCGGAGATCCTGAATGGCCTTACCGACGGCGGCGCCGTCATCTCGAGCAGCCTGCCTTCCGGGTTCGTGCCCGACTTCGTCCCTCCCCGGATGCTGGGCTTCGCTGCCGGGGCTGAACGTGTGGTCGAGAAGACCCCCGGGCTGCGTCGCCTCTGTGCTCACAACGTGGTGGTCGCCCGCCGGCCATGAGCGGAAGCGCCTCTCTCGCCGGACTGGCCGAGGGCAGGCTGACCCGCCGCCGCGCGGGGCTGATCCTGCTGGCCGTAACACTCGTCGGGCTGGCCTTCAGGCTCTTTGCCTGGGGTCACTCGCTGATCGGTGACGAGCTTTCGACGCTCTGGATCGTCCGCGAATTCGGTCTCTCGGCGACGGTGAGCGAAGTCTCCTCCGATGCCGAGATCAGCCCGCCCCTTTACTTCGTGCTGGCCTGGTTCGCAACCCAGCTCGGGTCGGCTCCGGAACTGGTCAGGTTGCCGGCACTGATCGCTGGTACGGCAGCCATCCCGCTCAGCTACCTGCTCGGGTTGAGGCTTTCGGGCCGCACCGCCGGGCTCGCTGCGGCCGCAGTCATGGCGCTTAGCCCCTTCATGGTCACTTTTTCCACGACCGGACGTGCCTACTCGCTGATGGTCGCGATGCTGATCTGCTCGACGCTCGCGATGCTCGCCGCAATGAGGTCGGGCCGGGCCCACTGGTGGATTCTCTTCGCCTTGTTCACAAGCCTTGCCATGTACTCCCACTACACGGCGGTCTACTTCCTGGCCGCCCAATTGGCCTGGCTGCTTTTCGTCTCGCCCTCATCGCGGATTCCGGGGGTACTGGCGACCGGTGGGGCAGTCCTGCTCTACCTCCCGTGGGTTCCCTCAATGCTCGACGATCTGGATTCGCCAACCCTGCCGATCCTCGAGGCGATCCAGGGCACAGCCCTTTCCGACAAGTGGCTGGGGGTGAAACAACTCCTGGCCGGGCAGCCGTTGATCGACCCGTCGAACCTCGCCCTGCTCCTGGTCGCGGCCGGGCTGGTCGTGCTCGCTGTCGGGCTGGTCACCGGTGCCCGAAGGAAAGTCGGAATCGAAGTGTCGGGGCCGACCCCGCGACAGGCTCTGGCCCTGCTGCTCCTGCTCACCTTCTCGACCGCGATCTGCGAGGCGCTGCTCGCTCTGGCCGGCACCGACACCTTCGGGGCACGCAACCTTGCCGCGACCTGGGCCGCCCTCCCGGTCCTTGCCGGCTTCGCGGCTGCCGTCGCAACCCCGGCCCTGGGGATCACCGGGGCGGTCCTGCTTCTTGCCGGCCTTGCCGTCGGGGCCGTCAAGGTCACCGATCCCGACTCGGCCTCGCTCGACTTCAAGTCGGCCGCCGCCTACATCGACCGGGAGGCCGCCCCCGGCGATGTCATCTATGACGCGACTTTCGTCAGTCCGGTCCCGCTGACCTCGCTGGATGCCTACCTGCCCCAGGGGCGCGCCGAGTTCCGGCCCCGGATCCCCTCCGACGAGCCGCCATTCCTGCTGGCCGCGGGGCCGGCCGGTCAGGACCAGGAAATCCTTGACCGGGCACTCGACTCAACCGGGAATCGCAGCCTCTTCGTCCTTACCAGCCGTGAGCCTGTCGAATCCGGCCAGGAAGCTTCACTTTTCACGGAGGAGGAAGGCGCCGTCCTGCCGGAGGGCTGGAAGATCGTCGGGACCGAGTCCTTCCCGGGTCACCTGCCACTTACGGTCACCGAGATCCGGCGACGCTGAGCTGTCGATCTGCGTCAGGCGGCGCGACGGCCGAAGCGGAAAGCGAGGATGAACCGGATCATGGTCAGGCCAAGGAAGAAGGCGGTTATTTTCGATCCCGTCACGGAGGACTTTCCGACCCTTGGCAGGTAGTTGACCGGAATCTCGACAAACCTGATCCCGTCCCGGATGGTCAGCATCAGCATCTCCGGTCCGGCGTGGCTCCCGCCGACCTGCATCTCTGCCGCAAACTGACGAGCCACGTTCCGGCTGAGGAGGCGGTAGGTGCAGCCGATGTCACTGAGGTGGCTGGTGTTGAAGAACAGCTCGACCATCTTTGCCACCGCCCAGTTCCCCCACTTCAGGAACCAGTCCATGTTGGCGCCTTCCCAGATCAACTCGTTGGTGGTCCGGGTACCCAGCACCACGTCGCATTCGTCGGAGTATGCGAGCAACTTGATGATGTCGGAAGCCAGGAAGGTGCCGTCGGGCTCGGCCAGGACGACCAGGTCACCCGTAGCCTCGTTCAGGCCCCGCCGGATCGCGTAGCCGTAACCCTGCTGACGTTCGAAGACCTGCCTGGCCCCCGTCGCCTCGACCTCCTCGGCCGTTCCCTTGGCGGCGTTGTTGTTCACGACCAGCACCTCGTCGACCACTCCGGTCGCCTCGAATTCCTCGATCACTCTCCGGATCGAGTCCTTCTCGTTGTAGGTCATGAGGACCACGCTGACTGTCTTGCCGCTCCACATAAGTGTCTCCGGGCGGAAGGTACCGCCGGGGGCGGCCAGTATAGGGTTCGCGGTCGCCCATGACCCCCGGGAGAAACACATGATCGCCATCGGCAGCGCGATAACCGAAGAGGACATCTTCGACGCATACGCCGGCCCCGGCATCGAACGCATCCGCGAGCCGGACACAGAGCTGCTGATCTATCCGTCGGCCGGTTCGATCTTCCGCAGTTACAACGTGCTGCTCGACAAGGCGAAGGAAATCGAGGGTCTCGAGGCCCTGGTGCTGATCCACCAGGACGCGGAGATCGTCGACCCGGACTTCTTCAAGAAGATCCGCCACGGCTTCGAGGATCCGGAGGTGGCGCTGGTCGGATGCGCCGGAGCGACCGGCGTCCGATCGATCGCCTGGTGGGAAGGTGCGGTGACCTGGGCCTCCTACACCCACCGCTACCAGGAGTTCGGTGGCGGCGAGATCCCGGCCATCTGCTGGGTTCAGGAGGACACGCCGACCTTCGCCGGGACCGGCGAGGTCGACTCGATCGACGGTTTCGTGATCGCCTTCTCCCCTTGGGCGATCGAGAACCTGCGTTTCGACGAGACGATTGGCGGCAAGCTCCACGGCTACGACTTCGACATCAGCATGCAGGTGAAGGAAGCCGGCAAGAAGATCGTCACCGAGGATCTCCGTGTGATCCACCATCACTCGCTGGAGTTGATCTCGGAGATGGAGGGCTGGGTTGACACCCACATGCAGCTCTCCCGCAAGTGGCAGCACCTGCTGCCCGATAACGGCGGTGGTGAGCCGGACTGGGAGGAGCGGGCCCGCAGGGCCGAGGCCGAACTCTCCGCCACACGGCTTATGGCCGGTGCAGGAGAGATCATCTGGGAAGCCCGGACCCAGGAGCTCGAAAGGGAACTGAACGAGGTCAAGAACAGCACCTCGTGGAAGATCACCCGGCCCCTCCGCCGTCTGCGCGGAAGCAAGGAAAAGAACAGCTAGCCGGTTCGGCGCCACCAGCGACGTCGGCTGGCGGGCTTCACGACCTTTTTCGTTTCCGACCCGGCCATCAGTTCGGTCGCGGTCAGCTCCACCGGCTTCTTTCGCAGGATCGCCCAGCTCTGGTTCAGGGTTTCGACGCCGGGTCCGACGATCTCGACGTCGAAGGCCCGGCCCCAGTGTTCACGGACCCACCAGTCAGACATGAAGACGGACGGCCCGCCCTTGTCCCAGGGGTTGTCCAGCCCGATCGCCTTGAAGCCGGTCCCCTCCTCATCCCACGGCTCGCCGGTCAGCGCTTCGTGAGTCAGCTGGCCCATGAAGCTGGCAATGAGGATGCCGTCAGGCTTGAGCAGGCGGTGGAGGTCGAGCAGCCACTCGGCCGGGTTCCTCGCCAGGTGAGTGAAGACCGAGACGGCCCAGATCAGGTCGAAGCTCGCTGCCTCGAATCCGGGGCGTTCGTCCTCCAGGGGAGGTTCCTCCTCGCAAGCGAATACGTGGAGAGGCGGACAGAGATGATCCTCGAGCCACTCGATCGAACGTACGTCGATATCGCAGCCCCACACCTCGGCCTCGTCGGTTACGTCCAGAAAGTGACGCAGCGTCCGGCCGGAACCGCAGCCGAAGTCGAGCGGGCGTTTGCCCTCGTAGGTCCAGTCATCCGGAAGGACGCTGTCGATCGACTGGCGGGTCATCAGGCCGAGCCACTCGAAATGGTCGAGGGCATTCGGACCCTCCGGCAGGGAGCTGACCCTGTCGGCAAGGTCGAGGGGCGGGAACGGCGGCCTGCGCTCTTCGCTCACCGGGTCTCCGGTCGGTCTACTCGTCGAGCAGGGCCTGGACTTCGGCCCGGGTGAACAGGGGCTCGCCCCGCTGTTTGAGGCCGGAAAGCTTCTCGGCGGCGGTGAAGGCCGAAGACCCCAGCAGGCGACGAAGCAGGTCTTCCTGCCTGGCCAGCTTCTCCTCCAGCTCGATCAGTTGGCGAGCCCGGGCCTGACCGGCGACCAGATGTTCCACCCGGTTGCCTTCCATTCGCTCGAGTACCGGATGCCGGTCATACGGCCCAACGACCCGGGCGACGTCAGTGGCCCAGGGGGCATCCCGGTGCCACATCACTCCGAATCCGAAGAAGGCCGGTACCACGGCCATCTCGATTCCAGACTTGTCAGCCATGAAATCTTCGATCGCGGTCATCGTGCCGTTCTTTTCGCCGCCTTCTTCCGCGGCCGCCCAGATGAACGGAAGCCCCCACTCGGCGGTTCCCTTGATTCCCGGAGCGATGCCTTCGTTGTGAACCAGGGGCTGGCGATGCTCCTCCGGGATACGGTCCGGCTCGTAGTAGGTGTCGCGACGGGCGTGGGGCCAGCACACGTCGTGGAACATCAGCAGCGGCATCTGTTCCCCGGGAGCCCGCTCGCCGATGATCTTCAGCTCTTCGCTCAGCGTGTAGTAGTTGTGGTCGCCGTCGATGATGATCGCGTCATCGAATTCCCTCTCACGCAGGACCTCCTGGCCAGTCTGGCGCAAGAGCTCCAGCTCGGGGTGATCGCTCGCGAGCGCTTCGAGTTCGTCCGGCGGCAGCGGGTCGACCCCGGCCACCTTGACCCCGCGCTCGTTCGCCCACTCGAGCAGTTCGACCGTCAGTTCGCCCTTGTAGGAGCCGATTTCGAGCACTGTCTTTGCGTCGATCGCTTCGAGGCAGCCCGAGAGCAGCTCGAAGACGTTGCTCAGCGAGTAGCCCCACTGGAGCGGATCGGTAACGCGTTTCCCGGGAGCCATCGGCGGCAAGGGTATAGATTCGCCCGGCCCATGGATGACCTCGGTCAGCACAACGACGCGGCGAGCCTGATGGCAGATCTGCGTTCCAGGCACCCCCGGTTCACCGAGGCGGTGCTTGCCGACACGGTCGTGACGGCCCAGCATCGCGGCGAGCGTTACGAGTTCCGGAGCAAGGGCGAGGCCCTGCTGGCGGCCCTGAGGCTCGCCTGGGTAAGCGACGCCTTTCTCGCGCAGGTGCTCTACCGCGCGAAGGCTGCCGGCCAGCGCCGCGGAATACCCGTCCTGCCGCGGCTTTGCCATCGGCTCTCGATGATCCTTTCCCAGGTCACGATCGGCGATCCAGTGGTGGTCCACCCCGGGGTCTACATCGTCCACGGCCAGGTGGTCCTCGACGGCATCGTCGAGATCCACTCAGGCGTTGTCATCTCGCCCTGGGTCACGATCGGTCTGAAGGCGGGGAACGTGGTCGGCCCCACGGTCCGGGAGGGGGCGAGCATCGGCACCGGAGCCAAACTGATCGGTCCGATCGACGTCGGAGCGGGTGCGAACATCGGAGCGGGGGCAGTTGTCGTGAACGACGTTCCGGCTGGCGAGACCGCCAGCGGTGTACCCGCGAGGCATGCGGGTAAGTACTGAACCTGTCCGAAAACCCCGAAGAGGCTGGTAGCGTCCAGCGGGTTCCAGACAGGCAGAACCGGAGCAAACCAGCAAAAGGCAGGTAACGATGGGCATTTTTCGTCGCAAGGATCGTGGAGCAGCAGCAGTCGCCGAACCGGCAGCAAACCCGGTGGTTGAAGAGGCGCGCGCTCTCGAAGCCGACGGAAAGATCTACGAAGGCATCGACCTGCTGA
>JAGQUT010000023.1 GCA_020438355.1 Solirubrobacterales bacterium | reverse complement strand
ACTACCTGAAGGACGTGGGCCTGGAGCCGGGACTCGAAGGAGAGGTGACCGCGAAGGACAACGAGACGGTCCTGATCGAGTCAGCTGACGACAAGCATGAAGTGACAAGGACAGTGGCCGAAACGGTCACCGTCCGCGCCGAACCGGCACCACCCCCGAGAGCGGCTCTCCCGGACCAGTTGGTCCTCTCAGACGACCGCTACGGCCGTTGACTTAACTGCAAGTCGGCGAGCTTCGCCCCGCCTCCAGATCCAACCCGCCGTCCCATTACACAAAGAAATCGATGGGATGGCTCTGTCTGGCCCGGGACGAACCCGTTGCGATCTCGGGTGGTGTGGTCCTACAGGCAGCTGGCGATTCTGGATATGCCTTCGTCCATTTTCTCCGGTGGGACGGAAGCGAAGGAGAACCGGAGGCTGTGCTGGCCGCCGGAGAGCATGAAGTCCGTACCCGGAATGAACGGGGCTCCGGCTTCCTTGGCCTTCGCGGCAATCGCCACCGTGTCCCGGCCTTCAGCGAGGTCCGCCCAGAGGAAGTAGCCGCCGCCGGGCAGCACAAACCGGGCTTCCGGGATGTGCCGGCCGAGAGCTTCCACCAGCGCGTCGCGTCTCTCCTGCAGAGCGACCTTCACCTTGGCGATGTTGTCATCCAGGACGCCTGATCGGCAAAGCTCGAGGACCAGGGATCCGGAGAGCATGTTCGGCGAGATGTAGTTCTCGTTGGCGATCCGCGCAAGCTCCCCGATCTGCTCCCGGGGACCGGCAAGGTAGCCGACACGGACGCCAGGGCTGACCGTCTTCGAGAAGGATGAAGCGTGGATCACCTTGTCGGCCTCGTCCATCGAAAGCATGGTCGGGGGCGGGTCCTCGCCGAACGGAAGTTCCCGGTAAGGGTCGTCCTCGAAGATCGTGAAGCCATGCTCCGCCGCGAGGGTAACCAGACGCTCGCGCTTCTCCAGGGAGAGGGTGCAGCCGGCGGGGTTGTGGAAGTTGGGAATGATGTGGGCGAGCTTGACCGGCCCCAGCGCGAGGGCCTTCTCGACGGCATCGACGTCGATTCCGTCCTCATGGAGGTCGATCGGTATGAACTCGACCCCGATCTGCTCGAGCAGAAGAAGCGTGCGGTCGTAACTCGGCCTTTCGACGATGACCCGGTCACCGGGCGAAAGGAGATGCCTGAAAAGCATCGCTCCGGCCTCGAGTGAGCCGTTGGTGGTCATCACCTGTTCGGCCGGGATGCCGTGCCGTTCGGCGATCCAGGCGCACAGTCCCGGGTGGCCGATGCCGACTCCGTACGAAAGCGCCGTCTGCCAGTCGTCCTCGAGTGCCTTCGCGGCAGCGACGCGAACGGCGTCGACCGGAATCAGGTCGGGACTGGGGGCTCCTCGGGCAAAGCTGATCGTGTCTGGCATCGGAATCCTCTCGGGTCCCTGCGGTGACATCCGCGGGACGTTTTCAGGAACGGACGATCATAGCGACGGTCAGTCGCCAGACCCGATCTCGTAAACCCGGATTTCGTTTGCGCCATCGCGGAAGCCGGCGGTCGGCAGGACGACTCCCGTGTACCAGGAGTCACCGAACGCCCAGGGGTCGGTGGTGGCGGCCACCTTGCCGTTCAGCGAGATCGCCACAGGCCCCGGATAGGGCGAACCTCCGGGCAGGTCCAGCCTGGCCTGGAAGTAGGCGGGAATCTCGTCGGAAGTGGTGTCCACGTCCTCGTACAGACTCGCGTCGGTCGCCTCGTATCCCAGCTCGGACAGTCCGCGTGGCGGCTTGCCAAGCAGATCGGCATGACCTCCCGGCGCGTAGAAGGATTGACCGAGTACACGGTCGAAGATGCGGCTTGCCCTCCGCCGTTCGCGCTCCACGGGTGCGAGCTCAACCTCGATTCGGCCCCCGATCGTGTCAACGACATCGTTCTTCTTCTTGGACGGAAGGCTGTCGCGGCCGGTGAGGTCGGTCCCGGTCATGCCTTCAAGCGGCTCGAGGCCAAGAGCATTCAGGACCGTCGGGGCGATGTCCCGCCCGTCGGCGGTTCCAGGCACGACCTGACCGCGCTGCTGGCCGGGGTACTTGATGAAAAGCGGCACCGGCATGATCCAGCCCTGGTTCTTCGAGTCGAGGATGCGTCGGCTGCCGTTTCGCTCGAACGCGGCGCCATGGTCGGCGGTCACTATGAAAAGCGACTCATCCCAGGTGCCTTCCTCCTTCATCTTTCGGATCAGCTTGCCCAGTTCCCGGTCTGTGAACTCAAGCTGAAGCATCATCTGCTGGACGTTTCGCTTGATCTCGCCGTTGGTCGACGGGTTGATCAGCATCGTGTCCGATGCCGGACGAAAGTCCTCGTACGAAGTGCCATCCGGGGAGTAACTCCACATCACGTGCGGGAGGGCGATGTGCAGAACGCTCAGGGACCGGGGGTCGTCCGGTAACCCACCGACGAAATCCCTGAATGCTTCACGCCTTCCCACGCCGATCTCTGTCCAGGGCAGATCAAAGGGGCCATTCAGGGCCCGGGCGACCTTCTGGTCCAGAGCCCCTGGCGCCAGTGGATCCGGGGGGATGGAACTGTCTGCTCCGACTGCCCGGCGGATGGTCGCCGTGATCTGCGTTCCCAGATTCCAGCGGGGAACGCAGAGGTCCGTAATGGGCTCGTAGGAGTGGACCAGGTAGCCGCCGTCCTCCGCGATCCGGCAGAGACTGTCCGGGTAGTTGGAGGCTCCCGGGGCAGGTGGCTCGTTCCCTCCGCTTGGATTCGGGTCTTCGCCGGTCAGGATCGAAGGAAGGGCAAAGGTTGTCTGGTCAGCAACGCTGACGGCGCCGGGGTACCAGCTTGCCTTTCGGGAGAGCATCGAGAACGTCGTGAACCTCGGGTCGATCGTTCCGTCGGGCTTCTCGAGGGCAGCCAGGGGCAGCTCGTCGAAGATGACCAGGACGACTGGAGTTTCCGAGTTGATCTCGGGGGTCGAGGCCTTTGCCTCATGGGGGAGGAGTTCGTCCCGGATCGGGTAATCGATCGCGAAGGCACCGATCACAACCACGGTCGCGAAGCTGAGCATCAGCGCGAAGTTCCGGACCAGTTCGGTCTTCACATACAGCCAGGCGATCAGGCCGGCAATCATGATCGGCAGGAGGTTGCGGACTATGGTGCCGGCCCCTTCCCCGACCAGCCACTGCCAGACCACAAGGGCGAGCAGGGCACCGATGACGATGCCCTGGACGATGCGTCGCGCCGGTTCGCCGAAGAGGCGTCGGATCACCAGTTCGGCCAGCATGATCACCAGCGGGCCAAGTAGCGAGACGACGACGATCAGGGCGAGAACGTCGAATCGCCTCATGCCGTAAGAGGTCAGGGCTTCCGGGCCTGCCGCGATGTTGGAGTAGAGCGGGTAGGCGAGGGAGATCGCCCAGGCACCCGCAATCTCAGCCCAGATCCTGATCCAGGAATGGGGCTGTTGGTTTTCGGGCGCCTGTTCGTTGCTCATGTATGCCCGGGGCTAGCGGGCAGGTTTGAGTTACATGCTGCGAAGCATCTCGACGGCAATTCGGGCGGCTTCGGTCGGGCTCTCCCCCACTCTCACGCCCTTGGCTTCCAGAGCCTCCTGCTTGGCCTTCGCGGTACCTGAAGTTCCCGAAATGATCGCACCTGCATGGCCCATCTGCTTGCCCGGAGGGGCCGTGAAACCCGCGATGTAGCCGACGACCGGCTTCGAGATCTTCGACTCGATGAACTCGGCCGCACGTTCCTCGGCGTTGCCACCGATCTCGCCGACCATCACGATCAGGTCCGTTTCCGGATCACTCTCGAACAGCATCAGGATGTCGATGAAGTCCGACCCGATGATCGGGTCGCCGCCGATGCCGACGATCGTCGAGTTGCCCTCGCCGGCGTGCTTCAGTTCGCTGCCGATCTGGTAGGTCAGGGTGCCCGATTTGGAAACGACGCCGATCCTGCCCTCTTCAAAGAACTGGGCGGGGATGATGCCGACGTTCGCCTTGCCGGGGGAAAGGACCCCGGGGCAGTTCGGGCCGATCAGCCTGACGCCCTTCTCGCGGGCCTTCCAGTAGGTCGGCAGCATGTCCATCACGGGGATGCCTTCGGTGATCGCAATAACCGTGTCGACTCCCGAATCGATCGCCTCGTCGATCGCCGCCGCGGCGAACTTTGCCGGGACGAAGATCATCGAGGTGTTGGCACCGGTTTCGGAAACGGACTCGGCGATCGTGTTGAAGATCGGTGTGCCTTCGACGTCCTGACCCCCCTTGCCGGGGGTCACTCCGGCAACCAGGTTGGTGCCGTAGTCGCGGTTGCGGAGACCGTGGAAGCTTCCCTCGCGGCCAGTCAGGCCGGAGACGACCAGTTTCGTGTCGTTGTCAATGATGATGCTCATCGGTCCTCAGTTCCCGGCCAGTTCGACGACCTTTTTGGCGGCGCCGAGCATGGTGGATTCGTGGTGCAGGTTGTCGAGACCGGCCTCGGCCAGCAGGGCCAGGCCTTCCTCCGAGTGGGTGCCATCGAGACGGACGACGAGCGGCAGCTCGAGACCGATCTTGTTGGTCGCCTCGATGATCCCCCGGGCGACCTCGTCGCCGCGGGTGATGCCCCCGAAGATGTTGAAGAGGATGGCTGTCACTTCCGGGTTGGAGGTGATCACTTCGAGAGCGTCGATGATCGCTTCCGCCTTCGATCCGCCGCCAGCGTCGAGGAAGTTGGCAGGGCGTCCGCCTGCCTGGGCGACGACATCGAGCGTGGACATGCAGAGCCCGGCACCGTTGCCGAGGATCCCGATGTTCCCGTCGAGCGAGACGTAGGTCAGCCCGCGTTCCTTGGCCATCTTCTCCTGTGGGTCCTGGTCGGCACCGTCGGCGATCTCCGCCAGTTCGGGGTGCCTGAAGAGAGCGTTGCCGTCAATCGTCACCTTCGCGTCGAGCAGCATCACTTCGCCGTCGGAGTTGACGATCAGCGGGTTGACCTCGATCAGGGTTGCGTCTTCGGCCTTGGCTACTTCGGCCAGCCTGACGAGGATCGAGGCGACCTGGTCGGCCACCTCGGCCGGGATCTTCGCCCGTTCGACGATGTCTTTGGCCTGCGTCAGTTCCAGCCCGTGATGGGGATCAACGTGCTCCTTGACGAGTGCATCGGGGTCGGAAGCGGCGATCGCCTCGACGTCCATGCCGCCCATCCTGGAGAGCATCACCATCATCTTCTTGGCAGAACGATCGAGGATCACCGACGCGTAGAACTCGGCCTCGATTTCTGATCCGGCTTCGACCCAGAGTTCGTCGACCCGGAAAGGACCTTCACCGTGAGGTCCGACGATGTCCATGCCGATGATTTCGCCTGCGTACTCGTGGGCTTCGGCGCTGTCCTTGGCGATCTTGATGCCGCCGGCCTTGCCGCGGCCTCCGATCAGTACCTGGGCCTTGACGGCAACCGGGTAGCCGAGACTTTCAGATGCGTCTACTGCGGCGTCGGCAGTTGCTGCGTAAACGCCTTTGGGGACCGGCAGCCCATGACGGGCGAACAGTTCTTTTCCCTGATATTCGAGGAGATCCATGACCTTTTCGGAGTTAGGTGACGAAGGGCTCCGGAAGGTGTACCCGACCTACTCCGGGCCACGTCGAAGCCGACGATGGACTCTATTCGACATAATGCCTTTCCCGCATGCCGCTGCCTTCACTAAAGAACATCGAGTGGGTTACCACTGACTGCTATGGGACCCTCATCGACTGGGACAAGGGTATTACCGAGGCATGCTCGAAGGAGGCCGCAAAAGACGGTTTCAGCTTCGATACCGACACCTTCATGCAGCGGTTCTACGAGGTTCAGGCCGAGGTCATGGCCGGCTCCTACGAGCTTTACGCAGAGGTCCTCCGCCGCACGATCATCAAGGTCGCGGGCGAGATCGGCTGGGAAGTCGAACCTTCCCGGGCCCAGTTCCTGCCCGACAGCGTCGCTTACTGGACCCCGTTCAGGGAGTCCAACGCCGCCATGGACAGGCTGGGCAAGAAGTTCAACATCGGAATCATCAGCAACATCGATGACAAGATGCTCGGCATCTCCAGGCGCCACCTGAGGACCGAGCTGGATCTCGTCGTCACCGCCCAGCAGGTCCGCAGCTACAAGCCGGATGACACGCACTTCAAGGAGTGCGCCCGGCGAATCGGCGGCAAGAAGGGCTGGCTCCACATCGCTTCGGGCTACGAGACGGATGTCGCGCCGCTGCTCAAGATGAAGGTCCCCGTGATCTGGGTGAACCGCAAGGGCGAGAAGCTGGCCGGTCGCAAGAAGCCGTCGCTCGAAGTGAAGTCCTTCCGCGACGCAGTAAAGAAGCTGGGCGCCGGAGGCTGATCATCGCTGTCTCCCTTACCCGTTCAGGGGGGAGGCCGTTTTCTGCTGCGCTGGTGGCAGTTCTTGCTGCCGTACTCGTGCTTCTGCTGGTTGTTCCGGCCGATCGGGCGCTTGCGGCCCGCCCCAACTTCGTCGTGATCCAGACCGACGACCAGAGTGCTGCTTCGGTCCGGGCGAGGCTTCGCGGACAGGTCGGGGGCTTTCGTCCGGTCATGCCCCACGCGGTGCGCCAGATCCTTCAGCGCGGCACGGAGTTCCGCAACTATTACGCGACCTCTCCCGTCTGCAGTCCATCCCGTGCCTCGCTGCTCAGCGGCCAGTACTCGTGGAACCACGGAATTGAGTCGAACCTGGGCATGGACGGTGGCTGGACAGGCTGGCGGAACCACCGGATCTTCCGGCACAACCTGGCCGTGACCCTGAACCGACGTGGCTACAGGACCTCCCACTTCGGAAAGTTCACCAACGGCTACTACGACGAAGCGAACAACCGGGTCGACCGCACGGTGCCTCCCGGCTGGGACCGATGGGTGACTACCGCTTACCGGCCGGGAATCCGGGTTTACGGATACGAACTCAACGTCAACGGCCGGCCCGTCGGTCCGGTAGGGGACCCGGATTACGGGGAGAGAGGACCGGGCATCGACCCGGACAACTGTGACCTGAGACCGCTGAGGTCGGTGTGGCCGGCCGGAAACTGCCGGTACCTGGGTGACGTGATGACCGCTGCCGCGGTGAGGGAGATCCGTCGTGCCCACCGTCAACCGTTTTACGTCCAGATCGACTATCAGGTGCCTCACAGTGACGTGGCGGCACCTCGCGGTCCACAGCCGGCAACGAGGTACCTCGGCACGGCCTCACGCACCCGGCTGCCACGACCACCTTCCTTCAACGAGCGGGACTTCAGCGACAAGCCCGCCCTGATCCGGAACCTCGCCGCCAACCCGCTGAATCTCGCCGAAGTGCGGCGGTTGAGGTCCTCCTACCGGCGTTACCTGGAGTCGCTGCGCTCGGTGGATGACGGCATCGGCACGATCCTCCGGACTCTCAGACGGCTCGGGGAGCTCCGTCGAACCTATGTCTTCCTGCTTTCGGACCACGGCCTGTTCCTCGGGGAACACCGTTACGACTGGGGCAAGTTCATGCCCTACGAAGAGTCAGCCTCGCCTCTGATGGCGGTGCGGGGGCCGGGGGTGCGGCGGGGAAGGGTCAGCCGTGAACTGGTCGGAAACCTCGACGTGCCGGTCACCATCATGCGACTCGCCGGGGCCAGGCCCGACTATCAGGTTGACGGACGATCGCTCCGTCCTTACTGGCGGCGCCCCGGACTCAGGAGCGAGCGCCCGGTGGCGATCACGATCGACTCCAGGATCGAAAGCGAGGGCGCGTCTGCTTCCGCCCGGGCGCCCGCCCTGCGGTACCGGGGCTTTCGGATGGGCCGCTACAAGTACGTTGCCTACGACCTTGGTGGCGAAGAGCTCTACGACCTCGCGACCGACCCCCGCGAGCTCGAGAACCGGGCCGGTTCACCTCGCTACGAACGGGCATTGGCGTACATGCGCCGCCACCTCGACGAGGTCACCGGTTGCGAGGGGGCGGCATGCCGGAAGGAACTGCCCCGGCCTCCGAAGCCCGGCTAGCCTTGCCTGCCTTGCCTGCCGGGCCGGTCAGCGGGATACGATGCCGCAGCCGTGAGCGAAATGGAAAAAGGACCATCGCCGTCGAGCGGCGTCGGTCTTTCGCCGGCCACCCGCGAATGGGTCGAGCAGAGCGACCCAGAGCGCCGCAAACAGCTCGGCCAGTACATGACCCCGGCCTTCGTTGCGGAGGCCTTGCTGAAGAAGCTCCCTCTCGAAGCGGGCATGAGGGTTCTTGACCCCGGGGTCGGGACGGGCGAGCTCCTCCGCGGGGTCCTCGACCGGCAGCCAGAGATCGAGGCGGTTGGCTGGGACATAGACCAGGGGGTGATCGATGCGGCCCGGACACTGGTCCCCGAGGCAAGGCTGGAGGCGAGGTCGGCTCTCGAGGCTTCACCCCGGGAGGAGTTCGACCTCGTGGTCGGCAATCCGCCCTACTTCCAGCTGAAGCTGGAACCGGGGAAACGGTCGCAATTCTCGGAGGTGATCTCCGGGCGGGCCAACATCTTTGCGCTCTTCTTTCAGATTGGCCTGGAGCAATTGAAGCCCGGGGGATACCTCGGCTACATCGTGCCGCCTTCGATGAATAGCGGCGCATACTTCGAGGCGCTGCGCGAGTACATCTCGGGCCAGGCAGTCATCCAGGACATGACGATCCTGAAAGGAACTGACATTTTCGAAGGCGCGAACACCGCCGTCCAGTTGCTGGTCCTGCGGAAGAATGAACATGCTGCGGAGGGCTCGGGCGATTTCGTTTTTCGTCGCGAAGTTCCGGAGGCCGGCTTCCGCCGGGTGGTGTTCACGCCTGAACCGGATGCCCTCGAGGCTGAGTTCAAGGGCCGCCGCACGCTTTGGGAGCTTGGTCTCGAGGCCGCGACAGGTCAGGTCATCTGGAACGAGAACCGGCAGCGGCTATGTTCCGGACCCGGGCCGGGTCGGGTGCCGCTTGTCTGGTCACACTCGATCGATCCCGGGTCTTCGCTTGTCAGCCTCGATGCCAGTCCTGGAAGGCCGGGGAAGCCCGGTTTCTATGACACTTCCAAAGGCGGCAGGCAGGCACTTCACGGACCGGCGATTGTCGTCAACCGGGTGGTCGGAGCGGTCGGTCGGGGAGAACTCAGGGCTGCGCTGGTTCCCGAGGGAAAAGAGTTTCTGGCCGAGAATCACGTGAATGTGATCCGCGCCCGTCCGGGAGCAGGAAAGGCTGTCGACTGGGACCGGGTCCTCTCATCACTCAGGGCCCCCGGGGTCGCCAGCCGGGTTCGTCTGCTGACCGGAAACACCCAGATCTCGGCCCGGGAACTGACCCATCTGCTCCCCCTCGACTAGATCTCGCGGGTCAAGAAGTAGTCCTTGGCCTGGCCCCACTTCTGGGGGTTGTGGATCGGCTGGAAGCCGCAGGACTCGTACAGCTTCATCGCGCCGGTGTTCGCCTCGTTGACGTCCAGCTGAATGCGTCCGCAGCCACGGGACCGCGCCCGCTCTATCGACGCCTCAACCAGCATTCGCCCGAAGCCTTCTCCCCGGGCTGACTCCTCGACGAAGAGGTCCTCCAGCCAGGCATCCTCCGCGCCCGTCCAGACCGACAGCCGGAACCTCAGCTGCGCGAAACCACATTCCGGTTCACCAATCAGGAGGAACTCCGTGGAGCGATCGCGGAGCAGGCTGGAGGCTGTCGCCTCGATCTCGGCGTTGGTTGGGGAGCCGTCTCCGAGGAAGTCACGAAAGCCGCCGATCAGAGCGGTTACCGGGCCAACGTCAGCCGGTCCGGCGATTCGAAGCGGGGTTTCAGGACCCATCATCGAGCCCCAGCTCGGCCCGGGCCTCGGCGCGTGCCTTGTTCTGCTCCGCGACAACTTCGGGCGGGAGAGGTTCCGACCCGTCATAGACCAGCCGGAGTTTCTTTCCGGCGTTGAGCAGCTGGTAGATGTCCACCCGGTTGAAGCCCGCTTTCAGGGATTCCGGGGGCAGCAGTATCGAGTAGCCGGGGCCGCGGCCGGTGCCGTCCTTGAAGGTCCAGCCGACCGCCTGGATCCTGCCGTCCACAGCCACCGCGAGCACGCTCTTCTCCGGAATCCGGTCGGTGACTCCTCGCTGGAGCAAACCTCTCAGGGTGGGGGCGGTCGGGTCATAGTTCTTCACGGCGTTTCGTTCGTCCGGTACCGCTCGCCAGCGCTTCAACGGCAGGACGTCGAGATTCCTGACCCGCTTGCCGATCAGCTCGTTGTGGGGACCGAACCGGTAGTAGGGACCCCAACCCTGGCCCGTTCCAAAGACCCTCTGGATCCTGTTCACCAGTTCCTTCTGCCGCTGCTCGATCATGCTGTCGATCGAGGCAGTCGCTTCGCCACTAGGTGAGTTCACGACCGTCACTTCTTCCGGATCGCAGGGGGTGACCTCCCACGGATAGTCGATTCCGAGCTCGTCAGAGACCATCGGCAGGATGTCCGTGGTGCAGGTCCGCTCGTCGGTCACCTTGGGGCGGGTCTGGCCCGGGTACTTGATGAAGAGCGGTACCGAGGCGATCTCGCCCATGTTCTCCGGCACTGCGGTCCTCCGCGGGATCTTCGACTGGAAGGCGGCCCCGTGGTCAGCGGTGACGATGATCATCGCCTCGTTCCAGAGCCCGGTTTCCTTCAGACGGGCGACGATCCGGGCGAGCAGCGTGTCCGTGTAACCGACCTCGAAGAGATGCCGCTGCATGGCGATGTCCACGATCTCCGGCGGCGCCATCCACGGTCCGTCGTTCGGAAGGAGCCCGGACCACTCGGCGGTCAGGTTCGAGTAGCGCTGCCCGTCCGGAATGTGGCGCCACGGGTAGTGGGGCCTCTCGACGTGAATCAGGTCGAGCGTCTCGGTCTGGCCCGGGGTCAGCTTGCCGGTGAACTCGCCGACCCGCTCGAACTCGTCGGCGGATGACTGCAGGGCGAAGAGCCGTCCCAGTTTCCTGGCAGCACCCTGGCCAGTCCGTTCCGGCTGGGTGTCACCTGTGGCGCCGGTTGCTCCGGATGTACCGGTGGCTCCGTCCTCAATCGACGGGGCCGTTACGCCGGTCGCTTCGTCCTCGGCGTTGGTGTCGACCTGGTCTGCTTCGGTGAATCCGGAGAACGAGTTCGAGATGTCGGGCAGGTTCCGGGTCATCGAATCGGGAAGCAGCAGGTACTGGGAGACAACGTTGAGGTCCGAGAAGAGATCAGAGGTCGACCCATCTTCCGAGGAGTTGTCCTCGGCGGGACATAGCTCCTCGGGGCAGATCCTGGTTGCCGCTTCCATCACTCGAAGGTCGTAGCTGCCGCCGAGCAGGGTGAAGATGCTGTGCGGATGATCCGAGGCGATCGGGAGTTCCTCGTGATCGGGCTTCTCGCCGGAGAAGATCGCCGGCACCGCGAGCGGCGTGTAAGCCCCGGCCGCGGTTGCGTCCTTGTACCAGGTCGACTGGCTGGCGAGTTCAGCGAAAGCCGGGTACCGGGTGCCGTCAACTTTGCCTTCCGGGGTCATCAATGACCCGATCGGAAACTCGTCGAAAACCACCATCACGACTGGGGCCGGGTGGGTGATTTCCACGTTCACGGGTTCTGGCTGTTCCCGCGGAAGGATCAGACGGGAGGTGCTGCTGAAACCGAAGAAGAGGATCAGGATGATCACCGGTGCGACGCTGAGCACGTCCATGAAAGCCTGCGGGAAGCGGAACCTCGAGTAGAGGACCACTCCTGCGACGGAGAGCAGGACCGAGAAGATGATCAGGAGTCCCGCCGGCCACTCCAGGTAGTTCTTGATCAACTGGAGGGCGAAGCAGGCACCGACCAGTCCCATCAGGAACAGGTGCAGATACCACTGGAAATCCCGGCTCGCCAGTCGGGCCAGGGCCTCAAGGCCAAGAGCGATCAGTGGCGGTCCGAAGGTCAGGACCAGCGCGTAGAGGATGATCTGGCCCGAGGTGTTCCCTCTGGCGACGAAGAAGTCAGGGTTCTCGCCGAGCAGGTCCAGCATCGGCTGCGCGAAGGCCAGGGCCCACAGGGCAGCCAGATGCGCACCTCCCAGCAAGAGGGAAGGCCGCTTGAAGCGGGCGTCGGCTCCGGATTCGGGCTCCGCCCCGGACTTGGAGACTTCAGTCACGGAGTGGCCAGTCTATTGGTCGGCAGTGGGCCAGAGTTGGGTCAGGGAAGCCGATCCGGAGCCACCGCCGGTGGTACTGGAGACCTCGTAGATTGTGATCCGGTTGCGTCCAGGACTGAAAGCCGTCTGCGGGAGCAGAATCGAGTAGCGCATCTTGCCGTTGTCCTCATAGGTCTGCCCGACTGCCGCGACACGCCCGTTCACGGCCACCGCGAGCGACGCACCCTCGTCAAGGCCAGTCACAGTTCCCCGTTGCCTGAGGATCGGGTTGTAGACCGTCTCGGGGTCGAACCCGGAGGTGAACGCCTCTGGTCTCAAACTGGCCCCGCCCAGGCTCGCCCCCGCCTGGCCAGTCAGGCGGGCAGGATTCATTCCGATCAGGCCGCTCGATTCACCCCACTCGAAGGCCCGCAGCCAGGGGGCGCCGTCGCCTCCGAATAGCCGCGCCAGGTCGTCGATGTATTCCTGACGTTGTTTGATCGTGCTGGCGAAAGAAGCGGTGGTGCGCGGACCGGTCCCGTTGTCAATCCGGATCGTCTTCCGGTCACACTCGGCGGGTTCCCAGGGAAGATCGATGCCGAGGATCCTTGCCATTTCGGGAACGATCTCGGTAGTGCAGGTGGGACGGTCGATGACCTCCCCCTTGGTCTGGCCTGGTGCCTTTATGAACATCGGCACCATGCTGATCTGTCCCATCGTCTGCGGCTCGGCCTCGCGTCGATTGGCATCCCGGGTCCAGGCCGCTCCGTGGTCGGCGGTAGCTACGAACAGGGTCTCTTCCCAGCGACCCTTCGACTTGATCGCGTTGATGATCCGCCCCAACAGCCGGTCGGTATATCCGACCTCAAGCATGTGTGCCTGTCGGGCCCTGTCGCTCAGGTAGTCGTTGCCGGTCCAGTCGGTGTCGGTGATGAAGTTCCTGAAGTCCTCGGTGGCTCCTGTGTACTCAAGTCCGGATGGATAGTGAGTCCATGGGTAGTGGGGCTTCTCGACATGGACGAAGTCGAAGGTCTGCCCGCTTGCCGGCAGAGTGCTGATGAACCGGGCGACGTCGGTCTCGGCGCTCAGGGCTGCGCCACCCTCGGCGAGACGGTCGGCCACCCACTGACGGGCCTTTCCCCGTTCGACGGAGTCCTGATTGCTACCTCCGAAACCCTGAAAACTCTGCGAGATGTCGGGCAGGCTGCTGCCCATGTCCGCAGGGAGCAGGAGGTGGGCGGAGACGGCCCTGAGATCGGTGTAAAGGGAACCGAGTGCCTCTCCCATGCTGTCGCCGTCTTCGCGTTCGCCACAGATCTCCTCGGTGCAGATCTGGGTGATCGGCTCGACTGCGTGGGTCTTCCAATCGCCACCGAGCAGAGTAAAGATCGAGTCGGGGTGATCAGCTGCGGTTGGCAGGCTGTCCCGTTGGGCCTCCTGGCCGGTCAGGATTGATGGCACGGCGATCGCCGTGTACGAGGCGTCGGTAGCAGTGTTTCGATACCAGTTCGAAGTCTCTTTCAGGGCGGCGAAGTTGGGGAACCGCTTGGGGTTGATGTTCCAGCTCGGGGTCATCAGGGATCCGGCCGGGAACTCGTCGAAAATCACCATCACGACCGGAGCGGGCTGCGTGGCCGTGACCTGCTTCGCAGATACTTCCTCGGGTGAGGTCGTCAGCTCCGAAGCGTCACTGAAGAAGAAAAAGGAGACGAGGACCACGATCGGGGCGACGATCAGGATGTCGGTCATCGATCTCATGAATCGCGCCCTGGCGTAAGCCCAGGTCAGCAGCCCTCCGAGGATGCAGCCGAGGATGATCATCGGCCAGGCAGGCCCATCCGCGAACTGCTTGAGGATCTGCACCGAGAAAGCGGCGAAGAGAACCGCGCACAGCCCGAGGTGGAAGATCCACCTGACCCGGCTGCTGAGAAAGTTGATCAGCGCCTCGATTCCCGTGGCTACGAGCGGGGGAAGAAACGCGAGCAGGAGAACGAACAGGGTGATCTGCCCGGCGGTGTTGTCCCGGGCGACGAAGAAGTCGGGATTGTTGCCCAGCAGATTGAGCAGGGGCTGAAGGATCGCCAGGGCCCAGAGGGCGGCGAGATGCAGGCCGCCCATGAGGATGGACGGCGCCTTCAGCGGTGCGACACTGTCCGCCCGATCCGACATCGGTCGGCGATCCTATTGTTTTGGGGGGAAACTCGGCGCTGTGCAGCGGGTTTCAACCGACAATCGCTTTGAAGCGACCGGCTCGGGAAGTGCCGGTCGAGGGTGCCGAAACTCATGGCCGCCTGAGCGGTTTCAGGGGTAGACATCGAGGGAAGAGTGCGCAAAAACCTGGTCCAGTCCGCAGCGTTCCTGCTGCTCTGTTCGCTGATCGCGGCGGTGGCGCTGGGCCGCGCGAGCGCGAACGCCCGACCAGAACCTGCTCCACTGCCTTTGCGCCCCAATGTCGTCGTAATCCAGACCGACGACCAGGATCTGGCTAGCCTCAGAGCGAAGTTCCGGGACCCCTTCGACCGGGTCCGAAGGGCCATGCCGAAAACCCTCGACCTGATTGGCGCCAAGGGAGTCGAGTTCACCCGGTACTACGTGAGCCAGCCGATCTGCTCTCCGTCACGGACGGCCCTGCTCTCCGGCCAGTACGCGAAAACCAGCGGGCTCAAGCGCAACTCCGGTCCCGAGGGTGGCTGGGAAGGGTGGCAGAACCTGCCGGTCCTTGAAGAGAACCTCGCGGTGGCGCTGGACCGGATCGGGTACCGGACCTCCCACATCGGCAAGTTCACCAACAACTACCACGGCGCCACGACGGAGACGGTCGACACAACCGTGCCTCCCGGCTGGGACCAGTGGTACGTGCCCGCTTACGGGAACACCCTCTACTACTACGGGACAATGCTGAACGTGAACGGCCAGCCGGCTGGCCCGTTCGGCTCCAATGGATACGACCTGAACGGCGCTGGTACCGACCCGCCCGAGTGCACCGCCGCGAATCTCAACGATCCTGTCCCTGGCGTCGTCTGCAATCACTCCACGGACCTTTTCAGCCGGGCAGCGGTCGAGCAGATCGAGATGGCCGGGGATGAACCGCTCTACTTGCAGGTGGACTACAACACGCCGCACGGAGACCATCGTCCGCCGATCGGACCGCAGCCTCTCTCGCGCCACTACGACTCGGCGCTGACGTCAAGGATGCCCCGACCGCCGGGATTCAACGAGACCGACGTCTCGGACAAGCCATCGTTCATCCGGGATGCGCCCCCGATGAGCCGTCAGGAGATCGAGAATCTCGACACCCGCTGGCGTAAGGACGTCGAGTCACTGAGGGGCGTCGACGACGGAGTCGGAGCGATCATCGAGGCGCTTCGGCGAAGCGGCAAGCTCGCCAACACCTACGTCTTCTTCCTCTCCGACAACGGACAGTTCTCCGGCCAGCACCGACTGAGCATCGCCAAGTTCCTTCCCTACGAGCCGGCAGCCAGGTTGCCACTGCTGGTTCGCGGTCCGGGAATCAAGCCGGGATCGAAGACCTCGGAACTCGTCTCGAACATCGACATCGCACCGACCATTCTGGGTCTGACCGGCGCCAGACTGCCTGGTGGTTTCGATGGCCGCAGCATTCGACCGTTCTGGAAGGACACCAGCCGAAGGACCCGCAGACCGCTGCTCCTCGAGTCCTACATCGGACCCAATGATGCCCCCGCTGACGGCCTCACCTCCGGAGCTGGCGCCTCGGCTTCGGCTCCGCCCCGCAACTACTTCGCGATTCGGGCCGGTCGGTACAAGTACGTCGAGTACACGAACGGGGAAAGGGAGCTCTATGACCTCAAATCCGATCCGGCCGAACTCGCCAACCGGATAGCAGTTCCCGCCTGGCGCCCGGTCGCGACGGTTCTCGGCAGGGAACTCGACCGTCTCAAGGGATGCCGGGGAGCGACCTGTCGGGCCGCGACTGTGAGGCTCCCCGGACCGCCAGTAGTGGAGCAGGCGAACCGCAAGGCAGGGCGCAGATGATCAGTAGAGGCTTCGCAGCCTTCGTGGTGGCGGTCTTCCTCGGCCTGGCTGCCTCAGGACTGCTCGCATCGGGGGCGAGCGCGGCGACCAAACCCAGCTTCGTGGTGATCCAGACGGACGATCAGCCCCTGAACGAATTCGATCGACGCTTCCGGGACATCTACGACAACTGGCGTCAGGTGATGCCCCGGACGATGGCCCTGCTCCGGGACAAGGGCATCACGTTCAGCCAGTACACGACGCCCTTCCCCCTCTGCGCTCCTTCGCGGGCCACGCTGCTCAGTGGCCGCTACGCTCAGAACCACGGCGTGATCAGGATCGGTGGACCCCGCGGCGGCTGGGAGGCCTGGCAGACCAACCCGATCATGTACGAGAACCTGCCGGTCTGGCTGCAGAGGGCGGGCTACGAGACCCTCCACTTCGGCAAGTTCATGAACTACTACGGCGGCCCCGACGACCCGGCCGAAACGATAGTGCCGCCCGGCTGGGACAGGTGGGTGACCGATGCCACCGACAACTCGACCCGCGAGTTCTATGGCTACCGCCAGAACATCGACGGCGAGATAACCCCGCGACTCGGGTGGCCGTTCTATGACACGAGCGGCGGCCGTGACCCGGATGGCTGCCCCTGGCTTGGAGTCGAGCTCTGCAACTACCACACCGATTCGATGTCGATGCAGGCCGAACAGGCGATCCGCGATGCCGGACCGGAACCGTTCTTCCTTCAGATCGATTACCACACACCGCATGGCGACTCGCGACCGCCGATTGGACCGGAACCGGCCCCGAGGCACTACGACACTGCACTGCGGACCCCTGGGCCCCGTCCGCCCGGATTCAACGAACGGGACATCTCGGACAAGCCGCGCTTCCTCCAGGAGGCCGCGACCCCGATGAGCGGCAACGAAATCAGCCAGATCGACACCGAGTTCCGCAAGTCCGTCGAGGCTCTGAGGTCTGTCGATGACGGGGTCGGGCGCATCATCAGCGCCCTGCGCGAGACCGGTCGGCTCGCCAATACCTACGTGATCTTCACGTCGGACAATGGCTTCTTTACAGGCCAGCACCGCATAAGCCGGGGCAAGCTGCTCCCTTACGAGCCGGCCCTCAGGGTTCCCTTCGTAATCCGGGGCCCCGGGATCAGGGCTGGCACCCGCAGCTACGAACCCGTCGCAAACCAGGACGTGGCACCGACCATCATCCGGCTGGCTGATGCCCGCGCCGCCTTGACCATCGACGGTCGGTCCCTGAGACCATTCTGGACCGATCCCGGCCGCCGCTCCCGCCGGCCTATCCTGCTCTCCAGTTACCAGCAGATCACCCGCCTGATCCCGGGCGACTACCCGGATGAACCAGCTCCGGCGACCGGTGAGCCTGCCACCGCCAACCGTAACGGCGCCCACGCCTCGGTCCGGAGCCCGGAGCAAAATTACGTCGGGATCAGGCTCGGTCCGTACAAGTACGTCCGCTACGAGAATGGCGAGCGTGAGCTCTACGTGCTCCGCGAGGATCCCGCCGAGCTCGAGAATCGCGCGGCGGATCCTCGCTACCGGAAGATCCTTCGCTACCTCGACACACAGCTCGACGAGCTGAGGGGTTGCCGCGGGCAGTCATGCCGTAACTGGGCTCCGCCCTGGCCCCAGCCTCCTCAGTAGTTGGCGCCAAGGGGGATCAGGCGTTTCCCTTCGACGCGGTAGATGCCGATCCGGTTCTTCCCCTGCCGCAACGAAGCCGGGTTCACTAGTGCTCCCCAGCGCACCGCCTCGTTGAAGCTGAACGGTCGCGCGGTCGCTTGGACCGTCCCGTTGATCGCGATCGCGAACAAGGGCGCTTTCTTCGGGGCCGCCGGAACGGATCCGCTCCAGGTTCCTGTCACGAACATCGGAATCAGATCTTTTCCGGGGTCGTAGGCCTTGCCGAGGTCGGGCTCATCGAGTAGCACCTCCGACGTTTCTGGCGGGACCGGCGTCACCCGGCGTCCGATCAGTTCCGGCGCCGGCCCCAGGGTGTAGAAGCCACTGGTTCCCAGACGCTCGTTGGCGCGCTCTATGGCTGCGTCTCGCTGACGGATCATCTCCCCGAGGCTGACCGAGTAGAGGTTTCCGGAGGGGTCGGTGACTGTCACTTCACGCGGCGGCACCGGTCCCTGGAGCGGCACGCCATCAGCCTCGTAGGGCTGTATGACGCCGAGAGCCCTGGTGATCGTCGGCGTGATGTCGAGGCTCATGCTGTGCTTCGGGGAGACGACGCCCCTCGTCTGTCCGGGGTACTTGATGAAGAGCGGCGGGTTGGCCACCTCGCCCATTGCGCGGCGGTCAGCCTGACGCTGGGGGACGCCACGGCCCTCGAACGAGATGCCGTGGTCAGCGGTAACCACGACGATCGCCCGGTCCCACATTCCAGTCGCTTCGAGTCTCTGGCGGATTCGGCCGAGCAACCGGTCCGCGTAGCCAGTCTGGACGTACATCCGCGACTGGGAGACCGTGATCCCGTTCGAGTTCACCATCCAGTCGTTCGTGCTGCGGGACAACTGGGTTATCGGGGTGTCGTTGTACTCGTTGCCCCGAAGGTCGTACTTCCACACCTGATGAGGAAGGTGCATGTGCATGACCGTCAGGCTGCGGTTCACGGTCGGCATCGATCGGATGAACTGCTCATAGAGCGCCGGGTCCGACTCGGCCTCCGCCTTCACGGCCAGCTTGCCGCGCTTGTACTTTCGCTTGCCGAGTTCCGGCGGGTCATTGTTGCCACCGAAACCCTCGAAGTTGGAGCTGACGTCAGGCAGTTTTTCCGCGAGTCCGGGCGGCAGCACCAGTTTTCCCTCGACGTACTTGAGGTCCGAGTAGAGAGCCTCCAGCCGGGAGAGCTGGCCTTCCGCCGGAGTCTGGTCCGGGCAAAGGTCGTCCGGGCACAGGGCGGTGACCGGTTCGAGCACGTGGAGCCTGCGGTTCCCGCCAAGCTGACTGAAGATGCTCATGGGCTGGTCCTGCCAGGTGGGAAGCGTCTCGGCCGGTGCGTTGATCCCGGTCAGGATGCCGGGAACGGCGTGCGGGGTGAAGAAGGCGGTGGTCGAGTTGTTGGGGTACCAGGTGCTGGTCCTGGCAAGGTGCGCGAAGTTCGGGAATCGATCGGCCGCGATCGATCGCTTCGAGATCATCAGGTTCGATGTGCCGAGTTCATCGAAGATCACCAGGACGACCGGCACGTCCCGTCCGGAGTCGGCCGCGAGTTCGAAGTCAGCTTCCTCGGGGAAGATCAGGTCGGTGGTCTTCGAGTTGAAGACGAACATGAGGACGACCACCACAGGGGCGATGATCAGGATGTCCATCAGGTTCTTGACGAAGACGAACCGGAAGATCATCCAGGCGAGCAGGATTCCCAGGCCGACCGAAAACAGCAGGATGAGCGCCGAACGGGCGCTGACCAGGTCCGAGACCAGCTGGGTGAAGAAGAAAGTCGAGATCAGGGCAAGCAGAACGAAGTGAAGCCCGTAGTACCCCTTCGTCGATACCCGGGAGACGGCCCACTCGATTGCCCAGAGTGCCAAGGGCGGGAGGAATGTGAACCCGATCGCAAGGATCAGGATGTCGCCGGTGGTGTTTCCCCTGGCGACAAAGAAGTCGGGGTTGTTGCCGAGCAGATCGAGCAGCGGCTGCACGAAAGCCAGCGCCCAGAGGGCAGCCAGATGCCCTCCTCCGAGCAGCAGTTTTCGGCGATCAGGCGCCGGACGATCGAGGATCGCCGAGATTCCCTTCCCGGGTTCAGCCACCTCCGAACTTTCGCCCGGATCGGCCAAAGTCCTACCTGGGCCTGGCGAGGAAAAGGATCCGGTCGCCGGAAGGCAGCTCTTCGCGTCTTTCGACTGTGAAGCGCTTCTCGAGTTCCCGTTCGAAGTTGCCCTCTTCGTAGTCCGGGTTTGCGCCCTCGTGCTTGTTGGCCAGCAGCGCCCGGACCATAGGGTCGGTCCGCTTCGGGAATTCGATCAGGAGGGTGGTGCCCATGTCGCGGGCCCACTGGAGGAAATCGGCGACCGGGATGTTGGCGCTGATCGATACGTGGTGGATCAGCGCCAGGGCCAGCATCAGGTCAGGGGCACCGCGGCCGACCAGAGTTTTCCGCTCGAGCCCCCGCCAGCCGAGAGCGGGTGAGGGGTCGGCGAGGTTCGAAACCAGCGGGAGGATCTTTGTGTTTCCCTCCTGCTTCAGAGAACGGTAGAGAGCCTCGACCGTCGCGTGGTCGAAGTCGAAGGCGACGACCCGGTCCGAGTTCTCGGCAGCGATCCTGGAGTACGCACCGTCGTTGCAGCCCATGTCCCAGGTCAGGGCAGGCTTTTCCGCCGAGGCGACTTCGGCGACGAATGACTGCTTGCGGCGGTCATCGTCATCGGAGTACGTGTTCGACTGGCGGTAGCCGCTCCATGAAGTTTCGCCGGCCTTCCACTTCAGCTTCGAGACCAGGCGATGCATCGACTGGAGCTGGGCCTGTATCTGCTTCGGTTTGACTTGGCGGGTCTGCTTGTTGGCCTCGGCACTGCCAGGCCCGGACTTGTTTGCCCGGCGGTCGAGCCTCGCGTGGAGAGAGGTGTGGAGAAAGACGCCCCGGCGCAGGCGGTCCCTGAGGGAGAACACCTTGATCGCGTCGATCGGCTGGATGCCGTCGATTGATCCCCGCATCCACGGCTGGAAGGGAATGTCCTTGTGGGCCTGGAATAGCAGCGGGTACAGGTAGAGCATGCAGAACTGGCGGTAGGCGATCCAGGGTTCGCCGTCGGTGATCTTCTCGAAGCTGCCGATGTCGATGAAGGTTGGCTTCGAACCGATGTACTGGACGTTGTACGGGGTTGCGTCCTTCAGGGTGAGTCCCGCGTCAATCGCGGCGATCCCAAGCTCCAGCTGAAGCTTCGCGGCATCCTGGAGCATGCTGAACGTCCACTCGTACGGATAGGAAACGAACGGGACCCGGTCGTGCTCAAGGACTTTTTCGACCCCGGTCGGGAGCAGGTCAGAGAGGCCTGCGAGCACCGACGGGTCGACCTCGCGGGTGCCGATTATCTGGCCGGAACCGGTCAGCTGGCCAAGCAGCGGGCTGGCCGAAAATGCCTCCCAGTCCTCGGTGCCCTCCGGGCTCAGTGCCCGGTATATCGCGTCGTCTGTGACTACGACACGGCTGTCCCGGTCTCTGAAAGAGCCCGGTTCTGCGGCTGTCACAGCCCTACTGCTCGGAGGGCTTGTCTTCGGGGGCGTCTGCCGGGGTCGCCGTCGCGGCAGCCTCGGGGGCCGGCTCGTCCTTCTTCCAGAACATCAGCTTGTTCTTCAGGTTCGAGCCGAAGGTGCGAAAAGCGGCGCCGATACCGGCGATTCCGGCGAGCACCGCAGCAAGGGCGGCGCTGACGCTTCCGGGGTCAAGGTAAGCAAAGATTTCCATCACAGATCCTCTCTTGATCGGGGTCGGACGATGCCTCCCCCTTCAGGTGGACCTCGACCGACCGCGAAATGTTACTCAATTGTGACCAACGGGTCGCCTGATGCGACCGCGTCGCCAATGGAAATGCTGACCTTGGTGACCTTGCCGTCTTTGTGGGCGGTGATCTCGTTCTCCATCTTCATCGCCTCGATCACGCAGATCAGGTCGCCTTCCTTGACCTCGGCGCCTTCCTCCACCTCGAGCTTGAAGATCGAACCCTGGAGGGGTGACGCGAGCACGGGACCGCCGGCCCCGCCGCCACCACCGGCACGCTTCTCCCGCTTCGGCTTCGGACCGCCAGCCGCCGCAGCAGCACCACCGGCAGCAGCGAAGCCGCTGGCCTCACCGATCACCTTGACGTCGAAACGCTTGCCCGAGACCTCGACCAGGTAGTCGCGCGCGACCTTCTCGGCTTCGCCCTCTTCCGGGGCGGGAATCGAGGAGTCTTCGGGAGCGGTGGTCTTCAGCCACTTCTTGTCTTCCGTCAGGTCCTTGCAGGTTTCACCCCGGGCCCACTGCTCGGTCTGAAGGATCGTCTTGTGGAAAGGAATCAGGGTGGAAAGAGGAGCGATCTCGTACTCGTCCAGCGCACGAAGCATCCGCCTTGTGGCGGCTTCACGGTCCTTGTCCCAGACGATCAGCTTGGCGACCATCGGGTCGTACATCGGGGTCACGACCGAGCCGGCCTTGACGCCGGAGTCCACGCGGACACCGGGACCCGAAGGCTCGTCGTAAACATCGATCGGGCCGGGGGCGGGCGCGAAGTTCATGTGGGCCTTCTCGGCATTGATCCGGCACTCGATTGCCCAGCCGTTGATCTCGACGTCCTCCTGCTTCAGGCCGAGCTCCTCGCCATAAGCGATCTTGATCTGTTCGCGAACGATGTCGACCCCGGTGATCTCTTCGGTCACGCAGTGCTCGACCTGGACCCGGGTGTTCATCTCGAGGAAGAAGTACTCGTCACCGACCTGCATGCCCTCGATCGTTCCCGCGGAGTAGTACCCGACGGCGCGGGCTGCGTCGGTTGCGATCTTGCCGATCCGCTCGCGCATCTCCTCGTCGACATGCGGGCCGGGGGCCTCCTCGATCAGCTTCTGGTGACGACGCTGGATCGAGCAGTCACGCTCTGCGAGGTAGATCACGTTGCCGTGCTTGTCGGCCAGGACCTGGACCTCAACGTGGCGCGGGTCCTCGAGGTATCGCTCGACGTAGACC
The DNA here is from genome assembly GCA_020438355.1 of Solirubrobacterales bacterium. Classification (GTDB taxonomy): domain Bacteria; phylum Actinomycetota; class Thermoleophilia; order Solirubrobacterales; family 70-9; genus 67-14. Next base: position 609 of record JAGQUT010000023.1, on the reverse strand, counting down.
CGGTCATCGGAGAAGAACTTCTCTCCTTCGCGGGCCGAGCCCTCGAAGGCTTCCTGGAGGTCGTCCGGGGTCATCGCGACGCGGAAGCCCTTGCCTCCGCCTCCACCGACTGCCTTGCAGGCCACGGGGTATCCGGCTGCCTCGGCCTGCTGGCGGGCCTCTTCGAGATCCTTCGCGGGCGCAGTTGCGCCGGGAACGATCGGCACTCCGGCCTTTTCCATGACTTCGCGAGCCATCGTCTTCGAACCCATCGCGTCGATCGCGGAGGCGGGGGGCCCGATGAAGGTGATGCCGGCCTCATCAAGGGCACGGGCGAAATCAGAGTTCTCGGCGAGGAAGCCATAACCGGGGTGGACTGCCTCGGCGCCACTGTCCTTGCAGGCCTGGATGATCTTCTCGATCGAGAGGTAGCTCTCCGCCGGAACCGCCGGTCCGATCAGGAATGCCTCGTCGCATGCCTTGACATGAGGGGCGTCCCGGTCGGCCTCCGAGTACACGGCGACGGAGGTGATTCCCATCTCCTTGCAGGCGCGGGCGACACGGATAGCGATTTCGCCTCGGTTGGCGATCAGGATCTTCGAAAACATAGGGAGGCGATTCTATGCGTCT
>JAGQUT010000022.1 GCA_020438355.1 Solirubrobacterales bacterium | reverse complement strand
CTTGACCGACTCGTACATCCAGAGCAACCAGCCAGAAGGGGTGCCGGCCCTCGAATTGACCGGCGAAAGAACGCTTCCCGACGTGCCGGAAGAGAACTACTGGTACCGCCGGCATCTGGTCGTCTACGAGTGGATCGCGGAACAGGTCCGGGGTCTGAAGGTCGCGGACCTGGCATGTGGCGAGGGCTACGGTTCAGGCGTACTCGGTCAATCGGCGGCCGAAGTCATCGGCGTTGACGCAAATCCGGAGGCCTTTGAACACGCCAGCGCCAAGTACACGACAGACAACGTCAGCTTCCGTCGGGAACTCGTGGAGAGCTTCGCAGAGCCACGCGACGCGATCATCTTTCTTCAGACGATCGAGCACGTTCAGGACCCCGACTCGCTGGTCGCCGGCTTCGCGAGGATTGCTCCGGTCGCCTACATCTCGACACCCAACCTGCTGACCCTGGCGCCGGAAGGGGCCGAGAAGTCGGACAACCCCTGGCACATCAAGGAGTACCGCCTCGAGGAGTACCGGGCACTGCTTGAGCCCCACTTCTCACGGGTCGAGATTCTCGGTCTCCATCATGCCCGCAAGCTCAAGGCTCACGAACTCGCGCTTTCGCTGGGCTGGGACCGTGTGCACAAGTCACTTGGCCTGAGCAAGCCCTTCTACGACCGGTTTACCCCCGCCATCTCGGCCTCCGACTTCCGGCTCTCAACCCACGACCTCGAAAGCTCCCTGGACTTCCTCGCCGTCTGCCATGTCTGAGGGCTCAGGCGATCTCGCGATCGTCCTTCACTCCCACATGCCGTACGTCGAAGGTTTCGGCACCTATCCCTTCGGCGAGGAATGGCTTTTCGATGCCGTGGTCCGCTCTCACCTGCCGGTGCTCGAGGTGGCCCGGAACCTGACCATGACCGTCACCCCGGTCCTGGCCGATCAACTTGAGGAGGAGGGCACCCGGGATCGGCTGGAGACATTTCTGAACGACCACCGGATCGGGGCGGCAAAGAAGGACGTTGAGTCCGCCGAGCCCGATTACGTGGATGCGGCGAGAGCCGAAGTCGCGCGGTACGAGAGGTCGGCCGACCTGCTCGCCGCGCACGGCGGTGACCCGCTCGCGGCTTTCGCATCCGCACGTGAACGAAACGTCTCCCTGATTCCTTCGAGTGCGACCCATGCGGTGCTTCCACTGCTCGCAACGAGGGCCGGTCTCGACGTCCAGGTTGCCAGCGGCATTGCCTCGCACCGCCGGCGCTTCGGTGAGTCCCGAGGCTTCTGGCTTCCGGAGTGTGCCTACCGACCCGGGCTCGAGAATGACCTGGCCAGGCACGGAATCGAGTGGTTCTGCGTCGATCAGAGTCGCCACGAGCCCGAAGACCAGGCTTTGCGACCGGTCCGGACCGGTGCCGGGCCGCTTGCCTTCACGATTGACTGGCCGGCGGTCGCCTGGCTGTGGGACATGTCCGGTTACCCGTCCTGGTCCGGCTACCAGGACTTTCACCGGCTCTCGATGAACGGTGTCCACATCTTTCGCATCGACGGCGGTCCCTACGATCCGGACGCGGCCAGCAGGCGTGCCTCGGAGCAGGCAGAAGAGTTCCTCGGGGCGGTTCGCCAAAGACTCGACGGCTACCGGAAGGAGACCGGCGAGCGCGGTCTGATCACCTTCACGATCGACTGTGAACTGCTTGGCCACTGGTGGAAAGAAGGCCCGGAGTGGCTTGCGGCCGTGGTCGAGCGGGCGGATCGGCACGGGGTCAACCTGCTCACCCTGGACGATGCCGCGGTAGCTCACGGTGAAGGCGCCCGGAGCGCTGATCTCAAGTCCTCGACCTGGGGCGAGGAAAAGGATTTCCACACCTGGGATTCGCCCTCGGTGGCTGATCTGGCCTGGGCTTCCCGCAGCCTCGAACTCAGGGTGGGGGAGGCAGTGCGGAGCCTGCCCAGGGAGCGGGCCGAGCGGGCAACGAGGGAGCTCCTGATGGTCCAGTCGAGCGACTGGGCCTTCCTCGATCAGCGCGGGCAGGCCGGCGACTATCCCTTCGATCGCGCGACCGGCCACGCGGAATGCGCATTCGAAGCCCTACAATCAGACTCAACAAACAGCGGGGTACCCATCGGATCCGGTCTCCGCGGCCTCGCGCCTGACCTCGTCCTCACGCCGTTTCTCACGCCCTAGCCCTCACGCCAAGCCCTTGTCCCGCATTCTCGTAGTCACCTGGGAGTACCCGCCGCTGATCGAGGGTGGCCTTGCCCGTCACGTGCGAAAGCTCTCCGAGGCGCTGGTAGGGCTCGGGCTCGAAGTCCACGTACTGACCCGGGGCGGTGAACAGGCCACGATCGAAGAGGAGATGGCCGGGGTCCAGATCCACCGGATCGTTGAGCCGGAGCGGCCAACAGACCTCGGCGAGTTCGTCACCTGGGTTGAACGCATGAACGCCGACATGCTGGCTGCGGGTGTGGAGCTTGGAGATCGTTTCGACTTCGACCTGGTTCACGGTCACGACTGGCTGGTGGCCGGCGCCTGCGACCACCTCGCGAGGCGTTTCAACGCCCCGCTGGTGACCACGATCCACGCGACCGAGTACGGCCGTCATCAGGGCTGGGTGGACAAGCATCCCCAGTCACACATCCACGGAGTGGAAAAGTGGATCGCCAACCGTTCGGACCGGGTCATCGCCTGTTCTCACTTCATGCGTGAGCAGATCGCCGACATCTTCGGTGTGGAGGAAGGCAGGATCTCGGTCATCCCCAACGGCATCGACCCTGAAGACCTGCCGGCCGAGGATCCACAGGAGCTGGCCCGGCTGCGTTCCCAGTTTGCCGCCCCGGAAGAGAACCTTGTCCTGCTGATCGGAAGGCTCGTCTACGAGAAGGGTTTCCAGCTCGCACTCGAAGCAATGCCCGAAGTCATCGAGGCGCTGCCGAACACCCGGTTCCTCGTCGCCGGCTCCGGCACCCATGAGGCGGAACTCCACAGGCAGGCGAACGAACTGGGCCTGATGGAACACGGAACCTTCCTCGGCTGGATCGGTGACGATGTGCTTCATTCGCTCTACCGGATCGCCGACCTCACCGTGGTGCCTTCGATCTACGAACCTTTCGGCCTGGTGGCTCTGGAAGCGATGGCTTCCGAATGCCCCTGCATCGCCGCCGACACAGGCGGGCTCCGCGAGGTCGTTCCGATCGAGGGGGCGGGTCTGAGGTTCCGGGCGTCCGACCCTGAACACCTCGCCGAGGCCGCGATCCAGGTTCTCGGCGACCCGGAACTCGGCAAGCGAATGGTCGAGGAGGGCCTCGCCCACATCCGCATGTTCGACTGGAACGAGATCGCCCTGCAGACCCTGGACCTCTACGAATCGCTGGCTATCGCCACCGATTCTGCGAGCTGACTGCAGTCGCGCCGGTCTGCGCCGGCGCTCCCATTACAACCCGCCCCTCCCACTCGCAACCTCGGATGGTTGGGAGGGGCTCTGCCTTCAGGAGGACGGGATGTCCATCACGCCGGGGGCCCCGGGTTCGGGTTCTACGGGGTCCGGCCATTTCAGCTGTTCCGGGGCTTCGCGCATTCGGATGATCCTTGCGGGCACGCCTCCCACAACGGCGTTGGCGGGGACGTCTTTCGTGACGACCGAGTTGGTGCCGATCACCGAATTGTCACCCACGGTTACGCCGCGGAGGATCGCCGCGCCGTATCCGATCCAGACGTTGGACCCGACGACCACATCCTCCATGTAGATGCCCTGATCCCGAATCGGCTTCTCGATGTCGACGACACCGTGATCGAAGTCGATGAACATGGTCCGGTCGGCGATCACGCATTCGGCCCCGATCTTCACCCGGCGGTACGCGGAGATCGTGCATTCCTGACCGAAGACGGTCTTGGGGCCGATTTCGACTTCTCCCTCGTGGCAGCGGATCTTCGTGCCGTCACCGATCCAGACCCAGCGCCCGAACCTGATTCGCGCCCTGACTCCGGTCTGTAGCTGAAGGCCGCGCCCGAAGAAGACGGGACCGTCGGTGACCCAGCGGTGGCCGGATCCCGTGAAGATGCGCCGCCACAAGTAACGCCAGAAAAGCCGGAGGTATTTCGGCTTCAGCATCCCCTTGCGGGCAAACGATGAGAGTGAGCGGGCCAAACCGGCCGTGAGTCTAATTAGACTGGCCTGATCCATGAATGATGCCCCTGCCACGACCAGCCCACTTGCCGAGAGGCTGCTCTCCGGCGACAAGCGCGCGCTGGCGAGGGCGATCACCCTGATCGAATCTGACGATCCCGCCGGCTGGGAGCTGGTTCGCGAGGTCTATCCGAAGACCGGTAACGCGAGGATCATCGGTTTCACCGGCCCGCCCGGCGTCGGCAAGAGCACCCTGATCGGTGCCCTGACGAAGGAACTCCGCGAGGAGAACCGCGAGGTCGCCGTGCTTTCCATTGATCCTTCCTCGCCATTCACCCAGGGGGCCCTGCTCGGCGACCGCATCAGGCTCACCGAGCATTTCCTGGACAAGGGTGTGTTCATCCGCTCGATGGCTTCCCGCGGAGCCCTCGGTGGCCTTTCCGAGGCGGCCCTCCAGGCGGCGCTGGTTATGGATGCCTCCGGCAAGGATGATGTCCTGGTCGAGACGGTCGGCGTGGGTCAGGGCGAAATCGACATCGTCGATCATGCCGACACCATCGTCCTTGCGCTGATGCCAGGTTCCGGCGACTCGATCCAGGCCCTGAAAGCAGGAGTGATGGAGATCCCGGACATCATCGTGGTCAACAAGTCGGACCACCCGATGACCGACACGATGATCCGCGAGGTCCGCGGCGCCCTCTCGCTCTCCCACACACCGGGTGGCTGGCGGGTCCCGATCCTTCGCACGGAGGCCGCGAGGGGGGAGGGCATCGATGAGCTTGCCGCCAAGGTGGCCGAGCACCGGGCCTTCATCGAATCCGAGGGAACCCTGGCCGAACGACGGGCCCGAAACCTCCGTTCCGAGGTCCTTGGGCTGGCGACGGCAAGGCTCAGGCGTCGCCTTGAAGCGGCGATCGAGGATGATCCAAGAGTGGCAGAGCTTCTGAACCGGGTTGTGAGCCGGGAACTTGATCCCGCATCAGCCGCGGCCGAACTGCTGGAAGGAGAGATTGATGAGTGAAACGACCGCACCCCAGCCCAGTCTTGATGACGTCAAGTCCTGGGATGGCTACAGGGTGGATGACATCACCGGCCAGGGCGTTGCCCGGGTCGAGGGCCTCTTCGTCGACGGCGAGACGGGCCAGCCCACATGGATTCTCGTCAAGCTGGGCCGCTTCGGCAAAGTCGTCCCGATCTCGATTCGCGAATGCGCGGCTGCGGCCGGCAGGGTCTGGACGCCGCATGACCGCGAAGTGATCCGAAACGCTCCGGCTGTCGATCCGGCGCTGCCGCTTAACCGGGAGCAGGAGAATCAGGTTCTCGAGTACTACGGCATCCCCGACACTGTTGGGCGCGGAGCCGAGATCAAGGACCGCCCCGCCGGTTCGATTACGGCAAACCCCCTGACTACCTGAACCCGGAGCCGGACTCAGGGATGTCCCGGGTCATCTACTACACGGCTACAACCCTCAACGGGTTCATAGCCACGGACGAGAACTCTCTCGACTGGCTCTTCGAGGTCGGATCGCCTGAAGCCGTCGATTTCCAGTCTTTCCTTGACGGCATCGACGTACTCGTCTGTGGTTCCACAACCTACGAGTGGGTCTACGCGCATGAGAACCTCGCCGAACGACCGGAGAAGTGGCGTGAGTTCTACGGCGAGCGCCCTGCCTTCGTGTTCACAAGCAGGGAACTGGCGACCCCCGAAGGTGCGGACGTACGTCTTGTCAACGGCCAGGTGACGGACCATCTCGAAACTATCCGTGGCGAGGCAGGTGATGGCGACATCTGGATGATCGGCGGCGGGGACCTCGCCGGCCAGTTCCTCGACGCCGGTGCTCTCGATGAACTCCAGGTCACGATCACTCCGGTGACCCTGACTTCCGGCGCACCACTCTTCCCCCGCGAGATCCGCTCGGACCGCCTGGAACTGGTATCCGCAGAGAAGTTCGGCCAGTCCGCCCACCTGACCCTCCGGGTCAAGCCCGCCTGAACGGCGTCCGCGAGGCGCCAGGTAGCGCCTCGCGGGAAAACCGGGCGTGGCTAGCAGCCGAGGGCGCGGGCGATGACCATCTGCTGGACCTCGTCCGTGCCTTCGCCGATCGTGAGGATCTTGGCGTCGCGGTAGAAGCGGCAGACGGGGTATTCCTCGATGAAGCCGTACCCACCGTGGATCTGGACCGCCTCCTCGGTGGCCCGGACTGCCAGCCGACCGGTGATCAGTTTTGCCTGGGCGGCAGTGAGGGTGAAGTTCTCACCACGGTCCTTTTCGATCGCTGCCTTGTAGGTCAAGAGGCGGGCGGCTTCGATCTGGGAGGAGATGTCCGCGATCTTTGCCTGGATCGCCTGGAACTTCGAGATCGACTTGCCGAAAGCCTGGCGCTCCTGTGCGTACTTGATCGCTTCGTCGAGCGCGCCTTGGGCGACCCCGACCGACATCGCGGCCACGCCGATCCTGCCGCCATCAAGGATCTGGAGGAACTGCTTGAAACCCTGACCGCGGGGGCCGAGCAGGTTTTCGGCTGGAACCCTCGCATCCTCGAAAGTCAGCGGATGGGTGTCGGATGCGTTCCAGCCCATCTTGCGGTAGGGCGGATCGACGGTATATCCGGGAGTCCCGTTCGGGACGATGATGTTCGAGATTTCGGGGCGACCGTTCTCGTCCTTGCCGGTGACGGCGGTGATGGTGACGCAGGCGGAAATGTCCGTTCCTGAGTTGGTGATGAACTGCTTGGCCCCGTTGACCACCCATTCGTCTCCGTCGAGTTCGGCCCGGGTCTTCGTGTTCCCGGCATCCGAGCCAGCCTCGGGCTCGGTAAGACCGAAAGCGGCCAGCTTCTTTCCGGCACAGAGATCGGGCAGCCACTCGGCCTTCTGCTCCTCGGTGCCCCAGTTGTAGATCGGGGTCGTGCCCAGGGAGATGTGAGCCGCCAGGGTGATCGCGACGGAAGAATCGATACGGGCGAGCTCTTCGACCGCGAGGGCGTAGGAAAGGATGTCGCCGCCACTTCCTCCGTACTCCTCGGGGAACGGGATTCCCATCAGGCCGAGGTCGCCGAGCTTCTCGACGATTTCGTAAGGGAAGGTCTTGGTCCGGTCGAGCTCTTCGGCGACCGGCGCGACCTCATTGCGGGCGAAATCTCGGACGGTCTGCTGAAGCAGCCGCTGTTCGTTGTTCAGGTCGAAATCCATGACCGCGATCCTATGTATCGGGGGCACCCGGAGGCGTATCGGGGCACCCGGCGACTGTGGTGACCGCCCTGTGAATCCTGCTTTGTGTGAGATATCTCATAGAGAGTCGTATCATGCGACTTACTACGATAGGCTTGCGCCACGAAGTGGCTTCCACATGGCAAGCCAGACCCGACCCCGAAAGGGGAACACCATGAAGCGCAATCCGAGAAACCGAACGAGATTCCAGCTCAGGCCGCTGAAGATCGACCTGACCGAAGCCGAGATCCTCGCTGACCTCCAGTACGGAGTCGGCAAGGAGCCCCGGCAGGTGCGCGCGGCGCGCCGTGGTGCCCACACCCGGTGACCGAGGTGACTGAAACTGCCAGGACGGTCGCGGCGGCGCTGGCCGAAGAGAGGCCGGAGATCAGCCGCTCGCTGACCGTCCACTGGCAGGACCCGATGGCGATGGCCTCCAGGGGCCTTGAGATGGCAGGCCTGGACTACATGAAGGCCGTCCGGGACCGCGAGGTGCCCCCGCCCCCGATCGCCGTCCTGATGAACATGGCACCTGTCGAGGTGGAGGAGGGCCGCGCGGTCTTCGCCGCGATGCCGGGTGAGGAGCACTACAACCCGATCGGTGTGGTCCACGGCGGGTTCATGGCGACCGTCCTTGATTCCGTCGCAGGGTGTGCCGTCCACACCACACTGGCTCTCGGTGAGGCCTACACGACACTCACCCTCGAAGTGAAGAACCTCCGGCCCCTCACCCGTGACACGGGTTCGATCCGGGGCGTGGGCGAGGTCGAGTACCGCGGGCGCCGTCAGGCCACCGCGAACGCGAAGATCTATGCCGAGGAGTCAGGCAAGCTGCTGGCCAGCGCCAGCTCGACCTGCATGATCATGGGGAGCCAGTAGTCGGCGAGCGACGCTCCGCATCAAGCAGAGCCTGCCCATCGATCAAATCTTTCTGTGGGCAGGCGGGTTTCTGTGGTCATCCGGCGCAGACCGGATGACATGCAGTTAGGCCGAGAGGTCGCGCGCGAGCGCGACCAGGAGGTGAACCCCGAAGCCGGTCGGTCCCTTGCCCCAGTACTCGCGGCCGGTGTCCCAGGCGGTCCCGGCGATGTCAACATGGGCCCACGGCTTGCCCTCGGTGAATTCCTCGAGGAAAGAGCCGGCATAGATGGTCCCGGCCTTGCGCTGGGCGGAAGCGTTGACGAGGTCGGTGATCTCGCCCTTGGTCAGATCCTTGTACTCCTCGTGAAGGGGCAGCCTCCAGACCAGCTCACCGGTCCGCTGCCCGGCCTCGGTGACGCTGGCCGCGAGGTCATCGTCATTGGAGATAAGGGCGGCGTAAGTAGAGCCGAGCCCGATCAGGACGGCGCCGGTGAGGGTGGCCAGATCGACCATGCGGTCCGCGCCTTCACGAGCACAGTGAACCAGGGCATCGGCGAGGATCAGGCGTCCCTCGGCGTCGGTGTTCGTGACCTCGACCGTCTTGCCGTTGAGCTGGGTGATGATGTCGCCAGGCTTGAGTGCGGTCCCGGAGGGCATGTTCTCCGTGGAAGGCAGGACGGCGATGATGTTGATCGGAAGGTCAAGTTCGGCGATCGCGCCCATCGCCTCGAGAACCGCCGCGCCCCCGGACATGTCCATCTTCATCTCATGCATTCCTGCGGAGGGCTTGATCGAGATGCCACCGGTGTCGAAGGTCACCGACTTGCCGATCAGGCCCAGCGTCTCACCATCCCCGCCGCCGTGGTACTTCAGGGTTATCAGCCGCGGCTCGACATGTTCGCCACCCTTGGAGACGGCTTCGAGACCGCCCATTCCGGCGGCGATGATCTGCTCCCGGTCCATGACATCGACCGAGACCTTCTCGTAGGCGTCCGCGATCTCCCGGGCCCTTCCCGCCAGGTACTCGGGGGTGGCCTCGTTTGCCGGGAGGCTCTGCAGGTACCGGGCCCGGTTGCCGGAGTTCGCGACCACCTCGCCCACCCGCACCATGTCACCAAGGTCCAGATCAGTGTTGATCTCGACCGCCTTGAGGGAGGGAGGAGCCTCCTGGCCGTCGCTGCCCGACTTGTAGCGGTCAAACTCGAAGGCGGCAAGGCCTGCTCCTTCGACCAGGGCGGCTGCGATTCGTCCTGGCTCGACTCCTTCCGGGGTCTCCGGGAGCATCCAGGCGATCACTTCGCCCTTGACCTGCTTCAGCGCCCGCTGCGAGACCGCGCCGACGACCCTCGCTTTCTCGGCCGTGAAGTCCTCTTTCTTTCCGAGACCGATGATCACGACCCGCTCCGGCTTGCCGGGGTAGACGATTATCTGGGACTTGAAATCTCCCGAGGCGTCGCTCGCACCGGCCGTGCTTCCCAGCGGCTCGGAAAGCTCCTCGCCTTCAAAAAGGCCGACCGCGACCAGATCGGCATCGAGATCGGACAGGGCGACATCGGTGGTGTAGGCCTTCATTCGCCGGAGTCTAGAACGCGAGTCACCCGGTATCGTCCTTATTCCGCTTCGTTTCGTCCATTTTTCGTTTTCCCCTCGAGACCTGAAAGGCAACATGGCCCGCACCGTCATCCTGAGTACTGCCCGCACCCCCTTCGGCAAGATGGGCGGTGGACTCGCCACCGTCAACGCAGCCGAACTCGGAGGTGTAGCGATCGCCGGAGCCCTCGAACGCGCCGACGTAGCGCCCGATCAGGTCCAGCAGGTCAGCTACGGCCAGGTCATTCAGGCCGGGCAGGGCCAGATCCCGTCACGTCAGGCCCAGATCAATGGCGGCATTCCCAAGGAAGTTCCGTCCGAGACCGTCAACAAGGTCTGTGCCTCGGGGATGCGCGCCGTCGGTCTGATCGACCAGGCGATCCGCGCTGGTGACATCGAGGTCGGCGTCGGCGGCGGCATGGAGTCGATGTCACTCGCTCCGTACCTGCTCCCCGGTGCCCGCTCGGGCTTCCGGATGGGTGATGTGAAGGCGATCGACTCGATGACCCATGACGGACTGACCAACCCCTTCACTCACCTTCAGATGATCGCCGAGGCCTCGACCGTCTCGAACGAGGTAGGCATCACCCGCGAAGAGATGGACGCCTGGGCAGCCCGCTCCCACGAACTCGCGCAAAAGGCAAAGGAAGCCGGCTACTTCCAGGAGGAGATCGTTCCGGTGACGGTCAAGGGTCGCAAGGGTGACACCGTTGTCGAGGAAGACGAGGCCATTCGTCCCGGTACCACTGCCGAAAGCCTCGCCGGACTCCGGGCCGTGGGCGGCGAGGACGCCACCCACACCGCCGGCAACGCGCCGGGCGTCAACGATGGCGCCGGTGCCCTCGTCCTCGCCTCGGACGAGTGGGCTGAAGCAAACGGCAAGTCTCCGATGGCCACCATCGTCGGATACGGCCAGATCGGTGACGAGTACGCCTGCCTGGCCAAGACCCCGGCGCTTGCCGCCAAGGCCGCTCTCGAGAAGCTCGGCAAGTCGCCCGCCGACGTTGATCTCTGGGAAGTGAACGAAGCATTCGCCTCGGTCACCCTCAACACGATCAAGATGCTCGATCTCGACCCGGACAAGATGAACGTGAACGGTGGAGCGGTCGCCCTCGGCCACCCGATCGGTGCCTCGGGCGCCCGCGTGATCGGCGGGCTCGTGCGTGAACTCCAGCGTCGCGGTGGCGGTCTCGGCTGCGCCGCGATCTGCTCGGGTGGCGGTCAGGGTGACGCCATCCTCGTCGAGGTCTAGAGGGCGAACCCGGGCGCTCTGTACGCTCGGGTTGTCTTGGAGATCGAACGAAAATTCCTGGTTGACCGGACCCCGCCGGAGCTTGATGGCTCAGGCGGGGTCCAGTTGCTTCAGGGCTACCTGTCCATTAGCCAGGATTCCGAGATCCGCTTGCGCCAGGCCGGCGCACAGACCCTCCTCACAGTCAAGCGAGGCAAGGGTGAATCCCGGGAGGAGGTCGAGGTCGCGCTGGACCAGTCGGCCTTTACCGAACTGTGGCCGTTGACAGACGGTGTGCGAGTCGAGAAGGTTCGTCACCGCCTGAGTCTGGATGGCGACCTCGTGGCCGAGGTGGACATCTACTCGGGTGATCTCGATGGAACCTCCGTGGTCGAAGTCGAGTTCGCGTCGCTTGAGGCGGCTTTCCGATTCGAACCGCCAGCCTGGTTTGGCCGTGAACTGACGGGAGACCCGGCCTGGGCGAACCAGAGTCTCGCGGTTGCCGGAAAACCGGACAAGGGACTCGAGTTCAGGCTGAGGCCGGGCGAGGATCCAGGGACAGGGATCTGCCGGATAGTGGCCGCGAGAACTTCCCAGGCCCTGGCGAATGTTCGGGCGGCCGGCCACGCGAAAGAGTCTGCGGAGCACGTCCATGAGGCCAGAAAGAGCCTCAAGAAGTCACGTTCGGCCCTCCGCCTGCTTCGCGGCGTGATCAGCGACGAGGAAAGGAGAGACTCGAACGAGCGATGCCGTGGTGCCGCCCGGATGCTTTCCGGGCCCCGCGACGCCGAGGTCAAGCTGGCCACCCTCGCGTCCGTCCTCGGTGACAGTGAGGACCCGGCGGCTCAGGCCTGGCGGATCGCGCTCGAAGGGGAGGCGGACGTCCACAGGGGTGACCTCAACCCCCGGAGTCTCAAGGAAGTACGCCACTCGATCGAAGAGGTTCGCCGGAAGTTCCAGGGCAGGACCGAACCTGGCGAGCTCCAGACCGTTGTCGCGAACCTGGGCCGGGGTTACCGCCGGGGTCGGGATTCCATGAAGGCGGCCAGGAAGAGCGGGGAACCGGAGCACTTCCACGACTGGAGAAAACGCGCCAAGGATCTCCGCTACCAGCTGGAAATGCTGGAACCGCGACTCTCATCCCGCTTCACGGAACTAAGGGAAATGGCCGAAGAACTGGCCGAAATGCTCGGTGACCTCCACGACCTCGATGTACTGGGTGACGATCTCGCCCGGCGAGCGCTGAACGAGGAGAGCAAGGTTCGCATGTCGGCGCTGATCTTCGAAGCACGCGATCAACTTGTTCAGGACTGTCTCGCGCTGGGTAGGGATACCTACAGACAGAAGCCCGGGAAATTCATCAACCGGCTCGGTGAGGATTTGCGCGCCGACTGAATAAAGAAGCAGGGAGGTCTGGCCCGGGCGACACAACGAAAGGACCCGGAATGAGCCTGAGCGACTGCACGATCGGTCCAGCCGTGGCGAAGTGACGTAAGGCGTCTCGCCTCTGGCTAACCTATGGCGCTGTGGCCCGGCAGGCAGCCTTTTTTGATCTGGACAAGACCCTCATGGCGGGTTCCTCCGGCATGCAGTTCGCCAAGGCCGCCCAGGAGCGGGGGCTGATCTCGAGGGCGCAGATCATCCGCTGGGGGCGGGATCACATGCGTTACCGCATCAAGGGTGCCACCGACGACGAGACCAACGAGATTCTGAAGGTCGCAAGGGAGACACTTTCCGGAGTGTCCTACACCGAGATCTCCCGGATGTGGCCCGAGGTGCTGGCCGGGATCCTGCCCCGCATCTATCCGGAGGTTCTGGCCGAGGTGCACCGGCACCAGGACGAGGGTCGCCTCACCTACATCGTCAGTGCCGCCGGATCGGACATGGTCGAGTCGCTCGCCCAGGTACTCGGGATGGATGGAGGGATCGGTACCCGGTACCTGGTCCGGGACGGCGCCTACACGGGTGAGCTTGACGGCCCCTTCGTCTACGGTCGCGGCAAGGTCATTGCGATCGAGGCTCTGGCCGCAGAGGTCGAGATCGACCTCGAAGGATCCTGGGCCTATTCCGACTCGGTCTCCGACCTGCCGATGATGGAACTGGTCGGCAACGCCGTGGCAGTCAATCCGGACGCACCACTGCTGGAGGTTGCGAGACGCGAAGGCTGGAACGTGATGCGATTCGAGCGACTCGGCCGGAACCTGGCGATCGGCGGGACGGTCGCAGCCGCCGCGCTGCTGGGGGGCATCGGAGGCTGGCTGTCCCGCCGAAGAGCCGGCTGAAGGGGGCTCCGCTTGGTTGCGGCACTGGCTGCCTTACTATTTCGGGACGCCATGGAGCCAACTTCGACACCCGGGACAGATTCGGCGCGCAAAGCAGCGGAGGCCGCGGACAACGAATTCACGACGATGTCCGGCAAGCCGATCAAGGCGCGCTACGGACCGGAAGACCTCACCGGTGACGCCGACGTAAAGATCGGTGAGCCTGGCCAGTACCCGTTCACCCGGGGGCCGTACGAGTCGATGTACCGGGGGCGCAACTGGACCATGCGTCAGTTTGCCGGCTTCGGCACGGTCGAAGAGACCAATGAACGATTTCATTACCTGCTCGACCACGGGCAGACCGGTCTTTCCACCGCATTCGACATGCCGACCCTGATGGGCTACGACTCCGACCATCCCCGCTCGCTCGGCGAGGTTGGCCGGGAAGGTGTTGCGGTGGACTCGATCGACGACATGGAAATTCTCTTCCAGGGAATTCCGCTCGGCGAAGTCTCGACCTCGATGACCATCAACGCGCCTGCCGCAATCCTGCTGGCCTTCTACGTGCTGGTCGGGGAGAAACAGGGAGTGGCCTCGGAGAAGCTCGCGGGGACCATTCAGACCGACATCCTCAAGGAGTACATCGCGCAGAAGGAGTGGTGTTTCCCGGTCGAGCCGGCGATGCGACTGGTCACCGACATGGTCGAGTACTGCACCGACCACATGCCCCGCTGGCATCCGATCTCGATCTCCGGCTACCACATCCGTGAGGCCGGAGCGACCGCAGCCCAGGAACTCGCATTCACCCTGAAGGACGGCTTCACTTACGTCGAGCGAGCCATCGAACGGGGAATCGACGTCGACGCCTTCGCTCCCAGGCTTTCGTTCTTCTTCAACGCCCACATCGACTTCTTCGAGGAGATCGCGAAGTACCGTGCGGCCCGACGGATCTGGGCCCGCGAACTGAAAGAGACCTACGGCGCGAAGAAGCCCGAATCGATGAGGCTGCGCTTCCACACCCAGACCGCCGGCGTTTCACTGACCGCACAGCAGCCGCTGAACAACATCGTCCGCACCGCGATCGAGGCCCTCGCCGGAGTGCTGGGCGGCACCCAGTCGCTCCACACCAACTCTTTCGACGAGGCCCTGGCCCTGCCGACCGAGGAGGCGGTCCGGGTGGCACTTCGCACCCAGCAGATAATCGCCGACGAGACCGGCGTCACCAACACGCCGGACCCCCTTGGTGGCTCCTACTTCGTCGAGTCGCTGACCGACGAACTCGAGGCCGACGCCTACGACTACTTCCGCCGGATAGACGACCTGGGAGGCATGGTCGAAGCGGTCCGCCAGAACTTCCCGCAGCGGGAGATCGGCGAGGCGGCCTTCGACTTCCAGCGGCGGGTCGATGACGGCGAGTTCACCATCGTCGGCGTCAACCGGTACCAGACCGAAGAGGAGGAAGTTCCACTCCTGCACATCGATCCCGCTCTCGAGACCAAGCAGGTCGAGAGGCTGGCGGCGACCAGGGCGAAGCGTGATTCCTCGCAGGTCGAATCGGCACTCGCTGCCCTCAAGGAGGCAGCGGCGGGTGATGCGAACCTGATGTACCCGATCCTCGACGCGGCCAGGGTCCACACGACCGAAGGCGAGATGATCGAGGCGATGCAGGAAGTCTTCGGTACGTACACCGAGACGCCGGTCTTCTAGCCGCAAGTAAGGTTCCCCCGGATGAGCGCAGTCGCAGAACCGAAGACCGGACGCAAGATCCGGGTGGTGGTCGCCAAACCCGGCCTCGACGGGCATGACCGTGGAGCCAAGATCATCGCCCGCGCCCTCCGGGATTCCGGCATGGAGGTCATCTACACCGGCCTCCACCAGACCCCGGAGCAGATCGTGGAAACGGTGATCCAGGAGGACGCCGACGCGATCGGCGTCTCGATTCTCTCCGGTGCCCACATGACCCTGGTCCCACGGATTCTCGAGCTGCTCAAGGCCGAGGGCGTGGACGATGTGCTGATCACGGTCGGTGGCACGATCCCGACCAGGGACATCGACGATCTCAAGGCGATGGGGGTATCCGGGGTCTTCACGCCTGGCTCTCCGACCGACGACATCGTCGACTTCATCCGCTCCGGCGTCCAGCGCCGCGAGATCTAGCCGGGCATCTCCGGGAAATCGATGCTGTCGGCGAATAGCGCCGACAGATTCGATTCAGCGGGCTGGAAGTAGGGTTGGCGCATGTCGATCGAGACCTTCACGCTTGAGGACGTCGGTCCGAAGGGGGGCATCGGGCAGGCCGAGATGGTGGCCAACCGGATCGTCGAGTTCATCGGCAAAGCAGAGAAGAGCCTCGTGCTCGCTTTGTACGACGTGCGTTTGCCGGACCCGGTCGGAGCGACCGTGGCACAGGCTTTCCGGGATGCAGCGGAGCGCGGGGTGGAGGTTCGCCTCGCCTACAACGACGTGCCGGCCGATCCCGATGCCGGCAACTTCCTGCCGGCACTCCATCCACCGCCAGAGACGAACCCGGAGATCCTCTCGACGCTTCCGATCCAGACGCGCGCCATTTCCGGGATACCCGACCTGATGCATCACAAGTACATGGTGCGCGACGCTGAAGCGGTCTGGACCGGATCGGCCAACTGGTCGGTCTACTCGTGGACCAGGCAGGAGAACGTTCTGGCGAGCGTCGAGTCCGCCGAGATAGCCAGCGAGTACCTCGAAAACTTCGACGAGTTGTGGGACACCGGCAAGGTCGAACGCTCAGGTCACGGGGACCCGAATCCGATTCAGGTCGGCGACGCCACGGTCCGGGCGTGGTTCACCCCCGGTCACGGCGAGGAACTGGCCCAGAGGATCTCCTCGAAGCTCGGGTCGGCACGCCGCCGGATCAGGATCGCCTCCCCGGTGCTCACATCGGGGCCGATCCTCGGCACTCTGGCCGAGATCGCCGATCGCCAGGGGGTCGACATCGCCGGGGTCCTCGACGAGCCGCAGACCGACCGGGTCTTCGAGCAGTGGGCGAGCACGGGGTCGAAATGGAAAATCCCGCTGCTCACCCGCGTGATCGAAGGCCTGCCCTTCCACGGCAAACGGTCGGTTCCCTGGGGTACCGGTGCGGTCCGGGACTTCATGCATGCCAAAGTGACCGTTGCCGATGACACCACTTTCCTGGGCTCCTTCAACCTGTCCAGATCCGGAGAGGAGAATGCAGAAAACATGATCGAGATCGAGGATCCGGAGATCGCGGATGCCATGGCCGGGTTCATCGACGGGATCCGGGCGCGATATCCGCGCAGTTCGGTACCGGACCGGCGATCAACCGGGGGCTGAGGCCCGGCCTTCCTCGAATCCTCTGAGGGTCGTGGCGACCAGCCCGCCCAGGGTTTCGAGGTCATAGCCACCCTCCTGGACGAAGACTGTCGGGACTGCGCTGAGACCGATCAGCCTTCCTGCCTCCCGGTACCCCTCCGGAGAAACCTCGAACGGACCCTCCGGGTCGCCGGCCGCAGCGTCCAGGCCGAGGGCAACGACCAGATGACCGATCCCGCCGCTGGTCAGCCAATCGAGCTGGCTGCTGATCGCGTCCAGCCACTCCCGATCCCCGGTACCCGGAGGCAGGACGAGATTCCGATTTGCTCCTTCGCCGCCGTCCCGACCTCTTTCGGACTCGAACCCCAGGAAATGGGGAAACCATCCCCGGGCAGGATCGACGTGGACCGAAGCGGTCATGACGTCTGGGGCTTCGTAGAAGATCGACTGAGTTCCGTTTCCGTGGTGGGCATCAATGTCGAGTACCCCGACCGGCTCTGGGCCGACCAGGTCACGAGCGGCAATCGCAGCGTTGTTCAGGTAACAGGATCCGCCGATCGCCTTCCTGGTCGCGTGGTGGCCAGGAGGCCGACAAAGCCCGTAAGCCGCGACAGCCCCGTTCCGTACGAGATCGGCGGCGGTGAGTGCAACATCCGCGGCAGACCGGGCAGCCCGCCAGGTTCCCGGACCGATCAGGGTCATGGTGTCGTAGCACCAGAAGCCGGCCCGGGCGGAAGTGGCCACGGGCTCGAACGGATCGGTCCCGTCGAGCAGGCCGGGGTGGGGAAATATGTAGGGGACCACCCGGTCCTGGCCCGGATTCTCGTCGAGCCCCGCCGCCAGCCACTCCTGGTGTGCCGACCCCAGCCAGGCCAGCAGACCCGGGTCGTGGACTGCGGAGATTTTCGAATCCGGATGCGGATCCGGCTCCCGGATCTCGCAGCCCGCCTCGATCACCGCATCGCGGATCACTTCGGGACGCCGCCGGGATTCCGTTCCCTCGATCCGGATGCCCACCCACACTTCGCCCTCCGGCTGGTGTTCCCGGTCGTCCTTTGCGGCGACAACTGGCATCTCGATTCTCAAGTCCTGACCACCCTCTCAGGATTGTGCTTGACGGGGAACGGATTCCGCACTAGCCTAACGGTCGTTCATGAAGCTGAGGGTGGAGGAGTGAACGAAAGCTACGGAACCGGTCGGGTCGTCGAGCCCGAAGGTGCGCTGCCGCAACCCGCGAAGGTGCTCGACGCCTCGGGGCCGATGAGATCCGACGAGTTCGAGGTTTCAGTCGAGCGGCTATGCCTTGATGCCACCTCCTTCAGGGCCATAAGGCAAGACTGCAACGCTGACCCCGAGGCGATGGCGTCCCGGGTCATGGAGATCGTGCGTCAGCGGGGCAAAATGCACAATCCCGTCACCGACTCCGGAGGGGTCGCGCTGGGGACGGTCTCCGACATCGGGGAGGAATACCGTGATCCTCCGGCGGTAGGTGACCGGATCGTGACCCTCGCCTCGCTCACCCTGACTCCGCTGCGACTCGAAGAAGTAGTCGGACTCGATCCGGACTCCGCCCAGATAGCCGTGCGAGGAAAGGCCTACGTTTTCAACTCGGCCCCTTGGGGGCAGTTGCCGGAAGATCTCCCGGAAGAGACCGCACTGGAGGTCTACGACGTCTATGGCGCCGGGTCCCACGTCGCGAGGCTGGCCGGTCCAGGCGACACGGTGTGTGTGATGGGTGCCGGTCACGCCGGCAAACTGGCGATGGCTGCCGCTCGAGAAGTGACCGAAGGCGGAACCTTGATCGGAATCGATGCCGATCCCGAGGCGATCGGGCTGGTCCGGGACCTCGGTCTCTGTGACATCGGACTGACCGCCGATCTGCGCGATCCGGTCGGAACTCGCGACCGCCTCGCCGAGGCCGGGGCGCCGGAGGCAGATCTGACCGTCGTGGTGGTCAGCTCTACCGGCTGCGAGCCGGCGGCGATCCTTGCCACGGCGACCGGAGGTACCGTTCTGTTCTTCTCGATGGCGACTTCGTTCCAGACTGCGGCGTTGACCGCTGACGGGATCGGACGGGATGTTCGCATGCTGGTCGGGTCCGGGTTCACGCCCGACTGCGGTTCATGGTCGCTCGACCTACTCCGTCGCAGCGAGCCGCTCAAGCGGGCCTTCGGGATCGCGGGGTAAGCGGGTTGAGGCACCGGGTCCAGATGAGGTGGCAGGACATCGACGGACTCGGTCACGTCAACCATGCCGAGGTACTCAACTACTTTGAAGAGGGCAGGGACGCCTTCCTAGAGAAATGCGGTGTGGGCCCTGCCGATTACGTGGTTGGCCGGTGCGAGGTGACATTTATCAAGGAGATCAAGCTGGAATCGAAAATCGTCTCAGTCGACTGTGTAGTCAGCGAGATCGGCAATTCCAGCTTCCGGACCAGGGAAGAAATCTTCAACGACCAGGGCGAACTTCTGGTCGAAGCGAGCTTCGGGCTGGTGATGTGGGACCGGGAGACCTCCGGTCCGCGGCCGATTTCCGAGCTCGAGCGGAACGCGATGAGCGGAAAGGACACTCAATGACCAGAGCCTGGGATGCGGACCCCGTAGTGCTGACCGTCGCTGTCACCGGCGCCGACGTCTTTCGCGAGAACAATCCGAACATTCCTTACACGACCCAGGAGATCGCCGAGTCGAGCATCGAGGCCGGAGAGGCCGGCGCAACGGTCGTACATCTTCACGTGCGCGAGGACGACGGCACCCCGAGCGGGCGACCGGAACTCTTTCAGGACGTAATCAGCCGGATTCGGGCCGGTTCCGAGCTCCTGACCATGGTTTCCACCGGGGGCAGCAACGACATGACGATCGAGGAGCGGACCACTGGTCTCGAGGCCTCTCCCGACATTTCTGGTGTCGAATCCGGCTCGATGAACTTTGGCGACGAAACCTTCATCACCGCTCCGCCCGCAGGTCGCGGAATCGTCAAGCGGGCCCTCGACGCGGGTATCGCTCTGGAAGTCGAATGCTTCGACGTCGGTCACGTGGTCAGCGCAGCCAAGTGGCTCGAAGACGGGGTTCTCCCGGCGCCACTGAGGATCAACCTGGTCTTCGGGGTGCCGGGCGGAATCGATGCTTCGCCCGAGGCCCTCGACGCGATGCTCAGACCGTTGCCTTCCGGAACTTTTTGGACAGTCACCTGCATCGGCCGTCATCACCGCCGGATGATCGCCCTCGCGCTGCTGAAGGGAGCACCCGGGATCAGGACGGGACTCGAGGATGTCGCCTACCTCGAGCGGGGTGTACTGGCCTCTTCGAACGCAGCACTGGTCGAAATGGCGGTAGAGATGACAAGGTCACTCGGACGGGACGTTGCCGACCAGGCCACGACCAGGGAGCTTCTCTCGCTTGGCTGAGGCGGTCGAGAGCGGGGCCCGCCGGGGCGAGGCAACCAGGCAGGCAATCGAGCTGGCGGCGATCGACCTGTTCGCCGAGCTTGGCTACAACGCGACCTCGATGAGGCAGATCGCCGCCTCCGCCGGGATCCGCCCGGCCGCCATCTACCACTGGTTCCCGTCCAAGGAGGCGATCCTTACCCAGCTCCAGGACGACTTCATGGACCGGCTTGAGGAGGCGGTTGACGCAGCAGTCGCCGGAGAGTCGACACCGGCTGGTGAACTGGCGGCGGCAGTGCGGGAGCATGTCGTCTTCCACGGACTTCACCCCCGGGCGGCCTTCGTCACCGACAGCGAGATCCGTGCCCTGAGCCCCGAGCCGAAGGCTCGCCTAATCGCTCGGCGCGACGAGTATGAAGGGATGTTCAGGCAGATGATCGAGCGCGGAGTGGAAGCCGGAGAGTTCGAGGTTTCCAATCCGGCGGTAGCCAGCTACGCGATTCTCCTTCAGTGCACCGGTGTCGCCCTGTGGTATGACCCCGCAGGAGAGCTTCCACTGGAGGTAATCGCCCGGATACACGTCGAGCTCGTGCTCGCGTCACTTGGGGCCCGTCGAAACGGAACAGGGGAGAGGGAGTTGAAGAATTGAGCCGAATCAAGCCGAAGGCGCTGCCGGAGAACGCGACGATCGCAGTGGTGGCTCCGGCCAGTCCCCCACAGACTCGTTCCGAAATTGAACAAGCCACCGAATACTTCGAGGCCCGGGGCCACCGGGTCGTTTTCGGGCCCAACCACCGCAACGTACACGGCTATCTGGCTGGAACCGACGCCGAACGGGCAGCCGACCTTCAGTGGGCGCTGAGCGAACCCGGAATCGACATGGTCCACGCGCTCTGCGGCGGATATGGCTCGGCCCGTCTATTTCCCCTGATCGATTGGGACGCGCTCGGCGACCCGAGAATCGTCTGCGGCTTCAGCGACATCACCGGGCTCCATCTCGCGCTGGCGCGGAAGCCGGGGTGGGTGACCTTCTACGGTCCCAATTTCCTCCGTTTCACCCGGCGCAAGGAAGAGTTGACCAAGGAAACCGAGGAGTGGTTCCACCGGGCTTTCTTGCCGGAAACGCTCGGCCAGGTCTTCGAGGACCCCGAGGATCCATACGTGCTCGGGCTCGGCGGAGGCGTTGGAGAAGGTACGTTGGTTGGTGGCTGCCTGACGCTGGTGTCGGCCAGTATCGGGACCCCCTTCGAAGTCGAAACTGACGGCTGTGTGCTCATGGTCGAGGACCTCAATACCGACCAGTACCTGATCGACACCCTGCTCAACCATCTGCTCCGGGCCGGCAAGCTGGACAACCTGGCCGGATTTGTCTTCGGCACCGACGTGATGCTCCAGCCGCGCACGGCACCCGAGGGTCCCGAGTCCACCCTCTCGATAGAGGAAGTACTGGACGAGTTGATCGCACCGCTCGGAATCCCGGCCATCGCCAACGTGCCGGTCGGACACGGAAAGCACATGGCGACGATGCCGCTTGGCGCCCGGGTCCGGGTCGACGGGGATCTCAAGAAACTTGAAGTGATCGAGTCGGCAGTCGAGTCGGCGTAGACCAGCCAAACCACAGGAGAGGCAATGAACACCAGGAAAATCATGAAGATCGCGGCGGGCTTCCTCGCGGCGTTCGCTCTGCTGGCCACTGCGGCACTGCCCGCAACCGCCGACGAGAACGGCAACGGCGGTGACGGAGGAGAAGTCCTCCGGATCGGCTGGGCCCAGGATCCCCAGACCCTCAACCCGTTCATCGGGCTCGACGAGGAGAGCTACACGATCTGGGCCATCAACTGGGATTTGCTGGTCAACTTCGATCCCGAGGATCTGTCTCCCTCTCCTGGCATCGCCGAGAGCTGGGAAGTGTCGGATGACCGCAAGACGGTCACCTTCAAGATCGCCGACAGGAACTGGTCGGACGGCAAGCCGGTCACCTCGGCCGACGTCAAGTGGACGCTGGAGACTCTGGGGGAAGAAGGTGAGCTGTTCACCAGTTACACCGACAACGTGACGGCGATCCGGACCCCGGACCCGAAGACCGTCGTCATCGAGACCAGCAAACCTGACGCGCGGATCGTCGGCGGACTCCTGATCTACATCCTGCCCAAACACATCTGGGACAAAGTGCCTCTGGAAGAGCTGACCACCAGCTACCAGCCGTCGTTGCCGCTGGTCGGTACCGGCCCGTACATCGTCACCGAATTCGACCGCGGTCGCCAGATAACGATGGAACAGAACCAGGAGTTCTCGGGGCCCGAGCCGAAGTTCTCGGAACTTCAGTTCATCAAGTACGGAAACCAGGATGCTGTCGAACGGGGACTCCAACTCGGCGAAATCGACCTGGTGCCGGAGGTCCAGGCGGCGACATTCGAGCGGCTCGGTGAACAGGCCAACGTCGAGACGGTGGATAGCCCTTCTCCGGCCTTCACCGAGCTTGCATTCAATCTCTGTCCCGAGGAACTGTGCCCGGATGCCAACTTCAACCCGGCAATCCAGGACCTGCCGGTCCGCCAGGCAATCGCCTACTCGATTGACCGCGAGCGGATCAATCAGATAGCCGCGTCCGGCACTTCCTTCGTGGCCAACGGGTTGCTTCCGTCCTTCTACAAGTCCTTCTACCAGGAGCCCGACGAGACCTATCCGTTCGACCCCGAGAAGGCGAAGCAGATCCTCGACGAGGCGGGTTACGTGCCCGGTGACGACGGGATCAGGGAGAAGGACGGAGATCGCCTTTCCTTCAACCTCTACACGCGAACCAGGTCGGAATCGGCCTACAACGCCCAGGCCGCAAAGCTGGTCGCCGAGATGGCCAGGGATGTCGGCATCGAGTTCAACGTGCAGGAGGTCAGCGTCGACAAGCTGACCGAGCTTACGGTCAGGCAGGTCGACGGCAAGCCGGCCCCGGACTTCGATGCTTTCATCTGGGGTTGGGGCGGTGACGCCTACGACCCGAGCTTCCTGCTCAGTCTGATGACCACCGGAGAGATTGGCGGCTCTTCGGACGCCTTCTACTCAAATGAGGAATACGACCGGCTATACGCGGAGCAGTCGGGAGAGTTCGACGTCGAGAAGCGCAAGGAGATCATCGCCCGGATGATCAACCGGCTCCAGGAGGACCTGCCTTACATCGTCCTGACCGAGGATCCGAACCTGCAGGCCTACCGGACCGACCGCATCGCCAACGTCGAGCCAGCTTGCCCGGCCGAGGATGGCGACATCTTCTGCGAACAGGCCGGCTATGCCCCGCTGCTGAACCTCGAGCCGGCCTCAGGTGCCAGCTCGGACGACAGCAGCGGCGGCAGCAGCGGCATCCTGATCGCGATCATCGCGGTCGTGGTGCTCGGTCTGATCGGCTTCTTCGTAGTGCGAGCCCGCAAGCGGCGCGACGAGCCCCTTGAGGTCGATGAGCCCCTGGAGAAGGACGAGGAGAGCTGAGGCCCGCAGCTTGAACGCACGCTGGCTCAGCGGCAAGGTCGCGGCAGCAGTTTTCACGCTGCTGTTCGTGATCGTGTTCAATTTCTTCCTGTTCCGGGTCATGGGTGATCCCACGGAGCAGCTCGCGAGGCTGCCCCGGGCCACCCCGGAAGAGATCGACAAGCTGAGGGGTCAATACGGCCTGGACCGCCCCCTGATGGGCCAGTTCGCCGACTACATGGGCGACACGGCCCGCCTCGACCTCGGCACCAGCCAGAGGTCGAGGCGGGACGTTGTCGACGAGATCTGGGATGCCCTGCCCTGGACTCTGTTGCTGGTCGGGACCGGCACCCTTATCGCCACGCTGCTTGGGACGTGGATGGGGGTGAAGGCCGCCACGCGGCGCGGAAAAAAGACTGATGACGCGCTGCTTGGCTTCAACCTGTTCACCTACGCATCACCCGAATACTGGATCGGCATCCTGTTGATCCTGGTATTCGCGGTCTGGTTACCCATCCTGCCATCGGGGCTTCAGGTGACACCCGGTGCGCAGTTCAACAGCGCATTCGCCGAGATCCTCGATGTGGCAAAGCATCTGATCCTGCCCGCGACGGCGATGACGCTGATGCTGCTCGGTCAGTACTTCCTGATCATGCGCTCGTCGATGGTCGACATACTCACCGAGGACTTCATCACTGTCAAACGGGCGACCGGCATGCGTTGGGATCGGGTGGTCAACCGACACGCGGTGCCCAATGCGCTGCTGCCACTTGTCACTCTTTCGGCTATCCAGTTCGGCTCGGTTGTCGCCGGCGCGATCACGATCGAGACGATCTTCTCCTGGCCAGGCCTGGGCGAGTTGACCTTCCAGGCGATCAACGACAAGGACTTCCCGGTGCTCCAGGGAACCTTCCTGATCTTCTCCTTCGGCGTGATTCTGGCCAACCTTCTGGCCGACTGTCTCTACTTCTACCTCGATCCGAGAGTCCAGAGCAAGTGAGCGGCAGACAGGCACTCAGACTGCTGGTCGACACCTGGCGTGGACGCTTCGGTCTGGCCGTGCTCGGACTCACGGTTTTCGTGGCGATCTTCGGAAACGTAATCGCCCCCTACGACCCGACCGCTTCCAGTCTCGACGTGCTGCAGCCCCCCAGTTTCGATCACTGGCTCGGCACCACCGAGAGCGGGGAGGACGTCTTCTCCCAGCTCCTGGTCGGAACCAGGACCTCGGTGGTGATCGGATTCGCCGCAGCGCTGATCTCCGCTCTGCTCGGATCGGCGGTGGGAATTGCCAGCGGTTACTTCGGCGGCTGGACCGACCGGATCCTCGATTCCTTCGAGAACTGGTTTCTCGTGATCCCGACCCTGCCGCTGATGATCGTGCTCGCCAGACTGCTCGATCCCTCGCTCTGGGTGCTGGTCGCGGTGATCGGCCTGACCTCCTGGGCGGGGACCGGAAGAATAGTCCGGGCCCAGGTGATGACCCTCAGGGAAAGGGCCTTTGTCGAACGGGCGAGGGCCCTTGGAGCGAGCGACTTCTACATCATCAAGACCCACGTGCTGCCCAACACCCTGCCGCTGATCTTCGCGAACACGGTCCTGATTATCGCCGTCGCGATCCTCTCCGAAGCCGCACTCTCGTTCCTCGGCCTCGGGGATCCGTCAAGAATTTCCTGGGGCTCGATGCTCGAGAACGCCTTCGGGTCAGGTGCCCCCTCGGCCGGTGCCTGGTGGTACGTGATTCCGCCGGGTCTCTGCATAACCGTGCTGGTTCTCGCAGTGACCCTGATCGGTTTCCTCTACGAGGAGATCATCAACCCCCGCCTGATACTGGATCGTGAGTCATGAGAAACGTGCTGGAAATAAGGGACCTGCGGGTGTCCCACAGGGGCAAGGACATCGTCAGCGGCATTGATCTGAACCTCGCCCGGGGAGAGTCGCTCGGACTGGCCGGGGAATCAGGATGTGGCAAGACCACAACCGCTCTCGCGGTGATGAAGCTGCTGCCCGAGGGATTCCGCCAGGAGGGATCGATCGCACTGGCCCCCGAGGGCTCGGACGAGCCGATTCGTATCGACCGGCGCACCGAAGCCGGTATGCGGGTGGTCCGGTGGCGTCATGTTTCCATGGTCTTTCAGGGGGCGATGAACTCGCTCGACCCGGTCAAGAAGATCGGCTTCCAGCTCGAAGAGGTGATCAATCTCCACGAAGGCAGATCGAGTGGTGCCCGTCAGCGAGTCGAGGAACTGCTGGACCTGGTCGGGTTGACTGCTGCGGTGGCGCGCCGCTACCCACACCAGCTTTCGGGAGGGCAAAAGCAGCGGGTGATGATCGCCCTCGCCCTTGCGTGTGGACCCTCTGTGGTGATCGCCGACGAGCCGACAACGGCACTCGACGTAGTCATGCAGGCCCAGGTGCTCCAGCTGCTCGAACGTCTCCGGGAGGAACTCGGGCTTGCTCTCGTACTGATCTCCCATGATCTGGGAGTGATGGCCGAGACCTGCGACCGGATCGCGATCATGTACGCCGGCCGGATCGTCGAGACGGGACCGATGGACCTGGTCATCTCCGATCCCCAGCATCCTTACACGAAGCACCTGCTCGAGTCGCTGCCGGTAATCGGCGGCGAGCGCGGCCTCGCCCCGCCGATTCCCGGCGGACCACCGGCTCCGGGTGACCCGCCCGAGGGCTGCGCCTTTCGCCCTCGCTGTCCTTACAGCGATGAGATCTGCTTCCAACCACCTGACCTTGCCGAGGCCGGACCTGACCGACTTGCAGCCTGCCATTTTTCTCCTTGGTCAAAGTGGCCCGTGCTTTCCGATGCCAGCAAGGGGGCAAACCCGTGACGGTAAGCGCAATCACCAGCCTGATGGAGGTCGACGATCTCTCGATCCATTACCGGCAGGACCGCAAGACCCTGAAGGCCCTCGACGGCGTGTCGCTCGAATGGAAGCCGGGTGAGGTGCTGGGACTGGTCGGAGAATCGGGCTGCGGCAAGTCAACCCTTGCCCGGACCATGCTTGGCCTCGAGGAGCCAGTCTCTGGCAGCGTGCTGCTGGAAGGCCAGGCGGTTACTAACCGATCGACCCGTTCGGCCCTTCGCCGCAAGGTCCAGATGATCTTCCAGGACCCGTACCAGACACTGAATCCGCGCCAGCGGGTTTACGAGATCGTGACCGAGCCTCTCAAGGTTCAGGGAGTGGAGAAGAAACTCCACCAGGGCCGGGTCGAGAAGGCTCTTGGCGAGGTCGGTCTGGAGCCGGAGAGATATCTCGACCGCTATCCGCATCAACTCTCCGGCGGTCAGCGACAGCGGGTTGCAATCGCGGCGGCGCTGGTCCTCGAACCGGAGGGCCTGATCTGCGACGAACCGGTCTCGATGCTGGATGCGTCGGTCCGTTCGCAGATCCTGACCGTGCTGCTCGACCTTCAGAAGAGCCGTGACCTGTCCCTGATCTTCATCACCCATGACCTCAGTCTCGCCTGGTCGCTATGCGACCGGATCGCGGTCATGTACCTCGGCCGGATCGTCGAGACCGGATCGGCAGTCGACGTAATCGAGAAGCCACAGCACCCATACACCGAAGCCCTGGTCACCGCGGCACCCGTCCCGGTCGCAGGTGGCGGCGGTCGCCGGGAACTCCTGAAAGGCGAGTTGCCCGACCCTTCGAACATCCCCTCTGGCTGCCCCTTCCATCCGCGTTGTCCGAAGCGGTTCGAGCCCTGCGACGAGATCGTGCCGCAACTGGTTTCGGCCGGGGCATCGGGCCAGTCGGCCGCCTGTCTCCTCAGGGGCCGGCCTGGCGAGGAATCGGCTGATGCCTGAGCGGTTGAGGGACCTGGGCGGGGTGGTCGGGCATCTCCCGACCGGTCCGGACAATCGCATAACGGACGTGCCTGGAGTCCGGGTCGGCCACTCCCAGGCTGCCAGCGGCCAGGCGACCGGAATCACGGTCATCGATCCGCCGTCTCTTCCACTACGGGGAGCGACCGTTTCGATCAACGGTGTGGGCGAGCTGACCGGCAACCTCGAGGTCAACGAGCGTGGCCGAATCGAGACCCCGATCTATCTCTGCGGATCCCACGCCATCGGCACCGTGCTTCAGGCCGCGATCAACCGGTCGGGGCGCGGCCCCCAGAATGTCGTGCTGCCGGTGGTCGGCGAATGCGACGACGGCGATCTCGCGGACTCCCGAACGGTGATCGCCGGGGACGTCGACCGGGCGATCGAAGCTCTCGGCAGCGAGGTCGCGGAAGGGACCGTCGGGGCCGGCACTGGAATGAACCTTTTCGACTTCCCCGGCGGGATAGGAACCGCCTCCAGAAGAGTCGGGCAGTACACGGTCGGGGTTCTCCTGCTCTGCAACTTCGGTGACCGCGAGCATCTCGACTTTCTCGGCTATGGCTTCACGCCGCCGGTGAGGAAGGCGGCTACGCATGGTTCATGCATCGCGGTCTGTGCGACGGACGCGCCGTTGCCGGCTGATCAATTGCGCCGGCTCGCGCTCAGACCTTTGCTGGGGTTGATCCGGGCCGGCTCCTACGGGGCCGAGGGGTCGGGAGAGATCGGTATGGCATTTACGACCGCGGCCGAGATCAGGGTCGCCGGAGACGGCGAGATGAACCAGCTGTTCATCGCTGCCTGGGAATCAGCCTGGGAAGCCGTCCTGAACTGCCTCGTCGCCGCGCGGCCCGCCACGCGTCTGGACGGCACCATTCAGGACGCCTTTCCGGTCGAGGAGATTCGCGCTCATCTGGCCGAGCGACCCGGCGGAAGGAGGCCGGTCGAGTGACCTCCGGGGATCTCGGGCAGGAGACGCTCGACCTCGCGGCGGCGCTGATCCGGGTGGATACTTCCAACCCGCCAGGTCGTGAGACTGCGGCAGCAATTCTGATCAGGGACTGGCTGACCGAACGGGGGCTCGTAAGTGAACTGATCGGGCCCGACCCGGATCGGCTGAATCTGGTCAGCCGAATCAAGGGCAGGGGGGAGGGCCCCTCGCTGATGCTCATGGCGCACACCGACGTGGTCCCGGCCCCGCTTGAGAACTGGACGGTCGGACCCTTTGACGGAGTCGTTGAGGACGGCTGGCTGGTCGGTAGGGGCGCAGTGGACATGAAGAACGAGCTCGCCGCGCGAGTCGCCTCCTTCGCGGCCTTCGCGGCCGAAGGCCGGCAGCCCAGAGGAGATGTAGTGCTGATCGCCGAGGCCGACGAAGAGCGGAACGTCTCCGACGTCGGCATGTCCTGGCTTGCGCGGGAGCGCCCGGACCTGCTCTGCGATTTCGCCCTCAACGAGGGCGGGGGCTTCGTCCTGAAACTGGCTAACGGCGCCACGGTCGTTCCGATCTCGGTCGGCGAAAAGAAAGTGACATCTGTCCGGATCAGGGTTACCGGCGCCTCGGCCCACGCTTCGGTGCCGGACCGGGAGAGGAATGCGGTCCGGGATGCGGCCAGGCTGGTCGACCGGCTCTATGCCCACGAGGCACCGGTGATCGTCTCCGACTCGGTCCGGCGGGCGCTGCGCTCGATCGGGGCTGAGGGTGAAGACGAAGAGATGCTTTCCTGGGCGGCAGGTCAGCATCCGGCCCTGGAGAAGATGGTTCCGGCGATGACCCGGATGACCGTTACACCGACCGGCATGGCGACTCACGAGCCGGCCAACGTCGTACCGCCGGTGGTCGAGGTGACCTGCGACTGCCGGGCACTCCCCGGTCAGGGTGAAGCGGAGATCAGGGCCCATGTCGAAGCCGCAGTCGGGGAAGGGATCGATTGGGAGATGGAACTGCTCGAGCCACTGGAAGGCGGTTTCGAGTCACCGGTCGATACTGAACTCTTTCGGGCCTGCGAGGAGTACCTCGCCAGACGGCTGCCGGAGGCGGTGCTGATGCCGATGATCACGGCTGGCTTCACCGACTCCCACTGGGTAAGGCAAGCCAAAGGCACGGTCGCTTACGGATTCGCTCCGGTCCTCGAAACTCCGGTCTCGGATTACTTCGATTCGATGCATGGTGCAGACGAGAGGATCCGGGTCAGCGACCTTGGGCACATGGCTAACTTCCACCTCTTCGCGATGCGTCGCCTTATGCTGGACTGATGCTCAAACGTTTTCCCGGTGTATCCGGGACCCTTGACCGGGCGATGGACCTGCTCGTCGTCCCCGGCTTCAGCAAGATCGGCTACGAAGCACGCCGCCGGATGTACGGCTGGGGAACCCCTGACCTGACCGGCCGCAGCGTAATGGTGACCGGCGCCAGCGGGGGCCTGGGGCTGGCTGCTTCGATCGACATGGCGAAATGCGGGGCCAAGGTCCACATGGTCTGTCGCAACCCGGAGAAGGGCGAACAGGCGAGGGCGAAAGTGAACGTCGAAGGAGGAGTGGCCGGGACCGAGACGGAGCCCGTTCTCCACCTCTGCGATCTCTCGCTCGTTTCGGAGATCCGCCGCTTCGCTGCGGACTTCCTCGCCTCGGGCGATCCGCTGGATGTGCTCCTGAACAACGCGGGCGTGATGCCATCGGAGCGCCAGCACACGAAGGAGGGTCTGGAGCTGACCTTCGCCACCAACCTTGTCGGGCCTTACCTGCTGACCGAACTGCTGCTGCCCCGCCTGAGGGAGGGCAAGGATCCACGGGTGATCATGATGAGTTCCGGAGGCATGTACTCCAGCGGGTTCAACACCAGCGATCCCCAGCTCGAGCGCAAGGAGTACAAGCCGACCACCTTCTACGCCCACACGAAGCGGGGCGAAGTGATGCTCGCCGACGAATGGCAGGCCAACGAACCCGCCGGAGGGGTCACCTTTTGCTCGATGCATCCCGGGTGGGCTGTCACCCCCGGCATGTCGGCTGCCCTGCCCGGATTCCACAAGGTGACCGGCCCGATCCTCAGGGACTCCCATCAGGGAGTCGATACCGCAGTCTGGCTGGCCGGTGCCACTCCGGAGGAGGCGCCCGGAGGGGAGTTCTACGAGGACCGGCAACCTCGCACAAAACAGCGTGTTCCAGGTACCCGGATAGCCGAAGGCGATGGCAGGAAGCTGATGGATCTGCTGGCCGGAATCACCCGCTCCTGAGTGGCCCGATTGACTCGTCAGTCAATACGAGTCGAATCCCGTTAGAATTGCGCGTCGCAAACTGCATCTCTGGCTCTCCACCTCGAATTAGGCAGAGCCCTCTCGAAAGACCCCCTAAGGAGGCTTCAGTTGAAGATCTGCGTCCTGGTCAAAGATGTGCCAGACGCCGCTGTACAGAAGCGCATTGATCCCGG
>JAGQUT010000021.1 GCA_020438355.1 Solirubrobacterales bacterium | reverse complement strand
CGGAACAGATCCTTTCCGAGCCCCAGCGACCCGAAACCCAGAAGTTCCTCCGCCGCCTCCTCGCCGCCGGCCGAATCTAGGCGGGCCCCATCCGGAAAATCGATTTCATCGGTGCATAGCGCCGACGGAATCGATTTCCGGAGAAGCGAGATGCTTCAGAAGCGGTCAGGACTTCTGGGTGTTCTGCTTCTTGACCTGCTTCGACTTCTTCACGGCCTTGTTGATGCAGGACTTCCGCTTGCTCGCCGCCCGCTTCCTCGCGGCACCGCTCTTGCCGGCCGGGTTGAACTTCCTTCGGCAGATCCGCTTCTGCTTCGCCAGGTTGTAGCTCTTGAAGGGCTTGACCTTGAAGCGGCTCAGCGATGACCAGTTGCCGTCGGCATCCTTCTGGCGGACGGCAACATAGATGCTTCGGTTCGCGGGGAGCTTCAGGTTCACCTTCTGCTGACCGTTCGGCTTGGCGATCGCCGGTGACTTGATGCGGGTGCCGAGCTTCGCGAGGCTGATCTTGTTGTTCGACTTGTAGACCTGGACCTGGGCGACCTTGCCACCGTTCACGCCGTCGTCACCGGAGGCACGCCAGGTGACCTGGGCCGAGTTCTTCGAGCGCTTGACCACGAACTTGACGCCCGCGGGCGGACGGGTGTCATTCCCGTACCGGCCGGAGTTGTGCTCGTCGTGCCGGTAATGCCACCACTGGTCGTTCATCGAGGGCTTGCCACCGACCTTCCAGAGGAAGAGCTGACCCTCGCGTGTGCCGTAGGCAAGGTACTGCTGGCCGTCGAGTTTCGGGTCGCCCAGGGCACCACCGAACGAGGTCCACTGGCCGGTCCATTTAGGGAACCCCGGAGCTTCCTCGCCGTCGGGACCCCGCGCGTGGATCCAGTACGAATCATTCGAGCTGATCATCGAGCGGTTGCCATCTTCGGTCAGGTTGCCGACTACCGGTGACGTGTAGAACGGGAATCCGTCCTGGTTGGTCGGGAAGTTGTCCAGAACCGCTCCGGTCACCGGATCCCAGGCCTGATCGAAGACATGGGGGAGGGCGGCCTGGCCGGCGTCTCCGAGGGCGCTGGTGAGGGTCGCCGCCCCAGCGGTCGGCTGCATGAACTCGGGCTTGCCGTCACCGTTCAGGTCGCCGAAGGCCGACTGGCTGGTCACGCCTACGGTCAAAGCATCCGCGGCGTAGTAGGGCGGGTATCCGTTGCAGGCCTCCGAGGGGCAGCCCGGGCTCATTCCCTTGAAGGTGCTGCCGTCGCCATTGAGGATGATCGGGGCGCCGGCGATCGGGGTGATCGCCACCCTGAGGGTCCCCGACCCGTCGACGTCAGCGATTGACGCCGCGTTTGCGCCCTCCTGGACGAAGTCGATCGACTGCGAGTAACAGCCACCGATCGCCCCGAGCTTGACTGGCCACCCGGGGATGTAGGCGCCACCGGGGTTGTCGTTGCCCTCGGACTGGATTCCGTAGGCGAAGGTCCTGTTACCCGCGTCGTCGCATTCGAAGCTCGGCAGGAACACCTGGTCCTTGCCGGTCCCGAGCACGTCTCCGACTGCCGGGGTCATCATCAGTTTCGGGTCACGGAAGTAGCTGTTGGCAGGGATCTCGTCCTTCATCGCCTGCGGCAGTTCCACTTTCACGGGCCATCCGGGAACCGGCTTGCCGTCGGCGCGGAAGGCGTACACATGTCCGTCGTAGCTGGACATCAGGATGCTCAGCTTCCCGTTGCCCTCGAGATTGCCAAGGGCCGGGGCAGACCAGTTGCCGCGAATCGGCAGCCTGCAACGGCGGCATCCGGAATCCGGCGTCGGAACGGGCAGGGTGTTGTACTGGTCATCGCCATGGACCGGGAAGCCGTCTCTCAGCTTGCCGTTGGCGCTCCAGACGTAGATCCATCCACTCGTGGTGGTCGCGATGATCGACTGTGCCCCGTTGCCGTCGAGGTCGCCAACCGCGATACCGCTGACCGGGTCACGTGCCTCTCGCAGGGCCTCGACCTTGTTGTAGGCCTCGGTGTCGAAGTTCTGCGGGTTGCGAGGGTCGATCTGGCGAAGCTGCCGGGTGTAGACCGGGAATCCGGGAGCCTGCGACCCGTTTGGCTGAATCGCGTTGATCGTTCCGTCCATGGTCCCGAAGACCAGGTCGAGCTGTCGCTTGCCTCCAAGATCTACGAAGGTCGGCGCGGCACTCATCTCGGTGCCGATCGACTTCGGATAACCGTCGACCATGTCCTTGTCGGCGCGGGCGCCGATCGAGCGGCGGTCCTCGCCCTTGAGGCCGTTGCCGTCGCGGGCACGCAGGCGGATCGTGACCGTGTACTGCTCGGGACCGGTCGGTGGCATCACGTTGTCAGCCGGCGGCGCCTTGGCGTAGGAGGCGGGAATGTCCTTCAGATCGAGAGTGCCGAGCACACCTGACTTGGCGGCCTTGCCGGTGGAGATCGTCTTGAAGTCGTCGTCACCGGGGTCCGCTCCAAGGGCCCATTCGAGGGTCCACGCGATGCCTTCCGATCCCCAGGCTGAAGGTGCGACCTTGCCCTTGACCTGGAGCTTGCCGCCCTTGGTCGGATCGACGTACTTGTACCAATCGGGCGAATCGATGTCAGCCGTCGGAGGTACCCGTCCGTCCATGATCAGCTTGGTCGCCTTGCCGATGTTCGGGCGGCCGTATCCGTACTGGGTCGACCACGCGGTGTGGGTCGAATCGGTCTTCGAATCGGGGTTGCCCGGCCACTGGTTCGGGACGTCGGGGTGGTCGCGCTGCGGCAGGATCTCGCTGGCCGTGTTGATCAGGACCTGCTTGACCTCGTTAGGGGTCAGGCGACGCTCGTAAGGGTTGGTCGGGTCGTCGACCGCATCGAGCGCGGCCGACTGGACCATCGCCAGGAACGCGGCCTGGAAGGGGGTGGCGCCCGAGGTGGTCGTTTCGCCGCCCGAGAAGATCGAGTGGGTGCCGTAACTGGTCACGTTGGAGCGTCCGCGGAAAGTCCGGGCGTCCTTGCCTTCGACGTCCTGGACAAGGCCGTTGCCGGGGAACACGTCGTCAAAGAGGTGACCGTCGGTGTGATCCATGGCATCGAAGTCATTCGAGTCCATGGACATCAGGATGCCCTTCTCCTCGACCGCGTACTTGACGGCCTCCCGGAGGGCGCCGGAGTAGGCGTAGGTGACCACCACGGTTGACATCGCGTCGACTCCAAGGTCTGCGGCGTAGGTGATGGCTGGGGCCAGTCCGTCAGCCTTGCCGACCGATTCGGCACCCGATTTGACGGGGACGATCCGGCAATCGCGGCAGTTGCCGACTCCGGCGAAGTTGTTGTTCGCCTCGCCGCCCATCTCCCCGATCAGCCCGGAAGCGTGGCCATATGCGCGGTCCTCGTTCTGAGGGTCATTCGTGTTGTGGTACGCGTTCCACCCGGAGATGTCGTTCGGGTATCCGTTGCCGTCGTTGTCCACCCGGGCACCTTCCTCACATGAGGAGACCCGGTTGTCGGTGATCGTGCAGGTGCCGAAGACTGCGATCAGGTCTTCCGGTGAGAGGTAGGGAGTGAGGGGTCCGCCGATGTTCACCGAATGGATGTACTCGTGCTGTCCGTTGTCAGCGCAGCCGCGTGTGGTTCCCTCTTCGTAGGTGGTGAACTGGCTGCCGGGCGTATCGCACTCCGGATTGACCCGGGGGTCCTTGGCGTAGTCCCGGATATCGAACTGACCGTTGCCATCGAAGTCGTAGCGACCGAGGTCCTGACCGTCCCAACCCTGCGGATAGGGGAGCTCGCCGGGGTTCAGGTAGATCGCGTTCAGGCCGTCCTTGATCCCGTTCGAGCTGTAGTTGACTCCACCCTCGATGTAGGCGATCAGGATGTCGTCACGGCCGATGTTGCCCTGGGCCCAGGCGCCGGTCATGTTGATACCGGAGGAGCTCTCCGGGTCGGTCGCGAACCTGGCCCAGCAGGGAAGTCCGCCGTCGGGCCGGGGCTGGTCGAAGACCGCGCCACCGGGGGCGAGGCAGAGTCCGTCCATCGGGCCGTAAAGGTTCCACTGCTCGCTGTCCTGGCATCCGGTCACCGGGTCCTGCAGCTCGCAGCGCGCGAAGTTGGGGTCGTTGGGCCACTCGGCCTTGGGGAGGATCGGTCCGGCCGGCAACTCCGGAGCCGGGTCGGCTGCTGCCGGCGCAATTCCAGTGAAAAGAACAGCCGTGGCGAACGCAAGCACGGCAAAGACGCGGTTCAACGACAAGACATTCCTCCCGTAACGCTTCATTTTCCCTGGCCTCCTCACCTCCCGAGGCAGACCCTAGGGAGAATCTACCGGCTTTTCGGCCGCCAATGCGGGTTCGGCCTCGAGCTGGATTGGCGGTTCCTCCTTCATGGGATCAATAACCGCCGCCAGGTGGGGTTGATTCGGTGCACCCGGGTTTATGTAGTAGACGACCGTGTCCCCGAGACGGTCATGAAAGCCACGTCGCTCGAGCCTGGTCAGCACTCCGATGAACCCAAGGAAAAACGGGATCGCAGAAAGCCAGAACCCGACCAGGCGACGGAATGCCCGCCTCGGACCTATCGCCCGCTGCCCGTGATGCTCGATCCGGATGTCCATGAACCGCATGCCGGGAGTCTGCCCGGATGACGACCAGAAGATGAAGAGGTAAAGCGAGCCGAGGGCCAGCCAGAAGACACCTCCGACTGCGTAGGCAGCGCTGCTGAGGTCACCCAGATTGACACCGATCACGTTGGCGACAAGCCCGAGCAGCGCGGTCGAGGTGACCATGATGATGTTGACGATGATCCCGTCGATGATCAGCGCCAGAAGCCGGGTCGCAACACCAACCCGGTCTGTCGGCGTGGTGCGCTTCTTGCGAAAGAGGACGCGCCGGGCGATCCGTTCGAGGACGAAATCGATTACCCGGGTTACCCTCGCGATCCCGCGACCGAGGTCGTCGACCAGGCCGAGGCCCTGCGACGCGATGGCGGCCCGCACTTCCGGCGCCTCGGCGATGCGCTGGATCAGCCGCTGGGTCTCGTCACTCTCGAGGATCCGCGCCCAGAGCCGGTCAACCAGTTCCGAATCAACGAGGTCATTCAGGGCCTGTTCGACCGCCTCGCTCTTCATCGCATCGCGAACGGCATTCTCGATCAGCGGCCCGTTGATGATCCGGGTCATCGACCGCTCCACCGCCTCGCTCTGGACCGCCCGGACTATCGCTTCCTCGATTGCGGTCTCCATCGCCTGGTCGATTCCGGTGGCGCCGACCACGCGCCTGGCTCCTCCGGTACCGACGCCCACGAGCCGACCCGCCAGCGAGCCCGAGCCTTCTGAATCGGATCGGTTGCCGTTCTGATTTTCGGGTGGTCCCCCGTTCGCTCCCGGTTCCATGCCGTCAGATTATTCCGGTTGGGCAGGTGAGCGAAAGCGATCGGCCCGTTTTTCTGCTTCGGCGAGAGTTCGGGGATCCAGGGCCACAGGGTCAAGACTGGTTGAACGTTTCGCCAGGTGCTGGTTCAGACGCTTCAGGATGGCTTCCTCGGCGTCATCGAGGCTGATCCCCGGAGCGGCATCCTCAAGGCTGCCGACGGTGTTGCCGTCATATTCGAGATCCAGGGCTTCGTAGACGGGACCGAGGACTTCTCGTGCCACCGCGCTGCCGGTAACCAGGATCACGAAACCGACGTGCGCGGCGCCACGGATCATTCTCTGCCCGACCCCGGCCAGTTTGATCCGGCCCGCGGCATTGAGGCTGTAATCGCCGGGGCAGTACTCGCCGGGGACGGCGCCGATCCGTGCATCTATCCCGAGGTCAGCGAACGACTGCCGCAGCAGTGCGGACCAGGATCGGAACCGCTCTTCCGTGCGGGCAGATGGCTCGGCGTCCGGGATCGTCAGGGTCAGGCTGAGCGCACCCTCGCTGAATGCCGCGGCCCGACCGCCGGAGATTCTTTCCATGCCGGGAAACCCTTGCCTGGACGCTGCCCTGACTGCCTTTCGGTACCCGGGCGAAACGACGTCCCGGCGCCCGAATGCGACCACCCTTCCGGGCCTGCTCAGGCGGACGGTCGCCGGCCGTTGCCCGGCGGAGACCTGTTCCAGCATGACCCGGGAAAGGGCGGGACCGACCTCGGGGCGGTCCGGGAATCCATCTCTGAGTAGCTCCCAGCCGGAATGCGCACCGCCTCCCGAATTGATATGAGTATTTGCTAACAAAGGAACGATTTCATCCTTACCACGCGAAACTCACTGATAATTCTGGCGCTGATCGCCGTCCTGATTATCGCCGGGAACCTGGCTCTCGACCATTCCGGCGATACTCCCTCCGTTTCCCGAACCGATGTCGCGATCGCGGCTGTCACCTCGGAGACCCCGCTAGCAGTCGCATTCCAGCTTGGTGCGATGGTCGAGGAGGCGAGAGCCGCGAACGCTGCGCGAATCGCGGAGAGGCAGCAGGACGCGCTCGAAGCAAAGCTGGAAGCCCAGCGCCGCGAGAAGCTCCAGAAAGAAAAGTTCGGTGACCTGCCTGGATCGGTCAGCCGGGAGACGCTCGAAGCGATTGCCGAATGCGAATCCGGTGGTGACCCCGAGATCGTTTCTTCCAGCGGTCTCTACTACGGCAAGTACCAGTTCAGTCCGGACACCTGGGAGTCCGTTGGTGGCAATGGCCTGCCATCAGACGCTCCGGAAGCCGAGCAGGATTACCGTGCCGCTCTGCTGTACGAGCGCTCAGGTCCCGGCCAGTGGCCGGTCTGCGGCCAGTAGACGTAGCTTCGCGGCGTTTTCTCCGGGCCCTGTGTCCGGGGCTCGCTTTCACATGATTTATCGCCCGGGATGAGGTCAGCCTCTAGGATTGGACGAGTCTTGATCCTGGGAGCCATCGAAATCTCGCTCCGCTCCACGCGTTTCTCGCTGTCGGAGGTCTCGTCCGGTTCTGCCCGGCGCATCGTCGAACGCCGACACGCAGTCACCGCGGGCGTCGATGGGCTGGACCGGATAAGCGCCCTGATCATGGCCGAGGCAGAGTGCGCCCGCGACCACGGGGCCGACCGGGTCGAGGTCCTCGCGGTTCCGACCCTTCGAGGTTCCCGCCTGATCAGGCTCCTCGACAGGGTGGCCGATGCTGTCGGCGCAGGCCCGATCCATATTCCGACCCGACGCGACTGGGCCGCCGCCAGTTTCCTGGGGGTGACCGTCCCGGCGGGAGACTTCCTGCCCGACCCGGTTTCTGTCGCCGTGATTGGCGAGACGGCGATCGGCCTCGCGGTCGGTACCCCGGGCGAGGTTCCCGAGTGGATCGGGTCCCGGCCGGTCGGGGCGTCGACCATGACCCGCAAGGCCCGGTTCCAGGACCCGCCCCGCCCGGGACAGATCGAAGCGGCGATTACCGGGGCATCAAGGGGAATCGCCTCGATGTTTCCGCCGGAGACCGACCGGGTGCTGGTCGTCTCCTCGCTCGCGCCAGTGGTTGAGCGGCTCTGCGGCCCGTCAATCGGACCCGAGGAGGCACGCAAGGGCCTCGGGGCCATTCTCGGCCAGACCAGTGAGGACATATCTGCCTGGTTCGGAGCCGAGATGGCTCTGGCCCGTCACCTGCCCGGGATCATCGTCGGTCATGCCGCGCTGGCCGAGGGCCTGGGAGTAAGGGTGGAGCCGGCTCTCTGCGATCTTCCCGCGAGCCTGGAATGGCTGGCAGAGCGTGAACAGCTCGTCACCGGGCAGGAACCGAGTTGAGTCCGCCCGGCCAGAACGACGACCCGGAAGAGATGGAAGTCAGCGGCCCCGAACCGGGTTCCGAAGCCCCCGCCATGCACAGCCGGGAGGCCATCAAGTCGGTTCGCATCAAGGCGCCGACCCGGGGAAACCGAAAGCTCGAGAAGTTCCTTGATGCGGTCAACCGGGACGACGAAGTCAGGACCTGGTGGTACATGGCGCAGACGCACGCCGAGCGCCTGGGCATGTCCGATCACTCATGGGTACACATGCAGATCGTCCTGAACATCGCGCTGCGCCTCACGAGACTGCTCGACAAGGGCGGGGTCGAGGGCGCGATGGTCACCGACCACGGCATGTCGGAACGGGACGCGGAAGTGGTGGTTGCGGGTGGCGCCCTCCTCCATGACGTAGGCATGTCGATCCACCGGGCCGACCACGAGGAGTACAGCCTCTTCCTTGCCCGGGAGGCCCTGCCCCGTCTTCTCGAGGGGATCTACAGCGAACCCGAACGTTCGATCGTCATGGCCGAGATCCTCCACGCAATCATCGGCCACCGTCGGCGAGGTCAGCCCTATACCGTCGAAGCCGGGATCGTGAGGGTGGCGGATGCCCTCGACATGGCCGAGGGCCGGACCCGCGTCCCCCTGGAGGCGGGCCAGGAGGGGATCCACTCGATCTCTGCGGCGGCGATCGACCAGGTGAATATCCTTGCCGGCCAGCAGAGGCCCGTCCGTCTCGAAATCGAACTCAACAATTCCGCCGGGATCTTCCAGGTCGATGACCTTCTGGCCACCAAGATCCGGGACACCCCGCTTGCGGATCACATCGAAGTGGTGGCAGAAGTGAAGGGCGAGAGCGAGAAGCGGCTTCTCACCGGATTCCGGCTGGGTGGATGAAGACCGGTCTGGTCATCCTTCGGGAACAGTCCGGCCACGAGACCGGCAGCCACCCCGAGAACGCCCGTCGCTTTCCCGGGGTGATCAACCGACTGGGTGAGGACAGCCGGGAGCACGACCTTCCGATCTTCGAGTCACGTGAGGCCGAGGTCGAGGATCTGCTTCGCGCCCACACCGATTCCCACGTGGAGAACGTCCGGGTCGCTGCCGAGAACGGTCCGACCTGGCTGGATGGCGACACGGTGGCCTCCCCCGAGAGTTACGGCGTGGCGCTCCGCTCCGCGGGAGCGGCGCTCGTCGCGGCCGACGCGGTGACCGGCCCGGAGCGGCAGGCCGACTCCCTGTTCGCGATCATCCGTCCACCCGGTCACCACGCAACGGCAGACCGGGCGATGGGATTCTGCCTGTTCAGCAACGCCGCGATCGCGGCCCGCTACGCGCGAGACGTGCTGGGTATCGACCGGGTGGCCGTACTCGACTGGGACGTTCACCACGGGAACGGGACGCAGGACATTCTCTACGACGATCCCTCGATCCTCTTCATCTCATTTCACCAGTGGCCCCTCTATCCGGGCAGCGGCTGGATCGACGAGGTGGGTGTCGGTGAGGGGAGGGGCTACACCGTGAACCTGCCGATGCCCCCGGGGGCCGGTGACAGGGAACACGCCGAGGGCTTCGAGGCGATCGCCGGGCCGATCCTGGACCAGTTCAACCCGGGCCTGCTGATCGTCTCGGCTGGCCAGGACGGCCATGTTGCCGATCAGCTCGCGAGCCAGAACCTGACCGCGGCTGGCTACAACCAGCTGGCCAGTTCATGTGCCAGGTTCGCCGCTTCGAAGGGAATCGGGCTGGTAGCGCTCCACGAAGGCGGATACAACCCCGAGACTCTCCCGCTGCTGGACCACGCCGTGCTTGCGGGCCTGGGTGGCTTCGCCCCTGATCTTTCT
Source organism: Solirubrobacterales bacterium (assembly GCA_020438355.1). Classification (GTDB taxonomy): domain Bacteria; phylum Actinomycetota; class Thermoleophilia; order Solirubrobacterales; family 70-9; genus 67-14. Next base: position 24,966 of record JAGQUT010000021.1, on the reverse strand, counting down.
GGCGACAGCATCGCACCCGAAACGGGACCGACAGGCTGGGAAGAGCGACTCGCCCAGATCAGAAGAACCCAAAGCACCTACTGGGCCGTGTGAGCCACCGAAACGTCAAGGCCGGTAGTTCTCAGGGGCCTCCAGAGCGACGAATGCAAGGAGTCGAGCGAAGGCGGTGAAGGGGGCGCACTTCCGTGCGTTCCCGAAGCGTCGAGTTCGGCGACGCAGCAGGCGTTGCTCTGGTGGTTCCTGAGGACTTTGCCGGAGACTAGGAGTTGAAGCGGTCCAGGTCATGCCGCCGCTGATCCTTCTTGGCATCGAGCTTGCCCTGGATCAGGGAGAGGACGATGACGAGGATCGTGAAGAAAGCCATCACTCCGAAGCAGAAGAAGGTGATGTACTTGTCGTCGATTCTCCCGGCGGTGCCTACTCCGTCCGCTGCGGCCGCGTAGGCGGGGAGCAGGAGGGTGAAGAGGGCGGTCAGAACTGCGAGGAGAATGTTGCGGGCACGATTCACGTGCCGAACGGTATCGGATTCAAGGGCGGATCGTAGGTTGCGGCGCTCTTGCCCCCTTTCGTGTCCTGTGCGCTTGTGAATGAGTTGTGAAAAACCGCTTGTTTACGCGACTTGGCGTCCGCAGGCCCCCTACACTTCACGGCAGATGATCGAAAGGTCCAAATGAGCGCCCCCAGAGTTCCGCTTCGGGTCGCAGTAATCGACACTGATTCCGGCTTCATCCGGGTCCTCTCCAACCGTATGGATTCAGCCGGCTGGCAGTACCGGATACTGGGTTCGGCGGTACCGCCCGAGGAGCTGGTCGCGATGAAGATCAACGCGGTCCTGCTCGACCCTGACGCCGTAGGCGAGGGCGGGTGGGAGTACCTGGAGAAGGTTTGTGGCCTCCTCCCGGATCTTGGCGTACTGGTTGCTGCGAACGGCGCGACCGTGTCGCAGCGGGTCAGGGGCCTGAGGATGGGTGCCGATGACTGGATCTCGAAGCCCTGCCATCCCGAAGAAGTGATTGCCAGGATCGAGTCCGTCGTCCGCCGCCGGCGCCGCCATTCCTCCGAGCAGGAGTCAGGCCCGATGGTGGTCGGCGAGATCGAGATCCGTCCTGACCAGTTCCAGGCGTTCATCAGCGGGCAGAGTCTCGACCTGACCCGTCGCGAGTTCGAGCTGCTTCAGCTGCTCGGGCAGAACGAGGGCAGGGTCCTCGACCGTGAAGCCATCTACCAGAAGGTCTGGGGCTACGCCATGGCCCACGGAGACCGTTCGGTTGATGTCTTCATCCGGAAGCTCCGGACCAAACTCGAAAAGCGTTCACCGGGATACACCTACATCCACACCCACTTCGGCGTCGGCTACAGATTTGCCGCCGAATCGTCGATGTCGACCGCGGAAGCGGTCGCAGAGGTCGGCTCCGACCGGGCCACCGAAAGTGCGGGCGCCGAGGCGCCCGGCGTGCCGGTCTAGCGCTGCACCCTTCTCTCACTCAAACACGGGGCGCCCTTCGGGGGCGGTCCCTGTTTACCGGAACGGGTTCACAACCTTTTTACAGCAGGGATACGCTGGGGTAACAAACTGGGACAACCGCATTGGAAAGCTACGCAAGCCAGACCGTCCGAAGGTGGCGGAAAACCCGGAGGCAGTGAGTGAGCGACAAGATCCGAATCCAGTACCAGGAAGAGCTTGATCACCTGGAAGCCCAGGCCCTTGGAGCCTTCGATCTTGTCGTGCGCGCGCTCGACCGTACCCTGGAAGCGATCGAACACCAGGACATCCAGCTTGCCGAACTCGTCGCTACAGATGATGACCGCATCGACGGCCGGTATCTCGAAATCCATCAGGGTCTCATCACCCTGCTCGCGACCCAGTCCCCGGTGGCGACGGACCTGCGTCTGATTTCAGCCCTCCTCCACATCATCAAGAACGCGGAGCGAATGGGAGATCAGTGCGTGAACATCTGCAAGCTGATCCCGATCGTCGGCCACGAACCACCAGCCGACGAGACCATGGTCCAGCGGATCCTCGAGATGGGTTCTCAGGCCAGACTTCAGATAATCCAGGCGAAGCAGGCATTTGCCGACCGGGACGAAACCGCCGCCCAGGACCTCGTTCGCCAGGACGATCTGATCGACAAGCTGAACCGCGAATGCTTTGCGATCGCGCTTGAGATCGGTGATGAACATGACCGTCGCGAATGGGCCATGACGATGCTGCTGGCGGCCCGCGCCATCGAACGGATCGGAGACAACGCGGTGGACGTCGGCGAACAGGTTGCGTTCGTGGTCACCGGGCTCTTTCGAGAGTTCGAGGATGCGTCGCATCCCATTTGAGCCCTGCCGATGGACGCGGCCGGATCCGATCTGAACGCGTCCTCCGGGCAAGTGCTGGTTGCGGGTCCTCTGGAAGTGAGGCTGGACCAGCGGACCGTTCTCGCTGACGGTCGGGTGATGGTTCTGACCGTCCGCGAGTTCCATCTGCTCGCAGTACTAGCCAGCCGGCCGGAACAGGTTGTCGGCCGTGACGAGATCTACGAGCTGGTGTGGGGAGGCCCGATGCCCGATCAGGACCGGTCGGTTGACGTCTATGTATCCAAGCTCCGTCACAAGCTCGAAGCGTCGCTTCCACACTGGAGCTTCGTCCAGACACACATCGGTTTCGGCTATTGCTTCTCCCCAAGGCCGCTTGTGGCCTAGGAATCGTGTCTCTTTTCACAAGTTTCACAGGGAAGTAACACCGTGGCGCAGTTGCCGCTGTTGACTGGTTTCCGTTACGGCGCAACTCCCCTGAAGAAACCTGTACTGGAGGAAGACCTTGAAGTTGAAGAAGTGGCTCGTCGCGGTTCCCCTCACCCTGGCACTTGCTCTTGGTGTGGCCGCCTGCGGAAGTAGTGACGACAGTGGCAGCAGCTCGAGCGGCGATGCCGTTTCCGGCGAAATTGCCGGCGCTGGCGCCAGCTCGCAGGAGGCTGCGATGAACGCCTGGATCGTCGCTTTCCAGGAGGACAACCCGGATGCGAACATCTCCTACGACCCGGTCGGGTCAGGTGGTGGACGTGAACAGTTCATCGCGGGCGGAACTTCGTTTGGCGGTACCGACTCCGCAATGGACGAGACAGAGCTTGCCGACGTCGCGAAGCGCTGCGCCCCAGGCGAGTACATCGAGATCCCGGTCTACATCGCTCCGATCGCGGTTGCCTACAACATCGACGGTGTTGAAGAACTGAATCTCTCTGCCTCGGTGATGGCCCAGATCTTCTCGGGCAAGATCACAAACTGGAACGATCCGGCAATCGCCGCTGACAACCCCGATGCTGATCTTCCGGATCAGGACATCGTGGTGGTCCATCGTTCCGATGAGTCGGGCACGACCGAGAACTTCACCGACTACCTCTCGCAGGCCGCCCCCCAGGATTGGACCTACGAGCCGGATGGCAACTGGCCGATCAACAGCGGTGAGGCTGCGAACGGTACCTCTGGTGTGATCAGTGCGATCAATTCCGGCAGCGGAACGATCGGTTACGCGGACCTCAGCCAGGTCGGTGACCTGAACACCGTCAACGTCAAGGTCGGTTCCGAGTACGTCGCTCCGTCGCCTGAAGCCGCGGTGAAGATCTTCGAGGCTTCGAAGAGGATGGGCGGAGAAGGCAAGTTCGTCTTCGCGTACGACCTCGACCGGACCTCGTCCGCCGCGGGTCTCTACCCGATCTCGCTCGTCTCCTACGAGATGGCCTGCACAACGTACGACAGTGCGGAAGAGGCCAAGCTGGTGAAGGCTTTCTACAGCTTCATCATCTCCGAGGAAGGTCAGCAGGCTGGCGCCGAGAACGCCGGCACCGCGCCGATCCCGGACTCGCTGCGGCAGCAGATCACCCCCGCTGTGGAGGCAATCCAGACCAGCTAGGCAGCAATGCTCAGAGGGCGGGGTCCCGTGGCGGAGGCATAGGCCGCCACGGGACCCGCAGCCCGGTCCGCTTCCAAGGCAGGAAAAGAATTGAACGCAGGAACTCTCTCAACCCCCGAAGAACCCAAGGCAGGCAAAGCCCACACCAGATTTGGTGACCGGGCTTTTTCAGGTTTGGCCACTGCCGCGGGCCTGACGATCCTGGTCGTACTCGCAGGAGTCGCGATCTTTCTCCTCAGCGAGGCGTGGCCGGCGATAACGGCGCCGGTCGCAGACCTTCCGAACGGCGAGAACCTCGTCAAATACATCTGGCCGCTGGTCTTCGGCACCCTCATTTCGTCGGCCATCGCGATCGTGATCGCTGTGCCGATGGCGGTCGCCGTGGCGTTATTCACGAGCCATCTCGCTCCGAAAGCGATCTCGATGTCGGTCTCGTACCTGGTTGACCTCCTCGCCGCCATTCCCAGCATCATCTACGGAATCTGGGGAATCGCTGTCCTCGGCCCGGCTTCGGTTCCGGTCACCCAGTGGCTGGCGGACAACCTCGGGTTCATCCCCCTTTTTGAAGGACCCGCCTCCACCACAGGTCGCACCATGCTCGTCGCCGGAATGGTCCTGGCGTTGATGATCCTGCCGATCGTCAGTGCGGTCGCCCGCGAGGTTTTCCAGCAGACTCCCAAGGGTCTCCAGGAAAGTGCGCTCGCGTTGGGAGCAACCCGCTGGGAGATGATTCGCATGGTCGTGCTTCCGTTTGGTCGCAGTGCCGTAGTGGCAGGTTCGATGCTCGGTCTTGGCCGGGCCCTGGGGGAGACCATGGCGGTCACCATCATCCTCTCGGTTTCGGGGATCGTCACCTTCAACCTGATCAGCTCCGAGAACCCCTCCACTATCGCCGCGAACATTGCCCTCCAGTTCCCGGAGTCTTCCGGTCTGGATGTGAACGTCCTGATCGCCACAGGCCTTGTCCTGTTCGCAATAACGCTGGCGGTCAACATGGTTGCCCGCGCGATCATCAGCAGAAGGGAGGCCTCCGGTGAGCGGTAGCGCCGTGTCCGTACCGCTGGGGGACAACTCCGGTGTCCTGCCCCGGCGGGCGACCTTGATCGTTTTCGCGGCTTCCGCGATCGCTTCTGCCCTGATCAGTCTCGCTCTGGGGCTCAGCCCGTTCGTATGGCTGCTGTTCACCGGCCTGATCGGCCTGGCCGGGATCACCGTCTGGTCACTGGCAGTCGAAGGTCGTCGCCGAGCCCTGGATCGTGTGATGTCGGTGGCAATCATGGAGGTCTTCGTTCTCGCCATGGTGCCGCTTCTATCCCTGATCTACACGGTGGTTTCGAAGGGCCTGGCGAGGTTCGACTCCGAGTTCCTGACCAGCTCGATGAGAGGAGTACTGGCGGAAGGTGGTGGCGCTCTTCACGCCGCGCTCGGAACGTTCATCATCACCGCCGTCGCTACGGTCGCTGCGGTTCCGGTCGGGGTGCTCGCAGCGATCTACCTGGTGGAGTACGGGAAGGGACGGCTGAAGCGTTCGATCACGTTCTTCGTTGACGTCATGATGGGCATCCCCTCAATCGTGGCGGGTCTTTTCGCTTTCGCTCTGTTCGCCATCTTCTTCGGTCCGGGCATTCGACTCGGGGTGATGGGTTCGGTCGCCCTGGCAGTCCTGATGATCCCGATCGTGATCCGCTCGGCCGAGGAGATGCTGCGGGTGGTCCCGAATGCTTTACGTGAGGCCTCATATGCGCTCGGAGTGCCGAAGTGGCTGACTGTCCTGCGAGTTGTGCTTCCAACGGCCCTCGCGGGAATCGTTACCGGCGTCATGCTCGCCGTCGCGCGGGTCATCGGCGAAACGGCACCTCTCTTGATCACGACCGGATCGACCACCTCGACCAACCTGAATCCGTTCGACGGACGGATGGCTAACCTTCCGGTCTACGTCTACCAGCAGTACAAGTTTCCCGGTGTTCCTCCGGAGCCGTACATCGAGCGTGCATGGGCCGGAGCACTCTTGCTGATCGTGATCGTGATGGTGCTGTTCCTCGCAGCACGGCTCATCGCTCGACGGTACGGCGTGGAGATCCGCCGATGAATCTGACCAACACCAAGAAGGAGATCGAAATGGCCGACGTAGAGGCCGGGTCCTCAGATGCCATCCTGGAACCGCCGAAGCCCTCTGCGGAGGCGAGGCAGGTTCATGCGCAGGCCAAGCGGATCGATGCCGAGAAGCTCAACATCTACTACGGCGATTTCCTGGCGGTGCGCGACGTCACGGTCAGCATCCAGCCGAACAAGGTAACCGCTCTGATCGGATCCTCGGGCTGCGGCAAGTCAACTTTTCTGCGCTCCCTGAACCGCATGCATGAACTGATAGACGGTGCTCACGTCGAGGGAAAGGTGCTCCTCGACGGGACCGACATCTACGCGCCCTCGATGGACCCGGTGCTTGTCCGTCAGCAGATCGGGATGGTGTTCCAGCAGCCGAATCCGTTCCCGACGATGTCGATTTACGAGAACACCGCAGCCGGGCTCCGTCTGAATCGCAAGAAGATGAAGAAGGTCGAGATGGACACGATCGTCGAGAAGTCCCTCCGTGGGGCCCACCTCTGGGAAGAGGTGAAGGACCGACTCAACAAGCCGGCCAGCGGCCTCTCCGGCGGTCAGCAGCAGCGGCTCTGCATCGCTCGCGCGACCGCGATCGAACCCGAGGTCCTGCTGATGGACGAGCCCTGCTCGGCCCTGGACCCGATCGCAACCCTCGCGATCGAGGACCTGATCAACGAGCTGAAGAAGCGCTTCACGATCGTGATCGTCACCCACAACATGCAGCAGGCCGCGCGAGCCAGTGATTACACCGGCTTCTTCAACATCGAGAAAAGCGGGGACCCGGGTGTGCTGATCGAGATCGATGACACGGAGAAGATCTTCTCGAACCCCTCGCTCAAGGAGACCGAGGACTACGTGAGTGGCCGTTTCGGCTGATCTGCTTCGCGTCCGGTCGGCGGATGCCCGGTCCGAATTCGGAAAGGTCCGACGGAATCACCAAAATGGGTACTTGAAGCCCATGCTCTGTGCAGCGATAGATATCGGTTCAAACACAACCAGGATCCTGGTCGCCGAGCCCGACGAGGGCAAGCTCAAGAAGGTCATGGAGCAGAGGGCCTATACGAGGATCGGTCAGGCCCGCACCTCAGACGGTTCGATTCCGGAGGAAAAGATCGCCGAGGTGGCCGAGGTTGTTGAGACCCAGGTCAGGATGGCTCGCGAACTGGGCGCCGAAGGCTTTCGTGCAGTAGCGACCGCCGCCCTGCGAGACGCCCCCAACGGCAAGGAGGCGGCAGATGCGATTTCAGAAGCAGCCGGAATCCCGATCAGCGTCGTCAGCGAGAACGAGGAAGGCCGGCTTGCCTTTCTTGGGGCAACCAAGGCACTCGGATACCGGGTTGACGGTCGTGTCGCGGTGGTTGACGTCGGTGGCGGTTCCACCGAGATCATCATCGGGACTGTCGATGGTGGCGTTGAGCAGGTTCGCTCCTGGCCGATCGGCTCCGGCCAGCTGGCCGACGAACTGATCACCTCCGATCCGCCGTCTGCGTCCGAGATCCGCCGAATCCGTGACCGGATCGACGAGGAGTTCGCGGAGGTTCAGATCACCCGGCCGGAACAGGCCGTGGCGGTCGGCGGGTCGGCGACCTCCCTGAGAAAGATCGTCGGGGCGCGGCTCGAGTACGAGACCATGGAGCGAAGCATCAGGGTGCTCAGTGGTGATGACGCCGTGGAGGTCGGCCGCCAGTTCGAGCTGGACCCGGTCCGGGTGAGGATGCTGCCGACCGGGGTGTTGATCCTGGAGAAGGTCTCGGAACTTCTTGGTCAGGAGCTGCAGATAGGCAAGGGTGGCATCCGCGAAGGCATAGTCCTCGACATGCTGAACGGCGGAATCGACGTTTCAGAACCAGCCCTGACGCCCGGCTGAGTACCAGTCCGCGAGTAGGGTTCCCGTTGATGAGCACTCCGGACTCGCGATTCAGGCTGGCGGCCGCACAGGTACTTGAGGAACGGGCCACCCAGATCACGCTGCTCTCCAAGGGTGTGCTCGACGTAACGGAGCCTGCTGCGGCCAACGAACTCTGGCTCGCTTCAAGGCGCCTGCGGGCCGCGCTCGAGGTTTTCCGCCCGGCCCTTGGCAGGGCCCAGTATCGGGAAGGCAAGACCGAAGCCCGCCGGATCTCGAAGGCGGTTGGTGATCGCCGCGACATCGATGTCGCTATTTCATCGCTGGAACTGGTGAGCTCCGAAACCGATCCAGCCGAGGCAGATGGCCTGAACAGGGCCATTGCCAATCTCAGGCGGGAACAGGCCCGGGCGAACCGGGCCCTGGCCCAGATTGTCCACGGACGCCGAATGCAGGCCTTCCGCGTACGGATCGAAGAGATCGCCGACTCGACGATCGAGACCGACATTATCGATCGCGCCGACGAGTACCGTCCGGTCGAGGTTCTGCCACCGGCTGTCCTCAGACTGATCAACAAACGACTCACCCGACTTCGAAGCGAAGCGACCGACAGCCTCGAGCCGGAGGGCGTGCAGGCCCAGCATCGAATGAGGGTCGCGGCCGAGCGTCTCCGCTACAGCCTCGAGCTGACCGGGGACGCCCTGGGTTCGCAGGCTCATACGGCTCGGCGGGCGGCCCGTGGGCTCCAGGAAGTGCTGGGGGAGATGCGGGACTGTGATCTTTCGGTCCCGCCGACCCGGCAGGCGATTGCGGAGCTTGAGGAAGAGGACATCCAGACGATCATCGAACGTGGGCGAGGCAGTCGCGATCTCGATCCGATCCTGGTGCAGGCTGCCCCGAACCGCGGCTCCTATCGGGGGCTTGAACTTGCTGTTGTCCATTTCGGTGCGCGAAGGCAGATGCTCTTCGAACGGTTCAAGCGACTCTGGCTGGAACAGTCGAGACAGGGTGTCTGGGTCGCGCTTGAAACCTCGCTGAAAGTAGAATCCTGACCTGATGAGTAGCCCAGATCCGTCCCATTTCTTCAACCGTGAGCTCTCCTGGCTCGACTTCAATCAGCGGGTCCTCGAACTCGCAGAAGACGATTCGGTGCCATTGCTCGAACGCGTGAAGTTCTGTGCGATCTTTGCTTCGAATCTCGATGAGTTCTTCATGGTCCGGGTCGCCGGCCTCTGGGACCAGGTGGACGCTGGCATCGATGCCCGCGGCCCCGACGGACTTTCCCCCCGCGAGCAGATTCAGGCGATACGAAGCCGCTCACTTGAACTTGACCGCAGGCTCACCCATGTCTTCGACCAGCAGCTGAAGCCGTCACTGGCCGCGAACGGCATCAGGGTGGCGACGCTTGGAGACCTGAACGGAACAGAGCGCTCGGAGCTCGACCGCATCTTCGATGCCCAGGTCTTTCCGACCCTGACCCCGCTGGTCATAGGTCTGGGACGTCCGTTCCCTTATATCTCCAACCTTTCTCTGTCCATCGCCGTGTTGCTGCGCGACAACGAGACCTCTACCCGGGTACTCGCGAGAATCAAGGTCCCGAAGGAACTTCTGGGCCGCTTCGTGGAACTGACCGGGGAGGGAGAGCGCATCCTCGTGCCGCTGGAAGAGGTGATCGCGGCCAACCTTGACCAGCTGTTCCCCGGCGTGGAGGTTCTGGACCACGGGTACTTCCGGGTAACCCGGGACGCGGACTTCACGGTGAGTGACGAAGCCGACGATCTGCTCGAAGCCGTTCAGGAGGAAGTGCGCCGTCGGCGGTTCGGAGAGGTGGTCCGGCTGGAGGTTGCCGAGACCATGAATCCAGAGCTGAAGGAACTCCTCGTCGAACTTCTCCGGCTCCAGGAGAACGAGGTCTTCGAGGCGGGCGGTCTGCTGGACCTGACCGACCTCTGGGATGTGGTCAAGCTGCCCGGGTTCGCCGAACTCAGAGACGAGCCCTGGACCCCGGTCACACAGCCCCGTCTTCAGGGCGAGGATGACGACCCGGCTGACATCTTCGCCGTGATCCGGCAGCAGGACGTCCTGGTTCATCACCCGTACGACTCGTTCGCCACGTCCGTTGAACGCTTCGTTGCCCAGGCGGTCAATGACCCGGACGTGCTCGCGATCAAGCAGACCGTTTACCGGACCAGTGACGATTCGCCCCTGGTTTCGGCACTGATCAAGGCATCCGAGCGCGGCAAGCAGGTCGTATGCATGCTCGAACTCAAGGCCCGCTTTGACGAAGAGGCGAACATTGAGTGGGCGAAGCGCCTCGAAGAAGTTGGTGTTCACGTCGTTTACGGCATTCCGGGCCTGAAGACACACATCAAGGCCATGCTGGTGGTCCGGCGCGAGGGTGATCACGTTCGAAACTACGTCCACATCGGAACCGGCAACTACCACTCGACGACTGCTCGTCTTTACACCGACTTCGGCCTTTTCACGGCCGACCCGGAGATCGGTGCCGATGTGGCCGAGATGTTCAACGTGCTGACCGGTTACTCCCGTCCGGCCGATTACCGCAAGGTTCTCGTTTCGCCCCATTCGATGCGTTCCTCGATTCTCGAGGAAATCAACGCGACGATCGAAGCCCACAAGGCCGGTCACGAAGCGAAGATCGCAATGAAGATGAATTCGCTCGTCGACCGGACCTGCATCGAGGCTCTCTACGAGGCTTCGCAGGCTGGCATCGAGGTTGAAATAAACGTTCGCGGAATCTGCTGTTTGCGACCGGGCGTGCCCGGTCTCTCGGAGAACATCAGGGTTGTCTCCGTGGTTGGTCGCTTCCTGGAGCACTCACGGGTGTACGCCTTCCAGCGCGGGGATGAATGGGACGTCTTCATCGGTTCCGCCGACCTCATGCCGAGGAACCTCGACAGCAGGGTTGAACTGGTGACGCCCGTCCAGGACGAGATCGCCAAGGGCCAGATTCTCGATGTGATGGAACGCTGTCTGGCAGATAACACGAACTCGTGGGTGCTGGACAGTTCGGGCAACTGGTCTCGCCTCAATCGGGAGGGTGGCGAACGTCGGAATGTCCAGGACGAGTTGATGGAGCGCCACGACACCCTCGCTTCCACCGCGCTGCCCCAGGCATCCGGCTGACCTTTGCTCTGCTAGGTTGGCTCGGCTTTTATGCGCTTCTCGCTCCTGCCACGCGACAGCACTTTCTTTGACCTCTTCAATGAAGCAGGCCAAAACACGCTGCGCGCGGCCGGAATGCTGAACGAGATGATGACCACCTGGCCCGATGACAACGGGATGGGGCGGGAGATCCTGATCATCGAGCAGGAAGGCGACAGGATCACCCACGACATCATCAACCGTCTCAACTCGACGTTCGTTACCCCGATCGACCGCGAGGACATCTACGGCCTGGCAACCAAGCTGGACGATGTCATCGACTACATCGAGGAGGCTGCTGACTTCCTCGCTCTCTACCAGATCGAAGCACCGATGTCGCAGGCACAGGATCTGACCAGGATTCTGGTCGGCTGCTGTGAGCAGCTCTCTCTCGGGCTTGAGAACCTGCCTTCATTCCGGGATCTCGATCAGTACTGGATTGAGATCCACCGTCTCGAGAACGACGGTGACCGGGTATCCCGTGATGCGGTCGCCTCGCTCTTCTCGAACGGCATCGACCCTATGGTCGTGATTCGCTGGAAGGACATCTTCGCGGTCCTCGAGAAAGCGATCGATGCGACGGAGACGGCTGCGCACATCCTTGAAGGCATCGTGATCAAGAACTCCTAGGCCGTGGATATCCACCTGATCCTTGTAATCGTCGTTGTTTCGGCGCTGGCCTTTGATTACACAAACGGTTTCCACGACACCGCCAATGTCGTCGCGACCTCGATTTCGACTGGTGCTGCCTCTCCGAAAGCCGCCATCGCGTTCGCCGCCATCCTCAACTTCGTGGGGGCGTTCATTTCGATCGAGGTTGCGGCAACGATCGCTTCCGATGTGGTCGACCAGAGCGCGATTTCCGGGCCTGGTGCCCTGAACGTCGTTTTTGCCGGGCTGGTGGGGGCGATCACCTGGAACCTGATCACCTGGTATTTCGGACTCCCTTCTTCCAGCTCACACGCCCTTATCGGAGGGATAGTGGGAGCCGCCCTGGCGGATTCCGGAACCCAGGCGATCGAGACCGCGGGACTGGTTGGCAAAGTGCTGATTCCGGCCGTGGTTGCCCCGATTCTTGCCTTCATCGTTGCCGCCCTGGCGATCGGCCTGGCCTATCGGATCGTCCAGAACCTGCGTCCCGGCCCGGTGAGCCGGGGTTACCGTCTTGGGCAGATCGCCTCGGGCGGCCTGCTCGCCCTCGCGCACGGAACCAACGACGCCCAGAAGACCATGGGTGTGATCACTCTGGCCCTGATCGCTGACGGTGTGCTCCCGGTCGGCTCCGATCCCCCGTTCTGGGTCATCTTCTCCGCCGCCACCGCGATCGCTCTGGGTACCTACAGCGGTGGCTGGAGGATCATCAAAACGACCGGTATGCGAATCATCAAGATGGACCCGGCGCAGGGTTTCTCTTCGCAGGGTGCAGGGGCGGCGGTGATCATGGCTTCGACTCACTTCGGATTCCCGCTCTCCACTACCCACGTGATCAACGGCGGAGTAATGGGTTCAGGTGTCGCCAAGCGCGTATCGGCCGTTCGTTGGGGAGTTGCCGGCAACATTGTCACCGCCTGGGTTTTCACCCTTCCCGCCGCAGCGATAATCGGGGCTGCGACCTTTGGACTGACCGAACTGATGGGCGGGGCTTCGATCGGCCCCATCGTGATCAGCGTGGTCGCGGTGGGGCTGATAGTCATCGCCTTCGTGAAGCGCGCACGCCGTACCGAAGTGGTGGACGTACAGACCGAGGCTGCCTGAGCTCATGTCGCTAGTCGCCCAGATCGTGGACACAGGGGATGTGCTCATGACCATCGGCGCTTCGTTTGCCGCTGGTCTCAGCGTTGCTCTGGTTTCGTCTCTGGGCATCTGGGGTGGGGCCAAGTACGTCGACTACAGCCAGGACGGCCGGGGGGTTGCTGCCGCTCTGTCACTCGCGGTCGGCATTCTCGGACTGCTCGCGACCCTGGGAATCATCATTTTCGGCATCGTCCTGATGGTCTCCAAGTAGTACGTACGAACCAAAGGTAGGCTTGACTCATGGTCGCGGCCCGCAACATCCTGATCATCGCGGTCCTCGCCGCCGGTGTCGCTTTTCTCCCCAACGGGGGCAATGTGGCCGATGCGGCGCTGGCGGCGATCTCGATGGCCTTCCTGGCCGGCATCGCCTGGACCGTTTACAGGCTGACCTACGACTTCCGGACCAGCCTGCTCGCTCTGCCCGAATCCCGGCGGGTGGTGCTCTACGCGTCGTACGGCCTGATCGTCCTGCTGGTCGCCGGAGCCCCGAAGATGTTCGACACCGGCCTCGGCACGCTGGCCTGGTTGCTTCTTCTCGGCTCTTCCGTGGTCGGCATCTGGCTGGTCATCTCGGAAGCCCGCAGTCACTGATTTGAAGTTCCGGGTTCTCAGCTGGAACCTGTTCCACGGGCGCGACTTTCCTCCGGCGCCAGGGGGGGATGTACCCGGCGTTCCAGCGGGAGGGTTCGCCTGGAGATTCTTCGGGCGACCGGTCCTCGGGCCCGATCACGTCAGGTTGAACCGGGACCTTTTTCGCGAGTTCGCGGCCTTCCTTGCCGCGGCGAAGTGGGATATCGCGCTGCTTCAGGAGGTGCCACCGCGCTGGGGACACCGGCTCGCCGAGGCGACCGGGTCTACCGGTCGCATGGCCCTTACTTCGCGAAACTGGCTCCGCCCGGTGATGTCGCCGGTCGCCCGGTTCCGGCCGCAACTGGCCGGAAGCTGGGAGGGCGGGAGCAACCTGATCCTCGTCCGGGGCGCGTTGCCTGGTCTGGATGGCTACAGACGCGGCGCCGAGATAACGGAGTTTCGAAAGACCGCTTTGACGTGGTTCCCCGAACGACGGGTGATGTCGATGGTCCGGCTCGGTTGTGGCCTCTCGGTTGCGAACCTGCATGCCAGCACGGGAGTTCAGGCCTCGGCCGACGTGATGCGGGCTGCCCGGCTCGCCACGGCTCGCGCCGAGGAAGGTCCGCTGGTCCTCGGCGGGGACTTCAACGCGCGACCGAAGAGCAGTGACGTCTTCGAGAAGTTGGAGGCGGAGTTCGACCTGACCGGTGTCACCGCGTCCTCCTCGATCGACCATGTCCTGATCCGAGGCGCAGATTCGATCGAGGGCCCGGAGGCCTGGCCGGCCGGCCGCCGCGATGTACCGGACCCGGAGACTTCATTGCTGATCAGGCTTTCGGACCACAGTCCCGTGGTCCGCCGAATAGTGGTCTGATCCCGCGTGCGGAATCGTTGCATTCATTGAGCCACCCGTGAGGCGATTGCCGTCAACGTCCGCCCATGGACGAGCAGCAGCAACGGGGCGAATGGAAACGGCCGGGGCGGGTCGACGGCTCCGTCTCGCTTGAGCTGATCGGCGCCCTGCCGATCGTTCTTCTTTCCGTTCTCGTCGCCGCCCAGTTCATCATCGCCGGCGTCGCGCTCTGGTCGGCCGGCGTCGCCGCAAGAGCCGGGGCCAGGGCGGTCCTCACCGGTCGGGACCCCGGAGGAGCAGCCGAGCGCGCTCTGCCTGAAGTGCTCCGTGATGGCATCCAGGTTTCGCAGTCGGACGGAGTGAAGGTAGGCGTCCGGATCCCCGGGTTGGTCCCCGGCTTCCCCGAAGCGCATGTCTACGGCTCGAGTTCCCTGGGAGAGGATTGACGGGGGAGTAGTGACGGGGTATATCGCCGAACACCAGCGGATCGAATCCGGTCAGGCGACGATCGAGGCCGTGGCCGGGGTTGCGGCGCTGATGCTGACAGGCCTGCTCGGCTTCCAGCTGATGGTGACGGGCTACTCGGCGACTGTGGCCGGCGGGGCGGCGGAGGCCGGCGCAATCGCCCTGATCCGTGGTGAACCGGTCGAGCCTGCGGTGAGGGAGGCGCTGCCGGGCTGGGCCAGAAGCCGGGTGTCGGTATCGACGACCGGCCCGGTCGTTGAGGTTCGTCTGCGACCTCCGGCTCTGGTCCCTTCGCTTTCGGATGCGCTTGCGGTGTCCTCTGAGGCAGGGGCCAGATGACCTTCAGGTTGCTTGCCCTGGCAGTCGGTGACGGGTCGGTGTCCGACCGGCTTGTCGCCGAACGGATCCGGGAACGTCGGGAGTCCGGCCGGGTTGGCCTGGTGATCGAACTCGGCCGGGAGCTGCCCCGGTCGGCAAGTCTGCTCGCCCACGAAGAAGCCAGGAAACTGGAAAAGACCCTCGAAGGGCTGGAGACGGGCCTGGTGTTCAGAGCCCGCGGGGAACTCGTCTTCGGTAGCGGTGAGCCAGACGACCCGGTTGAGGCCGTTGAGCGCCTCCTTGAAGCAAGCGATGCGCCGGTTGCGGTGATTGCCACTGCTTCCACCTACCGAAGCCTGCTTGAACTGGGGTCCTGGGACGAGATCCTCATCATTGCGCCAGCGGATCCGTCGCCGCTGGTCGAGATTCTGGTGGAGGAGGCGGAAGAGTTCGGCGGGAGGGTCACCCGTAAGCACCCTTCGCCTGCAAGGAGATGGCGTCTCCCGCGAATTCGTGCGGAGGCCGGCCAGGCGACACCACTGGTTCTCGGCGGTGTCTTCGCGGTCGTGCTCGGGGCGGTCGCAATGGTCGCGATATCCGGGGCAGTGACCGGAAAGGCGGAAGCCCAGCGGACGGCTGACCTTTCTGCGCTGTCGGCAGTTCGATCCATGAAGGACGACTTGCCGAGACTCCTGGCGCCACCCCGGCTGCCCAACGGCCTTCCGAATCCCGCTCACATGCCCAAACCCGTCTACCTGAACCGGGCCAGGCTCGCCGCGATTCGGACCGCGGTAATCAACAGGGCCGCGCCGCTGGCGGTATCTGTGCGCTTTCCGGATGCTTCGTCTTACGCGCCGGTCCGAGCCCGTGTCTCGATCGCCACCTCGGTTCGTGCCGGATCTGGCGGCGGCTCCCACCGTGCTCCCCCGAACTGGGCCGAGGCCAGGATCAGCATGCCTGTTTCGATGGGCGCAGTCCCCTCGTTTGCCAGCGGCGGAGGCTACTCAGGACCGTTGGCCGAGCGTCAGGGAAAGGGCATGCGCCCTGACGTAGCCACCGCATTCGATGCGATGGCCGCAGCAGCCTCGGCGGCCGGCATAACTTTGACGATCACTTCTGCATTTCGTTCGGACGCAGAGCAGGCAGCCCTCTTCGCAGCAAATCCGGACCCCACCTGGGTGGCACCTCCCGGGCAGTCACTTCACCGCTGCGCCACCGAACTTGATCTCGGACCTTCCGGGGCCTACGCCTGGCTGGCCGCCAACGCCGGCCGCTTCGGATTCCTCAAGCGTTACCCGTGGGAGGCCTGGCACTTCGGATTCGTCGCCGGGCCCGAGCCCTGCTCGGCCGAAGGAAACCTCGTCGGGGCCGGAGGGGGTGACCGTTCGGCCGCCCTGTCGATGGCATTCCCGCCGGTCACCCCGGGCTGGGTCAAGCCTCTCATCCTGAAGGCGGCGATGAAGTGGAATGTTTCGCCAGCCCTCCTCGCAGCGCAGCTTTACGCCGAATCGGGCTTTGATCCCAAGGCCGGAAACGGCATCGCTTTCGGGATAGCAGCCTTCACCCCGGCGGCGGCGGCGGAGTACGGCCTGAGAGATCCGTTCGATCCCGAGGCGGCAATCATGGCGCAGGCGCACCTGATGAGTGACCTTCTCGGGCAGTTCGGTTCCCCGGCTCTGGCCCTTGCCGCCTACAACGCCGGTCCTGGAGCCGTCGGATCGTGCGGGTGCATCCCCGATTACCCGGAAACCCAGGCCTATGTCTCAAAGATCCTTGCGATGCTCGGGGGGATGGGCGCGATCAGCCCGATCGGCATGCGCCTCGAACTGGTCAGGTGAAGGGGGCCCTGAAGTGCTCGAGAACCCGGCCCTGTACTTCTCCCGCGTCTGGATGAACGAAAAGGGAAAGGTGCGTCCCGCGATCCATCCGGATCAGCTCGGCGCCGGGAATCGTCTCGGCCGCATACTCCCCATGGTCGGGAGTCACGTCGACATCGGCGGTTCCATGAATGATCAGACTCGGCACCCCGATGCTTTCGAGTTCGAGGCTTTCGATCTCTCCGAAACGGGCCATATCGTTTTTCAGTCCAGCTTCCCGGTTGGCGTGATCAGCAACGACGAGCGCCATCGTCAGGACCACTTCCTTCTGGTTTTCGTGATCCATGGCCTCGTCAACCAGCGCCTTCAGTTCCTTGTGACCGAGGTCACCTTCGGCGCCAAGGGTCGAGGAGACCGTGGACCTGGGCGCATGTACCGCCAGTTGACGAAGAAGCCAGTTGCCGGCCGAAGTGTTCTCGACAAGCCTCTCGTCAAGGCTCTCCTTCGGTGGCTGATAGGCCTTGCTTACCGAGGCGAAGCCGACCAGCGAAGAGACCAAACCGGGATGTCTTGCCGCGAGTCTGTAACCGCTCGGGCCTCCCCCTGACCAGGTGATCAGCCCGGCCTGGCTGATTCCCAGTGCTTCGAGGAGAGCGGCGTGAAGGTCGGCCTGCTGGTCGATCGACTCCCTGCCCTTGAGATTTGTGCCGGGATAGCCCGGCCGGGCCGGGGCAATCAATTCGAAGCCTCCCTCCACGATGAACCGGCCCATCGCGAGAGTCGAGTCGATACCCCCGGGTGAGCCGTGCACCATCAGGACAGGAGGCCCTTCCCCTTTACGGGAGAACCCGACCGGCCCAAGCGCGGTCTCCACAACATCGACTCTCGGACCTTCTTTCGATTCCATGCCGCGATTGATATCCGAATGGGAGGCAGCCCGCCGCTCGGGCCAACTGCACGCGGAACCTGGAAGCTCTCGGGGCTCAGGCTCTCGCGATGGCGTTACTGTTCCCGCCATGGAAACTCTTTCGATTGAAGGACCGGAGCAGCTGCAGGAACTGATCGGTGAGGAAGTCGGTCCTACCGAGTGGCGTGAAGTCACCCAGGACATGATCAACACCTTCGCCGACCTCTCCGGTGATCACCAGTGGATCCACGTCGATATCGAACGCTCGAAGACCGAAAGCCCGTTCGGCACCACGATCGCCCACGGAAACCTAACCCTCTCGATGATCGACGGGTTCCGCCTCGATCTGGTCGAGGTGAGGTCCGGATTCACGATGGGAGTGAACTACGGCTGGAACAAGGTCCGCTTTCCCTCGCCGGTTCCGGCCGGCTCGAGAGTTCGTGCCTCGGCCCGGATGACCGAAGCGAACGATCTCGGCAACGGCTGGATCGAGATGGTGACCACGATCACCGTCGAAGTTCAGGGTCCCGACGGCACAGTGGGCGAAAAGCCCTGCTGCGTCGGCGAGAGCGTCACCCGCCTGCTGAAAGCCTGATCGAAACGACCGGCAGGCGCCGCTGCCGGCCGGCTACTCGCCTTTGAACTCGGCCTTGCCCCCGGAAAGGAAGGCGGCAACGGCGTTCATCGCGTCGGCGGTACCCATGCCGTCGGCGATTCCGTGGCGTTCGAGCTGAAGCTGTTCGGTGATGCTGTTGTCGAGGCTCTGATGGACCAGTTTCTTCGCCATTTTCTGGTAGTACGGCGACTTCGTTGCCAGCTTCTCAGCCTTTTCCATCGCCCTGTCCATCAACTCATCGGGGGCCACCACTTCGGAGACCAGTCCGGCCTCGAGAGCGTCGGCGGGGGTGAGGTTCGGGTCGTTCAGAAGGATCTCGATCGCCTTCGAGGGACCGACCACCCGCGGCAGGAAGTAGGTCATGCCACCGTCCGGGGACACTCCAATCCTGCCGTAGGCGCAGGCGAGAAAGGCGTTCTCGGAACAGATCCGGATGTCGCAGGCGAGGGCTAGCGAGAACCCGGCACCAGCCGTAGGGCCGTTGAGAGCAGCGATGACTGGGTAAGGGATCCTCTGCAGATCGACGATCGCCTGATGAAGCATCTCGGCACCCCGGCGTACCGACGCCTTGATGTCAACCGAATCGTCTTCCATTCCCGCCTTGAACCAGTTGAGGTCGCCGCCGGCGCAGAAGGCAGCACCTGACCCGGTGATGATCAGCCCTCGAAGGGGAGCCTGATCGGCCAGCCAGGCGAAGGCCTCAACCATGTCTTCGATCAGATCGGGACTCATCGCATTGAAGGTCTCGGGCCGGTTCAGGGTGAGGGTCCCGATCTCGCCGTCGATCTCGATCAGGATGGTTTTCAGGTCCGGGGGATTCAACTGTTCTGCCGCCATAAGTGGCGGGAGCGTATCCCAACCGCTGCCGGGTTCTACCCTTCGGTAGTGGCCAAGTCCCTCGACAGCCCCGACGCGAGAGAAGAGCGAATCGTCGCCGAGAGGCGTTCGCTGCCCGACGCGTCGGGCGTCTACCTGTTCCGCGACCGCGACGACGAGGTGATTTACGTCGGCAAGGCGATCTCGATCCGTAAACGGGTCGCCTCGCATTTCAGTGGCGGCAACGCCGAGATGACAAGACAGATAGAACGGATCGAGTTCCTGGTCACCGGGTCTGAATCCGAGGCCCTGATCGCCGAGCAGAGTTTCATCAAGCGGTACCGCCCGCGGTTCAACATCAAGCTGCGTGATGACAAGTCGTACCCGTACGTCGCTGTCAGCCTGGATGAGGACTACCCCCGGGTGTACTTCACACGCGAACGCCACCGGCCCGGACGCGCCTATTTCGGACCATTCTCCTCCGCCCGACGGGTGCGGGACACTCTCGATCTGCTCGGCAAGCTGTTCCAGTACCGGACCTGTGAGGGCCAGGAGCCCGGTCGGCGCTCGGGCAGCCCCTGCCTCGATTACTTCATCAAGCGCTGCGGAGCACCCTGCGTCGACTACATCAGCCGTGAGGACTATCGGGCGAACATCGACCGGGTCATTGACTTCCTGTCGGGTCGCTACGACCAGGTGGAGCGGGACCTCGAAGCGAGGATGAAGGATGCGGCTGCCAACCAGGACTTCGAGACGGCAGCCGTGTTCCGGGACCGGCTCGCCTCGATCCAGTCCCTGTTCGAGCGCCAGCGCATCTCGGGAACCAGGGTCGGCACTGCCGACCTGATCGGCGTTGCGGTCGAGGGAACCGATGCGAATGCGCAGGTCTTCCAGGTTCGGGACGGAATCCTCGCCGAGCGCCAGTCGTTCTACCTGGAGAATCCTGCCGAAAGGGAGATCGAGGAAGTCACCGCGGAGTTCCTCGAGCAGTACTACGGAGCATCGCCTGCGGTGCCGAAGAGGGTGGTGCTCGGCCCCTACATGTCCGGCAAGGTGGGGGAGATCGAGACCTTCCTCTCCGACCGGCGCGGTGGCGCCGGAGTCGAGATCCGGATCGCCGAACGGGGAGATGCCAGGCGCCTTCGCGAACTGGCTGAACGGAACGCGAAACTGGCACTCGATCAGGACCGGCTCCAGAGCGAGCACCGGCAGCAGCGGCGGGTGGAAGCCCTCAGCCAGCTCGGTGAAGCGCTGGGAATGGAGGAGCTGCCGGTCCGGATCGAGGGATTCGACATCTCCAATCTCGGCGGTGACCACACAGTGGCATCGATGGTGGTCTTCGAGGGCGGCAGGCCAAAAAAGTCCGATTACCGACGGTTCCGGATTGCCGGTGAAGAAGGGCATTCCGGGCCCGATGACTTCGCCTCGATGGAGGAGGTCCTCAGCCGACGGATAGGCCAGTACCGCCAGCAGGCCGACCTCTCGCCCCACGACCGCGACCGGGACGAGAGTTTCGCTTCCCTGCCGTCGGTGGTCATGATCGACGGCGGCAAGGGTCAGCTCGCAGCGGGCGTCCGGGCGCTCCAGGAATTCATCGACCTCGGTGTGACCGTCGTGAGCCTTGCGAAGCGGGAAGAGGAGATATTCACCCCCGGAAGTTCGCTTCCGCTCGACCTGAAGGCCGACTCGGAAGCCAACCTGCTGCTTCAGCGGGTCCGGGACGAAGCCCACCGGTTCGCGATAACCCATCACCGCGGCCGCCGGGACAAGGCGATGACCGGCTCAGTGCTCGACAGCATCCGGGGTGTCGGGCCGACACGCAAACGCCTGCTGATCAAACACTTCGGCTCGCCCGAACGCCTGCTGCAGGCAAGCCGGGAGGAGATCGAAGCGGTCCCCGGGCTGCCCGGTAAGGTGGCCCGTGAGATCCACGATCAACTGAACAGGACCGGTTAGTCCCATCCCGCCGTCAGATCCAGAAGCAACGCACCGGAAGGTCACCGAGCCGGTCGAGATGGTCGTCATCACCGGCCTGTCCGGGGCCGGGAAGTCCGAGGCGATCGCCGCATTCGAAGACGCCGGCTACTTCTGCGTCGACAACCTCCCCCCGCAGATGATCAGGTCCCTGGGCGAGCTCTTCCGCCTGACCGGGAGTGGTGTGACGAAAGCAGCGGTCGTGTCCGATGCCCGCGGCGGCGGGTACTTCGAACAGCTGAACCAGGTGCTGGACGATCTGGAGCGGGAGGGCATCAAGCCGAAACTGGTCTTCCTCGAAGCCCACGACGAGATCATCACCGACCGCTACAAGGAGACACGCCGGCGACACCCGTCGGCACCGGCCGGAAGGATCACCGAGGGGATCGACTACGAGCGCGAGATTCTCGCTCCGCTCCGGGCACGGGCCGACTTCGTGATCGACACCTCCGGCGAGACCGCGGCCACTCTCAGGCGACGGATCACCGAGGAACTGATCGACACCGGATCAAGCGGGCTCATGGCGGTCAACCTGCTCACCTTCGGCTTCAAGAACGGACCACCCCGGGATGCCGACATCACCCTCGACGTCCGGTTCCTCCCGAATCCGCATTATGTCGAGAAACTGAAGCCCCTGACGGGACTTGACGAGGAAGTAAGGGACTACGTCGAGGCCGGAACCGTCGCCGGCGAGTTCTACGGCCGCCTGTTGCCGCTGCTCGAGTTTCTGATTCCGGCCTACGTAGCCGAGGGCAAGAGCCACCTGACGATCGCGATCGGCTGCACCGGAGGCCGGCACAGGTCGGTGACCGTGGCAGAACGGATCTGGCGGGATTTCGCTTCCCGGGACGACGTCGCGGTCCGGGTTACCCACAGAGACATCCCATAGAACCCGATCATCTAGGATCGTTGGCCGTGGCAGAGCCGGTCATATCCATCCGCGGCCTGCGCAAGTCATATGACGAGCTCGAGGCGGTCAGAGGCATCGACCTCGACGTTCTTCCCCGGGAGATCTTTGCCGTGCTGGGCCCGAACGGGGCCGGAAAGACGACCACGGTCGAGATCCTCGAGGGCTATCGCGACCGTGACGGGGGTGAGGTCAGCGTGCTCGGCGTCGATCCCGCCCGGCCGACACCGGCCTGGCGCGAACGCATCGGGATCGTGCTTCAGGAAACCACCCTCGAACCGGCGCTGACCGTCAGGGAGTCCCTTCAGCAGTACGCCGGCTATTACCGGGAGCCACGTGAAGTAGAAGAAGTGATTGGCCTGGTCGGCCTCGAAGATCAGGCCGACTCCAGGGCGCGGAAGCTCTCCGGTGGCCAGAAGCGCCGGCTGGACGTAGGTATCGCCCTGGTCGGCGACCCGGACCTGCTCTTCCTCGATGAACCAACGACCGGCTTCGATCCGTCGGCGAGGCGTCAGGCCTGGGAGATGGTTGCCGGCCTGCGGGATCTCGGCAAGACCGTGCTCCTGACCACTCACTACATGGAGGAAGCGCAGGTTCTGGCCGACCGGGTCGCGATCATCAGCGAAGGACGCATCGTCGCCCTCGACACCCCGGAAAACCTCGGCGACCGGCGACAGTTGCCAACCACCATCACTTTCACGGTTCCGGCCGGAACCGGGCTCGGTGACCTCGAAGGAATCGGGCAGACGCTCTCGCAGACCGGTGGAGAGGACGGGCGGATCGAAATCTCGATCAGCACCCACGATCCCGTGGAGAACCTCAACCGAATCACGGCCTGGGCGCTTGAAACCGGTCTCGAGATCGGTCAGCTGGAGGTCAGGCGCCCAAGCCTCGAAGACGTCTACCTGGGATTGACGGACGCGTGAAATCCGTCTCGCTCGCACTTCACGAGTTCCGCTTCGCCCAGAAGGTCTTCTGGCGAAACCCGGCCTCCGTGTTCTTCACGGCTCTCCTGCCGGTCCTTTTCCTGCTGATCTTCGCGACCATCTTCGGCAACGACACCATCGACGAACTGGGCGGCGTCAAGGTCACGACCTACTACATCCCGGCGATCGTGACGCTTGCCGTGATCTCCGCGACCATGGTGAACCTGGCGATGAACGTGACCATCGCCCGGGAAGAGGGTTTGCTCAAGAGGGGAAGGGGCACGCCGCTCCCTCCCTGGGTCTTCATCGCCGGCCGGGTCGGCAACGCGATCGTGATCTCGGCGATCATGCTCGTCGTCGTAACCCTGATCGGCAAACTGCTTTACGACGCACCGATCCCGTGGGAGAGGCTGCCGGCCGTCGCCGTCACCCTGGTTGTCGGAGCCGCCGCTTTCTGCTGCCTGGGCCTGGCAATTACGGTAATCATCCCTTCTCGCGAAGCGGCGTCCGCGATCACCAACGCGATCACCCTGCCGCTGTATTTCCTATCCGGGATCTTCATTCCCGAGAACGAGATTCCCGAAGGGGTTCTCTCGTTTGCCAACCACTTCCCGGTCCGCGACTTCTTCCAGGCTTTCTTCACCGCATACAGCCCGAACACCACAGGTGCCGGCTTCGAGTGGGGCGAGCTGGGAGTGGTGGCGATCTGGGGGCTTGCCGGATTCCTGATCGCCCTCAGATACTTCCGCTGGACGCCGCGCTCCTGAGCTGCTGTCCCCTGCCGCCCCGCCAGCCCTAGCAGAACGAGCAGAACCCTGAGCTGTTGCATCTCCATTAGCCTCCCGTGAGTGATTCACCATGTAGTCATTGAAGTTTCGGACCTGCCGCGCTCGGCGTCGTTTTACGATGCCCTGCTCTCGCCGCTCGGCTGGCGCCGGCACGTCAACGGGACCGACGCCATCGGCTACGGCATCTCCAGGCCGATTCTCTTCCTGACCGAACGCACCGGCGTGAGGGCGGAAGGCACCATGGTCAGCCTCGGTGCCCCGGGAATCGCCGCCGTCAAGGCAGCCTGGGAAGGCGGCACCAACTCCGGCGGATCAAACGTCGCCCAGCCCGGCGAAACGAGCGCCCACGGTTCCGGCTCCTACTCGGCTTTCCTCCGTGACCCCGACGGTCACGACATCGAAATAACCGTCTCCCAGGATTAACCAGGAGTCGGCGAGCTCCGCTCCGCCTCCATACTCAACCCGCCGGCCCAGAACATCCCTAAATGGATGGGCCGGCTCCAGCCGCCCCCACCCGCCGAAATCAGAGGTCGTTCCAGGTCCTTCGCACACGTTGGCGGTCATGGGGTCGGGTGGCCCTCCCAAAGTGGCTTCCGATTACTGCTCCTGTCGGCGAGCGATTGGGTTCACTCGCGACGGGTGGGCCATCTTTGGGAGGGCTGCCCGGCCCCATGGCGCAGTGCGGAATGCGGTGGTGCACCGGGGTGGCGGCAAATGAGGGGTTAGGGCCGTAGAATTGACTTGTAATCCTAGTCTTTCCAACCCCAGTTTTCCCAGGAGGCGGTAGCGAATGAGCGTGAAGGTGGCAATCAACGGTTTCGGTCGGATCGGTCGGAACGTGTTCAGGGCAGCCCACGATGCGGGCGCCGATCTGGACATCGTCGCGATCAACGACCTGGTCGACACCGAGACCCTTGCGCACCTGCTCAAGTACGACTCGATCCTCGGTCGTTTCGACGTGGACGTCGAAGCCGGTGAAGGCTCGATCACGGTTGACGGCAAGGAGATCAAGGTCCTCGCCGAACGTGACCCGGCCGACCTCCCCTGGAGTGACCTTGGAGTCGACGTGGTGCTGGAATCGACCGGCTTCTTCACCAAGCGCGACGACGCTGCCAAGCACCTCGCGGCTGGCGCGAAGAAGGTCATCATCTCCGCTCCGGCAACCGATCCGGACGTGACCGTCGCCCTCGGTGTCAACTTCGA
>JAGQUT010000020.1 GCA_020438355.1 Solirubrobacterales bacterium | reverse complement strand
GTTCCCGGCGGCCCAGATCACCGGCAGGGCCAGCATCACTCCGAGAATGAGCGCGGCGACGGAACCACCGACTGCTGCCCAGGGGCTCCACGTCGCGTACGGGTAGCGGTTTGGGTCTTCTGCGGGGTCCGGCTCGCCGAAGCCGGGCGGCGTATCTGGCGGACTGGTCTCCGTTGTGGCTTCGGTGGCGTCCATCGGGAGCAGGGATTGTCACATCTCGCGCCGTCCGGAGTCCGCAACCCATCCTGCAGCCCGGGCGCGGGAGCTTCCTCTTTAACGGTTCCTGAGAGTCAGGTAGCTACCCTATGTGGGATGACGAGGCGCCAGAGAAGGGTGCGCCGACACCGCGGCTCGCCCCGCAAGGTTCTTGTGGCGGTGGGTGCCGTGATCGGCGCTTTGATGCTGACCGCGATTGCGGCCGGTGGCGGCTGGGTGCTCTCGGTGGCCTCTGATGCGCCCGACCCCGACAATCTCAAGGAAATCGACAAGGGCCAGAACTCGGTCATTTTCGCCGGAGATGGCAGCAAGCTGGGCCTGATCGACTCGACCGAAATTCGCACGCCGATTCCCCTCTCCGAGATCCCGCAGTCCCTCCAGGATGCGACGGTCGCGATCGAAGACGAGCGCTTCTACCAGCACGACGGAATCGACTATCAAGGCGGCCTCAGGGCGCTGTTCAAGAACCTCGAAGCCGGCGAGGTGAACGAGGGTGCCTCCACGATCACCATGCAGCTGATGCGGAACCTGTTCATCGCCAACCCTCAGCGAGACTTCGAACGGAAGATCAGGGAAGCAAAGATGGCCCTCGATTACGAGGAAAACCACTCGAAGAAACTGATCCTCACCAAGTACCTGAACACGGCTCCATACGGGACCAATGGTGGCCGTACGGCGATCGGCGTCAACGCCGCTGCCAAGGTCTACTTCTCGCTCAAGCCAGAGAACCTGAATCTTCCGCAGTCGGCGATGCTGGCCGGACTGCCCCAGGCGCCTTCGGACTACAATCCGATCCAGAACCCGGCCGGAGCCAAGCAGCGACGCAACGAGGTCCTCGATGCGATGGCCAGCCAGAACATGATCACGGAGGAAAGGGCCGAGAAGGCGAAAAAGTCGGGCCTTCAGCTCAACCCGGCCGACGACCTGTTCGATCGTGAAGACCCGTTCTTCTTTGACTACGTCCAGTCGGAACTCTTCAAGAAGTACGGGGTCAACACCGTCCGCCGCGGCGGCCTTCGGGTCTACACAACCGTCGAGCCCTACATGCAGCAGGCCGGCTTCGACGCCCTTAACTCGAATCTCTACGCCGGTGGCCCCTCGGGGGCGCTTGTCGCGGTCGACCCTCGAAACGGTGAGATCAAGGCGATGGTTTCATCGGCCTCATATGACGACGACCAGTACAACCTCGCCGCTCAAGGCAAGCGCCAGCCTGGTTCGACTTTCAAGGTCTTCACCCTGGCGGCCGCCATTCACGAAGGCATCGACCCGTACACCACCTTCTATGAGTCGAAGCCGCTGAACATCAACGATCCCGTTTACGGACCGTGGGAAGTCCATACCTACGGTGACTCCTACAGCGGCACGATCGATGTAGCCCAGGCAACGCTCGCGTCCGACAACTCGGTGTTCGCGCAGCTTGCCCTCGACGTCGGTCCCGACAAGGTCGCCGAAATGGCGAAGAACCTCGGAATCAACACCCCGCTTGACGGTTACCCCGCCGAAACCCTCGGCGGTCTCACGATCGGCGTCTCGCCGCTCGAGATGGCCGGCGCTTACTCCACCATCGCCAGCGGTGGTGTTCGCCACGACCCGACCGCGATCGAGCGGGTCGTGTTCCCCAACGGGGAGGTGGACCGACCGAGCAAATCGAAGGGCACCAGGGTCATCTCCGAGGCCGAGGCCTACGAGATCACCAAGATCCTGCACGGAAACATCACCGGCGGCACCGGTACCGGCGCCTACACCGGCTGCCTCGGTCAGGCCGGCAAGACCGGAACGACCGACAACCAGGTCGACGCCTGGTTCGTGGGATACCAGCCGAACCTGACCGCGGCGACGTGGATCGGCTACCCCGAGTCGAATGACATCAGCACCGGATCGGACGGCGGTGGCACACCGGCCAGCATCTGGAACAGCTTCTTCAACAATGCGGCCGTGCCCTGCGAAGACACCCCGATCCCCGACGAGACCATGGATTGGGGCGACTTCAGCGGCGGTTACACGGTCTCTCCCGGTACCGAAAGTGATTACGGCCCCGACGCTGATGCCACCACGGGAACTGACACCGGGACGGACGCGACGACCGACCCGGACACGGGAACTGTCGGCCCCGATGATGCCTACGCACCCGGTGTCGGTCAGGAGCCGGCCGGGGTCGGCGGCAGCACGGGCGGAAGCACCGGCGGCAGTACCGGTGGTTCGGCAACCGGCGGCGTCAGTCCCGGCTAGCGCCGGTCACTTCGCACGGTTCAGTCGGGCGGCCTCTTCGGCAGCTTCTTCTGCGAGTTCGATTTCGTCCTCGTCTCCTTCGCGGCGGGTCAATCCAGTCACGGCGCCCACGTAGACCAGTTCGACCACAGTCTGGGTTGCCCGGACGGCGATAGCGATCACGGCCCCTACCCCGAAACTGTCCGAAGGCAGGGCGGCCTTGACTGCCCAGGCGAATGCCGCGTCCCTCACCCCTAGCCCGGCGGGAGTGACGGCAGACACGACCGCGGCAAGGAACCCGATCATCTGGGAGGCCGCCACGATCGCGAGGTCGTCAAGGTTGAGGTGGTGGACTGCCCTGGCGGCAAAGAAAACGCCGATGCCCATGATCGCCCAGACCACGACGTACGAAAAGTAGATCGTGACGACGCCGCGAAAGGACATCAGCTGGGGAAGTGATTCGCGGCCCAGGGCGTGAAGGAGGCGCTTCGATACCGGACCGAAAATCCTCGGGTGGAGCAGCACCACCATTACCGGAAGGACCAGGAGCGGAAGCCACCTGGCCGGTTGGTCCTGGAGATCCGGGTGGTCAATCAGGAACCAGGTGGCGATCGTCAGGGCTCCGGCGATGGAGACGGCCTGCTCGTAGACGATTCCGGCGGTGGTGACCCGCCTCTGGACTCCGGCCTTCTCGGCCATCAGGATCCTCGCCAGCAGGAACAGGACCGTGCCGGGGATGTACCGGACCAGCAGTGGCTGGGCCCAGATTTTCTGGGTCTCCATGGCCGGAACGGGACTCCCCAGGAAACGGAGGATCAGCCCCCAGACTGCGGCACCCCCGACGTAGTAGAGCAGCATCATCAGCATCGCCGGGATCAGCCAGACGAAATCGAACTCGACGCCCTTCTCCTTGAGCTCCGACCACTGGGAGACGACGGTGAAGACCAGAAAGGCAAAGATCAGGAAGGCGATCGATCCCTGCAGGATGATCTTCGTCGACTTCTTCTTCGGCCCGGTTTTTCCAACCGTAGCCGCGAGGTGCCCGAGCCTGTGGAGCAGACTGGGTCGTTCCGGTTCCCTCGATTCCTCGCTCATCTGACGGGCAATAGTGTCAGAGGCATGGAACTTGGCGAGTTCGAACTGATCGAAGCGATTGCCGGAAGGACCGAAGCCGGCGAGCGGTTCGAGATCGGCATTGGCGATGACGCTGCGGTGGTCAGGGGCCGGGACCGGATCGTCACCTCGGTCGACACCGCAGTCTCCGGAGTCCATTTCGGTGCGGACCGGCCAGCTGCCGAGAGCGCCCGCAAGGCAGTGGCCAGCGCGGTTTCTGATCTCGCGGCGATGGGGCTCGGTTCAGAGGACACGGAGATGCTGGTAGCCCTCGGAGCGCCGGCCGAAACCGATGACAGCTATCTCGAGGGGCTGATCGATGGTGTGGTCGATGCTGCCGGCGAGTTCGGAGTCGAACTGGCGGGTGGTGACGTGGTCGCCTCTCCGGTGGTTTTCCTCAGCGTCACGGTGATTGCGCACATCGATGCCGGAACACCGGTTGTCGGCCGTTCCGGAGCAAGGCCCGGTGATGTCGTCGCGGTGACCGGTCCTGTAGGCGGCGCGGCGGCCGGGCTTCGCCTCGCTGCCGGCCTCGAGGTGCCCGCGTTGAGTGACCTGAGCCGCGAACTGCTGATCACCTGTCAGGTCCGACCGGAGCCGCAGTTGACGGCGGCACCCGTTCTCGCGCAGGCGGGAGCGAGCTCGATGATCGATGTCAGCGACGGACTGGCTGCCGACCTCGGTCATGTCGCCCGGAACTCAGGCGTGACGATCCGGATCCGGAGCGGCGAGATACCCGTGATGGCCGGGGTGGGCGAGGTGGCGAATGTGATCGGTGACGATCCGGTTTCCTTCGCGATTTCAGGTGGCGAGGATTACGTACTTGCGCTGACCATCCCCCAGGAACGCTTCGAACAGGCCGATACGGCCCTGATCGAGGCGACCGGATTCGAGCTGCTGGCGATCGGCGCGGTCGAGCCCGCCGGGGATGGGGACGGCGTCGTGATCCTCGAAAACGAGGACGGAACCCGGAGCGACGCTCCCTCGGGACATGACCACTTCGGGTAGCCGGGCACCCGCTCCCGGTAGGCTCCTGCCCCCATGCCGAAGCGTCTCACAGCACTCGCGCTCATCACCTTTCTCGGACTCGGCGTCCTTGCGGGCTGCGGATCCGACTCAGACTCGGGGGGCAGCCCGTCTGCTGACGCGAACACCGCCGCCACCAGTTCTCCGGTGAGCACCTCGGATGCGGAACCGGTGATCCTCGACGCCAACGGCTCCCAGTTCAACCCCTCGCAGGTCTACAAGGAGACGATCGACGGGGTCGTCTCGATTCGTTCGATCTTCGGTGACGCTGTGAACTCCCCTGCCACCGCTGCCGCAGCCGGGGGATCGGGGTTCGTCCTCAGCGAAGACGGAGAGATCGTCACCAACGCCCATGTGATCAGCGACGGCCAGGGAGAGAACCGCACGGCGGCGGACAGCGTTTACGTCGAGTTCTCGACCGGGGACGTGCTTGATGCAGAGATCGTCGGATTCGACCCGTTCGCTGACGTGGGGCTGCTGAAGGTCGACCCGGGCGAAGTCGAGATGAAGCCGCTCACTCTCGCCGACAGCGACAAGGTGACCGTCGGCCAGCCGATCGCCGTGATCGGCAGCCCGTTCGGCGAAGACCAGACCCTGACCACTGGCGTCGTTTCCCAGACCGGCAGGTCTGTGATGAGCCTCACCGACTTCCAGATCGAGAACGCGATCCAGACCGACGCTTCGATCAACCCGGGCAACTCCGGTGGCCCGATGCTGGATGGCAACGGAAACGTGATCGGGATCAGCCAGCAGATGAAGAGCGGCTCGGGCTCGAGCGACGGGGTCGGTTTCGGGGTTCCCGCCAACTCGATCAAGAGATCGGTGGAGATGCTTCAGGATGGCGGCGAGCCCGTCTACGCATACATCGGCGTCAGCACCCAGCCGCTATACCCGCAGCTCGCCGAGAAGCTGGGGATCGAAGCCAGGCAGGGCGCGATCGTCGCCGAAGTGGTTGAAGGTGGCCCGGCAGCCGCCGCCGGATTAAAGGGCAGCAGCGACCAGATCGTCTTCCAGGGGGCCCGCTATGACGTCGGTGGTGATGTGATCGTCGCGGTAAACGGCGTTCCGATCGAGCGGGCCGAGGATCTCGGACGCCTGATCGGGGATCTCAAGCCCGGTGACACGGCCGAGTTCGAGGTCATCCGTGACGGCGAGAGCAGGACCGTTGAAGTCGAGTTGGAGAACCGGCCGACTGCCATAACGCAGCCCTGAGCGGCCTTCCCCTGTCCGGCGACGCCCGGCCTTCTACACTCAGGTTGTGGATCGGGATGACCACCCACTGATAATCGTTTCCAACCGGGGCCCCGCCCAGTTCGACCGGGCCCCGGACGGGGAGCGCGTCCTGTCGCGCGGCGGCGGCGGTCTGGTTACGGCGCTGTCCGGCCTGGTCAAGGACAGAAACGCGCTCTGGATCGCGTCGGCGATGACCCCGGAGGACGTCGCGGTCACCGAGGAAAACGACGGCCAGCCGATTGACGTGAACCTGAATGGCGTCGACTACAGGGTCCTGATGGTCGAGAGTGACCAGGCGGCCTACGACCGCTTCTACAACGTGATCGCCAATCCGGTTCTTTGGTTCATCCAGCACTACCTGTGGGATCTCTCGAACGCGCCGGATATCCGCAAGGAGGAGATCGAGGCCTGGTACGAGGGCTATGAGGTGGTGAACGAGGACATCGCCAACTGTGTGATCACCCAGATCGAGGATCGCGACGAACCGCTGGTGATGCTTCACGACTACCACCTTTACTCAGCGCCGGCCAAGATTCGCGCCGCGCGACCCGACGTGCTGCTTCACCACTTCGTACACATCCCCTGGACCCAGCCCGATGCCTGGCGTGTCCTTCCGACGGAGATCCGGGAGGCGATCTATCGGGGGCTGCTTGCCAACGACATCATCGGCTTCCACACTCACGCCTACTGCACCAACTTCCTCGCCTGTTGCCAGCGTCTGATGGGGTACGAGGTCGACTACGAGACACTGACCGTCAACCATCCGGGTGGCCGCACGATGGTGCGTGCCTACCCGCTCTCGATCGACGCTGACAGGCTCGAGCGGGCTGTCACTTCCGAGCGGGTGGCGGAAATCGAGAAGGAGATCCTCGCGCGCCGTCGCGAGCACCTGATCCTCCGGGTGGACCGGGCCGACCTTTCGAAGAATGTGCTTCGGGGGTTCACGGCCTTCGACACCTTCCTGACCGATCATCCGGAGTTCCGGGAGAAGGTCACATTCGTCGCCCACCTGCAGCCGTCGCGTCAGGACGTGCCCGAGTACGCGGAATACCTCGAGCGAATCGAGGCGCTGGTCGCGGTGGTCAACCACCGGCATGGCACCACAGACTGGATGCCGATCGATCTGAGGATCTATGACGATTTCGACGAGGCCGTCGCCCGTTACAAGCACTGTGACCTGCTGATGGTGAACGCGATCTTTGACGGGATGAACCTGGTCGCCAAGGAGGCGCCGGTGATCAACGTGCGGGATGGCGTTCTTATGCTCTCGGAGAACACCGGTTCTCACGAGGAACTCAAGGAATACGCCCTGAGCGTCAATCCCTTTGACATTCAGGAGCAAGCCGACGTGATCTATCGGGCCTTGACGATGGCGCCGGAGGAACGAAGGGAAAGGGCCGAAGGACTGAAGCGAATAATCCATTCGCGGACGCCGGCCGACTGGATCAACGATCAGGTGGACGACATCGCGCTGGTTCGCAGGGACAGGGAGCAGGTCTGATGGTGAACGCCCGGAGCCTGCCGACCGCAGCCTTCATCGGGTTGATCGCGCTGTTTCTGCTCGCTGCTTCACCGGCCGACGCCCGGCCAAAGTTGAAGAAGTGCAACATCGGGGCCAACCGGCCGGTGCTCTGCGGTCACATCATGGTTCCCGCGGTGAGGGGCAAGCCTTCGGCTGGCCAGCAGAAGATCGGCTTCGCGATCAGGAGACGTGGCGATACCAGCCGCCCCTCGAGGGGGGCCATCGTCTTCATAGAGGGCGGCCCGGGGTTCGCCGCAACCAATGCCGACTCGTTCAAGCCGCTGGCGGCCGTCATGGCCCCCTTCCTTCGGCACCGCGAACTGATCGCGATCGACCAGCGGGGGACAGGGCTGTCCAAGCCTGTCTTCTGCCGCGGTCTCCAGCGCGGAACGGTCAGCTATCAGCGCGGCCTCAGGCAATGCGCAGAGCAGCTCGGCGTAAAGCGGGAAGGGTTCACCACCGCCGAGTCGGCTGCCGATATCGAAGCGGTCCGCAAGGCCCTGGGACTGGAAAAGCGGAAGATGATCCTCTACGGAGATTCGTATGGCACCTACCTTGGCCAGTCCTACGCGGCCCGTTACGGACGGGGCATGAAGGGCCTGATTCTTTCCTCCGCATACCCGGGCAACGATCCGTTCTGGCGCACCCTTTATCCGGCCGCCGAGCGTGCCGTGAAGCGAGCCTGCAACCGCGCGCCGACCTGTTCCGGTGATGCCCTTTCCAGGCTCCATCGGATGCTCCGGAAAGCGGGGACCAAGTCGAATCTGTCCTCGAACGTGCTCAGTTACCTGATGGGGGACGCTGCGAGCTACGCACCCGGCGGCTTCAATCACCTGAACCGGGTGGTGCGGGAGTATCTGCAGGGCCGGGGAGGCGAACTGCGGGCACTGGTGAAACCGTACGGTCCGAATCAGGGTCCGGCCGATTACTTCTCGATGGGTATGTATGCGGCAGTCGTCTGCAACGATTATCCGGTCCCCTGGCAGCGATCCTCGCCGATCAGCCAGCGCCGTCAGGAGCTGAACCGCAGCATCGCTGCGTTCCGGCCGTCCAACTGGTGGGCGCCGATCAGCAAACGGACATGGGCTTACGAGTCGGCCAGCGACATCAGCGCATGCCTGTCCTGGCCGCGTCGATCGAAGAACTATGAGCCACCGATCCCGAAGGGCCGGAAGATGCCGGGCCGCCTCGACACCCTCGTGCTGGCCGGCGAATTCGATTCGATCACCTCGGTCCGCGAAGCACGGAAAGTCAAGTGGCGGTTCCCGCGTGGACGGCTCTACATCGTTCCGAACCGTGGCCACGCCTCCGAGCTCTACTTCCCGTTCACTTCGCCCGCCACACCCCGAATCCGGCACTTCGTCCGCGCCCTCGACCGCTGAGTGCGTTGTCCCGTCGCCAGCTTCACGGCTGACGATGGGCGGTCAGCGGGGTGCGAACTCCTGGGACCCGTCCGCCGGATGACTCTGGACAGGGTCCTGCGCAGCAGGCGAGGGAGCCGGTGGTGCGGGTGAAGCCGGCTCGGGTGCCGGTACGGAGACTGCGACCGGGGATGGGGGGCTTGGGGCGGTTTCGGATGTGGCCGCCGCAGCTGTCCTCACGCGGTCCGGTTCCCCGGGTCGATCATTTCGATTGCTTCGTTTCTTCTCCCGGGCATCAGTCCCGGGCTTTCTCCGGTGTCTCGCCGAGACATCCCGATCGGATGCGGCCTTGTTCCCCTGTTTCGCTTCCGGGACCCGGCGGGAGTTGGACGGCTGCGGGATCTCCGCGATGCGGCCAAGCTCGCCCGGATGAAAGCCGACATCGGGAGGTACCGGGGGCGGTGCGGGTGACTCGAGCATTCCGGGCAGGACCGACACGCCCAGAAGAACAAGGCCGATCATGGCGATCATTCTGGTGGCCTGTTGACGGTCGATCCTCAGGCTTCGGAGGTCACGGCCCATGCCCTCATGAGACCCGGGAAGGGACTTCTCGCCCCCCTCGCCGGGCGCACAATCGGGATGGCACCGCGAAACTCGACCGATGAAGGTATAGTCCCCCGTCGATTTTGACTGACTCAATCCGCCAATACGAACTTGTCCTGATGCTCGACCCCCAGGTCGAGGAAGCCGAACGCGAGAAGCTGGTCTCCGAGACCAAGTCGGCGATCGAAGCCAAGGGTTCGCTCAAGCATGAAGACAACTGGGGCATCCGCGAGATGGCCTACGAGATCGATCACAAGAGCGAAGCCGATTACCGCTGGTTCCGCTTCGACGCGGAGCGCGAGCTACTCGGCACCCTCGATCACAACCTGAAGATCGCCGACGGCGTCATGCGGTTTCGCGTCTTCAAGGTCGATCCCGACGCTCCAGTCCTGCCCGCACCGCCGGCCACCGCCGTTGTCATGGCACCGACCGGTGATGACGACGAGCGCCGCGGCCGCGGCCGTTACCGCGACGAGTAACAAAGCAACAAAGTCATTTCGCTCACGAGAGCGAAATGATGGTCTCGCTGTTGACTTTGATGTTGGTGCCGTCAGGCAAATGACGGAATTTGCGGTCTTGGGGGGCGAGAATTCGCCCCCTTCGCCTTTAAGCGTCCACTGGCATCGCTAGTTTCCTGATCCGACCTGTGGGTCCGAGCGGGATCCACGATGCACACACAAGCGCGATAGGAGCAAACACAGATGGCATCAAACATCAACAGGGTCACGATTACTGGCAACCTGACGGCAGACCCGGAATTGCGAAGCACGGGTGGTGGAACACCGGTCTGCTCTTTGCGAGTTGCTGTCAACAGCAGCCGCAAGGACCAGTCAGGTAACTGGGTGGACAAGCCCAACTACTTCAACGTGGTCGTCTGGGGTGCCAGGGGGGAGACCTGCGCCAGGTATCTCTCGAAGGGTCGCCCGGTCGCGGTCGACGGGCGCCTCGATTGGCAGGAATGGGAGGCCAAGGACGGGTCCGGCAAACGGTCGAAGGTTGAGATCGTTGCCGACAACGTCCAGTTCCTCGGTTCCCGCGACGGATCGGGCCCCGGAAACGGCGGATACAACGGTGACCAGGGCGGTCAGCAGGGCGGTGGCTTCACTCCCGCCTCGGACGTCCCCGCCGACACGGGTGACTTTGCTCCCACCGGCGGTGGCGGAGCAGCCGACGACGACATCCCCTTCTAGGACTCGACTGCAGTCGCGCCGGTCTTCGCCTGCGCTCCAGAGGAAACCCGCCCCTCCCGTCGGAAGCAAATGACGGTCGGGAGGGGCTCCGCCTGAGGCGGGGCGAAGCTCGCCGACTCCTTGTGGCTTTTCCGCTACGATTCCTTGTCCTGAATGCCCGGGCTTTCTCCCGGGCCGCAACTATGTAAGGCACCGGAAAGTAAGTGGCTAAGACACGAGAAGCATCATCGCGCCGCGGGCGCCGCTTCAGCGAGCGAGTACGCCCCCGCAAGTACACGAAGATTTCAGCCGAGAACATCGACTACAAGGACCTCAACCTCCTTCGTCGCTTCATCTCGGACAAGGGCAAGACCAGGTCCCGTCGGGTTACCGGACTTTCCCGCAAGCATCAGGCCCAGCTGTCGGTCGCGGTCAAGCGCGCCCGGGAAGTGGCGCTGCTCCCGTACGTGGGTGAGAAGTAATGGCCCAGGCCATTCTGCTCGCTGACGTCGAGGGCCTGGGGGAGAACGGCACGGCCGTTGAAGTCTCTCCCGGTTACCTGCGTAACTTCCTTCAGCCGCGTGGACTCGCCCAGCCGGCGACCCCGGGTGCCCTCGAAGAGGCGATCCGCCGCAAGGAAGCCGCCGAGAAGGCCGAGCGCGAGGCGATCGCCCGCGCCAAGGAGAACGCATCGCTGCTCTCCAAGACCGTGCTCACGATCCATCATCGTGCCGGTGAAGACGGCAAGCTCTACGGCTCGGTCACGACCAAGGAGATCGCCGAGGCGATCCGCGATGCCCGCGGCATCAAGGTCGACAAGAAAAAGATTCGCCTCGACGTGCCGATCCACCAGGTTGGCACCTACATGATTGACGTTGAAGTGGCCGGCGGCGCAATCGCCTCGGTCAAGACGATCGTCGCGGAAGAGAAATAGCCCAGGTACCACCCAACAACATCGAAGCCGAGGAGGCAG
The DNA here is from genome assembly GCA_020438355.1 of Solirubrobacterales bacterium. Taxonomy (GTDB): domain Bacteria; phylum Actinomycetota; class Thermoleophilia; order Solirubrobacterales; family 70-9; genus 67-14. Next base: position 24,434 of record JAGQUT010000020.1, on the reverse strand, counting down.
TCCTCGGATCGATGCTGGTCTACGAGCCCGCCGTCAACTGGGCCGTCGATGAAGTCAAGCTCAAGCCTGAGGATTTCTACCTCGATCGTCATCAGGCGATCTACAGGGCGATGGTCGATCTGTACGCGACCGACAAGGCCTGCGATTCGCTGACCGTCACCGAGGCGCTGGTCACGGCGGGGACGATCGAGGAAGCAGGCGGCACCAACTATGTGGCCGAGCTGGCCGAGAAGGTCGCGGCGCCGGGCAACGCCCGGCATCACGCCGAGATCGTCCGCGAGACTTCCCATCTCCGGCGGCTGCTGCGGGCCGGCCAGGACATCGAGCGCTGGGTCAGCGAGCGGGAAGCAAGCGCCCGGGAGCTTTCCGACCGGGCAGAGAAGGAACTCTTCGACGTTGCCCACAAGGGGCAGGAGGGTGACTTCAGAACGCTGGAGAACGTCCTTTTCGACGAGCATCAGCGGCTCGAGAAGCGAATCAGCGGTGAGCTCAAGGCCTCGGGAACCAACACCGGTTTCCGCGATCTCGACGAGAAGACCGCCGGCTTCCAGCCTTCGAACCTGATCATCCTCGCTGCCCGCCCCTCGGTCGGCAAGTCCGCCTTCGTGGCCAACATCGCCGAAAACGTCGCAGTCAAGCAGGACCGTTCGGTCGCCTTCTTCTCACTGGAAATGTCCGAGAGCGAGCTCTCCCAGAGGTTCATCGCTTCACATTCAGGGGTCAAGGGCGACACCCTTCGAAAGGCCAAGTTCAAGGGTGGTGACCGGGACTGGAAGAAGATCAACAAGTCCCTCAACGCGCTCTCCGGCGTGCCCCTTCACATTGACGTCAGCTCGGACATCGGCCTGCTCGACCTGCGGGCAAAGGCCCGGCGGCTCCATCAGCAGGAACTGAGGAAGCGGGAGGGCACCGACCGCGAAGGGGAGGGCCTCTCGCTGATCATCGTCGACTACCTGCAGCTGATGCGGATGGACGAGTCGATCCCGAACCGGGCCGAACAGGTCGGCCAGGTCAGCCGTGGACTGAAGCTGCTTGCCGCCGAGCTTCAGGTACCTGTCGTGGCGCTCTCCCAGCTCAACCGGGCCAACGAAAGCCGGACCGACAAGCGCCCGATGCTCTCCGACCTCCGCGAGTCCGGCAACATCGAGCAGGATGCCGACCTCGTCCTCTTCCTCTACCGCGAGGACGTCTACCGCAAGGACCCGAACCAGCGCGACGGAATGGCCGAGATCATCGTCGCCAAGAACCGAAGCGGACCGATCGGCATGAGCAACCTGGTCTTCCTAGCTCACATTCCGAAGTTCGTCGAGCAGACCCACGAGCACGTTGCCGGCGAGGGTTCACCGCCGGCGGTGCATGCGGAAGCTGAAGCCATCTGATGGCTGAGGACGAGTACCGCTTCTCTGCCAACGGCGAGCTGCATTGCCCCTACGGGCGATGTGACGGCTCCGGCTGGATCCTGAACGAAGAGAACGACGGCGTCGTGGAGTGCGAGTGCCGCCAGCAACGTCTGGCCCGGGCAAGGGTCTCCGGCATCAACTCGGTCATCCCGAAGAAGTTCCGAGGTGTTTCCTTTGACCGTCCGCCAGTCACTGACATGGACCCCAACGCGGTCCAGACGGTACGGGACTGGATCGGGCATCTCGGCAACAATCTCGATCAGGGTCGGGGCCTGTGGCTGATGGGAGACACGGGCACCGGCAAGACCACCCTTGCGATGCTCGTCTCCAAGGAGGCCCTGAAACAGAACCGGACGGTCGCGATCTACTCGATGCCCAGTCTCCTCACCCGGATCCGCGCGACGTATGGCGCCGAAGCCGGAGAGGAGTCATATGCCGAATTCTTCGAACGGCTCTGCGAGGTGGACCTGCTCCACATCGATGACCTCGGAGCGGAGAAGCAGACCGAATGGGTGCTCGAACAGCTCTACTCGCTGATCAACGAGCGCTACGAACGGGAAAAGTCGATCGTTGTTACAACAAACCTGACCCAGGACCAGCTCGAGCAGCAGATCGGCCCTCGCACGGTTTCCCGGCTGGTCGAGATGTGCGGCGAAAGCATGATCCCGATGTTCGGTGAGGATGCCCGTCACAAGCCTCAGTTGCGGGATCTCTGAGGCTGTACCGGGGGATAGCCGCCGCCTCGCTGCTTCCATCTAGACTGACCATTTCATGCCAGGACTCGTAATAGTCGGAACCCAGTGGGGCGACGAAGGCAAGGGCAAGATCACCGATCTTCTCGCCAAGGACGCCTCTGCCATCGTGCGCTTTCAGGGCGGCAACAACGCCGGCCACACGATCGTCCACGACGGTGAGGAATACAAGTTTCACCTGATCCCCTCGGGCATCCTTCACGAGGACAAGTACTGCGTGATTGGCAACGGGGTTGTGGTCGACCCGAGAGTTCTGCTCGAAGAGATCGACGGCCTCCACCGGGCCGGTGTTTCCGCCTCCAACCTGCGGGTTTCCTCGAACGCCCACCTGATCATGCCCTACCACGTGCTGGTCGATGCGGCCGAGGAGCTGAAACTGGGCAAGCTCTCGATCGGGACGACCCGTCGCGGCATCGGGCCGGCATACGCCGACAAGGCGTACCGGATCGGTATCCGGGTCCAGGACCTGCTCGACGAGAAGATCCTGCGCAAGAAGATCATGGCCGCCCTCGAGCACAAGAAGAAATCGCTACAGGAGCTGGCGGTGAGGCGACGCAAGCTACACAAGGAAGCCGAGCCCGACGAGGAGATCCAGATCGATGACCGTCTCGACCTTCACACGATCACCGAGCAGTACCTGAGCTACGGGCACCGGCTCGAACCGTTCATCACGGACACCGCGCGACTGTGCTGGAACGAACTCGATTCCGGCAACAAGGTGATCTTCGAAGGTGCGCAGGCAGCCCTGCTAGACCTCGACCACGGCACCTATCCCTTTGTGACTTCCTCCAACCCGATCGCCGGCGCAGCCTGCGTTGGTGCGGGCGTCGGCCCGACTGACATCAACGAGGTCTGGGGCATCGTCAAGGCCTACTCGACCCGGGTCGGCTCCGGACCGTTTCCCACCGAGCTGTTCGACGAGGTGGGCGAATACATGGGCGAGAAGGGTCACGAGTTCGGAACGACCACCGGCAGGCCGCGCCGCTGCGGCTGGCTCGACCTGGTGGCGCTCAAGTACGCCGTGCGGCTGAACAGACTTTCCCACCTGGCGATGACCAAGCTCGACGTTCTTTCCGGACTCGACACGATCAAGGTTGCGGTCCGGTACCGGTCGAGAGAAGGGGCCGTCCTTGAGGACTTCCCCTACCACCAGTCGATTCTCCACGGCGCCACTCCCGAGTATGTCGACCTGCCTGGCTTCAGCGAAGAGATCACTTCCTGCCGCACCGAGGATGACCTGCCGCCGGCAGCCCGTGACTACGTGGCCTTCATCAGCGAATTCGTCGGAGTGCCGATCAGCCTGATCGGGGTCGGGCCCGGCCGCGATGAAGTTGTCTGGATCCAGGACTGACTGCAGTCGGGCCGATCCGCGTCGGCCCTCCCTGTATAACCCGCCCCTCCCACTCGAATCATTGGATGGTTAGGAGGGGCTCTGTGGTGGGTGGTTGGGCACTTTCGGGCTGTGCACCATAAACGCGTGTGTTTGGTGTACTATGTCGTATCAGCAGTTAGATCACTGGACGTGATGACTGCAAGACATCGTTGACTGGGGTCCCTCCCTACCCTCAGCAGCGCTTAGTCGGTGAAGTCGGGTTGGCCCACTCTCCCTTGGGTCAGCCCGACCACCGACATTTTTTATGCCTTAAACACCGCTTGGGAATGGGCAATGCGGCCCTGGGTATCGATGTATCCGTACAAAATCCGGAAACGTTGCATCTCGGTACGCGCCTGTCTATGACAGCGGGTGAGGCCAGGGTACTACGGTGTTCATCTGTCCCTCGGCGGCGGGGATCTCCCCCGCCTCTTCCTGCCTGGTCTCACCCCGACCAAGGATCCTGAGGGTGAGAACGGTAATTCCCAGGGTCGCCGCAGTCGCCAGGGTGAGCTGGACCGAGAAGAGTCCTTCCCTGCTCCAGTAGACGTCCTGCATGTCGAGCAGCAACGCAGCTTCGTCGAAAGTGAGGCCCATCCCGACCCCGAGGGTCCGGGCGATCCGGCGGTCCGCGTTCTCGCCGGAAAGGAGCAGCCCGGCGATACCCGAGCCGAACCCGATCAGGATGCCGGGGACGAAATGATGGATGTGCCGGCCGCCGACGCTGACGTTCCGGAACGGTCCCCAGTCCTCCCGGATCGCCCAGGTTGTCAGGCGGACCGCGGCGAAGCTGCCGAGGAATCCTCCCAGCAGGTTGAAAAGGACCAGTTCGCGGTTCGGGGTTGCGGAGTAGCCCTCGACCGCCACTCCGACCGTGTCGACTGCAGCGGCAGGCGCCGAATCGATCAGCCTGTCTGACCCCTCCTCGTGGGTCCGGCGGCTGAGCAGGCGCGTGTACTGGGCGGCAACTACGAGTCCCGCGATACCGACAGTGCCGACGGCCAGCGCCGCAGTTGCCCGGTCACTCTTGATCGCCTGCCAGTGCGAATGCGGTCGGCTGCGGCCGGGAAGGACCCTCGAAGCGAGCTTTGAGGCCGCGGCGAGCACGAACGGCTCAGAGCCTTGTCACGTTCCCGTTGTCCGGGAACTCTCTCGTCACTCCACGAAGGTCGAAGACGAGCTCGCTCTTGTCGATCACCTCTCGCCAGTCGAACTCGGGATGGGCGGTGATGATCACGCTGAGTTCCGCTTCGGCGAGGGCTGCCTCGAGATCCGGCGAGTTGCTGATCCCGGCTTCCTTCAGCTCTGGCACATGCGGGTCGTGGTAACGGACATCCGCACCCAGTTCCCTCAGCAGCCTGACGATCTTGATCGCGGGTGACTCCCTCGTATCGCCCACGCCTGCTTTGTAGCTTACGCCCAGAATAAGGATCCTGGAGTTGCTTACGGCCTTGCCGTTTTCGTTCAACAGACGCTCAATCCGGTTGACGCAGAACAGAGGCTGCGACTGGTTGATCTTGCCCGCAAGCTCGATGAATTCCGGGTAGAAATCCAGCTCTCGTGCCTTGAATGCGAGGTAGAAGGGGTCAACCGGGAGGCAATGTCCGCCCATTCCGGGACCGGGATCAAACCGCATGAAACCGAACGGCTTCGTCGAAGCGGCATCAACGACCTCCCAGATGTCGACTCCGAGCCGGCTGCAGAGCTGGGCCAGCTCGTTCACCATCGCAATGTTGACGGAGCGGAAAATGTTCTCGAGCAGCTTCGAGAGCTCGGCGGATTCCGGGCTGGAAAGCTGAACTACACGATCGCAGATGGTCTCATACAGCGCGACCGCGTTGATTCCGCAGGCCTCGGTCAGGCCGCCGACCAGTTTAGGTGTGGTTCGCACCGTGTAATCGGTCCGGCCCGGGTCGATGCGTTCCGGCGAGAACGCGAGGAAGAAGTCCTCCCCTGCCTGCCGACCGTCGGTCTCTAGCTTGGTCGCGACGAGATCTCGGGTGGTCCCGGGATACGTGGTGGACTCGAGCACAATCGTCTGCCCCGGCTGCAACACCTCGCTGATGTCTTCTACGGCCGCTTCGAGGTAGGTCAGGTCGGGCTCGCGGGAGCCCGTCAAAGGCGTCGGAACGCAAATGATCACCGCGTCACATTCGGCTAGCTCGGTGTAATCGCTGGTCGCTCGAATTCGATCCTTGAGCGGCTCAAGTGTGGCGGAGGAGATGTCCTCGATGTAGCTCGCGCCTCGGTTCAGGGATTCGATCTTGTTGGGATTGCTATCGAGGCCGACAATTTGACGGCCCGACTCTGCGAAGGCGACGGCAAGTGGCAAACCCACGTAACCCAGTCCGACAATGCCGATTTTCCGGAACTCCCTTGCCGGAGACGAAACGTTCAACGCACTGATCCTTTCTTAAGCCGAACTACCGAAAACGCTAGCGGTCGGAGGCGGAATCTCCCCCATGCGAACTCGCCACGTACTGGCGTCCGCCGAATGCGCGACAGCTAGCGCTGCAAGACAGGCGGACAACCTACAGGAACTGCCAGTTAGCGGACGGGTCCCCGCCGGATTAACCCTGCTAGCCTCCCGCAGTCAATGATCCCGGTCGAGCCAACATCAGCGTTTCCCCGCTCAGTCGGTCTGCGCTCACTCCAGCGAACCCATGACGCCTGAACGCTGGGTCGCGCTGGCTGTCGGCTGCCTGCTCCTGGCCATCGCGGTCTTCACTTCACTCAGGTCTCAACGTCGCGGCGACGGCGTGCTGACCACCTTGGGTGTCTTCTGCTTGGTTTGGGGGATCGCGCTAGTCCTCTTTGCGCTGCCCTTAGTCGAGTACTCCACGACCTCCGCAACCGTGTGGCTAATGGTGTATGGCTCCATAGTGACATTCATTGCTGGATCTCTACTCGCTGAACGACACTTTCGGAAACTTCCCAGGGTGGAAGAGAGCGGAAGACAGCGCCCAGATCCTCGCAGGCTCAGGAATACTTGGATCTTCTTCGCAGTACTGGGTCTCGTTGGATTTGCTGCTTATGTCCACGCGGTAGATGTTGTGTTGGGATGGCGAGCCATCTATGAGGACCCCGAATTGGTTCGGGGGATTCAGACAACCAGCCTTCAGTTTTCAGATACGTATGGCCCTTGGAAGCTGTTGACTTACTTCAACCAGATCGCCTTCGTACTTTGGACCCTGGGACTCCGAGAGCGAGTCTTCCAAGGACGATGGCGTCCTGCGCAGTCGTTGGGGGTCCTGTCCTTAGTTCCGTTCTTGTTCACCGGAGACCGAACGCTGATGTTTGCCGCGCTAGTATGGGCTGGAGCCTTCCAACTCCTCTACATTCCCCCCAACAGGCTTCGCCGGCTTGCGCTTGGCACTGCCGTGGCTGCGGCTTCCCTTGTCGTAATTTTCAGCTTCTTGGGCAATCGAGTGGGGAAGACTGTCGAAAGCCACCCTGAAATCGCGAGCGTGCTCAACACTCGATCATTCGACTCGGTCGCACTTCCCTACGTATACGCAACCGCTCACGTCCCCGCGTTCGCCGGGCTGGTTGATGACCCCATACGACCCGAAACCAACGGCGAACTAACATTTAATTCAGCGATCAAGGTCCTGCACGCGCTCGGGTTTTGGGGGGAACCTGCGGAGATGGTCGGCGCTTTCTATCCCATCCCATTCGAGACTTTTAACAACTATTCTTGGCTGGGCGTCTTCTACACTGACTTCGGTTGGTTCGGTGTCTTGTTCCTACCGTTCTTGTTTGCATTTATTTCCACCACGATAGTGATCCGAGCCATTCGAAGAAGAACGCTACTGAGCGTGTGGACCGGATCGTTACTTCTGTACTGCGTCGCACTCAGCTTTGACGTTTACAAGTTCTTCGATACGTTAGTTTCAGAGTATCTCTTAGTCGGGTTGGTAATCGCACCCCTGATCCGAAGCGATCTTGGGCCATCTGAGGTTATTCGGCGATTGCGCCAAACTGCGCGTCTCCGACCAAAGTTGGCAGGATTCCTCGCAGGTGCGGCGGCTCTTGTCGTGGGGCTTAGTCTGTGGGGTGTCCTTACGGCAGACGCCCCCGAACGTCTACCCGAGTCTCGCCAGGACCTAATCAAGAAGCTCCGGACAGTCGCCGCGCTGGCGGAGCGCACGCAGCGAAAAGATGGTTTCCCTACCCCCGAAGCACTCGCCTCACAGCTGCACGTGAATGATCCCGCGACCAAATTCGTCGGACGTCATGATGCTTTGGATTTGCCTGATCCGGAAACGATCAGTGTCTTCACTGATGGTGATAAGCTAACCCTCCGTGCGGTCTCTGACAGCGCCGGCTTCATTACCTTAACAAAGAGTAAGGCGGGTGAGAAGATTACCATCACGGCAGGTGGGGTGGCACGGATCGGAGATGAGCTAATCGCGAACGGAGGATTCAATCAGAGGCTCCGGCACTGGTCGTATACCCCGGGTGAAGTAGGTTCAGGCTCCCTTTCTAAGACAGACCGAGAAGGCGGCTCCGCGTTCCTCTTCGTCGGCTCGGGCTTTGCGGGTTCACTCGCGTTATTGGACCAAGCACTTCCGGTGCGCACCTCAGCAAATGCGTGCTTCACCTTCAGCGCTTGGGTACGCAGCAGCAACTTGTCTCGACCAGTCTATGTATGGGTCAGCTTCATCGATAGTGATGGCAATTCCGTGCTACAGATGATTTTGGGGCGATGGGGCGCCGGTGTAGCACCTGTCTCAACATCTTGGCGGCGACTTTCCACCAGAGCAATCGTTGAAGACGAAGTGTCAAGCATGAGAGTGTTCGCTCTAGACACCGGTGAGGTTGCGATTTCGGGCAGTCTCGAAGTTGACGACCTTTCATTGAAGCGAACGTCGTGTTGATTAATCCGACGGCACAGCATTCCGCATGAGCAATGCCCGTTCCGGGCAGGGGAAAGAACCTGAGGCTGGACCCGTGACTTCTATCGGAGGGAGCCTGCGACAGGCCGGCAAGTCGATTTCGAAGCTAGCGGCAGGCGAAGCCGTGAACAAGATCACCCGGTTCGTTGCCGCCGTGATCCTTGCCCGAACCCTAAGCCTGAGTGATTTCGGCATCGTCAACGTGGGGATCGCGATCGCCGGCATTCTGCTCACCCTGACCGCACTCGGCATGCCCGAGTACGGCGCGCGACAGGTCGCCGTTGCTCCTGGGGACGCGAAGCGCGTTGCTGGCGTGGTTCTTTCCGTGCGAGTCGGAGCGCTGGCTGGTATCGCACTTGTGATGATCGGCGCTGCCGCCATCTTTCTGTCGGATCAGCTGGTTCTGATCACCTTAAGCGTCGCCATGGCCGTCGGACTATCGACTTCGGGCGACTGGCTCCTCAGAGGGCGCGAGCAAATGGCTGACGCTGCCGGAGCCACAGCGCTCGGCGGAATAGTGGTCATGGTCGGATGTGGTTCACTGGTGTTCCTTCTGCCGACGGCGACTGCCGCACTCATCGTCTTCGTGCTGGGCGAGGCATCGGCTGCGGCCGCAACTTGGTGGCGGGCCAAGTTGGGACGGGTCGAGATGCCCTCCTGGGAACGCATCAAGCAGGTAGTTGTTGCGAACTGGCCGCTCGGTGCATCCGGCATCATCATCTATGCCTCGTATGCCAACCTCGATTCGATTCTCCTCGCGATCCTCCGTTCAGATGCAGAGGCTGGCCTATACAGTGCTCCCTACAGACTCTTCCTCGCCGCGAACGCGGTGACCCTCTTCGCCGCCTACTCGTTGCTGCCGATGCTCTCACGCAGCCATCATGAGGGTAGAATGCACGAGAAGCGGAGCTTGTTGCTGCGGGCCTTCACTCCGCTAGCAGGCTACGGTCTGATCGTTCTCGGAGCAGCCGAACTAATCGGCGGCCCGGTGCTGGAGGGACTGTTTGGAGCGGACTTCGCCGATACCGGACCGCTGCTCATCCTGCTTTGTATGTCGTTGCCGATCTACTCGATCGGGTACCCCGCCGGATACAGCTTGATCGGGGAACAGCGCAACTGGCAGTTCTTCGTAGGCGGTGCGATTGCGGGGGGTCTAAATATCGCCCTGATGAGCGTGCTGATTCCGCTTTACGGAACCTACGGCGCGGCCATCGCAACCACGGTCGGCCTCTTCGGTGGGGCCTTAGCATGGCTCGCACTGTCAAGGTCATTGTGGGCATCGGCACCTCTGGTCGCTGGAGTCGTTCTGGCAACGCTTCTCGGCATACCTGCCTCCATGGAGACCACATTAGCAATCCCGATTGGCGCCGCGACCCTGCTCTGCGGGGCGACTATGTTTCTCGCTCCTGTCGTCAAGACCCGATCTCGAAACCGGCCGTCTTGAGGTTTCAGGTGTCTCCGCGCCCGGGTTTGGGAATTCCAGTCGCCAGAGTTTCCAAGTACGCAAGGGCCAAGGCTGCAAGTACCAGAGAAAAGGCTGAAACAGCTACCACCAGGACACCCCGAGAGGTTTCGATGAGCACGACGGCGAGACCGCACAGGGATCCCTGTGCCGCGAAAAGCACTGCCGACACGCCACGCTCCGAGTCGATGTACCGGAAGAGCCGGTGTGTCATGTGATCCCGGCCACCCACGAAGACTCCAACACCGCGTTGCCGGCGCGAGATTATTACCGCAGCCATGTCGAGTATCGGAACGGCCACCACCAGACATGCAAGAGCAAAGGCGATCAGGCTTCCGGAACCAAAGGGAATCGTCATAGTGATGACGGCGATCGCGAACCCGACCGGCATGCTTCCTCCGTCGCCGAGAAAGATCTTGGCCGGCTTGGCCAAGTTGTGCGGCAGAAAGCCGGCGCAGGCACCCGCCAGCGAGAACCCGACGGCGGCGAGCAGCACACCACCCTGCGCCAGCGCCAAGCCACCGGCCCCCGCGGCGCTGGCGGCAGCAACCGTTGCGGTCGCGCCGTCGAGATTATCCATCAGATTGAAAGCGTTGATCAGTCCCACCACCCAAGCAATGGTGAACAAGAAATCAAGCGCGCCCGAGCTGAACAGGTCCCATCCGAACCCGCAAAACCACACCGCCGCAGCGACGCCCACTTCGATCAGGATCCTCGGAATTATTCCGAGGCCCACTCTGTCGTCTGCGGTGCCGACCGCCAGCAAGACGAGAACGCCCAAGACCAGGACAAGCACCTCGTCGCTCGCCCAGCCAAAGATGATCGCGGCGACCAGGAAACCGGTGGTTACGGCAAGTCCACCGAGGTACGGGGTGGAGCGAGCGTGTTCCTTGTATCCACCCGGGTGATCGTAGAAATCAGTTCTGGCGGCCATCCGTATCGCTATCGGTACCAAGCACCAGGTGACGGCCAAGCTGGTTGAAAATGCCGCAGCTATGCGTAACGCGTCAGCCAATTGGATCTGGTCGGCTGAACTTCACGTCACCGGTCGGTCGAGGTCGGACCTGCGAAACCATTCATCTATTGTAAATGGAACGATAGACGTTGCGCTTTCGCAGGGGTGGCAAGTCTCGCCGTGCCACCGGAAGTGCACACAGAACTTGTTGTTGAGAAATTCGAGGCCGACCGAACAACAACGGCATCCCGAACGTCCGGACTATAGGCTCCGTCTCATGTTTCTCGGTAAATGCCCATCCTGCGGTGGGATTAAGCGCAAGCGGTGGTACCGACATGATCACCTTCAACTATGGATCTGCGACAACTGTGGGCTTGGATACAGCGACCCTCAACCGATAGATCTGGTTGAAGACCGGTATCTGTCCGGGTACGACCTGGCTGGGTACTTCGAGGCGCTCGAAGCCCGAAAGGGCGTGCTTAACGAACGGCGCCTGGACCGGTTGCCCCGGCCCCGAGAAGGCCAGACCTTGCTTGACGTCGGATGCGGCGACGGGCAGTTCGCAGCTGCAGCGATGTCGCGAGGCTGGTCAGCTTCCGGGATAGAGCTGAACCCCCCGGCCGCCGAGAAAGCCCAGGCGCGCGGTATCGCAGCCCACCAGGGCCACGTCGAGGATGTGGATCTAGGAGGCTCGACCTTCGATCTGGTGACCTCTTGGGATGTGATTGAGCATGTCCCGAATCCGCGCCTCTTCATCGAGAAGCTGGTTTCGTTCGTTGCGCCGGGCGGGACAATCGTGGTCACCACGCTGAATCGCCGTTCGCTCGTTTCCCGGGTGTTTCGCGGCCGTTGGACAATGATCGTCGATGACCACTACACATACTGGGACCAGAGATCCCTCCACGACGCCTTCTCAACGGCGGGAATCGCCATCGCCGAGACGACCAGTTACGGTGTCGGTCGGGATTTCGTGACATGGGTCGACCGTTGGCGCGGTTCCGCAAAGAATCGCGCCGACCCCGACGGCATAACTCCACAAACCTCCTCTGCTTCGGCACAGTGGGATGTGAACCCCGTCGTGTTGGCGGCCGAAAACGCAACCAACCTGGTTCTCGACAAGCTCTCGCTCGGGGTCGAGATTGAAGTCGTGCTGCGGGCGCCTCGCTAGATCCTTGAGGGTACTTCAGTTGGGGATAGCGGCGGTTCAGCCATTGCGGAAGGCGTGGTATCCGGGTTTCTTGGTTCCATCAGCTTTCATCAGCCCGGTAGTGATGTCCAAGTCAGGCCGGTCGTAGGGGTGAATCCAGCCGATCGTGTAGATCCGTTTGAAGTTTCGGCTGACTCGCAGGCCTGCCCTGATCCATTTAGCCTGTTGTTGGAAGTTCAATCTAAACCCTAATTCGCCGTCCAGAGTGTCTCCGGCGGGGACACCCCACTCAGAGAGGAAGAGACGAAGTTTCTTACCTGGGTAGTAGCGATCCAGCACCTTGACGAGACGCCTCGAATCAGAGAAGTCGACCATGCCTCTTGGAGACGGCTTGTCGGCAAGGTTAGGAATTCGGAACCCAAACGGGTTGTGTCCGTAGAGATCCATCCTGGGTCTGCGGCCGTTAGGCAACCTCATGTACTTGATCCAAGGATACGTAGAGATACTGTCTCTACCTGCGGCTGTATAGGTGTTGCCACCGATAACCAAGTCCTTTGGGTCCGCTCGCTTTAACGAACCGTAGGCGATGTCTAGGATTCGTGCATAGTTCCGGGGCGCTCTAGATTGAGCGTTGTTCAACCGGCCAGTACCTCGGTATGGGGTCAGGGGCCTGTAGTTCACAGAACGGTTGGGCTCGCCCCAAACCATCCAATACCGAATACGTGGGTATTTCTTGGACATGGCATATACGAAATTTCCGTACTGGTGTGGGTTCTTGGGAGTCCAGGCACGGTCGCGATACCCACCATTTGCCCACGCGGGCGCTCCGATGACCATCATCATCACCCTCATCCCGTAGCGGTTTGCTTCCTTGATGGTCGAGTCCAGGTACTCTGGCCACTGATAGCTTGGATCGGCAGGATCGGTCGGGCGATCTGGCTTCGTTAGCGCAATTTGACTCCAATCCACGGCCATTTGATAGATGCCAGCTCCGAGGTCACGATAAACGGGAAACTGGGATTCTCCGTTCACTACGGGGGGACCCCACATCGCCTTGCCCAGGCGCTGAGCGGATGAAGCCTTCGCAGGGGTGTCGGCTTGGGCAGCACCTAGTGCCGAAACTCCAAAGCTCGACCCGCCAGAGACGCAGGCGAGGCTGACAAACAATAGAAATGCGGCCGACAGGCAAAGGCCACTCATCGAAAATCGCGTCCGTTTCGTGTTCCGAGTATTCAACCAGTTGGCTTTCACTTTCATCCTCGCTTAAAGGCCCAGAACGCCGGTTTGATCTGACCACGCCAAGTCAGCAGGCCCCAGTCTGCCTCCAGATTGTCCCTTTGCGGCGGCTGATCCATTAGCTGAAACCAACCCAGAGAGTAGGAGCGCTCAAAGTTACGGGTCAATCGCAAAGCGCCCGCCGCGTAACGGGCCTGATCGCGTCTGTTGCCCCAGAATGGGATTACGGCGTTCCGGCTCGTCGGCAACGAGTACTCCGAAACGAATATCTTCAGCCGGTGGTTGCGTCCCGCTCGCCCAAGGTATCGGTCGAGCCACCGAGCAAGAGTGTCGAAGTCCGAGAGATCTGCTGTTCCGAAGGCCGCCGGACGACGAGAAAGTTTGGGGAACCGGGGCGAGTACGCGTTGTGTCCGTAAAGGTCCATGCGGGGTGGCCTACCGTTTGGCAACCGCATTGCCTGGATGAATCGTAGTGGCCTGATGCTTCCGCCGGGGATCGTATTTCCACCGATGACAAAGTCGTTGGGATTGACAGATTTCACGGCCTTGTAGCCGGAATCGAGGATTCGCGCGTAAGTTCTGGGTCCGACCTGCTCCTTGCGGCTTAGCTGACGCTTGCCGGTGACCCGTGCCAACGGCAGAAAGTTGGCCCTCCGCGAGGGCTCGCTCCAGATCATCCAATACCGCACATACGGGTAGCGCTTGACTGTGGCCGCGACGAAGTTCGCGAAATCCGCGGGACGCTTGGGCGCCCACCGGCGCTGGCGGTTGCCGTTTGCCCAGCGTGGCGAAAAGGTGATGTTTACGGCGACCCGGATGCCGCGTGGCTTGGCCAGCTTGATCGCGGTATCGAGTTCGTCCAGCCACGCATAGGCGGGATCCTTGGGGTTGCGCGGTTGGGCCGGCTTGGTCGCGGCGACCGAAGCCCAGGAGATTGACATCTGGTAAATGCCTACGCCCAACTGGGAATAGCGATTGAATGCCTGGGGCGTTGCCGGACCCCAGATCGCCTTACGCAGGCTGGGCGCGGCTTCCGCCCTTCCCGCGGCGAAAAAAAACGCAAGCAGAATCGTGGCAATCGCAACTAGGGAAATCAGGGCGAAGGGAGCCCGGCGTTGAGGTCGAACTCCGGAAGGAGTTCCAGGGAAAAGCTCGGTCACAAGAATGTCTTTCGGTTGAAGAAAATTGGACAAAGGGGTGGCTAGGCAGATAACTTCTCAAACACGGTGCGACCCGAAACGTAGCGGCGAGAATCCGACTCGTTTCGAAACCGGGAGGGAGGTTTCGCCGTTGCGGACTGTTCTCCCGATCAGAGCGCGCGGCGCCCCAGCCATCCGGCGCTCAAGCCGAGCACCATCATCCCGGCGATAACCGCCAGTATTCCGGAGGCGCCTGCAGTTCCTGACTCGTCATCCCCGGTGAGCGCGGCAATCTGGTCTTCGACGGAATCGTCCCTATCGGAGCGGACCGGGCTCTGCTTTCCTACCACCTGGTTGCCGTTATTGGTCCCGGCTCGATCGGCGACTTCCGGTCGAAACTTTTTCGATGACGACGACGCCGGACGGACTCCTTCCCCGAACAGAACAGGCGGTTCAGACTGCGAACCAGGCACTCCTGCCGATGGATTGCCGCTGACCAGCCCCCGTACCGAGTCCAGTGGTAGTGCGTATTGCTGGCCGGCGGGACCCGAAGGATCGACGTGTACGACTGCTTTAGCCTGACTGTAACTTCCAGCTAGCGCGGCGAGCATGACGCTGACAACGAGCAATGTGAACCGCCCCCCCGTTAGTCGGAGAAGTTGCGCCCGTGCGGTCGGGGCCGACCTCGTCGGGTCGCCGTGGCCAGCATCAGTTGAATAGGCTTGAACATCGATATCCATGGTTAGAGAGAGTACTTCACCGACCTCACCGGCCCCGACTTCCGGCAACGCCTTTCGGCTTGCGGTTCTCGGACTGATCGGGTTAGGCGCTGGTTCGAGCGCGTTCTTTTTCGGTTTCTACCGTGCCACAGTCTGGGAGCCGATGCTGCTGGCCGGATTGGTGATCCTGCTGGCGTTTGTGGTCGCTCGACCCGCCATTCCGCAAGGGGCCTCGGCGCTGGGTGCAGCAGGGTTATTCGCACTAGGTTTCTGGGCACTGGCCTCGACCCGGTGGGCCGAGCTCGGTGACCTCGCGGTCACCGACGGTGCCCGCTGGCTGCTCTATGGGGTGCTCCTGATGGTCTTGCTCTACCTGGTTCGGGATTCGTCCTCCCGGAAGGTGCTTATCGGCGCGACTACGACAGGCGTCCTGGTCATGGCGGCGTATCTCCAGATTCGCCTGCTCGTCGATGATTCTGCGGTTCAGGAACTCTTCGTGGCTAATCGCCTGAATAGCCCCCTCGACTACATAAACGGGGTCGCCACCTACCTCCTGGCTGGGCTCTGGCCACTCGTCGCTGTCGCCGAGCGAGCCCGCAATCACGCGGTCCGGGGCCTTGCGGCCTTCGGAGCGGTCCAGCTGGTCGTCCTTACGGTGCTCACCCAGAGCCGCGGAGCCATCTTGGCGCTCGTCGCGTCCACCGTATTGATCATGGCCATCGTGCCCGGTCGCACTGGCAGAGCTTGGATCCTGGTCGCGGTCCTCGGCGGGATCGCGATATGCGGACCGGCGCTGCGGGAAGTGATCGACACCGGAGCGGGCGCTCTCTCGATCGACTCGCTCAGGCCAGTCGTCTGGATGGGCTTGCTCGGCGGCATCGTCAGCGGACTGCTGGTCGCGGCCGGAAGCGCGATCTCGGCCCGCATCGAGCGTGGATCTCCCGATGCCCGCTACGGCCTGAGCGTGATCTCTGGTGTGGGGCTCGCCGTGATCTGCGTGATCGTCCTGGGCGGGATGGTACTCGGGGTTGGTAGTCGCTCCGACCAGATCCGGGAACAGGTCGACTCCTTTACCAGCCTCGATGAGACCGACGGCGACTCCCGCCTGACCTCCGGGGGAGGCAACCGATATGACTACTGGCGGGTTGCTTTCAAGCAGTTCGAAGATAACCCCTTGGCTGGAGTCGGGGCGGGCAACTACACGGAGACGTACTTTCAGGAGCGAAGGACTTCCGAAGATGTTCAGCAGGCCCACAGCATTGAACTGCAGACCCTGGGCGAACTGGGCCTGGTCGGAGGCGTCGCTCTGACTGCGTTTGTGTGCGCGGTCCTTTTCGGACTTTGGAACACCGCCAGGGGTACTACCACTCGGCGAAGCGCCGAACCGGCGCTGGCCGTGGCAGCTGGAGGAACCTTCTTCGTCTGGTTATTCCACACCAGTGTGGACTGGATGCACCTGCTGCCGGGCCTGACCGCGATCGCGATCTGCGCGGCCGCGGTGCTGCTGCCTGCGATGCGGCCCCTGGAGAGCAGATACTCGGTTCCGGCGATTGGAATGGCCGCCCTGCTGGTAGTGGTCATCTCCTTCCCGGTGCTGAAGCAGCTGCGCGCGCAGCAACTTCAGTCGCAGGCAGCCGAGAAGCTTGCGACCGACCCGGTCTCGGCACTGGTCGACGCCCGGGACTCAATCGCCCTTGAGCCATCCCAGCGCTCGTACTACATGGAGTCGGCGGCCCTCGCCCGTCTCGGTCTCTACGGGCCGGCACGTGACGCACTACTGGAAGCAACGCGTAACGGACCCCACGATTTCGTCGCTTGGGGTCTGCTCGGCGACCTCGCCACCCGGCGCGGCCTCACGCAGGAAGCGCAGCGCTACTACCGCCGCGCCCTCCACCTCAATCCGCGGGACCCGGGGCTGGCCAGGCTGGTCGCCGAGGGCGAAGTCAATCCCTGAGGAGGCGCGCTCCGTTGAAAGGGCAGCATCGCCTCAAACGGTGACGACGTCCGACGATTTACGGTTGTGGGCCACCACGTCGGTGATGATCTGGTCGAGATTCCGGGTGGTGTTCCACCCGAGCATCTCCCCGATACGGGTGAGATCGGGAATTCGTCTCTCCATGTCTTCGAAACCCCGATCGTAGGCTTCTTCGTAGGGCACGAAGACAATCTCCGAGTCGGAATTGGTGTGCTCGATGATCCGCTCGGCAAGGTCGTAGATGGATATCTCTTCCTGTGAGCCGACGTTGAAAACGCGGCCGTAAGCCTCCTCAGCCTCGGCCATGCCGGCCAGCGCCTCGACCGTGTCGGCAACATGGCAGAAGCAGCGCCGTTGCTGGCCGTCGCCGTAAACGGTAAGGGGCCGACCCGAGAGTGCCTGCGAAACGAGCCGGGGAATGACCATCCCGTAACGACCGGTCTGGCGGGGGCCCACGGTGTTGAACAGTCGAAAAGTAACTGTAGGCAGCCCCCGCTCGTGGTAGTAGGCGAGGGCGAGGAACTCGTCGATCGCTTTCGAGCATGCATAAGCCCAGCGGCCCTTGTCGGTCGCGCCGAATGTCATGTCGCCGTCTTCGGTGAAGGGAAGCGCCTGGCTCTTGCCGTAGACCTCACTGGTTGAGGTGAAGAGCACCGGCTTACCCTTCTTGCTCGCAAGGTCAAGAACGATCTCGGTCAGCCGGATGTTTGTTCCGAGGGCACGAATCGGGCTGTCGACGATCAACTGGACTCCGACCGCGGCGGCCAGGTGGTAGATCATGTCTGCTTCGTCGACAAGTTCGGCCATCAACGGAACGTTGTCGACCGACTCGATTGTGTAAGAAAAACCTGGTGTGTCCTTCAGGTGGGCGATGTTGTTCATGGAGCCCGTCGAAAGGTCATCGATGACGTGGACAGAATGCCCCGCGCCAATCAGCCGCTCGGAGAGGTGGCCCCCAACGAATCCTGCCCCACCAGTGATCAAAAGCTTCATATTCCTCCGCTTTTTGTTCTTGTGATCCCCTTCGTCCAACGGAAATCAAAGGCAACGTCAACTTAGGCACAATACAGACTTGCGCCAGCCAGGTGTCGTTGCCAGCTAAAAAAGTTTGGCCCAAGTCAACGGGACTCGGTTGGCGACCTAGCTTAGTTCTCCCGGCGAGACCTCAACGGCTATGCTCGCGCACCCGGGACTCCCCGGACCACTAATGTCAGAGAGCATCCCGAAAAACCAGTCGCCCGGCCGCCAGGTCCGAGTGTTGCGCGTCATCGCGCGCCTCAACATGGGGGGTCCAGCCAAACACGTGGGTCTTCTGAGCGGCCGGCGAATGTCCGAGCTTGGCTATGAGACTCTGCTGGTTCACGGATCGCTGGCCCCCGGCGAGGAACCGCTGACCGAAGTCGCCGAGGCCGAAGGGGCGGAGATGCTGTACCTCCCATCCCTTGCACCTCCGATCCGCCCCTATTCGGACATCAGGGCCCTGGCCCAGCTGATCCGTGTCGCGCGCCGGTTCAGCCCGGAGGTGATTCACACACACACGGCCAAGGGTGGCTTTCTCGGGCGCGCTGCGGCCCTGGCGGTCAAGCCCAGACCGACGGTAATCCACACCTATCACGGCCACGTTCTAGAGGGATACTTCGGGTCGTCCAAGACAGCCCTGTACCGGGGCATGGAACGAGCGGCTGCCCGGGTGTCGGATCGACTCATCGGCGTGAGCAGTGCGACGGTAGATGACTTGGTTCGGCTCGGAATTGCGCCGCGCGACAGGTTCAGGGTCGTGCCGCTCGGCCTTGATCTAGAGGCCTTCGCCGCCCTGAAACTCGTCCCCGATCCGGCGGCACGCCGCGAACTCGGGATCGAAGACGACGGCATCCTCTTCACATACGTGGGCCGGATCGCGCCGATCAAGCGGCTTGATCTGATGCTCGAATCCGTAGCCAAGGCACGAGTGGCTGGACACTCGATCCGTCTCGCGGTCGTTGGTGACGGCGCGGACCGAGCCGGTCTGGAGGCGCAGGCCCGGGATCTCGCGATCGATTCGCAGGTTCACTTCCTTGGCTACCGCAGCGATTTGGCCCGCATCGCGGCCGCCAGCGATGCGTTCGCGCTCAGCTCCGACAACGAGGGGACCCCAGTCTCCCTGATCGAAGCTGCGGCTTCCGGTCGCCCGGTGCTCGCCACAGACGTCGGAGGCGTTCGCGACGTCGTCACGGAGCACAGCGGTATCATCGTGGCTCCGGACGACCCGGCTGCCCTGGCTGAGGGCTTTGGTGTCCTGGCAGGTGACCGTGAGCTAAGGCTCGAGATGGGAGCGAAGGCCCGAGAGCACGCATTGGGTCGTTATTCCGCCGCCCGGCTGGTCGGTGACATCGATTCGCTCTACCGGGAATTGCTGGATACCCGGGCCGTTTCCAGAAGCTTTCGAAATGACCACGACTGGACCGAAGGCGGAGGGGCCTGAATGTGCGGCATCGCCGGATTCGAATTGCGCGGAGAGGGAGACGAGCTCTTGGCCCGGAGCCTGCTCGACTCGCTCGAGAATCGAGGTCCGGATGGCCGCTTCTTCCAGCAACGAGGGGGATACGGTCTGGTTCAGACCCGGCTGGCCGTGATCGATCTCTCCGACCGGGTGGAGTACCCGATGACCAACGAGACCGAGGATCTATGGCTGCTCTTCAACGGCGAGATCTACGGTTACGGGGATCTGCGCCGGGATCTGGAGGGGGCCGGGCACAGGTTCAGCACCGACTGCGACGCCGAAGTCATCGTTCACGGGTACGAGGAGTGGGGCGTTGCCCTGTTCGCGAGACTCAACGGGATGTTCGCGGTTGCCCTGGTCGACGAACGTCGCGGCGAGATCACACTCGCGCGTGACGCCACCGGTATCAAACCACTGGTCAGGACCACCGGGCCACGCTTCGCCTTCGGTTCTGACGCTCTGGCGCTCGTGACCGCAGGCCTGAGCGCTGGCGAGATCGATCGCCAGGCGATCGCCGAATACGCGGCATTTCACTACGTGCCATCGCCCGGTACCGGAATCGCCGACCTGGTGGAGGTGGAGCCGGGGACGGCCGTGGTTCGGAGAAGGGACGGGAGCGAAGAGGTGCGTCGCTGGCGTCCTCGGCGCTTCGACGGTCCACCGGCAGCGGAGAATGTGGACCCCGAAGAACTCAACCAGGCGCTCCTGGATTCGGTGTCCCGGCAACTGGTAGCCGATGTCGAGGTAGGGATCTTTCTCTCCGGGGGTGTCGATTCTTCCCTGCTCGCGGCCCTGGCCGTAGAAGCCGGGGCCCGCCCCCGGGCTTTCACCATTTCTTTCCATGGCCATGGTGACTACGACGAATCAACGCGCGCGGCGCGTCTGGCCCGCTCGCTAGAGATCCCCCACCACGTCGAAGCCATGAACGCCACTTTTACCGAAGCAATCGAGGGCGTGAGCCAGGCCTACGACCAACCCTTTGCCGACTCTTCTGCCCTGCCCACCCTCTTCCTCTCCCGGCTCGCCCGTTCGCAGGTGACGGTGGCGATGAGCGGAACTGGCGGGGACGACCTGTTCGCAGGCTATTACCGGCATCGTGCCCACAAGCTTCGCTCAGCCGTGAGTCACCTGCCGGACCGTCTGCTCGATCGTCTCGCAAGGCTCACGGTGGATCAAGGCGCGGAGCGTCGTAATCTCCTGAAGTTGGCCAACTCTTATCTCGCACGAATCGCCCGTGCCGGAGGTACCGATGACCATGAGCAGTATCTGGCTCTGGTCGCCCAGATGAGTTCGAACGGCGGGCTCGGAGCTCTGCAAGACGTGCCGGGCGGGGACCAGGTCAGGTCCGGGGTCGCGGAGCGGCTGGGACTGGTCAACCCTTCGTCGGGTTCGGTGTTGCGCGAACTTCAACGGTTCGAGTTGCAGACCTACCTCCCCGGCGATCTGCTAACTAAGGAAGACCGGGCCAGCATGGCGTGCGGGCTCGAGGCCCGGGTCCCGTTGCTGGATGAGGCCGTTGTCGCCGTGGCCGAGCGCATGCCGGACCGGCAAAAGCTTTCCTGGCTGGGTGGCAAGCTGCCGCTTCGCAAGCTGGCAAGGGAGAAATTGCCAGCGGCCGGGAGAAGCGGTCGCAAGCGTGGATTCGCAGTCCCCCTCCACGGTCTGTTCACCGGGCCCTGGCGGGACGAAGCCCGATCCTGGTTCATGGAATCCGACTCGACCTTGGTCGATGGTGCTGTGGCCGTAGAGTTCCTTGACTTGGGGAGCCACGCTTCCGACCTCTGGGCCCTAGCCACGCTCGCCGCCTGGGAGGCCAGACTTAGCGAGTGCCGGAACTCGAGCCCTGCCAGCCTTTAGGGTCCGTCGGCCTCGCGACTGCTTCGGATTCACGCTGGTAGATTCCCCGGATGCTTTCATCAGGCAGAACTGTGCTCGTCACCGGCGGTGGGGGATTCATCGGCTCACATCTGGCCAATCGCCTTCGGGACGATGGTCACAACGTGAGAATCCTCGACAACTTCGCCACCGGAAGCCGGGAGAACGTACGTCACCTGCTTGAGGATGTCGAGTTGATCGAAGGCGACATGCAGAGCTATGAGCGGGCGCATAATGCCGTTCGGGGCTGTGACGTGGTGTTTCACCAGGCGGCTTTGCCTTCGGTTCCGCGCTCCATCCAAGATCCGCTGACCAGCAACGCGTCGAATGTGATCGGTACCCTGAACCTCTTGCTGGCGGCTCGCGACGAGGGCGTGCGGCGTTTCGTATTCGCTTCTTCCTCCTCGGTCTACGGAGCCAATCCCCAACTTCCCAAGGTCGAAACGATGGCCACCCTGCCGATATCGCCGTACGCGGTGGCAAAGCAGGCCGCCGAGGGATACTGCCGGGCGTTCTACGAAGTCTACGGCCTCGAAACCGTTGCGCTCCGGTATTTCAACGTCTTCGGACCGCGTCAGGATCCGCTGTCGCAGTACGCGGCCGTGATTCCGAAGTTCATCACTTCGTTCCTTGAGGGTCGCCCCCCGATCGTGTACGGCGACGGCGAACAATCCCGAGACTTCACCTTCATCGACAATACGGTCGATGCGAACATCCGTGCGGCGAGTGTTGACGGAGTTGCCGGCCGGGCCTTCAACATTGCCTGCGGCGAGCGGATCAGCCTCAACGATCTGCTTTCCAAGCTCAGGGAGTTGACTGGAAGCGACCTTGCTGCTCAGTATCTGGATCCCCGCCCCGGCGACATTCCTCACTCGCTGGCCGACATTTCCGCGGCCCGCGAGATTCTCGGCTTCGATCCGCAGGTTGACCTGATGGAAGGACTGGCGCGCACCGTGGAGTACCACGAGAAGAACGATTCGATTCCGGCTGCGGAGATCTCGGCCAATCCCGATTCGGCGGGCGGCGCCGACTTTTCGCACCCCGGACAGTAGGGGCTGCTCAAGGTGCTTTCGGTTCACGCCGAAACGGCGTATCCGGCCTCGGCGCCGGGAGCCCGGGTCAGACTCATCGAGTTCGCCCCGTTCCTTCGAGAGTGCGGGGTGAGCCTCACGGTTCGTTCCACCTTGACCGACGCGGAGTATGCGAAGGTGATCTCACCGGGGCCTGCGGGCGGCAAAGCGAGGGTGCTTGGGTCAGCGGCGCTCCGGCTGTCTAATCGACACCGGGTTGAAGATGGGCGACTTTTTCTCCTCCATCGGCTTAGGTTCCTCTTTCCGCTGCCGGGTATAGATCCGCCGGCTCGTCTCGATATCTATGATTTTGACGATGCACTGTTCGTCGGTTCGACGATGGACGGGAACCGTAACTTTGCTTGGTTGAAGCGGGAAGCCGAACGCTGGCACACGTATACGCGACGTTCGAGGCTGGTGCTCGCAGGCAACAGCTATCTGGCTAGCCGGGCTATGGAGCACTGCCAGTGGGTCGAAGTGGTTCCCTCCTGCGTGGATCCGTCGATCCAACCAGTCCGCGTGCACGAGGACCGCGAGACGGTGCGAATCGGCTGGATCGGTTCGCGGTCCACTGTCCCTTATCTGAGCCAACTCCTTCCGCTGTTCCAGACGCTCCACGACGGTGGAAGGAAGTTTGAACTAGTGATCGTCGGCGGGGGCGACATCACCTCTGCCCCATGGGCCCGCACCCAGGCCTGGACCAAAGAGGGTGAATCCGCTTTTCTCGCCGGGCTCGATCTCGGAATCATGCCTCTGCCGGACGATCCATGGACCCGCGGCAAGTGCGGATTCAAACTTCTCCAGTATTTCTCGGCGGGGGTGCCTGCGGTCGCCAGTCCGGTCGGGGTGAACCGCGAGATCGTAGGTACCGAGCGGGGCCTTCTCGCTTCCTCCGATCAAGAATGGCTGGATGCTCTCGATCAGTTGATCCGGGATGTGGAAACCCGACGTCAAATGGGAGAGAACGCGCGAAGGTTCGTCGAAGACGAGTTCTCGTACCAGCGGTGGGCTCCCCGTCTCGCCGACTTATTGTCCACTCTCTGAGGGGCGCTAAGCCTGACCAGGTGATCGGACCGCAGTGATATTCCTGAACCCAGGTACGCCGGTGTTTGGGAATGCAAGGGGGGTAAGATCCCCTGCATGAGTCAAGTCGAGGCCCAATACGAGCTTGACCCGTTTGGCACTCGGAAACTGCCTAGCGGTCGTCATGGCCTGCCGCGGGAAGTAGTCGTCCGCTCCCAGCGCGAACGAATGGTCGAGGCGATGATCGGTGTCGTAGCCGAGAAGGGTTACACCGAAGCCACCGTAGCCGACATCATCTCGACGGCCGGCGTTTCGCGAGCCACCTTCTACGAGCAGTTCGCCGACAAGGAGGACTGCTTCGTCGCGGCATACGGAACAGTCATGGAACGAATGCTTACCTTCGTAGCCGACGGGTTTTCGAAGGACGGCTCCGACGACTGGGTGGTCCAGATCCGGGGCGGCATGGGCGCACTCCTGACCTTCCTGGCAGAGAACCCCGTAGCGGCGAGGGTCGGAATCGTCGAGGGTTTCGGAGCAGGTGCCCGTGCCCGCGACCGTTACCAGCAGGCTGTCTCCTCGTTCTTCCCTTTCCTCGACTCCGCCCGGACCCTGGTCGATGATCCCGACCGCATCCCGACCCAGGTTGCCCGCGTGGTGGTCGGTGGCGTGTCGGCGCTGATGTTCAACGAGGCTTCGAACGGGAGGGCGGCCGATCTTCCGAAACTGCTCCCGGACATGATGTACCTCGCAGTGACCCCCTACTTCGGACATGAGCGTGGCCTAGAGGCGATGCGTGAGACGGAGGTTGCGTCGTGAGCGAGATCTCGCCGTCACGTCTGCCTTCCGGCCGTCACAATCTGCCCCGCGAGTTCGTCGTCACCTCGCAGCGGGACCGCCTGCTCGACTCAATGGCCCAGGCTTGCGCCGAGAAG
>JAGQUT010000001.1 GCA_020438355.1 Solirubrobacterales bacterium | reverse complement strand
GCCCGGCCGGATCGGGATCCAGACCGAGGCAGATCTGACTGCGGCGCTCCTCTACGAGCGCCGCAGTCTGATCAATGAAGAGGCTCAGCCCTTGACCTGCTTCTTCAGAGCGGATCCGGCCGAGAAGCGCGGAACCTTGCCACCGGCGATGGTGATGCGCTCACCGGTACGGGGGTTGACGCCCTGGCGGGCGCTGCGCTCGGCGACGTGGAACTTGCCGAAGCCGGTGAAGTTGACTTCGCCACCGGCGGTCAGGGTGTCGGTGATGGCGTCCAGGACCGAATCCACGGCGTCAGCCGCAGCCTTCTTGCTCCCGATGCGCTCGTCGCCGGCGACCTTCTCAAGAAACTCTGCTTTGGTCACGTCAGTAATCCTCCTCGGTTTAGGGAATGGCAGAACCGTAACACCGCATTCGGATGCCATTTCTGCCACCTCCGGCGTCAGGACCGGAGTGCAGATTTCAGCCGAGTTCGATAAGGCGCCGGGCAGCTTCGGAAATCCGGCGGGCCCCCGCACCATCAACCGGCAAATCGGACTCAGCTCCGCTCTGGAAGCGAATCCGCACGAACTCACGGCGCTGGTGGCGGCGGCGGCGCATGAAGGCGGCGGCTTCGTCGGTATAGGAGCTGACCTTGTCGAGCACGACGCGGTGGGGTTTAAGCATCTTCCGATCCTCCGTTTTCCCCATTATCAAGCGGTTCAACGTCCCCAGACGAAGATGCTGCCCGCGCGGCATCCCGAAGCGCCATCCGCATGTCGTACGAAGTGAGCGAAGCCAGGACGAACCTGCCCGTGACCGCAACCAGGGAGAGTCCCTCCTCGGTCACGGCGAACACCTCGCCGTCGGTTTCGGCGATGTGGGCGGAATCGAAAACTTCCTCTCCTGAACTGGAATCGAGAGCCTCAAGAAGCGCAACAGCCTGTTTCGGCCAGTCGGGAGATGCCGAGGTAACGCAGACGGCTTCCAGGTTCCGGTCGAAGATCCCGGCATTGACCAGTTCCGGCTCGAGTTCGGCCAGGTTCTCCAAAACCCGGGCTGCGGCGTCAACCAGCGCTGCCTGGGGACCCGGGTTGTCGGGGCCCGGCCCCGAGGTCTTTCTGTTCGTATCCGCCACGGTGTAGGAACATACCGGCCATGACCCTTGCCCAGGCCTCCTGGATCACCGTCGTAGCGACCTGTGCGATCGCCACAGTAATTACTGCCATTGCCGGTTACGCGGGCTACGCAGCGACAATTGCGGCCGTCGGCGTCGCAGCATCTGTGAATCTCCTGCCACGGCACTCCAGCGACAACTGAAGTTGCCCACGGCTCTTGGAGTCAGGTTCAGCTGACTCCAAGATGAGCGGCAAGCATCCCGGCCGCGGCCCCGCGATGACTGATGCTGTTCTTTTCCTCCGGGGAAAGTTCCGCCATCGTTCGACGGTCTTCGGTGCCGGTCGCGTCGGGGACGAAGGCCGGGTCATAGCCGAACCCTCCATCCCCTTTCGGATCCAGGATCATCTCCCCCTCGCAGGTGCCCCGGAAGAGGTGTTCCCCTGACTCGTCAATCAAGGCGATCACGCAAACGTAGCGAGCGGTGAAGGGGCCGCCCTGCCTGCCTGATTCGGCCTCGCTCAGGTCGGCGAGGACCCGAGCCAGGTTCTCACCGTCGGTTGCGTCCTCTCCCGCGTAGCGCGCCGAGTAAACGCCGGGTCGCCCGTCAAGGGCATCCACTTCAAGTCCCGAATCGTCGGCGATCACCGATTCCCCGGTCGCTTCCCGCGCTGCGCGGGCCTTGATCAGGGCGTTCTCGTCAAACGTCGTTCCGGTCTCGGGAGGCAGCTCGACATCCTCGGGCAGACCTCGCAAGTCAACCCCGGTGAGTATCTCTCCCAGTTCCCTGATCTTGTGATCGTTGCGGCTGGAAAGGATCAAGCCGTTGTCTCACTTCCCGATCGCAGCCATCTGGAACTCGCGCAGGCGATCTATGCCGGCTTCGGCGAGCGCGAGCATCTCGTCCAGGGAGGCGCGCGAAAGAGGTGTCCGCTCGGCGGTCGCCTGAACCTCGACCAATCCGCCGTCGCCGGTCATGACGACGTTCGCGTCGACCTCGGCGCGGGAATCCTCCGGGTAGTCGAGGTCGCAGACCGGCTGGCCGTCGACCATGCCAACGCTGACTGCCGCGACCGAGGTGGTGAGTGGCATTCGTTCGATCTGACCGTCCTCGAGGAGCCCGGCCATCGCCAGCCTGAGGGCGACCCAGCCACCCGTGATCGACGCACAGCGGGTTCCACCATCGGCCTCGAGCACGTCGCAGTCCACGTAGACGCTGCGTTCCCCGAGGGCTTCGAAATCGATTCCGACCCTGAGCGAGCGCCCGATAAGCCGCTGGATCTCCACCCCGCGTCCGTCCTGCTTGCCTTTGCTGATGTCCCGCTGCTTGCGGTCACCCGTCGAGGCTGGGAGCATCGCGTACTCGGAAGTAACCCAGCCCCGACCCCTACCTTCCATCCATCTCGGCACACGGTCCTGGACGGACGCCGTGCAGATGACCCGGGTCCCCCCGCATGAGATCAGGGCCGATCCGTCGGCACTACCAACGAAACCCGGTTCAATCGTTACCGGACGGAGGTCGGCAGGTGTTCGGTCATGGCTGCGGGAGATCGAATCGCTCATCTTTCGGAGTCTTCCAGACCGAAGGGGGTGGCTGTCCTGCCCGACTCTGGATAATCGCGACGAATGGAGCCGACTCGCGACAACTGGCGTTGGCCCGACCTTGGTGAACCCGAACTGGTCGAACGACTGCTGCTCGACGAGGACGAGTTCCATGATCTCTGGGTTTCGATGAGCCGCCAGATGCCCGCCCGGAAATACACGGACGAGGTCTTCGATCTGAGCACCGGCTACCCGTGGGCCCGTCCGACCGGTTCGTTTGTCCTTGATGACGGCGAGGGCAGACTGCTCGCGGATCTCGATCGGGACGAGCGCACGATGGTGCTCGAGACCTTTACCGGGCCAGGCTCCGACCGGACACCAATGCTGGCCATCGGTTCGAATGCCTCGCCGGAAGGCCTCTGGCGAAAGTTCGCCCACTTCACCGAGCCCCCGGACCGAACCCTGCTCGCCGTGACCGGGCGGCTGGAGGACTTCGACGTCGGCGCATCAGCGGAACTGGCTCTTTACGGCGCCATGCCGGCGACGATCTTCCCCAGCCCCGGCACCCTGGTCGATGTCACGCTCATCTGGCTCACCTCGGCTCAGCTCACCCAACTCGCCTGGGCCGAGGTGCCTTACTGGCTCGGTCGCCTCGACGCCAGGTTCGAGGCAGAGGACCTGGTGGCCGCCCTGGGTTTCGCGGGCACATCCGAAAGCCTCGTCTTCGTGAATCGTTTCGGGACCTTCGCACCCGATGACCGGCCGATAGCCCTTTCGGCGATTGGCGCCGAGGGAAGGCGGGTCGAAGCGATGGCCCAGGTTGAGTTGCTTCAACGTCTGGCGCAGACGGTTTTCGGCCCCGAACTTACGGCCCGCGAACTGGTCCGGCGAACATACGAGAGACTCGACCAGATCGGGCCAGAGGTGGCCAGGGTCATGCGGTCGAATTCGATCCCCTTTGAGTCCGACCGCTGGACCCCGTACCCCGGCCCCTAGCGGAAGGCGATCTTGTCGACGGCCGACTGGATCTTGTCGACGATCAGTTCGGCCAGCTCGGTGCCCTGCCTGCCGGAGAATCCCTTCATCGCTGCGACCATGCCGAGCATCAGGAGCGAAACCAGCAGGATCAGTCCCACATACTCGACCGTTCCCTGTCCGGACCTTTCCAGCGCCCGCCGCCTTACTTCCTCCCCTCTGGTGATCGCCAGCGCGTGTGCGTTTCCCAACGTCCTGTAAAGCATTGCTACCTCCTCCAACGGGTTGCCTTTGTCGCCTTCGATCGTCCAGAAGCGGAAGTGACCGAACAAGACGAGGGGAGAACAATTCGCGCATCACTCAGTCACGGATTGGCAGCGGAGGTTGCGGGTAACCTGCGCGGATGCGGGTTCTGGTTGTCATGAACTTCGGGGCTGACCCGGCGACCCCCCAGCGCGGACGCTGGGTTGTAGATCAGGTCGAAGCCCTGCGGGAGGAAGGGCTTGACGTTGACCTGTTCAGCTTCCAGCCGGGAAAGGACCAGTACCTGCCGGCGACCCGCCGGATCCGCCAGATGCTCCGCGACACCAGCTACGACCTTGTCCACGCGCATTACGGGCTGGCTGGCTGGTGCGCCCAGCTGGCAGGCGCGGATCCGCTCGTCGTCACTTTTCACGGAACCGATGTCCGGCACCGGGTGGTTGGCCGAATGTCACGGATCCTTACCAGGCGGATCGCCCTGGTGGCCGGTGCCTCACGGTCCCTGTTCGAGGAGGAGGCGGGCCGGCCGGGCCTGCCTATGCCGGAGGGTCGCAGTGCCGTGCTGCCCTGCGGAGCCGACCTCTCCCGTTTTTCACCGTCGGACCGTGCTTCTTCAAGGAACGCCCTCGGCCTCGATCCGTACGTCCCGTTTCTCTTCTTCCCTGCCGACCCCGACCGGCCAGAGAAGCGCGCTGACCGGGCACGACAGGTCGCGTCCGCAGCCGGCGCGAAGTTGATCACGGGCGGCGGAATCGAACCCGATCAGATGCCCCTGTGGATGAACGCCTCAAATGCGGTGCTGGTGACTTCCGACTACGAGGGGTTCGGACTCGCCTGCCTGGAGTCGCTTGCCTGTGACGTGCCCGTGCTGTCCACCCCTGTCGGGATCGCCCCCCACGCGCTCCGGGGACTGCCGCAGAGTCTTTGTCTCGACTTCGACCCGGGCGCGTGGGGAGACTTTGCTTCGGGGCTGCTTTCCCAGGCGGATCCCAGGACCGACGGCAGGGCCCGGGCCGAAGCACTTTCTGCCCGAAGAATGGCCGATCGCGTGGCTCTCGCCTACCGGGATCTGCTTGAGCCGGAGCGCCAAGGGGGACCGGAGTTCAGTGGAAAATCAGGGGGCGCACGTGTTTCCGGCGGCGACATAGGTAATGATGGTGGGAACTGATGAGGAAGGGTGCCCTCAAGAAGAAGCAGAGGCAGCTGGAGGATCTCCTTCTCGACCGCCGCGAGGCGCTCGGGGAGCTCGTCCTCGGCATGTATGTGCAGAACGCCTGGGACGACGACCTGCTTGCCCGCGGGGCCGCCGAAGTCGCGGAGGTCGAGAATGAACTTAGTGAGTTGATTGCCGGTAATGAACCTGAAGGGCCATCAACCACCGAGAAAGATTTCCCGGTCACCGGGGAGTACCGACTGCCGACTGGCGAGCATGCCTACCCGACAACCGGCGAGTACACCGCCGAGCACGCGGTACCGGCAACGGGCGAGTACACGGCGGAGCATTCCCTCCCCGGGTCGGCCGAGCACACTGCGGAGTACACCGCCGAACACGAGCTGCCAGACGCCCCGGACGAAGAACCAAAGCTGAGCCGGGCCGAAAAGAAGGCCGCAAAGAAGGCGGAGAAGGAAAGAAAGCGCAAGGAGAAGGAAGAGGCCGAGGTGCCCCCCGCCGAGCCGGCAACTCCGCCGGCCGCCTCCGCCCCGGCCGCCCCGGCACCCGCCCCGAAACCGGCGGCTCCCGCACCAGCTGCCAAGACGCCTGAGGCCCCCGCAGCACCTGCCGAAACTGCCAAGGATCCGGCGAAGAAGCCGATCGCCGTGCCGCCGCCCCCGGCCCCGCCGGCCCCGGAGCCCACCGACCCGCTCGACATTCTCGAGAAGCAGATAACCGACAGCGAAGCCCGCGCGAAAACTGCAATGGAGGCCGCGAAAGCCTCAACCAACGCCGACGCAAAGACCGAACTGACGGCAATCACTCGCGAGGTCGAATCCAGCCGTTCCCTGCTCGACCAGTCACTCGAGAAAGCCGCCGCCGCGATCGCCGCGGCGGAGGAAAAGGCCAGTCGGGCCGAAGCGAAGCTCGTGCGTGAGACCGCCGCGGGCCGGGAAGCCGCCGCCGAATGGGTACGCGGACAGGCCGCCGAGATTGAGGCCGATGCTGCCCTCGCCGCCGAGATGACGGGCGAACCGGGTGCCGCTCCGACCGCTCCTGGTGAACCTGATCCCGTCCTCAGCGCCAGGGTAGCCTCGCTTGAGGCCGAGCTCGCCGCAGAGAAGGCTTCAAAGGAAGAAGCATTGACGATGGCCGCCGCCCGCCTCAAGGAAATTGAACAGGCCGCGAAACTGGCAGAGGCGCGGGTTGAGGCGGCAGAGGCAGCCGCGACTGAAGCCCAAAATCAGGCGAAGGAGACCGCGGCACCCGCCGGAGGGTCCGGTTCGGCCACCGAGGCCGAAGCGAGAGAGGCCGCTGTGAACTGGCTGCGAGGCCAGATCTCGGCGCTGCGCCAGGAGATTGCCAAGGGTGACGAGTCCGGCAAGGAAACGGGAGGCAACTGATGGGCCTCTTCAGCCGTGGCGGACAGACCGGACGCGAACGCAGAGCCATGCAGGACCACCTGCGGGAGCTCGACGAAATGCGTCGCCGCAACCTCGGTGAGCTTGGCCAGATGACCGTCGAGATGGCCTCGGCAGGAAGCTTCGACCGACGCCGACTGTCCGAGCAGGCTGCCGAAGTCGCCAAGATCGACCGGGAAGCCGACCTGATCGCCAGGGGCCTGGAAGAGGGTCTGACACTCCAGGAACTCGA
Organism: Solirubrobacterales bacterium; assembly: GCA_020438355.1. Taxonomy (GTDB): domain Bacteria; phylum Actinomycetota; class Thermoleophilia; order Solirubrobacterales; family 70-9; genus 67-14. Next base: position 254,598 of record JAGQUT010000001.1, on the reverse strand, counting down.
AGACCTGGCCCGCGGCGCCGACGGAGCGGGTCCCGCGTAGATGCGATCCCGTAGCTGAATGCCCGCCGAGCAGGAAGAGCGGGACCTCGGGACCTATGACGTGACGGTGGTCGGTGGTGGCGCCGCCGGGCTCTGGGCAGCACTCTGCGCTGCCGAGGAAGGTGGATCCGTCTGCCTGGTCTCTCGCAAGTCGCTCGCCGAGAGCTCCAGTTTCCACGCCCAGGGAGGTCTCGCAGCGGCACTCGACTCCGAAGATTCTCCCGAACTGCACTTCGAGGACACGATGGCCGCCGGCCGCAATCTCTGCCGGGCCTCTGCCGTCGAGGTACTGACCAGCGAGGGTCCGGGAATAGTGGATGACCTGATCCGGCGCGGGATGAACTTCGACCGCGAACCTGACGGCTCGCTCTCGCTGGCTCTCGAGGGTGGCCACAGCCACCGCCGGATCATCCACGCTGGCGGCAGCCAGACGGGCCGCGAAATCACCCAGGCACTGGCCCAGATGGTTGCCGACATGGACAGGATCGACGTCCTGGAAGAGACCTCCGCGGTGGCCCTTGTGAGCGATGGAGAACGCTGCTTCGGAGTTGTCACCGAAACTGGCGTCGTCCGCAGTTCAGCCACCCTGATGGCAAGCGGAGGAGCGGCAGCGCTCTGGCGAAGGACCTCGAACCCGTGGGGAGCGATCGGGGCCGGACCGGTACTCGCCAGCGCCGCCGGCGCCGAGTTGGCTGACCTCGAGTTCTGCCAGTTCCATCCGACCTGCCTCTCGGCCCCCGGCAGCGCCTTTGACGGGGCCCTGATCACCGAGGCGATCCGGGGAGAAGGCGCAACTCTGCTCGACGCCGAAGGCAACCGGTTCACCGACGAACTGGCACCCCGGGATGACGTGACCGCGGCGATCCTGACGAAGATCGCCGAACAGGACGGAAGGGAAGTGACGATCGATCTGCGGAAGATCAGTCCGTCAAGGTTCCCGAGCGTTTTCGAACTCTTGGTCTCAGCCGGATTCGACCCCGCCAGTGAGCCCGTGCCGATCTCGCCCGGAGCCCACTACATGATGGGCGGCATCGCTGTGGACCTCGACGGGCGAACTTCGATTGCCGGCCTCTACGCGGCTGGTGAGTGCGCGTGCACCGGATTGCACGGTGCCAACCGGCTCGCCTCCAACTCGTTGACGGAGTGCTTCGTTTTCGGTCGCCGCGCGGCTCTCGCCGGCCTCAGGGAAGAGCCTGGCCCGATGCCTGAACCGACTGTCTGGCGATTCGATCCTCCCCAGCCTCCGACCCGTGAGGCAATCTGGGAGCTGGCTGGCCCCCTTCGCGATGCCGACGGTCTGGCCCGCCTGGCTGACGACCCGTATCTGCTCGCCAGGGCAATCGGGGCGACTGCCCTCAACCGCCGGGAATCCCGCGGCGGCCACCGCCGTACCGACTATCCGGAAACCGATCCGGCGCTCGACTTCACACATCTGATCTACAGGCCTGACGGAGAGATCGAACTCCGTCACTGGGACTGAACCAGGGGGCACGCGTGGCCACCGATTCCAGATCCGGTCCGGATCCGGTGGAGGTTCAGGTGACAGCCGGAGCCCTCGCGTCGGCTTGCGAGGAGATGGGCGCAGTACTCATCCGCTCGGCCCACTCGGCCAACATCAAGGAACGCCGCGACTGTTCGGCGGCCGTGTTCAAGGCCGACGGCGAAATGGTCATGCAGGCCGAACACATTCCGGTTCATCTCGGCTCTATGCCCGCTTCCGTCATGGCCGTGGCCGGCAAACCGCATGTGCCCGGGGTCTCCTGGTTCCTCAACGACCCCTACTCCGGGGGCACCCACCTTCCTGACATCACAGTCGTAACGCCGGCCTTTTTCGAAGGCGAGCTGATCGGGTTTGCCGCGAACCGGGCGCATCACGCCGATGTGGGGGGAGAAGTGCCCGGCTCGATGCCGGCAGGGTCACGGACGCTTCTCGACGAGGGTGTCGTGATCCCTCCCCGGATTCTCGATGAGGAATCGATCCTCGAAGTCGTGACCCTGATGCGTCAGCCCGAGCAGAGGAAAGCCGATCTCCGGGCTCAGCTCGCTGCGAATCGTGCCGGGGTAGCCCGGCTCGAGGCGATGGCGGCCGCCAGGGGTGCGGCCGGTTTGCTTGGAGCGATGGACGGCGTGATCGCCTACGCCGAAGAGAGGACCAGGGCGGAAATCGAACGGATCCCGGATGGGACCTACCAAGGTACGGATGTTCTTGAAGGCCGGGAAGGCGACCTGGATCTGAGGCTTGAGGCGACCGTGTCGGGCAGCGAGATCCGGTTCGACTTCACCGGCACCGCCGGACCCGACCCGGGGAACCTGAACTGCCCGCTTGCGGTGACCGAATCCGCCTGCCTGTTTGCGATCAGGGTCCTGACCGATCCCGACATACCTGCCAGTTCCGGCTCGTGGCGCCCGGTCGACGTCGTAGTCCCCGATGAATGCCTGCTGAATGCGTCCTACCCGAGTGCGGTCGTCGCGGGCAACGTCGAGACCTCGTCGAGGGTCGCGGATATCTGCCTGAGTGCCTTCGGCCTGGCGCAGGGCCAGGGCACGATGAACAACCTCACCCTGGGCAATGACGGCTTCACCTACTACGAGACCCTTGGGGGCGGACAGGCTGCTTCGGCGGACTCGGACGGACCTTCGGCGGTCCATGTGGCGATGTCCAACACTCTGAATACGCCGATCGAAGCCCTTGAAACCGAGTTCCCGCTGCGAGCAGCCGAGTACTCGGTCCGCAGGGGAAGCGGCGGGGCCGGCGGGCACCGCGGGGGCGACGGGCTCACAAGGGAACTGATCGCCACCGAGCCGATGACCTTCGCCCTTCTCACCGAACGGAGGCGACATGCCCCGGCGGGCAGTTCGGGCGGCGAGCCGGGGAAGACCGGCCGGAACCTCCTGATCCGGGAAGACGGCGACGTCGAGAATCTTCCACCGAAGTCGGATGGAACGCTTCAGGCCGGGGACCGGCTTCGTATCGAGACTCCCGGCGGGGGCGGCTTTGGCCGACCGTGAGTCACAGGCGATCCTCGGCGTTGACGTTGGCGGAACCTTCACCGACGCCGTCATGATCACTGAGGCGGGCACGTTCACGGGAAAGGCTCCCACGACTCCCGAAGACCAGTCGGCTGGCGTCATGGACGCGACCCGACAGGTGCTGGACCAGTCGGGGACCAGGCCGGAGCAGGTCGGTCATTTTGCCCACGGCATGACCGTTGCCACCAACGCCCTACTCGAGTCCAAGGGCGCCCGGACAGCGTTCGTGGCGACCCGGGGCTTCACCGACCTGATCGAGATCGGCCGCCAGAACCGGGCTTCGCTCTATCGGCTCCAGGCAACTCACCCCGCCCCCCTGGTGCCGCCGGAGCTTCGGATCGGCGTCGAAGAAAGATGCGGACCCGAGGGTGTGACCCTGGAGCTGACAGACCAGGAGGCACAGAGAGTCGCGGCCGAGATCGAAGCCCTCGGCGTCGAGTCGGTCGCAGTCTGTCTGCTCCACTCGTACCGCTTCCCGGACCATGAGGTCAAGATCGGCGAGGCGATCCGCGAGCGACTCGGCGAATCGGTTCATGTTTCGCTTTCCCACGAGGTGGTCGGGACCTTCCGGGAGTTTGAGCGCGCGGCGACCACAGAGATTGATGCCGCTCTCTCGCCACTCCTTTCCGGATACCTGTCGAAGCTCGCCGGACGGACCGGGGAAGAAGGCCTCCCGGAACCGGAAATCATGCAGTCGAGCGGCGGAGTCGCTCCCCTCAAGGAGGTTTCCGCTCACGCCGCTGCCGCCGTTCTGTCCGGGCCGGCCGGAGGGGCCGCTGCTGCGGCCATGATCGCCGGGCTGTCCGGCGAGCCAAACCTGCTCTGCTTCGACATGGGAGGCACTTCCTGCGATGTCTGTGTGGTCGAGGAGGGCCGGATTCACGAAGCCAGCACGAAGGAGGTCGAGGGTCGGCCTGTGGCCCTGCCGATGGTGGACATCGACACAGTCGGAGCCGGTGGTGGTTCGATCGCCTGGCGTGACAGTGGCGGTGCCCTGAGAGTCGGTCCCCGCTCGGCCGGGGCCAGGCCCGGTCCGGCTTCATACGGTCTCGGCGGCCAGCTGCCCACGGTGACCGACGCCAATCTGTTCCTTGACCGGTTGACTCCTGGCAGCGTCCTGCCGGGAGGCATCACCCTTGACGTCGAACTCGCCCGGCAGGCGATCGGCGAGCTGGCAGGCGAACTCGGGATCAGCGATCAGGCCTGCGCCGAAGGGATCATCACGGTGGCCAATGCCGAGATGGTCCGGGCGCTCCGGGTCGTGACAGTCCAGCGTGGCCTCGATCCGCGTGACTTCACGCTCCTTGCCTACGGTGGCGCGGGACCGCTCCACGCGGCAGGTGTCGCCGACGAGCTCGGAATCCGCCGAATCGTTGTCCCCTCCACGGGCGGTGTGTTCAGCGCCCTCGGGCTCGCCGCTGCCGAGCGCCGCAGCGACCAGGTCCACACAGTCCTCATGGAAGAGGAGGAACTTCAGCCCGAGACCCTCCAGCGTCTGGCCGGTGACGCCGATCAGGTCGCGTGGGACATCCGCTACCAGGGCCAGTCCTTCGAGCTGACGGTCAACGAAGGGTCGGCCGCTACGAAGCCTCCCACTGCCACGAGGTTGCGCGAACTGTTCGAAGCGGCCCACGAGGAACGCTACGGCTACTCGGACTCGGCGGCGCCGATCGAGCTGGTCACGGTCCGTCGGCGCTACCTGCGGGAGGGCCCGGGATTCAGACCGGCACCGGCCCCGGAAGTCGCGCTTGAAGGCCCGCAGACAATCGACCTTGGAGAGGCAACGATCTTCGTTCCGCCGGGCTGGAGAATCGACGGAGGAGCCGACGGCATCTACCGGCTGATTCGTGAAATCTGAGTACACATTGCGGCCAACTACGTGATTCTTGGCACAATGACTTGATTTTCGCCGGTTCGCTCTGTAATGTCGCAGACCCTTACGGAGCCCGCGGCAGCCAGTCATGCCTCCTCTCGCCCCGTACAGGTGTCTGCAGTAGTACCTGTCCGTAGCAACCTCAACCCCTGACTGAATACCTATGCCAATTGCGTTCAAGGAATGGGCAGTGACCGTGCGAGCCCTCGCCGAAGGCGAACAGCTTCTCACCCTCCGAAAGGGAGGAATCCGTGAGGAGAACAAGCACTTCGAGCTCGAGCACGACCGCTTCTTCCTATATCCCACGTTTGACCACCAGCAGAATGACCTGGTGCGTGCCTCTCACCACCCCGAGCTCGACCGTGCCCTTGAAGAGGGCGTCTGGCCCGACGAGGAGCCGCCGGCCCGTGCACTTCTCCAGGACGGCGGGATCCCTCAGCCCGACCGTGTACGGATCCGTGCCTGGGCCGAGGTAGCCGAGGACATCACAATCGAGGATCCCCGGATCGTGGATGCGCTGTCCCCGTTCTACATCTGGACCACGGATTACGCCCACAAGCGTCTGAGCTGGAAGCCGCGCCATCCGTTGCACCTCGTGCTGCTGCGGGTTCACCGCATCCCCCGCCCGGTAACCGTCCGGGTCCGGGAGGAGTACCACGGCTGCCGCTCCTGGGTCGAGATCGACCGCGACCTGCCTTTCGAGGGCACCCCGGTCATGTCGGACGAGGAGTTCGAGTTCGCGACCAACGAGATCCGTTCGATCTGCACCGGCGAACGCGAACCTGCGCTGGTTTAGCTGCACGCCATCCGGTCTTCACCGGATCGCAACAGGAACTCGCCCGCCCATTTGATTTGTAAATGGTCGGGCGGGATCTGTCGGCAAAGGGCCCGCTTCGGCGGGCCTTTTTCGTTCCTCCATACCGGGGAGCCTCCCCTCCGCAACCCGCAGGTCGGGAACTCCACCCGAAGGCCCGAATCCACTCCCGGTGAAACTGAAAGTGGAGCTTGATGAAGCATTCTCAGTTTCACCGGACCAGTGGGCTTCGGGTTCCTGCGAACGGGTCGCATAGGCTGCGGCGGTGACGTGGATCGAGACGACATCGCTGACCTTCACGGCGCGCCACGAAGACGGTGACCGCGCCTATGCGGAGGATCTCCTCGACCGGCTTGAGGATCTCAGTCTCAAGCTCGAGGACCGTTTCGAGGTCGTGCCGAGCGGCGTCTCGATCGTCGTTCACCCCTCCCCCATCTGGCTGACCGCAGCCCACCCTTTTCTTCCCTTCGTCCGATTTGCGGCAGCCCCGGCCGGCCGTCGCTACCTGGCCGGCTGGCCGATGGCCACCGAGGTCCACGTGCTGGGTGAGAAGCCGATGGAGAAGCGGGCGGCAGGCGAGGCCTCCTACGAGGCGCTGCGCGGGACTGCGGAGCGCCTGTACACGCAGATCGTGCTGGCCGCCAACAACGAGCGCATCCCGCCGCCCTGGACGCCGATGCGCTTTTTCAGGTATCTCAACTGGGCCTGGCTCGTCGAGGGAGGCGCCCAGCACTTTGCCCGCCAGGTCGACTTCTTCCGCGCCGCGGTCATCCGGAGGCTCCGGGAAGGCTCAAGACCCAGCTTTCCGCCGTCGAGACGGGACGCGATCATTCTTGGCGGCACGATCTTCGACCTGCTCGAGGACTACCGGGGAGGTGGAGCCTGTGAACTCCTGATAGGCCGACTGAGGAGAGACGGTCCGGTCGCCAACCTCGAAGTCGCCTTCGATTTGCCGATCAGGGAGGTCGAGGACATGTGGCGCGAGTACCTGAGGGATCTGGCCAGGCCCCAGGCCGAACTCACGACACTGCCCTCACCAGAAGAGCTTCTCGGACCGGTCGAGCCGGAGCCTTAGCCCAAGAAACGCGAAAGCCTCCACAGGGGAGGCTTCCGCGTTCGGTTTGCTGGTGAAGGGGCTACCTGCGAGCGGCCCGCTTCTTCGACTTCTTGATCACCTTCGGCAGGTTCACCTTCTTGACGGTGGTGAACGAAACGCCCGAGGCATCCTTCAGCTTGACCACGACGGTGGCCTGCTTTGACTTGACGGTCTGGCTGACGTTCAGCGTCACCGTCCGCTTGCCCGGCTTCAGGGTCAGGACCTTGCCTACGGCCTTTCCACCGGCCTTCAGGTTGACAGTCGCGTCGATGCTTTCGCCGATGTTGAGGACGACTGAAGCAGTCCGCTTCGTCTTGCCCTTGCGGGTCACCTTGGCGGAAACCAGGTTGGCGGCCACATTGCTGGCACCCAGGGGCTCCTCGCCCGGAGCGAGCTCGTAGGCGCCCCAAGGCGGGTTGGCGTTGATTACGCGGCCGGGCGCGCAGGTGGCCAGGAAGCTGGCGAACTGTGCGTCAGGCGCGGAGGTGACGATCCGGTAGGTCCCGGTCGGCACCACCGGCCAGATGATTCCACCGTCCTCCGAGCTCGAGGTCTTGGTCTTGTCAGGAATCACGTACTCGTTGAAGTAGATCGGCCCGTCAATTGCAGGAAACTCGATCGAAGTGGCTCCGGGCACGCCGTGGGGGGTGTTCACCCAGTAGCCGAAGTAGTCAGTGTCCCGAACGTTGCGGGCCGAGGAAGTGGTCACGATCGCGCACTGCTCGGGGCGACCGGTCTCCGGATTCTTTGGCACCGAGAGCAGCGCCATCAGGCCGTTGTACTCGGCGTCCTGGGGAGACTGGAAGTTCGCGTTCACGATGTTCTCGCCACGGGTGTGAAAGGTCTGCAGGTCGATCTCGTTCCAGTGGGTCTGGACCGTCCCCTTGGGGGTATTGGTTTCAGACTTTTGGTACTTGGTCAGCAGACCTTCGCCGGACTCGATGTACGGAGTGACGTTGGCGTCGTCAGGCACAGTCAGGACGTAGTCACCAAGGTCATCAGTGGTGGTCGAGATATTCGGGAACTCACGCACCTTGATGGTGGCACCGGAGATATATGTGTCCATGTGGTTGAACACGAAAGCCTTGCCGCTGATCGTCACGGTCTTTGCGGCTGATGCTGCCTGGACTCCAGCGAACATCAAAATTGCGGCACTGGCCACGGCCAGTATTCCTGCCACTCTCCTCGTCATTCCGTCCTGCTCCCTCTGCCCCTGAATCGGGGTTCGAATTGTCTGTTCCAGCCATTCAAACAGGTTGGACCTCTTTTGGGTGCGGTGACCGGGAAAGAATTTCCCGCTCAGCTAATCAGCAGCTGGCAGGCTCGTTCTCACCGGGAGACAGCTCGAAGGCACCCCACGGCGGGTTGGCGTTCACCACCCGTCCGGGCGCGCAGGTAGCCGTGAAGGAGGCGAACCGGTGATCGGCCGAGGTCGTGGTAATCCGGTAGGTCCCTGACGGGACGATCGGCCAGATGATGCCACCGTCAATCGAAGTCTCGGTCCGGGTGAAGTCCGGAACCACGTACTCGTTGAAGTAGACCGGCTGCGGTAGTTCGGGATCTGCCGAGGCGGTCGCGCCGGCAACCCCGTGAGGGGTCCTCTCCCAGAACGTCTCGTACTCGACTCCCCGAACGTTCCGGGCCGAGGATGTCGTCACGATGACGGACTGGAGCGGACGGCCATCCTCGCCTGAAGGGACCTCGAGAAGAGCCTTGAGCGCCTCGAACTCGGCGTCGGGCGGAGTCTGGAAGTTCACGTTCCGGAGATCCTCGCCATCGGTCCTGAACGTCTGGAGGTCGATCTCGTTCCAGTGGCTCTCTTCCTCGAACGGATCGCCGTCCCTTGGCCTTCTGGTGACCGTCCCTCCCCCGGTCTCGATGTACGGGGTTACCAGTGACCCGTCGGGTACCCGGATCCGGAAATCACCGAACGCGTCGGTCACAGCACTCAGGTTCGGAAATTCGCGAATCCTGATCGTCGCGCCGGAGATGAAGGTCTCCATGTGGCCGAACTCGTAAGCCCGCCCACTCATCTCGACCGTACTCACAGCGTCCTCCCTGACATCCCCCGCACCATGTTCAGTGATCGAGAACGAGACCCAGGAACTGTCGGGTCCGCTCTTCCCTGGGATCGCCGATCACCTGATCCGGAGATCCCTCCTCGACTATGTAGCCCTCATCCATGAAGATCACCCGGTCGGCTACCTCACGGGCGAATCCGATCTCGTGGGTTACGCAGATCATGGTCATGCCGGAATCGGCGAGCCCGCGCATCACATCCAGGACGCCCTTGACGAGTTCGGGATCGAGCGCGCTGGTCACCTCGTCGAAGAGCATGATCTCCGGGTCCATGGCCAGCGCGCGGGCAATCGCGACCCGCTGCTGCTGACCCCCGGAAAGTCGGTCCGGGTACTCGTCGACCTTCTCGTCGAGTCCGACTTTCGAAAGCTGCTCGATGGACCTCTTGTCGGCCTCCGACTTCTTGCGTCCCCTGACCCGGATCTGGGCGATCGAAACGTTGCCCTTTGCGGTCATGTTCGGGAAGAGGTTGAAGGACTGGAAGACCATCCCCGTCTCCCGGCGAAGCTCGTCCAGATTCTTGGGCTTGCCCCCGTCGAAGACGACCTCGCCCTTGAGCTCGATCTTGCCGGCCGTGGGCAACTCGAGCAGGTTCAGGCAGCGCAGCATGGTGCTCTTGCCGGAGCCACTTGGTCCGAGGACGCAGATGACTTCGCCCTTCTTGATGTTCAGGTCGATGTCCCGAAGCACCTCGAGCTTGCCGTAGGTCTTCTTCAGGCCCGAGACGGTGAGGATCGTTTCGCCCTTGGCGACTTCCCTGACCATCGTCGTCGAATTCTTGTCGCTCACGGCATTCCCCTCTGGAACTTCTCGTTTTGCTTCTTGATCAGTCTGTCGACGAACCTGGCGAGCGGGATGGTCACGATGAGGAAGAAGAATGCTCCCAGCGTGTATCCCGACGGGTTGTAGAACTCCGAGTAGAGGTCCCGACCGGCCTGGACCGCCTCTACAAGCCCGATGACGCTGACCAGGGCCGTGTCTTTCATCAGGGCGATGTAATCGTTGAGCAGCGGCGGGATGACCTTGCGGACGGCCTGGGGGATGATCACGAAGCGCATCGCCTGCCCATGGGACATTCCGAGTGAACGGGCCGCTTCGGTCTGGCCTCTCGGAACCGCTTCGATGCCGGCCCGGTAGACCTCGGCCATGTAGGCACCGTAGGTCAGGGTCAGGGCGAAGACGCCGTACCAGAAGGGATCCGACTCACCGAACCATTGCGGGATGCCGATCTCTTTGGGGATGGCGCCCTCGGTCGCCATGATCGCCAGACCGCTCGAGAGAAGCAGGATCACCAGCAGGAGCGGAATGCCCCGGAGGCAGTCGATGTAGGCGATCACTATCCATCGAACCGGTGCCAGCCACTTGCCGGGGAGTTGCCTGAGGACCGCCAGGATCAGCCCCCAGATCAGGGCGGCGATGCCGCCGACGACCGAGAGCTTGAGGGTGACGATGAAGCCTTGCCAGACCACATCGAAGTGGTCCGCCATGAACTGGAAGTTGAAGAAAGTGTCGAAAAATACGTCCATGGCTGTCCTCCCTCAGAACCGGCTTGCCAACGCCGGGTGAAACAAACGGAGAGGGCGCCCGAAGGCGCCCTCTCCACAAACGTTCCGGAACCTACTCGGTGGTTCCGGTGTCAGCTGCTGCGGTGCCGTCCGTGATGCTGGCGGGCGGCGTCGCCTTGAAGTACTTCCGGAACAGCTCCTCGTAGGTGCCATCCTCGATCAGATCGGAGAGGGCACCGTTGACGGCGCTCAGAAGCTCCGGCGTGTCCTTCGCGAAAGCGAAGCCGTAGTACTCGCCGGTCGGGATGTTGGTAGCGATCTCGAAGCCACCCTGACCCTTGGACGCTGCGTCCTCGGCGACGGGGGCATCGATGATGGCGGCTTCAGCCTGGCCATTGACAACGGCTGCGATCGCCGCAGCGCCGGTCGGGAATCCCCGGACCTGGCCTGCGTCGGTCTCGTCGTTGGCGTAAGCCTCACCTGTCGTACCGTCCTGTGCTGCAACCGTGGCGCCGGACAGATCCTCAACCGAGGTGATGTCCGAACCCGGAGGCACGAGGAGGGCCTGCTCGGACTCGAAGTACGGGTCCGAGAAGTTGACGGCCTGTTCACGCTCGGGTGTGATCGTGGCAGCCGAGGCAACCATGTCGAACTTGCCCTGCGCAACATCGGTGAAGATGGTGTCGAAGGCGGTGTCCTCGATCTTGACTTCGAGATCCAGCTTGCTGGCGATCTCGTTTACGAGGTCGACATCGAAGCCGGTGTAGTCGGGAGCCTTGCCGAACTCGAACGGTGCGTACGGGATGTCGGAACCGACCGTGAGGGTGCCCTCGGTGATCAGCTCGGACTGGAAGTCGCCGCTGCCGCTGCTGCTGTCGTCATCACTGCCGCAGCCGACGACGACCACCATCGCTGCGAGAACCATCAGCGCCGAAAGCAGCGCGATCAAACGGGATTTCTTCATGCGTTTTTCCTCCAGGGAAGGTTTGTGTGCTGGACGGGCAACCCGGTGAGTATTTCACGATTTTCGCGAGGATCTTCCACGAGTCGCCCAAGTGACTACACTTAATGAAGTACCTCGGTGACGCAACGCCAATCATGACTCCTTACTACGACCTTCTGAACAAGCCCTGCGGAGGGACCTTCGACGACATCGTCGAGTCGATCGGGCATACCCCTCTGGTCGAGCTGAAGACCCTCTCGCCCAAGGAAGACGTCCGGATTTTCGCCAAGCTGGAATCCGCGAATCCGACCGGTTCGGTCAAGGACAGGGTTGCCCGTTCGATGATGCAGGCCGCCGAGGAAAGCGGCGCGATCGGTCCCGGACAGACCATCCTCGAACCCACCTCGGGAAACACCGGCATCTCGCTGGCGATGATCTGCCGCCGCAAGGGCTACAACCTCAAGGTGGTCATGCCGGACAATGTGACTGCCGAGCGCACCCAGCTGCTGCAGATGTACGGCGCCGAGATCGTTTACTCCGAGGGCGCCAAGGGTTCGAACGGCGCTGTTGAGCTGGCGCTTGAGATGGCCCAGGATCCGCAGTACTACATGCCTTACCAGTACGGCAACGAGGCCAACCCCAATGCCCATTACGACGGCACCGCGGTCGAGATTCTCGAGGAACTCGACGAGGTGACCGCCTTTGTGGCCGGCCTCGGCACCGGCGGCACACTGATGGGCAACGGACGCAGGCTGAAGGAAGCCAACCCTGAAACCAAGCTGGTTGCCGCCGAGCCGATGCAGGGCGAACTGGTCCAGGGGCTTCGGTCCCTCGACGACGGCTTCATCCCGCCGATCATCGACCTGTCCCTGCTCGACCGCAAGATCATGGTCTCGAACATGGACGCCATTGTCTGGACCAAGAAGCTGCTCGAGCAGGAAGGGATCTTTGCCGGTGTCTCCTCGGGCGCAGTTGCCGCAATTGCCGTTCGCATCGCGAACGAGCTGGATTCGGGCAACATCGTCTTCCTGATTCCGGACGGCGGCTGGAAGTACCTGTCCTCGGGCGTCTACACCAAGTCGATCGAAGAACTCGGCGACGTAGACGCGACCAACTGGTGGTAATCGGTTGAGAATCCCGCAGGCCCTGCTCGACGAGATGGTCGAGCACAGCAAGGCTGACGATCCCAACGAGTGCTGCGGCCTGATCGGCGGGATCGGTGACGAGGCGATCACCCTTCACCGGATGGAGAACACCGCCCACAGTCCTCTCCGTTACGAGATGGATTCGAAAGAGCAGCTGACGGTCTACAAGCAGATTCTCGAGGCTGGCCACGATGTCGTCGGGATCTACCACTCCCACACGAAGACGGCCGCTTATCCCTCCCAGACCGACATCAACCTGGCCAGTGGCTGGCCCGACGCCGTCTACTTCATCGTTTCGCTGGAGAAGGCGGATGAACCGGATGTCCGCGGATTCAAAATCCGGAACGGGCAGGTCGAAGATGTCGATATTCAAGCGTTCTGAGCGGGCCCCCGAACCGGTGAAGGTGGCCTGGGCGGCGCAGCAGGCCGAGGCCGAACTGATCGCGGACATCCTTCGGCAGGAAGGCATCCCCAGTCTGATCAAGCGCAACAAGGGCTTTGACGTGCCAGACTTTCTGGCCGCCGGAGCAAGGGACATCTTCGTGCCTGCTTCCGCCGCGGATCGGGCTCGGGAAATCCTGGCCGACCTCCAATCCGGCCAGGAAGAAGAACTGCCCGGTAGCTAGAGGGTTCGAAAACAGGAAAGCCATGCAATATGCATGGCTTTCGGGTGATCTGCGATTTGGATCTGGAGGGTCAGGCCCCGCCGGCCATGGCCGGGAGGATCATCACGGTGTCGCTGTCGCCGACCGCCGTCTCCAGGCCGTCGAGCACGCGCACGTCCTCGTCGTTCAGGTAGACGTTGACGAAGCGGTTCAACTCACCGTCGCCGGAAAAGAGCTGGTCGCTGGTCTCGGGGTACTCGGCTACCAGGGCGTTCAGAACCTCACCCACGTTCGAGCCGGATACGTCCACGGACATCTGGTCGCCGGTGTGCTTGCGCAGGACGGGGGGAATCTTCACTGACGGCATGGTCTGATCCTATCGGTCGCCTGAGGGCGTGGTCACGCCGGTTCAGGAACCGACGTGGCCTCCGCAGAAGGCTTCGTAATCGGGGAACTTGCCCATTTCCGACTCCGGCACTTCGGGGGCGTTCGGACCGCAGATCGGGCATTCGGGGTCGCGCCGCACCTTCAGCTCCGTGAAGTGGGTGCCAAGTGCTTCGTAGAGCAGCAGGCGACCGACGAGCGGCTCGCCGATGCCGAGCACCAGCTTCAGGACCTCGTTGGCCTGGAGCAGGCCCATCTGACCGGCCATCGCGCCGAGTACACCGTTGGCCGAGCAGCTCGGGGCTAGCTCCGGAGGCGGCGGGGTCGGGTAGAGGCAGCGGTAGCAGGGACCCTCGTAAGGCACGAAGGTCGAGATCTGCCCGTCGAAGGAGAGGATCGAAGCCGAAACCACCGGCTTCCTCAGACGGACCGAAGCGTCATTGAGCAGATAGCGGGTCGGGAAATTGTCGGCACCGTCGACGATGATGTCGTAGTCCTCGATGATCTCGAGGATGTTGTCCGCGTCGAGGCGGACGTTGTACTCGACGACGTTGACGTCGGGGTTCAGTTCCTCGATCGTCTGGCGGGCTGAAGCTGATTTCGGTTCACCAACGCGGCTGGTGTTGTGGATCACCTGACGCTGAAGGTTGGAGGCGTCAACCACGTCGTCATCGACGATCCCGATCGTCCCGATTCCCGCCGCAGCCAGGTAGAGGGCAGTAGGGGCTCCGAGACCGCCGGCGCCGAGCAGCAGCACCTTGGCATTCAGAAGCTTGATCTGGCCCTCGACGCCGACTTCCGGCAGCAGAATGTGTCGCGAGTAACGGTCGCGCTGCTCCGGGGTCAGGCCGGAGTTCGACTGGACGGGAAAGCCCTGTGCCTCCCATTCCAGGATGCCGCCGGTCAGGTTGGCCAGGTTGGTGTAGCCGAGATCGGCGAGAGTCAGCGCAGCCGTGAGTGATCGGGCACCCGAACGGCACTGAAGAATGATCCGCTGGTCCTTGTCGGCGACGCTTGCCGCGATGCGGTCCGCGATCACTCCAACCGGGATCAATTCGGAGTCCTCGATGTGCGATTCCTCGTACTCGTAAGGCTCGCGGGTATCGATCAGCTTCACGCCACCTTCGTCGAGCTCGGTGAAGGCCTCCTGAGGAGTGATCTCTTCAATTGTCTGGTGCGCGGCCTGTTCGGTTGCCATCGAAACCCCTAAATCTCGATCTGGATTTGGTTACTTCAAAAAGTATAGCGAGACTCGCCAGGCAATTCCAGCCCGCAAGCCGACCACGAAGGGTACAGCTACCTGTTGTGACCTGAAATCAGGAGTGACCAAAAAAGAAGGCCCCCGGGATGATTTCCCGGGGGCCCCACTGCCAGCAATCGGACAGAAGAGAGAAAACCGATTACAGGGACGGGCGCATCTGACGGAGACGCTTGACGCGCTCCTCGATGGGCGGATGGGTGGAGAACAGGCCGGCCAGACCCTTCGCCTTGAATGGCTTGACGATGTAGAGCGGCTCCGAGGCCTCGCTGACATGACCCTTCATCGGAATGTTCTCGGCCCCCTGCTCCAGGCGGAGCAGCGCCGAGGCCAGGGACTCGGGGTTGCCACAGATCGCGGCACCGCCGGCATCCGCTGCGTACTCACGCTGGCGGGAGACGGCGAGCTGGATGATCGACGCGGCGAGCGGCGCCAGGAGCGCCATGGCCAGCATGCCGATCAGGCCGAGCGGCGAGTTGTTGTCGCCACCGAACCACATGAGCATGTAGGCGATGTAGGTGATCGTGGCGCCGATCGTCGCCGCAACGGACTGGATCAGGATGTCGCGATGCTTGATGTGGGCCAGCTCGTGGGCCACCACGCCCCGGAGCTCGTCAGTCGAAAGAAGGCGGGTGATTCCGGCAGTAACCGCGACAGCGGAGTGGTTGTAGTTCCGGCCGGTCGCGAATGCGTTCGGCTGATCCTGCGGGATCACGTAAAGCCGGGGCATCGGGATGTCGGCCCGCTGACAGAGTTCGCGAACCATCTGGAAGTACTCGGGGTTCTCCGACTCTTCCATCGGCTGGGCGCCACTCATCTTCAGGGCGAGCTTGTCGCTGAAGAAGTAGGAGCCGAAGTTCATGAGAACGGCGATGCCCAGGAAGAGCAGTGCCATCTGCTGTCCGCCAATTGCAAAGCCGATGACGACGAGCAGGCCGGAGAGAGTGGCCAGAAGAATCGTCGTGCGGAGCGTTGCGCCCCAGGTTGACTGCTTGGTTGTTGTCATCGGGCCTCCTTCGAAGCAAAGATTCTGAAAATACGAGTGGCATTCTGTCGGGATCGGACGTTTTCGTCCATAGGGGCTGCCCCCCATTTGCCCCCGGGTTCACCTGAAAGTCGAGAAAAATGCCGCCCGTACTGAAACGATGACCTGAGCATGAAGCGACGCCCGATCTTCACCGAAGTGCTGGTCCTGAACGCAGCCATGGTCGCCCTGGCCACCGCTGCAGCCGCCCTCGTTACCGGATTCTCAACCGACCACATCGAGACTCTTCTGTTGATCGCGGCAATCGCGGCCGGCGTGACCTGCCTGCTCAACATCGCGATCCTCAGGCGACGGTTCACGCCGCTGGAGGCCGTCATCACGGAAATGGAAAAGGTCGACCTGAGCCAGCCAGGCGCGAACGTCCCTGCCTGGATAGACGGGGTGGCGGAGACCGAAGAAGCCGAGCGGCTCGAGCTGGCCTTCCTGAGGATGATGCGCCGCCTGGAGGCGGAGCGCAGGCGAAGTTCAAGTGCCGCCCTGACCGCGCAGGAGGAGGAGCGCGCACGGGTTGCCCGGGATCTCCACGACCAGGTCAACCAGTCGCTGACCGGCGTTCTGCTCCGGCTGGAGGCGACGCGCTCCGAAGCCCCGTCCGAACTGGCCCCGGAGCTCGAGGAAACCAGCCGACTCGCACACCAGGCCATGGACGAGCTGCTCACGGTTGCCCGTCAGCTCCGGCCAACCGCCCTGGATGACCTGGGCCTCCGCGCCGCAATCGCCGGCCTGGTCGAACAGCTCGACCTTCCCGGACTGACCGCAGGGTTCAATTGCGAGGATGACCCTTCGGGACTCGACCCGGACCTGCAACTGGTGATCTACAGGGTCTCCCAGGAGGCGATCGGGAACGCGGTCCGCCACAGCGGTGCGGCGCGGATCGAGGTCACCCTCGCCCGGGTCGGCAACCGGTTCATGCTCACCGTTGCCGATGACGGCAGCGGCTTCACTTTTGAACAGGCGACTTCAGGGCTCGGGCTGGGCGGCATGCGCGAGCGGGCCATCCTCGCCGGAGGCGATCTCGAGATCGAGTCCCGCCCGGAGCACGGCACCACGGTCAGGTTGTCCGTCCCGGTCAGGGAAGGGGTCGAGGCATGAGGCTCGTGATCGCCGACGACCACGGCATCGTCCGTTCGGGAATCAGGCTTCTGCTCGAAAAGCAGAGTGACCTCGAAGTGGTTGCGGAGGCGGCCGACGGGATCGAGGCGCGCGAAACCGTAATCCGGGAACGACCGGATCTCGCCATTCTGGATGTGAAGATGCCCGGCCTCACCGGTCTCCAGGTGACCAGGGAGATCAAGGCCCAGGTCCCCGACACCAACGTGCTGATCCTCTCGATGCACGACGACGAGCGCTACCTCTTCGAAGCGCTCAAGGCCGGAGCCTCCGGATACGTCCTGAAGTCCCAGGCCGACACCGACCTGCTCGAGGCGATCCGGTCGGTCGAGCGGGGAGAACCCTTCCTCTCCCCCGGCGCTCAGCAGACCCTGATCCGTGACCTGCTCGACCGGGGCGAGCCGGCCAAGTCCGATCTCACCCCCAGGGAGGAAGAGATCGTCAAGCTCGTCGCCGAGGCCAACACGACCCGCGAGATCGCCGAGATGCTTCACCTCTCCGAGAAGACCGTCGAGAACCACCGGGCGAATGCGATGAGGAAGCTGGGGATGCGCGACCGGGTCGAGCTGGTCCGGTACGCGATACGTCAGGGGCTGATCGACCCGTGAGGCACTCGGAGAAAGTGGTGCTCGGCCCCGGCGTCGAGGTCCTGATGAGGCCGATCAGGGAGACGGACAAGCACCTGCTCGCCGAGGGATTCCAGAGGCTCAGCCCGGAGGCCCGGTTCCAGAGGTTCTTCGCTCCGGTGGTGAAGCTGAGCGAGTCGGATCTCATCTACCTGACCGAGGTCGACCATCATCACCACGAGGCGATGGTGGCGATTGACCCGGACGAGGGTTACCTGATCGGAGTCGCGCGCTACATCCGCACCCTGCCCTACCGGGAGCGAGAGGCCGAAGTGGCGATCGTCATCTCTGACGAGTGGCGAGGCAAGGGGCTGGGCAAGGCGCTGCTCTCTCGTCTCGCGATGAGGGCCCGCGAGGAAGGGGTCACCCACTTTCTGGCGGTCATCCTTGCCGACAACTCCAACGCGACCGAGCTTTTCGAGAACTTCGCCCCGAAGAAGACCCATGTGAGGCGTGGGGAACCCGGTCAGGTGGAGGTCAGGATCGACCTTCCGTGGAGTGGTGAGTTCTCGGATTCCGCGCTCGGATTCGCTCTTCGCTCGGCTGCTCGCGGCAGCCACCGGTACCGGACCTGGCGGCGCATGAGGCGCCGTCTTCGCCGTCGCAAGAGGGCCGAGGCGAAGCGAGAAACCGGCAAAACCGACTAGTGCTCTAGGATTTATATCGATGCTCTTCTCGACCAAAGCCGAGTACGGAGTTCGACTGATGGTCGAGCTCGGTCGCCAGCCCAACACCGGCCCCGTTTCGCTTAACGCGATCGCCGAAGCCGAGCGCCTGCCCCTCTCCTATCTGGAGCACCTGGTGGCGAAGCTTCGACAGGCCGGTCTGGTCACTTCGACCCGCGGCGCCCACGGCGGCTACAGCCTCGCCTACCCGGCGGAGGAAATCACCATGGTCGAGGTGGTCGAGGCCCTCGAGGGCCAGATCGCCCCGATGGAGTGCTTCCACGAGACCCCGGAAGGCAAGGTCCTCTGCTCGCATGAAGCAGACAGCGACCGGGCCTGCGCGACGAAGCTGCTCTGGACCCGGGTCCAGGGTGGCGTGACCAAGGCCCTGGCCGGCACCACGCTGGCCGAGCTGGTCGAGTTCTCGCGCCCGGCCGAAGAGCGCAGCAAGAGTAAGACCGCGGTCGGCAGCGCAGCCTAGCCGCCGCCCCAGACTTTTCGAACGGAGCAACCAGTGGCAGAACTTGAAATCAAGAACCTTCACGTCAGCGTCGAGGAAAAGGAAATCCTCAAAGGCCTCGACCTGACCGTCGAAAAGGGCCGGGTCCACGCGTTGATGGGCCCGAACGGTTCCGGCAAGTCGACCCTCGCCAACGTGATCATGGGCCACCCCGCCCTCGAGGTCACCGAGGGTTCGATCGTCTTCGACGGCGAGGACATCACCGACGCCGACCCGGACGAGCGCGCCCAGCTCGGCCTCTTCATGGCCTTCCAGTACCCGGTTTCGATTCCCGGCGTGGCGGTCAGCAAGTACCTGCGGATGATCCTCAACGCCCAGCGCGAAGCCCGCGGCGAGCAACCGCTCAAGATCAAGGAGTTCGCCGCCCAGGCCCGCGAAGCGATGGATCTGGCCAACATCCCCCAGGATTTCTCCAGCCGTTACCTCAATGACGGCTTCTCCGGTGGCGAGAAGAAGCGCATGGAGCTGCTGCAGCTGGCGCTGCTGAAGCCCCAGATCGCGATCCTCGACGAGACCGACTCCGGGCTCGACATCGACGCGCTCCGTACCGTCGCCGAGGGCATCAACAAGTTCGCCGGCCCCGACATGGGCGCCCTCGTCATCACCCACTACCAGCGCCTGCTCCACATGGTCGAGCCGGATGTGGTTCACGTGATGTACGAAGGCCGCATCGTCAAGGAAGGCGGCAAGGAACTCGTTGACCAGCTCGAGGCCGAAGGCTACGGCTGGATCAAGGAGGAGGTCGAGGCGGCCGCCTGATGGCAGCCGACTCCGCCACCCCCGCTGCCACACCGACCCCGGTCCGGTCGGTGGACGAAATCCGCGCGCAGTTCCCGATCCTCGCCCGCGAGGTGAAGGGAAAGCCGCTCGCCTATCTGGACAACGGCGCCACCGCCCAGAAACCGCTGGCGGTGATCGAGGCGATGGACGCCTACTACCGGGGGCACAACGCCAACGTCCACCGCGGCGTCCACACCCTCTCCGAGGAAGCCACCGACCTCTACGAGGGCGCGCGCGCAAAGGTCGCCGGGCTGCTCGGCTCGACCTCCCCGCGCGAGGTGGTCTTCACCCGCAATGTGACCTCGGCGCTCAACCTCGTCGCCCAGTCCTGGGGCGCGGCCAACCTCCAGGCGGGCGATCGCATCCTGCTGACCGAGATGGAGCACCACGCGAACATCGTGCCCTGGCACATGATCGCCCAGCGGACCGGGGCCGAGCTCCAGTTCGCCCCGATCGATGAGGAAGGCCGGCTCGACCGGGCCGCGCTTTCGGATCTTCTGGCCGGCGGCCCCAGGGTCTTCGCCTTCACCCATGTCTCGAACGTGCTCGGCACCAAGAACCCGGTGACCGAACTGGTCGCCGAGGCGAAGGCGGCCGGGGCACTCACCGTGATCGATGGCGCCCAGTCGGTTCCGAAGTTCCCGGTCAACGTGGCCGAGATCGGTGCCGATTTCTACGGATTCACCGCTCACAAGCTTTACGGCCCGACCGGGATCGGAGCAATCTGGGGCCGCCGCGAACTCTGGGAAGTGCTGGAACCTTTCGAGGGCGGCGGCTCGATGATCAACAAGGTCACCCCGGAGAAGATCACCTGGGCCTCGGTCCCGGCGAGGTTCGAGGCCGGCACCCCGCCGATCGCCGAGGCGGCCGGGCTTGCCGCCGCGATCGACTGGGTTCAGGAGGTCGGGGTCCGGGCGATCGAGGCCCACGAGAACCAGCTCACCGCCTACGCCCTGCCCCGCCTTGCCGAGGTGCCCGGGCTGACGGTTTTCGGCCCGCAGGACACGGTCGAGCGGGAGGGCATCATCTCCTTCGAACTGGAGGGGGTCCACCCCCATGACGTCTCCGAGATCCTCGACCGGCACGGAGTCGCGGTGCGGGCCGGCCACCACTGTGCCCAGATCCTGATGCGCCGCCTCGGCGTCGCTGCCACCACCCGCGCCAGCTTCGCCGCCTACAACACGACGGAGGAAATCGACACCCTGGTCGAAGCCCTCCATGACGCCCGCCGCATCTTCGGCCTCTGAACGATCGGCGTTGACAGGAGCTTCCCGGCGGTGTAAGCCAAGGGCATGTCTCAACGTCGAATCACGCCTTCGCTCGTCATTTCCGTCATCGCGCTGATTGTTGCCCTGGGTGGTGCCAGCTACGCGGCACTCAGGATTCCGCGAAATTCGGTCGGCGCCGGTCAACTGAAGAGGAACTCGGTTTCGACGTCCAAGTTGAGGAAGGGGTCGGTCAACTCGTCGAAGGTCAAAGACCGGTCGATCCGGACCCGGGACCTGGCTCCGGGAGTTATTCCCGGCGCTACCTGGCGAGGGAGCCGGGACTCCTCGACGCTGCTTGATCTGACCGGGACGATGCAGGTGGTTGCGAGCACGCCAGTGCTTCCGGCCGGTTCCTATGTCGTCTGGAGCCGGGCAAATGTCCTTGGCGGCATCGGCAGTTCGACGATCATCTGCTCGGTCGCTTCCGACGCGGCGCAAAACATCACCATCCCGGCGGGTGCGGTCTTCCCGCTCTCGATGGCAGCGACCAAAGTCCTCGAAGAGCCGGGGCCGATCGAGCTCAACTGCAACAAGTCCAGCGGTTCCCCGCAGGTGGCGCAGGCCCAGCTCATCGCGACGCGGGTCCCGAAACTCACCGCGCCCCCGGAATGATTCTGCTCCCCGCGGAACGCCACCGTCCCCGTGCAGGACTGCCTTCAGTCTGACCCGTTTCACCCCCCGCAACAGCAGACCACATCTACGATTTCGCGCATGGAAGTCAAGTTGGGGGTGCCGGAGGGAGAAGCCGACGAGTTCGACACGCTTCCACCTGCCGATTTGCCGGCCCACGAGAAGAAACTGATTGACGCCCGGAACCACCTGGTCCAGACCAGCCAGGCGGCCCGGATCTGGGCCGAGGAGAACCCGGCCCATCCCGTTTCCTACCTCGTCACCCGCAGCGACGTCAGTGAACAAACCAAGATCCAGGCCTTGCGGAGGATCGAGTCGGTTTCACTGCCCTTCCAGGTGAACGAACTCCTTGACGCGGCCCGCCACTTCAACGAATGCCAGGCCGTTTCCCAGGCCGCCTTTGATGCCGAGCAGCCAGTCGCCGAGGACGACCTCCCAGACCATGGTGACCGGGATATCTTCGAAGGCCTGCGTGCCGCCTATCTCAACCTGCTTCGCGGCTATCGCAACTGGGGTGGCTTCGGCTACCACGGCTGGACCACGAAGCGGGACCCGGACAGCTATCCCGGCCCGGCGATCTGGACCCGCCAGGACTGCGTGTTCCGGTTCGGACGGGCGCTGGAGCGGGAGTTTCCGGACCGGGTTCACCTCGGCCTGAAGATCAGCAAGTCGACGACGGAGAGCTTTGACCCGGCGGTTGACCGCCGGCAGTCCGTGGACATCACGGTCACCGTGCCCGGATTGTTCTCCAGGGACCTGAGCGCACGCCGGTTCCGGAACCTGCGCCACGATCTCTTCGTCGAGGTTGAGTGGCTGAAGAAGGGCCGCTGGCTGAACACCGACCAGCTGGTCAAGCGCTGCGGCCGGATCCAGCAGAACCTGATCAACCTGCAGCGCTCGATCGACAGCGGGCGCTGCGAGTTCGCCGCGATGCTGATCGTCGACGACGAAGGCTTCCTCGACTTCCACGGCGACCTTCTCAGGTGGCCGCCGGACGTGATTCCCCTGGTGGTCAGCCCGGGAGAGGTGGTTGAGCTCGGCCTCGACGACGGCTCGGTCGAACCGGTCCTCGACGAAATCGAATCCCTCCACGACTCCGCCTGCCCCTGCTCCGACGGCCCCCTGGCCTGACCGGACCCTGTCAGGTCCGGGCCGGGCTCGCGACTCTCAACTCATGGACCCGGAAGATGACCTGGTGATCTTTCCCCGGGAAGACGTTGAAGCGTGTTTGCGGAACGAGAAGATGCAGCAGGAAGCCAATTCGGACGGTTCTCCGTCCGGGCAGAGTCAGGCGATGGAAACGAGCCGGCTCGGCGCGATTGAGGCCGGAGCACCCGAGCGAATCCGGTGGATCTACTTCGAGTCACCCGAATGGACCTGGCAGAACCTTTGCGGGCGCTCCGGCTGGTTGCTCATCGATCCGGAAACGATTGACCAGTACGACTTCGTGATGACAATGATGAACTGACCCGGCAAGGGTTCGTGGCCTGGGAGCGGCGGTCAGCTAACCTCGTCTGACCGATGGAAGAGCTCTACCGCGAACAGATCCTCGAGCATTACAAGCGCCCCCACAACTTCGGGGCGGTCGAGAACCCGGACCTCGAGTTCGAGGACACGAACCCCTTCTGCGGCGACGAGCAGCACGTCACGATTCGCCTCGACGAAGACGACCGGGTCGCCGAGGTCAAGTTCGAAGGCCAGGGCTGTGCGATCTCCACCGCAGCCACCTCTCTCCTCACCGACGAGCTCATCGGCATGTCCCGCGACGAATTGATCAAGCTCCCCAAGGAGTACGTCCTTGACCTCCTCGGAATCGACATCTCCGCCACCCGCATGAAGTGCGCCCTCCTAGGCCTCAAGGTGGTCAAGTCAGCCGGCCTCGGCCAGACAACCGACTGGGAGGACGCCGGAGAACAAGGCGACCCCTCCCTGGCCTCCGAGATTTAGTCCCAGCAGTTCAGCGGGCAGTCGCAGTACTCACGTTCGCCGGGTTTCCAAAGAGTCTCCCGCTCCTGGTCATACAGCCAAAGCACCATTCCGGCTGTCCTCAGGAAGGGAACCTGCTCATACCCCGAGGGCCCTTCGCCCCCAAAGCTTCGGAACTCGAACGATCGACCGTCACTCCCCAGGTGGAAGTACTTTCGCGTGAAGACGTGCTTGTAGGCCTGGACCGCCGTCCCATCCTCCATCTCGACCTCGAACATCCACATGAACTCGCGGGCTCGCGAGCCAATCATGTATTCGAGGGGATCCCAGACGGGCTCTCGCCGTTGGGAGACAGTACCCATGACAAGTGGTGTTTCGGTCTTCTTCGGCATGCCCCGACCATGCGCGAAAAGGTGTGACGAAACAAGACTTCATAGCAACAATTGGGTGACGAAATGGAGACGAAAGCGCAGCAGACGGGCGAAATGCGCGGGGAAACTCGATCCAGCTTCTCGCCTTCGATTCGCTCACTGGGTGATTCAATCCACGTCCTGGTTCTCAAAGGGCTTCAGTAGGCGACTTTCCTGTAGTAGCGGCGGGTAGTCAGTGGATGATCCCGCTTGACTTCGAGGTGGGCGCTGACCCGTTCCAGCAACGCGGAGGCAATTGCGGGTGAGACCATTTCCCGTACGGGGTCCGATATCCCCGGCATATCGACATCGTCCGTGTCCAGGACTCGTACCTTGTTTGAGATCGTCCCGGCAAATTCCTCGACCCTGTTCTCGAGTTCCCGAGAGGGTCCGCTTCCCTTCAGCAGGATCAGGCTGACTTCGGGCTCGAGCAACTCGAGCGTGCCGTGGAAGAAATCCGCTGCGTGAATCGGCCGGGTCCGGATCCACTGCATCTCCTCGAGAATGCAGGTCCCGTAGTACCAGGCTTCCGCCCAGAGCGGCCCGGCGGCGGAAATGATGTGGTAATCCTCGTCGCGAAAGGCTTCGGCCCACTCCTCGGCGCGATCTTCGAAAGCGGCCTTTGCGTCAACGAGCAGTTCGGGAAGCTTCTTCAGTTCGCTGACGACCGAGTCGTAGTCAACCCTGTCTGGCTCCCGCCGGAGCACCGAAAGCGCGACAAGCAGGGACTGGAGATAGAACGACTCCGACGAGGTGTCATCTTCGGCGAAGTTGGTGAAGTTGTGATCGACCGACCCGGCGATGGGTGAATCCTCGTGACCGGTCAGGGCGATAGTGACGGCGCCGACCTCCCGACTGGCTTCGACCAGTTCGATGCTCTCCATCGTGGTCCCTGACAGTGAGGGGATGATCACGACCGCGTTCTCGTCGAAGTAAACGGGCCTGATCGCCATCATTTCGGCTGGCCGGTCCCAGAAGACCGGGAAGCGGGATCGCCGCATAAGCAGTTGCGCCGCCGGCTGCATCAGCATCCCGGCCCCTCCCGCTCCGGCGAAGATCAAGGTTTTCTTGCCCCCGTCCAGCAGGTCGCCGATTGTCCGGTCCAGTCCTTCGGCGAGGTTGACCGCGCCGGACTGGATATCCAGGTATCTGTCTACATCGAAATTAAGCATCATTCACCTTGTTCATGCGCATGTTGATCGGGGTTATTGACCTGGGTCAGGAAGGCTCCTGCCACTTGCGGCAGGATTCCCGGACGACCAGTTCGGTTTTCAGGCGGAGTTGTTTCGGATCTCCCGTCCAGCCGTTGATCCGGTCGTTCAGCAGCCGTCCGGTTGCCTGGCCCAGCGCATAGACCGGTTGCCGGACCACGGTTATTGGCGGGGACACGAGCCGCATCCACTCCGAATCGTCAAACCCGACGAGCGACAGGTCTTCGGGAATCTTCAGTCCGAGTTCCGCCGCCGCCGCGAGAACCGCTGCGGTCATCGTGTTGGTGGTGGCGAAAATCGCGTGGGGGCGATCGGGAGAGTTCAGCAGTTCAGTGGCAGCGAGCAGGCCGCCTTCAAGTCTGGGCGTGCCTTCCGCTCGTAAGGACGGGGAAGTCGCTAAACCGTTTTCCTCGAGCACCTGCTCGTAGCCCTGGATTCGCTCGCGAACCGACGAGATGACGGGCGGCTCGGTAACCAGCCCGATTTCGCGGTGGCCGAGATTGACCAGATGCCGGGTCGCGCTGGCGGCCCCGGCAACGTTGTCGACCAGCACCGAGTCGACGTCAAGTCCGGGCAGGTCGCGGTCGATCACGACCAGTGGAATCCGGTTGCCCAGCTTCTCGATCGAACTCGCGTCCGAACCGGGCGCGGGAGCGACGACCAGACCGTCGACCGAGCGGGTGTCGAAAACCTCGAGCGCCTGACGTTCCATGTCCCAGTTTTCGTCGGCGTTTGCCAGAACCACGGTGTAGCCCGCTTCCTGAACTACATCGGAAAGTCCGCGGGCCACAGTTGCGAAGAACGGATTTTCGATGTCGCCGATTACCAGCCCGATGCTCTTGGTCGTGCCCGAGGCGAGCGCCCGGGCGACGGCGTTGGTTCGGTACCCCAGCTTGGTCGCCGCCTGTTCGACGCGCTGGCGGGAATCCTCGCTGATCGACCCGTAGCCGCCCAGTGCCCGGCCGGCCGTAGCCTGGGAAACACCGGCGAGCGAGGCCACATCCTGAAGAGTCACCCGACCGTCGGTCATGTTTCCGTCTCTTTCGCTCATGAAATGTCGGCCCAGATCGTCTTCAGGTTCGAGTATTTCTCCATCGCGGCGAGCGACCGGTCAACGCCGATCCCCGACTCCTTGAAACCCCCGAAGGGAAGTGAATTATCGCCGCGGTCGTAGCAGTTGATGTAAACGGTTCCCGCCTTGAGGGCGCGCGCGACGCGGTGGGCCCGGCCAAAGTCCGAGGTCCAGATCGCGGCGGCGAGTCCGTATCTCGAGCCATTGGCGAGTCGCGTGGCCTCGCCCCGTTCTTCCAGCTCGATCGCGGCGAGCACCGGGCCGAAGATCTCCTCTTGCGCAACCGGCATCGAGTTGTCGACCGAGCCGAGAATCGTCGGTTCCATGAAGTACCCCCCTGTGGCCTCGAGGGTCTCGCCTCCGCCGCTGACCACGGTCGCCCCGTCGGACTTTGCGGCGGACACGTAACCGAGAGCCCGGTCGAGGGCCGGCCGGTCGACCAGTGGGCCCATCTTCGCCGAGGCGTCGAGCGGGTCTGCCGGCGCCCACTTGAGGCTTTCCCGGGCAACTCGACTTACGAAGTCTTCATAGATCGGTCGCTCGACTATGAGTCGGGATCCCGCGTTGCAGACCTGACCGGCACCGTGGAAGATCGTCTCCGCGGCAAACTCTGCGGCCCGGTCGAGGTCGGGCGCATCGGCCAGCACCACGTTGGGAGACTTCCCGCCGCATTCCAGCCAGACGCCTTTCATGTTCGACTCGGATGAATAGGCGAGGAAGGCCTTGCCGATCGAAGTCGAACCGGTGAACGTGATCGCGTCGACGTCCATGTGGAGGCCCAGCGACCGCCCGGCCTTCTCGCCGGTTCCCGGCACGACGTTGAGGACGCCGTCCGGAAGACCGGCTTCGGAGGCAAGCTCGGCCAGCCTGATCGCCGCCAGCGAAGATTGCTCGGCCGGTTTCAGCACGATCGAGTTTCCAGCCGCGAGCGCGGGAGCGACCTTGTAGATCGGCATCATCAGGGGGAAGTTCCAGGGCGTGACGGCCCCGATCACTCCCTTCGGCTCGCGCACCGACATGCCGAGTGATTTCGCATCGGTGGGAACCGTATTTCCGTAAACCTTGTCCACCGCTTCGGCGAAGAAGGCGAGCTCGCGACAGGAGGAATCAACTTCACCGATCGCGTCGGTGATCGGCTTGCCCATTTCCAGCGAGATCAACAGACCGATCTCTTCCCGGTCGGCCTGGATCCGATCGACCAGTTCGTGGAGCACGCGCTTGCGTACCCGGGGATGAGCTTCGGACCACTGGCCCGACTCGAACGACCTGCGCGCCGCGCTGACCGCCGCATCCACGTCGGCCGCGTCGCATGCGGCAATCCTGGCGAGCACAGACCCGTCCCTGGGTTTGATGGTCTCCATCTGCCCGCCCGAAATCGCATCGGCGTGCGAGCCGTCGATGAAGGCGCGCCCCTCGAGCTCGATCTGCTCTGCCCTCCTGTGCCAATCGATGTCGAATCTCATTGCTTCAGGCTGTCCAGTCATCTACTCATCCTTCGTCGGGCACAGGTATTCGACAAGTTCGGGGCTGGCAGCGACGGCGATGTCACGAGCCGGGTCGGCGATTCGTATTTCGCCTCCGGCCTGGGCTACGAGGAGCTCGCCGCCGATGTAGTCCCAGAGCCGCTCCGAGCGCTCGTAACTGACCACGTCAAGCCGGCCTGCCGCGAGCCAGGCAAAGTCGAGAGCCATCGAACCGGACTCGCGCCGGCCCCGCGACCGACGGAACTCCATCTCCAGGGGCTGGGCCGGCTCGCGGTGATCGTACGGCCGGTTGTCCGCGACCAGGGCATCCTCGATTCGGGCGACCGCACGCATATTCGAAAGACCCGGGCCTGAAGTCAGACCGACATCTTCCCGGGCGACGAAGATCTCCTCTCGCAGAGGATCGAACGTGACGGCCAGCACTGCCTCGCCTCGAATCAAGAGCGCGATCGCAACGGCCCAACGGGGATAGCCGGCAGCGAAGTTGGCGGTTCCGTCGAGTGGATCGACGCACCACACCCGGGCCGATGTGCCGTCTGAGCTTCCGCTCTCTTCGCCCAGGAAGCCATCCTCTGGCCACTTGCTCCTCAGGTGGCCGATGATCGCCTGTTCGGCGTCGAGGTCCGCCTGGGTTACCACGTCCTGACGCACTGCTTTGCTCCGGGTTTCCACGACCCCGTTCTCGAAACACCGGCGAAGCATCGGACCGACCATGACGGCCGCTTCGGTCGCCGCGGCAGCTTCCAGTTCTAGATCCATGCGGGCCTCCCGGACGAGATCAACTGGCGCGCTTCGCCGAGCAGCTTGCGGCTGGCATCGAGCATCCGGGCCTCAGGCAGGGCATCGATCTGATTCGCCTTGCCGACCCCGGTGATCCTTCGGGCGATCTCGGCCCCGGCGAAGCGAATGGCCAATTCGTACTGGCCGACGAGCCAGCGATCGAGGAAGGGGTCGGGGAACGTCCGGTCGGTCCGCCGGCTCCAACCGTCGCGCACCTCTTCCTCAAACGCGTCCCAGAAGCGGGCCGTGAGCAAATCGCAGGCCTTTGCGCCGGCAAGGTCACCCTCGAACTCGAGGGCAACGGCAGCGACCCTCAGGTGCCCGATGAACTCCCCCACGTCCCACGCAATCGGTCCGTACCGGGCGAACTCGGCGTCGAAGACTCGAAGGTCGTCCCCGGCCACCATGACGCTGCCGGTGTGGAGATCGCCGTGAATGAGTCCTTCGTGGACCGTCCGGAAGATGAACTTGAGTTCCCCGATCCTGGCCTGAAGCGACGGGTCGGCCAGCATCTCCCCGAATTCTTCGTGCAGGTCCGCGTGGCAGTGATCCAACGGCTCGCTTTCCCAGGGCTGGTCGAACACGACTTGTTCCATCAGCTCGGCCAGTTCGGGATTTTCGGCCTCGACGAGACGGGCAGAGAACTCCGCCGGGTCGAGAAAGAAGGGCGAAGTGTTGAGAAAGGCCCTGGCGAGCAGGCGACCCACCCGTTCGACGTTTGCGGTCTGGTCGTCGGCACCGAAGGCATCGGCCAGGATGGCGAACCCCGAAAGGTCCTCCATCGCCAGCACGTGGTTGTCCGCGTCGAAATCGAAGATCTCCGGCAGGAGTCCCTCGGCGAAGGGAGTCCACTTTTCGAACAGGTTCGCTTCGCGGGTGGTCCGTTCGGCGGTCAGCTCCCAAGTCTCGATGATTCTGACCCAGGGCAGTCCCTGCTTCAGAACGATCGAACCACGGTCACCCTGCACGATGTAGACGCCGTTGATGTTGCCGTCATCGGGCATCTCGACCTGGGTCACCGTGCCGACACGGTCACCGAGATGCGGTCGCTCATCCAGGTAATCCGGAATGTTTTCCCCGCTCAGAATCATGAAGTCGGCCGGTCGGGTCACTGTTTCGCTCCCGGCCCGGACTCGGGATCTGCTTCCAGCGACGGCGCCATCGCTGCCACCTTCCTGGTGACCGGGTTTGGAATCGTTCCCTGCTCTTCGGCTTTGCCGCTCTGGCGTACGGCGGACCTGACGATATGCGCGCCGATCGTTCGCAGCGGCTCGCGCGGGAGCCGGATTGGCCGCCTCGTGACGAGCCGGTTGCCGCTCCAGAAGTCGTCACGCTCGCAGGCGAGCGAAGCGAGAATCCTGCCGCCGAGGGCCGACCCGACCACACCGCTTCCGCTCCAGCCGACCCCGTAGAGGGGACCCCGCCTGTCGGTCTGGCCAAAGATCGGAAACCCGTCGATGGTCCGGTCCACCGCCCCGGACCAGGCTGTGGCGGGCTCGGCCGACCCGAGTTTCGGATAGACGCGTTTCATCGAAGTGATTACGTCCCGACGCCATCTTGTCGCTCCGCCCGAGTGCCGGCCGATGCGATTGAAGGGAGCGATCCTGCCGCCGCCACGGCCGAATGCGAGCCGGCGATCTCCGCGAAGCGACCAGTAGAGCACTCTCGGCTGTGAATCACACGCCGCCAGTCCGACCTCGGGAAGGTGTTCGTCGGAAATCTCGTGAAGCGGATTGGTCAGCACGATGTCCGAGCCAACCACGTAAAGGTACGGCTGAAGTGCTCGGTTCCGGGCGGCCCACGCGTTGGTGGTCAGGATGACCTTTCCCGCCGCGGTATCCCCGTTCGGGGTCCTGACCGACGCCGGTCCGTGGCCGGAAACCTCGAGTACCGGCGTCCTTTCGAAGACCTCGACCCCGAGTTCGGTCGCTTCCTGCTTCAGCGCGTCAACAAGTCCCTGGGGGTTTACCGTCCCACCGGTAGATTCGAATACCCCGGACCGGGTGACGCTCGTTCCCGTCTTTTCTTCAAGTCTTGCGCCGCTCAGTTGCGCGAAGGGTTCGACACCCTGCGCGTCACACTCGGCGAGACATGCGTCCCAGCTTCCCTGCTGTGCTTCGGTTGAGGCCGTCCAGAGCCAGCCTGACTGCCTGAAGTTGACCTCGGGGTGCCGGTTCGAAAGCTCCCCGATCCGCTCAATGGCCGCCACCGATTCATCGGCGAGGAGCTTTGCTTCCTCGCGTCCGCAGATGGTCGACAGGGTCGGGATCTGATTCCACCAGCTGTGCACCTGTCCCCCGTTACGGCCGGAAGCGCCGAATCCGCAGTGTTCGCGTTCGAGCACGATGATCCGCGATCCCGGTGCAGTCCTCGCCAGCTCGATCGCCGTGTGGAGGCCGACGTAGCCGCCACCGACGATCACAAAGTCGGCCTTTGAAGGGACCGGGCTCCGCGGGCAACTTTCGTTGCCCGCGGATTCGGTATCTGGATTGCCCGGCCTCACTGACCTACTTGGCCGGGTACAGGAACTTCGAGACTTCCGGATCGTCGATGTTGTCCTTGGTGGCAACGACGATGCCGGTCTTGGTGACTTCCGGATCGGGCTTGGTCCCGTTCTCCACGTAGTCGGCAGCCTGCTCGACCGAGATCTTGCCCATGTCGTACGCCTTCTGGACGATCAGGGTGGAAATCGTTCCCTGCTTCAACGCCTGGACTTCGTCCGGGGCGCCGTCATAGGCGACCACGGGGATGTCGCCATCCTTGCCGGCCGACTTCAGGGCGTTCACGGAACCAATCGCCGCCGCCTCGGTCGAGGCGAAGATGCCAGCCAGGTCCGGGATCGACTCGAGCGTCGCGGAGACCTTGGTGGCTACCGCAGCCGCATCATCAATCGCGTAAACGGGCGTCGCCTGACTGACGTTCGGGAAGTCGGCTTCCAGGGTGTCGTCGAACCCTTGCTGGCGTTCGTCGACAGCCGTCGCGCCGGGGGTGTAGCCCACGTAGAGCACCTCGCCCTTGCCGCCAACGGCCTCGCCCAGCGCCTTGCCGGCTGCCTTGCCGCCGACGGTGTTGTCCGAGGTAACCAGGCTCATCCGCAGCGACGTGTCGCTGATGTCGGTGTCGACCATGATCGCCTGGGCGCCGCCGTCGACGATCTGCTTGACCGGAGCGACCAACGCGTTGGCGTCGAACGGCTCGAGAATCAGAACGTCCGGCTTGGTCGCGGCAACCGACTGCAGCTGTTCGACCTGCGAGTCAACTTCGGGCTTGGGCGGCGACTGCACGGTCAGGTCCACGTTATTGGCTTCGGCGGCATCCTCGGCTCCGTGCTGGATCGCCAGACAGAATGCACAGCCGGACTGAAGGGCCAACTCCAGGGTCACCTTCGGCTGGTCTCCCGACCCGTCGGAGTCGCTGGATCCACAGCCCACCCCCACGACCCCGAGGGCCAGGACGGCAACCAGCAGCACCAGTGCCTTCCATTTGTTTTTCAGCGACATCTACTCCTCCTTGTTCAAAACGACGCGTTCTTGTTGCGCCGTAATTGGTCTACGTACACAGCGGTGAGCAAGACGATTCCGACCGCCACGTTCTGCCAGAACGGGTCGATCTGCAAGATCACGAAGCCGTTCAGAAGAACGGCCGGGATGAACACTCCGATGATGGTTCCGAACATCCGCCCGCGCCCGCCGAACAGACTGGTGCCGCCGATCACGGCGGCGGCGATGGCGGCCAGGGCATCCTGGGAATGGGCGGAAAGCGAGGCGACGCCGAAGCGGGAGACGTCGATGGTCGCCACGATGCCGGCGAGGACGCCGATCATCACGTAGAGGATGAACATGTGGCGGTTGACGTTGACGCCGGCCCGCCTCGCCGACTCGGCGTTCGAGCCGATCGCGTAGTTCCTGAGGCCAAACCTGGTCCTCGAAAGCAGCACCCACAGGACGGCTGTGACTGCCGCGGCCACTATCACCGGCCAGGGCAGGATTCCGAATGCCTGACCAAGTCCGAACTTCTCCTGGAGCGGGACCGGAATGTTCGCGACGTTGACCCCGTCGGCCAGAACCTGGGCCAGGCCGAGGGCGATCCCGAGTGTGCCCAGGGTCGCGATGAAGGACGGGATCCTGAGCCGCACGATGATCAGGCCGTTGAAGACTCCCCAGGCTGCTCCCGAAGCCAGGGCCACCACGACGCCGACCGCGATCGCCAGGCCGAGATGGTCGTAATTGCCGGTCGCAATCGCGTCTTCGGCCCCTGACATGCCCCCGACCACCTTCGCGGTGAGCACCGAACTGAACACGATCACCGAACCGATCGAAAGGTCGAGACCGCCCGCGATCAGCAGCACCGTGACACCCGCCGCGAGCACCATCAGGGTCGAGGCGTTGACCATCACGTTCTTCAGGTTGTCCACCGTCAGGAAGGTGCCGGTCGGAGTCAGGATCGCGAAGACCAGCACCAGCACCAGCAGGACCGACCCGATCGAAATGTCTTCGAGCCGTTCCCGCGGCATACCGGCCAGGATTCCCTTGAGACCGGTAGCCGGGCGCTTGCCTGAGCGTGTCGTTTCCGGACTACTCATGTTCCGGCTCTTCCATCCCGGCGAGGGTCAGGGTCAGGTCCTGAAGGTTGGTCTCGGAACTCTTGAAAGTGGCGACCCTCTGGCCGAGGCGCAGCACCGAAATGCGGTCGGCCACCCGAAGGACGTCGGGCATGTTGTGGGAGATCAGGAGAACCGAAAGCTTCTTCTCGTCCCGCATCCGGGTGATCAGTTCGAGCACGAACTCGGTCTGCCTCACGCCGAGGGCAGCGGTCGGCTCGTCCATGATGATCATGTTCGAACCCCACACCGCCGCCCTGGCCACGGCTACCGCCTGGCGCTGGCCCCCGGAGAGCGATCCCACCGGTTCGTTCAGCGAAGGCAGGGTGACGCCGAGTTCGGTCAGGTACTCGCGGGTACGGACCCTCATCTCGTTGCGATCGACGAAGCCGAGCCGCCGGGTAAATCCCTTCCTGAGCGGCTCCCGCCCGAGGAAAACATTCTCCCCGGCCGGCAAAGAGTCGGCCAGCGCCAGATCCTGGAAGACCGTTTCGATACCAACCGCCTGTGCCGCGCCGGGGTTGCCGAATTCGTAGCGCTGTCCGCGCACCCAGAGTTCGCCTTCGTCGGGAGTGATGACGCCGGAAAGAGTCTTGACTACGGTCGACTTGCCGGCGCCGTTGTCTCCGACGAGGGCGTGCACCTCGCCTTCGGCGATCTCGAGATCGACTCCACGGAGCGCCTCGACGTGCCCGAACGTCTTCTTCAGACCCTTGATCTCGACCAATGGTCCGGCTGCCGTGCTCATGCCACTTTCTCCGGTCGATGGTTCAGCCAGGCCCCGAGGTTCCGGCACATTTCCTCGCCGGCTTTGGTACCCGCCTGCATCGCGGCTTCGAGACTTGCCCCTTCGAGGTGCGCGATTACGAAATGCGCGATGAACGAGTCGCCGGCCCCGCAGGTGTCGACCGCCTGGATCTCGTTTCCGGCCACGGAAACCGACTCGCCGGTGGCGCGTGCTCTGCTCCCGTGGCGGCCACACATAGCCACCGCGATCTTCGCTCCTCCTTGGAGAGCGCTCTCAAGAAGGGCATCGGTTTCCGGACCCGGTTCACCTTCCCAGGAATAGAACGCAACGTCCAGGCCTTCGAGGCCTTCGGTCACCGGCCGGACGGAAAAGTCGAAGCTGAGTCCACGACGATCCACCCGGAAGTCCCGGATCAGATCTGCGGCGTTCGGCGAAAGCGATCCGTGGACCCAGTCGGTGTGACCGAGCACCGCGATATTCGAAGGATCGGGGGCGAATGCCTCGGAGACGCCGAAATGCTCGGCCAGAATCTGCTTTTCCCCGTCCTCGTCGAGACTGAGTTCGGTCAGACCGGTGGCTCCAGGAATCGTTTCGATTAGGGAATCATCAAGACCGGCCCTGAGAATCTCGGCCCGCAGCCACGCTCCTGCCTCATCATCACCGACCGGACCCATGTAGCTCGCGTTGGCTCCTAGTCCGTTCCAGGCGACCGCCACATTGAGAGCGTTTCCGCCCGGGAACCAGCCCTGGTCCTGGTAGTGATCGATGCAACAATCACCGACCGTCGCCACCCTGAAGTCGCGGACCGTACTCACCGGGAACCGTCTTCCGCGAAATCAGAATTCGAGTGCCGTCGACGGGCGAATGAATCCTCCGCCAAGAGCATTGACTGGACTGAGAGCGCTCTCACTGATTCGCAAAGTAGCAGGTTTGAAATCATCGGGCAACCTGACTCGCCGCCCTGACCGATCGGGATACCCCAGATCGCGCCGCTAACCGCCCGCTTCGCCGAGACTTATCCGTGGCGCTTTCGTCGCGTGTTGCCTTTTACTCGGTCCAGCAGGGAGTCGAGCCCTCGGCCGGGATCTGACTGCAGCTAGGAACTGAGAACTTCGTCGAACGCGGCGTAAGTATCGGCGTCAAAGAGCACGAAGGTGACCTCGAGCCCGTGGCCATGCTCGCGCACGGAGTCCACCGCGATCTGTGCTGCTTCAGCCAGCGGATACCCGTAGGTCCCAGCAGAAATTGCCGGGAAAGCGACTGTCTTCAGCTGGTACTCGCGCGCAAGGTCAAGACTGCTCTCATAGGCCCGCGCAAGCAGCTCGGCCTCAGCTCCATCGTGATCGCCGTAGATCGGGCCAACCGCGTGGATCACCCAGGTGACCGGCAGATCAAACCCCTTGGTCGCCAACGCATCCCCGACCTCAATGGGACCATGAGCCTCAAGTTCGAACTGTCCTTCCTCATCCAAACCGGGACCGGCCGCGTCAGAGATCGCCCGCGCAACTCCTCCCCCATGCACTAACCGGGAGTTCGCCGCATTGACGATCGCATCCCCTTCGAACTTGGTGATGTCTCCTCGTCTGAGAGCGATGCCCACTTGGCGAGACTATCCAGGCGCAACTCAGCTCGGACGAAACTTCTTGACCAATTCCTTCAATTTGGCCATAGAAAGCCAGGGGGCCTCTCGGTGAATCATCCGATGGCAGTTTGAGCAGACCAGAGCAAGATCATCGAGCTTGGTCTTGTGCCCCGGGTCCAGCTGACTGACCGGGAGCGTGTGATGACACTCGATAAAACCTTTGCCCCGAGAACCATAAGCGCGATCAAAGTCGAACTGACAGGCTTCGCATAGCAGCCTTCCGGTCTCATCGAAAACCTTTGACTTCTTAGCTTCGACGATCTTCGAGTTTCGTTCTCTGTACTGATGAGTCCGCGTCAAAACACGTCCCTCAGGAGCGTCGGCGTAGTCGATCGTTTCGTATCCCGCGTCTTCAAAAAGAGACTTCTTCAACTCACCGATATTCGACCTAATGTTTTTGGCGGTCTCCTCCAGAAGCTGGGGTGATCCCCAGAACTCATCCCAGACCAGCTTGTCTCCTTCTCCACCATTTGGGAGACCCGCCGCGGTTACGGTCTCGTCAAACAGAGCAAAGTTCCCGAGCTTTCTGCCCACGGAACCTTGGCTTCGGAAACTGGGGCTCTCGGCCAGTTCAGGTTCAATCGGAATCGACCGCAAGAGTTGACTCAGATTCCGCATGCTGTCGGCACTTGCGCTGTAACCCTCTTGGCGATACAGATCGAGGCACAAGATCAGTTCATCACTGAGCCAAACATTTTTTCTAGAACGCGCCACTGAATCTTCTCCGCTTATTACCAGAATTGCCTTGTGAGCAGCCAGGATAGACCCAAGTTATAAATGTGTGGACGACACGCAACGCACCTGTTCGTTTGCTCGACTACGTCTTAGCCAAGTCTGAGCTTATGGCCGTTCAGCCATAACGAAGCTCTAGCCCGATCGGAAGCTTGACGCTTTGAATCTGATGATTTGGGACAGCCTCGCTCGCAATGAGCGGGAGATTGGACGGCTTCGACCCGATCGATGATCGGTTCGATCGCATGGAAGATCGAATTGATTGCCAGTAGATGACTTCAGTTCGAAGGTTCCACAGCTTCCAGCGCACCATTATTATGACGTCGTCGGAGCAATCCTGGCCACGATGGATGCAGAAGTCGTTGCACTTACCAGACCTCACGGGGCACCGAAATCCGCTTGGGGAGTGCGTTAGGGGTGCCTAATGGGGGGTGCCGGTGGGGTTGAGTCGGTAAGATCTAATTCCTAGCCGCATTGTCGGCTTATTGTCCGGGTTTATCCGCATCTGGCCTTCTGCCGAGCGGCTTGCCGGACCCCCTCCCAATCACCTTATGAGCACAGAAACCACAAAGATTCCCGTCTGCCCGGTCTCCGAACTTGAGCCCGGTGACCGCCGCATCATCGAACACGAGGGCGAGTTCCTCGCGGTCGTGAACTGCGATGGCGAGCTGTTCGGGATCGAAGACCGTTGCTCGCATGACGACGGTCCGCTGGCGGAGGGCGAGATCAACCAGGCCGAATGCACCGTGGAATGCCCGCGGCACGGCTCCCTCTTCGACTTGCGGACAGGCAAGCCGAAGACCCTGCCGGCCTACCAGCCGGTCAAGACTTTTCCTGTCGAGGTAATCGACGACACCATCACGCTGGAGGTTTGAACGTGGCTACTGCCGAAGTACTCGCCGAAAAAGAGAAGGTCCAGGGGATCAATGCTGACTACGCCGAGAAGTTCGGCTTCAGCGATCCCGAAACCGGCTACGCCTACAAGGCCCCGAAGGGGCTGACCCGCGAGATCGTCGAGCAGATCTCCGAGTACAAGGACGAGCCGCAGTGGATGCGGGACTTCCGGCTCAAGGCGCTGGAGATCTTCGAGAGCAAGCCGACCCCGCAGTGGGGCGCCGACCTCGACCAGATCGACTTCGATGACATCCATTACTTCGTCCGCGCCTCCGAGAAGAACAGCCGCGACTGGTCCGAGGTCCCCGAGGACATCAAGAACACTTTCGACCGCCTGGGCATCCCCGAAGCCGAGCAGAAGTTCCTCTCCGGCGTCGGTGCGCAGTACGAAT
Organism: Solirubrobacterales bacterium; assembly: GCA_020438355.1. Classification (GTDB taxonomy): domain Bacteria; phylum Actinomycetota; class Thermoleophilia; order Solirubrobacterales; family 70-9; genus 67-14. The sequence continues at coordinate 217,292 of JAGQUT010000001.1, read as the reverse complement.
CCGAGGTCGTCTACCACCAGGTGAACGAGAAGCTCGAAGCGCAGGGTGTGATCTTCACCGACATGGACACCGCGCTCCGCGAGCACGAGGACATCATCAAGGAGTACTGGGCGACCGTGATCCCGGCCAACGACAACAAGCTGGCCGCGCTCAACTCTGCGGTCTGGTCCGGCGGCTCCTTCGTCTACGTGCCGAAGGGCGTGAAGGTCGAGATGCCGCTCCAGGCCTACTTCCGGATCAACACCGAGAACATGGGCCAGTTCGAGCGGACCCTGATCATCGCCGAAGAAGATTCCGACGTCCACTACATCGAGGGCTGCACCGCCCCGGTCTACTCGACCGACTCGCTTCACTCCGCGGTGGTCGAGATCATCGCCAAGCCCGGTGCCCGGGTCCGCTACACGACCGTCCAGAACTGGTCGCAGAACGTCTTCAACCTGGTCACCAAGCGGGCGATCGCCGAGGAGCGGGCGACCATGGAATGGGTCGACTGCAACCTCGGTTCGAAAGTCACCATGAAGTACCCGGCGATCTACCTGCTCGGCGAAGGCGCCCACGGCGAAGTGCTGTCGATCGCCTTCGCGGGCGAAGGCCAGCATCAGGACGCCGGCGCGAAGATCATCCACGGTGCCCCGAACACGACCTCGTCGGTCTTCTCGAAGTCGATTTCCAAGGACGGCGGACGCTCCACCTACCGCGGCCTGCTCGAAGTCGCCGACGGCGCCACCGGGACCAGGTCCAAGGTGGTCTGCGACGCATTGCTGCTCGACGAGAAGAGCCAGTCCGACACCTACCCGACCATTCGAATCGGCGAATCCGACGCCGATATGGGCCACGAAGCCACCGTCTCCAAGGTCGGCGACGACATGCTCTTCTACCTGCAGAGCCGCGGGCTCTCCGAAGAGGAAGCCTCGAAGATGATCGTCAACGGCTTCATCGAACCGGTGACCAAGGAACTGCCGATGGAGTACGCGGTCGAACTGAACCGGCTGATCGAGCTGCAGATGGAGGGCTCAATTGGCTGACGCAACGATCACCGAGCCGGCCTGGCTGGCCGGGCGACGCGAAAAGGGCGCGGCACTCGTAGAGACGATCGAGCTGCCCCACCACAAGACCAAGGGCTGGGAGTTCACCGACATCTCCAGGCTGGACCTCTCCGCCTACGAGAACAGTCCCGCCGACGTCACGATCAGCGGCGGCAACGAGGAAGTCGTCGTCCTGCCGTTGAACGAAGCGGTTACCTCGCATTCTGACCTGCTGAGCGAGAAGCTCGGTTCGCTGGTCTCGACCGAAGATCCCTTTGTTGCGCGAAACGAAGCAGCGCTGAACGACGGGGTGCTCGTCTACGTGCCCCGGAATGTCGAGTGCACCGAGCCGATCAAGGTTGAACTCAAGCTGGACGCTGACGGCACCGCCGTGAACTGGCGCACCCTGGTCGTGCTCGAGGAAGGCGCGCGGGCCGAGGTGTGGGAGCACTGCGGATCCGACTCGGATGAGACCGATGCGCTGCTCAACACGGTGGTCGAGCTGATCGTCGGACCGGCCGCGAACCTTCACTACGTCTCGACCCAGGATCTCTCCGAGAATTCCTGGCTCTTCTCCTCCCAGCGGGGAGAGGTCGAACGGGACGGGTCGCTCGACTGGGCCACTCTCGGCTTCGGTGGTGGTGGCGGCAAGGTCCGCATGACCACCAACCTCGCCGGCACCGGCGCGGAAGCACGAGTTACTGGCGGCTACGCCGGCGGCAACTCACAGCACATCGACTACGACACGCTCCAGGAGCACGCTGCCGAGCACACCACCTCGGATCTGGCTTTCCGTGGAGTCCTGGCCGACAAGTCCTCTGCCGTCTGGCGCGGAATGATCAAGGTTGACGAAGGCGCCCAGCAGACCGATGCGTTCCAGGAGTGCCGCAACATGCTGCTTTCCACCGACGCGCACGCCGATGCCATCCCCGGCCTTGAAATCCTCGCTGATGATGTCGCCTGCACCCACGCGGCCGCGATCGCCCAGGTCGACAAGGACCAGCTCTTCTACCTCGAGAGCCGTGGACTGAACGAAGAGACTTCGAAGACACTGGTGGTCGAAGGTTTCCTGCAGTCGCTGGTGGAGCGACTGGGCGAAGGCCCGGTGCGCGAAGAGATCGCCGACCGGCTCGAAGCCCGTCTGGCCGAGATTCTCTAGCTAGAGTCCCCGAAGTGAAGCTGCCTTCGTCGGTCACCACCGTCCTCTTTGACATGGACGGGGTGCTGATCGACTCGTCGCTGGCGGTCCATGCCGGGTATACGCAGTGGGCCGAGGAGAGCGGCCATGACGTGGACGAGGTGCTGGCCTTCGTCCACGGCCGCCGCACGATCGAGGTGGTCAACGAGTTCGGTTCATCCGACGACCCTGAAGCGGAGGCTGAACGGGTGGAAGGGACGATCGCATCGAGAGCGTTGCCAGAGCATCAGGTCCGGGCGGGCTGCGAGCTCTACCGGTCCCTGAACCGGGACCGGGTCGCCGTCGCCACCTCCGCGATGCGCTCGACGGCTTTCAGCAATCTGGAGGTTCTCGACCTGCCTGAGCCCCGAGTGCTGGTTTCGGGCGATGACGTGAAGTCGGGGAAGCCGGCACCCGACCCTTACCTCCTCGCCGCGGCGCAGCTCGGTGCCGAACCGGAGAATTGCGCAGTGATCGAGGACGCGCCAGCCGGGGTCAAGGCAGGCAAGGCGGCGGGCTGTTTCGTGGTGGCCGTGACAACCACTCACGAACCCGATGAGCTCGGGGAGGCTGACATGGTCGTCGGCCCCGAGGAGCTCGAGCGGGTGTTTGCCGGACTCGTCGAGCAGGGCGCGAGCGAATAGTCTCCGCGGATGCCCGGGGCATCCGACCGCAGCCTGAACACCCACGGAAAGTGGCCGGTCGTCGGGGCCGCAGCTCTCGTTCCGGTCACAGCGGCATCAATCAGGGAACCAAGGCTTAGACCGCTGGCTGCCCTGCTCTCACATCAGACCGAAGAATGGGTCTGGCCCGGGGGCTTCCTGCCCTGGATCAACCGGGAAGTACTCGGATCCAGCGACGACGAGTTCCCGATCGACCGGGTTTCCGGGCTGATCATCAACGTCGGCTTCGGCTGGCTGCTCTCGCTCTCGGTGCTGGCCGGGCCGAAAGCTGCCGCACCCCAGGCGATGCTCTTCACGAGCCACATCGGAAACGCCGCCCTTCACATCGGCTGGGCAGCCAGAAACCGTAAGTACGACCCGGGCCTGGCAAGCGCCGCCCTGGCCCTGCTTCCGGTCGGGGTTCTGGGTTTGAGGAGCCTCGTCCGTGACCCCGCCGTCAAGCGAGGCCAGCTGACGGCGGGTATCGCCGCCGGTGTAGCGTTCGCCGCCGGCATGGCCCCCTTCTTCAAAACTCGTCTGAGGCGGTCGTAATGCCCGCCGTACTTCTCGCCCTTCTATCGAGCCTCTCCTACGGCGCCTCCGACTACCTCGGAGGTCTCAAGAGCCGCCTGCTGCCTGTGGTCACGGTGTTGCTGGTCCCTCACACGGCAGCTCTGCTCGGGATCGTCGCCACCCTGGCCATAGCGGTCGGAGACGTCCCCGACTCCAGCTTCCTGTTCTACGGAATGCTGGCTGGTGTGGCAGAAGCAATCGGCCTCGCCGCCCTCTACCAGGGACTTGCTGTGGGCAAGATGAGCATCGTCGCTGCCGTTGCGGCGACCGCCCCGGTTGTTCCCGTAGTTGCCTCCGTGGTGACCGGCGACATGCCCGGCGCTCTCCAGTGGCTCGGAATCGTGATCGCGATCGGTGGCATCAGCCTCCTTGCGCTCGGCAGCGCCAGCGAAGACGATCCGCATGCCCTTGCCCGTCCTGCGGTCAGCATCGCTTACGGGTTGCTGACCGCCGTGGGCCTTGGCTTTTTCCTGCTTGCGATGGACCGCGCCGCTGACGGCAGCGTCCAGTGGGCACTGATCGCGGCAAGGGCCACTACGGTCGGCCTCTTCACGATCGCCTTCCTCCTGATCAGTCCGGAGGGCGAGCTCAAGCTCACCGACTGGGGGTGGCTCGCCCTGATCGGCCTGCTGATCCTCGTCGCCGACTCCTTCTATGCGGTGGCGACAGTCAAGGGAGTCCTCAGCGTGGTCGCCGTACTCAGCTCGCTGTATCCGGTCGTGACGATCCTGCTGGCTAGGTTCCACCTCGGAGAACGGCTCTCCAGGCAACAGGTTGCCGGCATCGCGATCGTCCTGGTCGGGGCCGCGTCGCTTTCGGTCGGCTAAGTCACGAGACCTTCTTCGTCCAGTTAATGGATCTGAAACAAATGCCGCCTAGCGTCGCGGCATGCAAAAAATAACCGCGCTGCTCCTCGTCCTGTTGGCCTCTATGTTCGCCGTCGCCTGCGGCAGCGACTCATCAGACTCCGGTTCCGACGGATCCGGCACCAGCCAGGAGGCGACGAGCGACACAGAGTCCATGACCGATGAAGGCACCACCGGCTCCGACGACGCAATGATGGAGGATGGCGATGCGATGAAGGAAGACGGCGAAGCCATGAAGGAAGACGGCGATGCCATGAAGCAGGATGGCGAAGCGATGAAGGCCGACGGCGATGCGATGAAGGAAGACGGTTAGGCGGCAGCGCCCGATTGAAGAGTGAAACGCATCACGGTGCCGGATCCGGTTGACTCGAACCAGATCCGGCCACCGTGGGCCTCGACAATCGCCCTGGAAAGTGCCAGGCCAAGCCCCGACCCTTCCCGCGAGCGGGCCACATCTTCTCCGCCTCTGTAGAAGGGATCGAACACGTGGGGAGCGTCCTCATCCGAGATTCCGGGGCCGTCGTCGGCCACCTCGACCTCGACGTCTCCTTCCGCCAGTCTGGCCCGGACCGTGACGCTGCCATCTGCGGGAGTGTGCCGAATCGCGTTCTGGATCAGGTTGAATAGCACCCGCTGAACCTTCTCCGGGTTGGCGCGGGCAGCAACCCGGTCACCGCTCAGGTCGGCCACAACCCGCACCCCCCTCGACTCGGCCTGTGCCCTCATCGCCTCTACGGTTTCACCCAGCAGGGCCTCCAGTTCGATCTGCCCCATGGCCCAGTTGATGTCCCCCGCTTCGATCCGTGAGAGTTCGAAGAGATCGTCAACGAGATCGCCCAGCAGCCGGACCTGCAGACCCAGGTCGTTCAGATAGCGCTCCCGGGTCTCGCCAGTCGCGACGCCATCCGCGATGGCCTCGGTCATCAGTCGCAGCGAGGCAATAGGAGTGCGGAGATCATGGGAGACCGAGGCGACAAGGCTCCGGCGAGCAGATTCGGCCTCGTCGCGGCGCTTTTCCTCCAGGGCGAGCCGCCTCGCCATCGCCTCGATGTCGGAGCCGATCTCGCCAAGCTCGTCGCTACCTACCGGGAGGTCATCGACTTGCCTGTCTCCCTCGCCGATCCTAACTAGTCCGGCCCTGATCCGGCTCACGTCCTCGGCGATGCCGCCGTTGAGCACCTGCCCGACGCGCAATGCCACCAGCCCGATCACCCCGGCCATCAGGGAGACAACCACGGCGTCATGGTCAGAGATGAACATCCGGTCAGCACCGATCCAGACAGTGGCCAGGATAGAGGCCACGACCAGAGCGATCGCAAGCGCGAGCTGGCGTCCTATCCCACCCATGAGGTCGCGTCGACGGGCCGCAATATGCGCGGCGAGAAGCACCATCAGAGCGACTGGTGCGATCAGGTAGAAGGTGGTCAGACCCGCGTCGAAGCCGTAGATGGCACCGACTGCGGCTGAGCCGGCCAGCGACGCGGCAAGGGCTATGGCAAGCGAACGGATCACGGTCTGAACCTGTATCCGATACCCCAGACCGTTTCGATCAGATCGGGCTCTTCCCCGTCACCCAGTTTGGCCCTGAGTCGCCGGACATGGACCGTCACCGTTCCGGTATCCGAGAAGTTGTCACTGCCCCAGACCTGTTCCATGATCTGGTTCCGGGAGAACGCCTGGCCCGGCCGCGAGGCCAGAAAAGCCAGCAGATCAAACTCGAGCTGTGTCAGGAACACTTCCTCGCCCCGCCTGGTGACCCGCCGGGCAGCCGGATCGATTACCAGCTCGCCCACCGCAATCGGTGCTGCCGCGCTGTCCGGGTCTTCGGCCGTTGTCCTTCGAAGCACCGCTTCCACCCGGGCGACGAGCTCGGCCGGAGAGAACGGTTTAACCACGTAGTCATCAGCTCCACGCCTGAGTCCCAGCAACCGGTCTGACTCCTCTGACCGGGAGGTGAGCATGATGACGGCCGAGTCGAGTTTTTCGACCTCACGCAGGATCCGCATCACTTCCATTCCGTTTATCTCCGGCAGCATCAGATCAAGCACGATCAGGTCGGGTCGTTCCCTCAGTGCAGCAGAGATGGCGCCTGATCCGTCAGTCGCAGTTTCCACATCGAATCCGGCCCGGCTCAGATACCCGGACACCACCTCGAGGATTGTTGGTTCATCGTCGACGACCAGAACCTTTTGAACCCTGCTTTCCTCCATTGACTGGATGTTCCCACGGGTCGGCGACTTGTCAGCCAAACGTGAAGGCATAACCCTCCGTTCCCGGCTCCAGTTGCAGGCTCAGTTCGTGCCGGCCGACCTCCGGGAGGTCCACAAGGCTGTAAAGGCGCTGCGTAGTCACATCGACGACGCCTCCACTGTCGACATCGCTTCCAGCGACGGTCTGGCGGATCGGTTCGCCGTCCAGCAGAACATCGACCTTCCGGCTCTTTCCCGGGGAGCGGAGCACCAGATACACCCGCCTGGACTTGAAATTCAGATTCAGTTGCCCACCTCTTGACACGGCTTTGTCAGGCGTGACCTGCCAGGTTCCGCCATAGGCGAGGGTGTCCGGTTCGAGCGCGGGTGCCCGACCGTAGTCGCGCCTGCCGGACTGGATGAATCCGTTGACGAAACGATCAGCCCTCGCGGATCCAAGGTAACTCTCAGGGGTGGTGGTCCCGGCTGTGATGCTCATGCCGCTTGCGTCTGACACCCCCTGGCCCGGACTGCGGCCGGCCTCGGCCAGCAGGTCGCGGATTACCTGTTCCTTCTCCTCGTAATCACCTTCACCGAAATGCGTGAACCGCACCCGACCTTGGGCGTCGATGAAATAGGCCGCCGGCCAGTACTGGTTGCCGTATGCGTCCCAGGTGCCGTACTCGTTGTCCTGGACGACCGGATATTCGATCCCGGCACGCTCGATCGCGTCCTCAACATTGCCCGCGTCCCTTTCGAATGGAAATTCCGGGGTGTGGACGCCAACGATGGTGAGACCCTTCGACCGGTACTTCTCGTCCCAGGCCTTCAGGTATGGCTGCGTGCGGATGCAGTTGATGCAGGTGTAAGTCCAGAAGTCGACCAGGACCACCCGCCCCTTCAGATCATCGAGTGAAAGCGAGCGACCGTTCGGGGTGTTGAACCATTGCTGGGTGTTCGTGAAGTCGGGGGCATCGGCTATCACCGGCAGACCCGAGTCCGGGTTCTCGTCCTCGCTGGCGGCACGCACCTTCGCCGCCAGCTTCTGGCCTTCCTCGCTCCCGCCGGTCCGGACGTCAGCGAGGGCATCCTGGGCCGAATCGCTCGATTCCAAGCTCTCGCTCGGGTTCACAAGGAAGGACGGCAGGTCCGCTGCAATCGCGTTCTGGAACCGCAGGTCCAGGTTGGCGAACATCCCTATGCCGAAGATGATCATCACGGCCCCCATTGCTGCCTGAATCTGGGGCACCTTGCGCTTCAGTGGATCGATCACCCGGCGACCTCCGAGCATGAGCAGGTAGAGCACCAGGGCGGAACCAAGGCCGTAACTCAGGGCGACTAGAAGTCGACCGGTGGTGAACTCCTGCGAAGCCGAGACAGTAATCACCCCTGCCAGGATCGGTCCGGCACAAGGGGCGTAGACGAGTCCGAGGCTGGCTCCGATCAGCGTCCCGGACCAGAATCCTTCCCCTTCCCCGCGCGGACCGGCACCGCCGACGAGTCGGCTCACCAAAGCCTCGATCCGGGCGGAAAGCGATGGCACCATCAGGGAAACGCCAAAGAAGATAAGGACCGCGATCGCGACATCCCGTAGCAATCCGTCCGGCAAGCCCAGCGCGTCGATGACGTAGACAAGAGCCACCGTCGCGAACGTGAAGGAAACGGTGAGTCCGGCGATGATTCCGAGCGGACGCCTTCGTCCACCCGTAGAACCGGCCGAAAGAGCAACGGGGAGAACGGGGAGCACACATGGCGACAGCGCGGTGGCGGCACCCGCGATGAAGCCGAAGAGGACTAGTAGCAGCATGGGGAAATCGTGCAGGACGCCGATTACGAAACTGTGAACGCAACCGGGGAGCGCGTCCCAGGCGCAGGCGCCAGATTTGGCTCACGCGGCGCCCCGGCCAGGCCGCCAGATCTAGAGGCGGGAGTAGCGGCGCATCGTGAGGGGCGCGAAGATTGCGATCAGGGCTGCCGAGGAGGCGAAGACCCAGATCAGGTCCGAGGTCTCGGCTCCGGTTCCCATCAGTCCACGGACGGCCGAGGTCAGGTGCGTGATCGGGTTTAGGTCAACCACGGTCTGAAGCCAGCCGGGCATGGTGTCCGGGTTGACGAAGATGTTGGACGCGAAGATCACCGGGAACAGAACGGTCATCGCGGTGTTCAGCACGGCCTCGGGTGTGCGCATCACAAGACCGAGCAGGGTCCAGATCCAGGAGATGCTGAAAGCGAAGACGATGGTCAGGGCGATGCCGGCCGCGACGCCAAGGACTCCCCCTTCGGGTCTGAACCCGATGATCAGACTGAGGGTCAGCACGACCAGTGATGCGAGCACGAACCGCACAGCGTCACCGAGCAGCAAACCAACCATCGGGGCCGGACGCCAGATCGGCAGGGAACGGAAACGGTCGAAGACACCCTTCTTGATGTCGTTGTTCAGGCCCATGCCCGCGTACATCGTGATGAAGACGACCGTCTGGACCAGGATCCCGGGGGCCAGCACCTGGATGTACTCGGTGGGAGAACCCTCGAGCGCACCGCCGAACAGGTAGGTGAACAGCAGCGTGAACATGATCGGGAACATGGTCACGTCGAACAGCTGCTCCGGAACGTGCTTGATCTTCAGCATCGCCCGCCAGCCGAAGGTGAATGAGGCCGACAGCGGGCCGGGTGCTCCCGGGCGGTCTCTCTTCCCGATCGCATCACGCAGCTTCGAGTCGTCGAGGACGCTTGTGGCTTCATCGGCTGTGGCTTCGCTGCTGATGGTCATCGGGCGACCTCCTCGTAGGTCTGGTCTGCTCTCTCGGTTTCGTCCTCCGCAGGGTGCCCGGTCAGGGCCAGGAACACCTCGTCGAGACTGGGCTGACCCAGGGAGAATTCGGTCACCTCGACTCCGGCCTGATTGAGTTCGGTCAGCGCCAGCGAGACCCGGGTCGGGTCGTCGGCACGAGCCGACAGAGAGATACCGTCGGACTCTCGAACGACCTCTACTCCCAGCGCTTCGGCCAGCATCCGCTCGGCCTGCTCGGTCTGTAACTGATCGGCAACCCTGACATGAAGTGCCCCGGCACCGACCGAAGCCTTCAGCTCGGAACTGGTGCCTTCGGCGATCACATGGCCGCGGTCGATCACCGCGATCCGGTCGGCCAGCTGGTCGGCCTCGTCGAGGTACTGGGTGGTGAGCAGGACCGTGGTTCCGTCAGCGACCAGCGCCCGAACGACGTTCCAGACCTGGTTGCGGCTCCGGGGATCCAGACCGGTGGTTGGCTCGTCCAGAAAGATCAGGTCCGGGGCGACAACAATGCTTGCCGCGATGTCGATCCGGCGTCGCATGCCGCCCGAGTAGTTCTTGATCTGACGGTCGGCAGCGTCGCTCAGACCGAAGGCCTCCAGAAGCTCGGCGGCGCGACCGCGGGCGCCGGACCTGTCAAAGCCGAGCAGTCTCGCAAGCATGATCAGGTTCTCGGTCCCGGTCAGGTCCTCGTCGACCGAGGCGTACTGGCCGGTCATGCTTACCCTGCTCCGGACCTTGTCTGCTTCCTTCACCACGTCGTGCCCGACGACCGTCGCGGAGCCACCATCGGGGCGCAGCAGCGTCGCCAGCATCCGGATCGTCGTCGTCTTGCCGGCCCCATTGGGCCCGAGCAGGCCGAAGACCATCCCCGGCTGGATCCGCAGGTCGACGCCATCGACCGCGCGGTTTTCCCCGAAGACCTTGACCAGACCTCTCGTCGCTACCGCAAGTTCACTCACCGGGCCACCGTAACAACCCGCTACCCCCGGCGGCCGACCCGAAGGCCCAAACCCCGGAATCCTCTTTACATACGAACGATCGTATGTTATTTATATTGATCTGACAATCTACGGATGGGAAAGCGATGCAGATCAGAAGGCTTGGCTGGGCAGGGATCGAACTCGAGTCACAGGGGCAGACCCTGGTGATCGACTACGTGCTGGGGTGGGAGTCCATCGAGCCGTTTATCGGACCGCCACGGACCCCGCTGCTGCCTTCGACGGAACCGGGGAAGGCGGTCGGGGCCCTCGTCACGCACCTTCACACCGACCACACCGATGCCTCGGCGATCCGCTCGGCACTCTCCCCCGGAGCTTCGCTTTACCGGCCCCGAACCATGGAAGGCGATTTCATGGAAGTTGCGGGAGTCGCCGGTGCCGAAGATGAGTTGACCAAGGAAGGAGTCCAACAGGTACATGCCGAGGCCTGGGACAGCTTCGAGATCGGCCCCTTCACCGCCACCGCAGTACCGGCGGTCGATGGTTTCGGAGATCCACAGGTCTCATGGCTGGTCGAAGCCGAGGGAAAGCGCGTGCTCCATGCTGGCGACACGCTGTTCCACGGCTCCTGGTGGCTGATCCAGATGCGGTTCGGGTCACTCGACGCAGCCTTTATGCCGGTGAACGGCGCGATCGCATCGTTCCCGCACCGCCAGCCCGCCAGCGGCATCGAAGCTTCGATGACTCCAGAGCAGGCGGTTGCAGCCGCACGCGTCACCGCCACCCGCAAGCTTGTGCCGATTCATTACGACGGAATCCACGAACCGCCCGCCTACGAACAGACCGGGGAGATCATGGATCGACTTGAGGCCGCCGTCGGCGAAGTCAATGACCTGGAGTTGCTGGTCATGGACGAAGGCTCGACCCATGAGCTCTAGCCGCCGCGACGCCGATCTATAGTCAGCCCATGAGCCCGCGACGGTCCAGAGCCGAGGCCGCAAGTACCCATGAGGCGATCGTCCGCGAGGCCGCGGAGGCAGCCTCCGAGGTTGGCCTCGAGGGCGTCTCGATCGGCACTCTCGCCACGACGCTCGGGATGAGCAAGGCCGGCGTCGCCGGACACTTCCGGAGCAAGCGGGACCTGCAGCTGGAGGTTCTGGAACTGGGCGCGGCTGACTTCACGGAGAAGGTCTGGGGGCCGAACGCCGGCCTTGAACCAGGCCGGGAAAGGCTGCTCGGTTGTCTCGACACCTGGTACGCCTACTCGGCTGGCAGCCCTTTCCGGGGCGGCTGCCTGATGACCGCCGTATCAACAGAATTCGACGGCCGGCCGGGTCCGCTCCGGGATCGCATTGCCGAGGTGTGGGGTCGCTGGACGAAAGTTCTGGAAAGCGATCTCGAGACCGCCATAAGCGCCGGCGAGCTCTCGCCACCGCTCTCCCCCTCAGACACGATCACTGCGATTGAATCGCTGGCCGCCGGGGTCAACCAGCAGACCCAGCTCTACTCGAAAAAGAAGCCCCAGAAGACAGCCAGTGCGGCGGCTCGGGTTCTGCTCGGCATTCTCTGAGAAGTCAAGCTCCCCTGAAAAGGGACTTCATCCGAAGACCCCTCGGGTCCAGCGGTCCCGTAGGGAAATTAGGATCCCTACCGCGACCAGAAGGAGGATCAGGGAGAGAGTGATCGCAGAGTCGGGGTCAGTCTGCATGGTCGTGTAGGTGGCGATCGGCATGGTCTGCGTAACCCCGGGAAGGTTTCCGGCCAGGGTGATGGTTGCGCCGAATTCTCCAAGGGCGCGGGCGAAACAGAGGACGGCCCCCGAGAGAACCGCGGGCCGAATGATCGGCAGGACGACAAGGAGGAAAGCCTGGGCCGGGGTCGCACCGAGGTCGAGGGCGACCTCGTCGAGGTTGCGGTCAATCGAGCGCAGGGCGCCCTCGACCGCGAGCACGAGGAAGGGCAGCGCGACGAAGGACTGGGCGACCACTACGGCGGCGGTCGTGAATGGCACCGAGAGTCCGGTCAGGTCATAGACCGGGCCTCCAAGGACCCCTCGCCTGCCCAGAAGCATCAGCAGGGCAACTCCGCCGACCACGGGAGGAAGAACGAGGGGAATCAGCACTAGCGCCCTGACCAGTCGGTACGACAGGCTGCCAGGTGAGCGCCCGAGCCAGTCGAGCCACCAGGCAAGCGGTATGCCGATCAGCATGCAGACGATGGTCGCGAGCATCGCGGTGCCGAGCGAGAGGAGGAGAGCCTCGATGGTCTGTTCGCGGGTGAGGATCTCGCCGAGCGATCCCCAAGGCACCCGCAGCAAGACGGCGACAAGCGGCAACGCAAGAAAGAGCACCGCGATCGCAGCCGGCCAGGTGAGCGCCAACGGCGGACGGGACTGGCGGGTCACCTCCTGGTGCCCGGTCGGTGATCTCAGGGTTCGCGAAATCCCCATTTGCCGAGCTCCGCCTGGCCTTGGTCACTGAGGACCAGTTTGATGAACTCCCGGCCGCCCTCGGGGTCGCCGGCATCCTTGACCACAACGATGGGGTAGGTGCTGACCACTTCGTCGCGCGCCGGAATGGCGATCGATTCGATCGGATCACCTGCGGCGAGGACATCCGAGTGGTAGACGAGTCCAGCGTCGACCTCTCCCAGTTCGACCTTGGTCAGGACGGACTTCACGTCGGGCTCGTAGCTGTCGATCGAAGCGCCCACACCGGCCTTCGAGAAGACCTCCCTGGCGGCGTTGCCGCATGGCGCCGCAAGGTCACAGATGGCGAGCCGAAGGTCGCCGTTCGAGAAGTCGGCGAGACCCCGGACATTGCCGGGGTTGCCCTGCGGCACGGCAATTTCGAGCACATTCCCGGCGAATTCCTCCGGTTCTCCGTCCGCCATGCCGGCACCCACGACCCGCTCCATGTTCGCCTCGTCAGCCGAGGCGAAGACGTCAGCCGGAGCGCCCTGGTCGATCTGGGCCGCGAGGTCGGAGCTGGAGCCGAAGCTGAACTCGACCGTTGAACCTTCATGTTCGGCCTCGTACTGCTTGCCGAGGTCAGTGAAGGCCTCGGTGAGCGAAGCGGCGGCGAAGACCACCAACTTTTCTTCGTCAGGCGAACCGGAGTTGTCGGATCGGCACGCTACAGACCCTCCAGCCAGGGCAAAGACCAGAAGCAGACCGGCCAGAAGACGGAAGTTCCTGGGGCGCCTAAGAGGCAACTTCGACGCCGACATTTGTGGCTTTCGCCGTGGCGATCACCGCCCTGCCGACTTCGATACCCAGTTCTTCGACAGCTTCACTGCTGATCAGGGAAACAAGCCTGAACGGGCCCGCCTGAATATCCACCTGGGCCATCACCCCGTCGGACTTCACCTCGGTGACGATGCCCTTCATCCGGTTGCGGACCGAAAAGGTTGCTCCGCCCTCCGCCTGAACCAGGAACTCGGCGGCCACCTGCGCCAGTTCGCTGCCGTCGACGACCTTGCTGCCACCGTCCCCTTCCCGCAGGGCGAGGCGCCCGTCGGCAGCCCAGCGACGAACCGTGTCGTCGCTTACACCGAGCAGGTCAGCAGCTTCGGATACCCGGTATTCAGTGGAGGTCATAGAGCTACACTACCATTGGCGCATACGCGACCGATTACAGGGCTTCTCGCCGTATTTGCCGGTCTATGCCAGGAAAATGACCTATTCTGCGGAGGGGCGCCCGCCTGATACCCGGTTTCCTCCCGGTTCGAGCCGAACGATCACATCATCGATGGCGTCCAACCCGCCTTAGAATAGGCACGGTGATCACGACCGGGGAGCACCTCGAACGCATTCTCTCCCTGACTCCGGCCCTTGGAAGCGAGACTGTCCCGCTTGAGTGGGCCCGCGGGCGGTGCCTCTCGGAGGCGGTGCGGGCGAGGGTTCCAGTACCGCCTTGGACCAACTCGGCAATGGACGGGTACGCAGTCCGGGCCGAGGATCTGGCCGCCGCCAGTGAATCGGCCCCCGTGAAGCTGCGACTGGTTGGCGGCGTTCCGGCCGGCTCAGCCGAGGACCCGGAGATGACGTCTGGGGAAGCCGTCCAGATCATGACCGGGGCTCCGTTGCCTACGGATGCCGACACCGTGGTCCCTCAGGAATTGACCGACAAGGGAGACGAGGTGGTCGCCGTTTACAAAGCCCTGCCCCGTGGCCGCCACGTCCGGATCGTAGGCGAGGACCGCGAATCCGGAGAGCGGATCGCCGAACCCGGCACGGGACTCACCCCCGAGGCGCTGGCCGCGATCGCATCCGCCGGGGTGGCCGAGGTGACTGTGTCCAGACGACCGCGGCTGGCGGTGATCAGCACCGGTGACGAACTTGTACCGCCCGGCCAGAACCTCAGTCGAGGTCAGATCCCTGATTCCAACCGGATGCTGATTTCGATGCTGGCCGAGGAGGCAGGCGCGACGGCCACTTCGGTCCGGGTTGGTGACCGACCGGAGCAGCTTGCCGGGGAGCTCGGGCGAATCAGGGGGGAGGCCGAGGTGATCGTGCTAACCGGCGGGGTCAGCGTCGGCGCCTTTGATCCGGTCAAGGCCGTTTTCGGTGGTGATGATTTCGTGAAGTTCGACCGGGTCGCGATGCAGCCAGGCAAACCACAGGCCTTCGGCCGGCTCGATGGCGACGGGCCGCTGCTGTTCGGACTTCCGGGGAATCCGGTCAGTGCGTGGGTCTCGTTCCAGATGTTTGTTCGCCCCGCGCTCCGTCGAATGCAGGGCTTCCTGGCCCTAATGCCAGAAGCAGTGCCAGGGCGAGCATCGGAGCGATGGAGGACCCCAAAAGGAAGGCAACAGGTGATCCCGGTACGAATCCACGATTCGGAAGAGCGGAGCGTCCAGCCGGCCGCCGCCGGCGGCTCCGGATCTCATCTGGTCGCAAGCCTCGCCGCCGCTGACGGATACGCCCTGGTCGACGCGGAGGTTGAGGAAATCCTTCCCGGAGACACGGTTCAGACCGTTCGGCTGCGTGATCCCGAGCAGTTCAACCAGCGACCGAGGAGCAGACCTTGAAATTCACCCACCTCGACGAATCCGGAAACGCCCGCATGGTCGACGTGACCGCCAAGGAAACGACGATACGCTCGGCCACTGCGTCCGGTTTCGTCCGCTGCCCCCCGGCCGTGATCGAAGCACTGAAGGCCGATGAAGTCCCGAAGGGAGACGCTCTGGCCGTAGCTAGAATCGCCGGAATCCAGGGCGCAAAGAAGTGTGCCGAGCTGCTCCCCCTCGCCCATGTGATCGGAGTCCACGGGGCCGTGGTCGATTTCGATGCGGGCGACGAGGGGGTCGGGATCCGGGCGACTGTGCGAACGGCCGACCGCACGGGAGTCGAGATGGAAGCCCTGACCGCTGTCTCGGTTGCTGCTCTGACCCTGGTCGACATGTTCAAGGGCATCGACAAAGGCATCGAGATCGAGAATGTGCGTCTGGAGGAAAAAGCCGGCGGCAAGTCCGGGACATGGCGGAGGGGTAACTGATTCCCGACCCGACTACCGCGGTCATCCTTGCCGGCGGCCGGGGATCGAGGCTGGGCAGCCGGGAGAAGGGTGAGATTCCCATCTCCGGCGAACGGCTGATTGACCTGGTTACCCGTGGCGCCCGCGATGTGGGCTGCCGGGAGATCGTGATCGCCGGAGACATCACTTCGACAGGCACGGTCACGGTTCGCGAGGAGCCCCCGTTCGGCGGGCCGGTAGCGGGCCTGGCCGCCGCCCTGGACCGGGCGACCGGGGAGTGGATCCTGCTGCTGGCATGTGATCTCCCCCGGGCAGGTGAACTCTGTGGCCTGATTGCTGGTGAAGCCGGCCGCATTCCGCCCCGGGCCGACGGGATAGTTGTAGCGGCCGAAGGCCGTCGCCAATGGCTTTCCGGCCTCTACCGCCACTCGTCGCTGGAAAGCTCCCTGGCTGGTCTCGGGGATCCTTCAGGAGCTTCACTCCAGACCCTTCTCGGAAGCCTGGATCTGGTTGAGGTCGACGATCCGGCCGGACTCTCGCGTGACATCGACACACCCAAAGACCTCGCTGCACTTCAACGAAAGGAAACTCCATGAACCAGGAGAACCCGCGACACCTGCCTCCTGAAGCGCTCGAAGACTGGCTGGCCCGGGTCTCGGAGGTGCTCGAAGTCGAGGAAGAGGTGGACATCGCCGCCGTGCTCGACCTGACCCGGGATGTGGCCCACGATGTCGCCAGGCCGGCGGCCCCGCTCACCACCTTCGTCTTCGGCCTCGCCCTCGGCCGTCTGCCGGCTGACCAGTTCGAAACCGCGTTTCGTGACATGCACTCCCGACTCACGAGGCTGGCGGCCGGGCAGGCGACTTGAGCCGGGTGACCGTCAGACTCTTCGCCGGGGCCGCCGAGGCCTTCGGGTCGGGTGAGACTGAACTCGAGGACGTCCCGGACCTCGCTGCACTCGTCAACGAGCTGAGCAGTGATGACGGGGAGATTCGCCGGGTTCTCGGGAAATGCTCCTTCTTCGTCGACGGCGAGCATCAACGCGATCTGAAAACCGCCCTGGCCGATGGCTCCCGGGTGGATGTGCTGCCGCCCTTCGCCGGAGGTTGATCAGCCGCCGATCGCGTTCATGCCCCGGTCCGGCTGGACGAACCCGGGGTTGTCGATGCCGTGTCCCGATCGCTTGTTTGAAACCGTTGCCCGCAGTATGTCCGCGATTGCTTCGTCACTCGCTCCCCCCTTCACGGCGGACCCCAGATCAAGTTCTTCTCTCGCAAAAAGGCAGTTGCGAAGGTGGCCGTCGGCGGTCAGGCGCAAACGGTCACAGTTTGCACAGAATGGCGCCGTTACGGAGGCAATGACTCCGACCTTGTGCGGTCCACTGTCGATCGAAAACTCTTCGGCAGGTGATCCGCCTCGCCCAGGCAATGGTTCAAGACTGAAACGACTTGACAGCGACTCGAGAATCTCTTCTCGAGAGACCATTTCTCCCCGATCCCAGGTATGCCCGATGTCCAGCGGCATATGCTCGATGAACCTCATCTCTGCTTCGTGTTCCATCGCGAACTCGACAAGGTCTGCGACCTCGTCTTCGTTGACACCTCGCATGATCACCGCGTTGAGCTTCAGAGGGCGCAGCGACGACCTGCGAGCAGCTTCGATGCCGGCCAGCACATCTATCAGACGATCGCGCCTCGTCAGCTGGGCGAATCGATCCGGATCAAGCGTGTCGATGCTGATGTTCAGGCGTGAGAGTCCCGCTTCCTCGAGGCCCGGGATGAATTCCGGCAGCCTGATCCCATTGGTAGTCATGGCGATTTCAAGGGGACCGTCAGGACCACGAATGGACGCTATCCGGCGCACATTCTCAATCAAGCTCGGGCTTATCAGTGGCTCCCCACCGGTAAGGCGGACAGTCCGCACCCCAAGGTTCGCGGCCACTCTTACGATCCGCTCGATCTCCTCAGGGGTCAGCACTGATTGCTTCGGAATCCAGGGAACTCCCTCGGCCGGCATGCAGTACGTACAGCGCAGCGAGCACTTGTCCGTCAGGGAAATACGAAGGTCGCGGTGAACACGGCCGAAACTGTCGATCAGTCGGGTCACTCAAGTCCCTTCCACGAGTGACTTCCCCCATGCGTCTTCTGACGCTTCCAGATGGGCACCTCGGTCTTGATTCGCTCGACCAGGTTTCGGCTGAGATCGAAGGCGAAGGCCCTGTGGGCGGAAGCAACGCAGGCGATGAGCGCGGGCTCCCCCACCCGCACCGTCCCGACCCGATGGCTCACCGCCAGCCGGGCTTCAGGTACTTCAACCTCGTTTGCGAGCCGCTTCAGAATTTCGGATGCATCCGGGTGCGCCGAGTACTCGATCAACTCGACCTTGCCCTCCACGTCTGGGTCATGATCACGAGTCTGACCAATGAATGTGACTATCGCGCCACACTCGGGAGCGGAGACGGCTTCGAGGTGGCGGCCAAGGTCCAGGCTCGTTTCCGATATCTCCGCGAAGGCCATCAGTGGTCACCTCCCCGCAGCTGGTCAACCAGGTGAGGCAGTAGCGGCGTCAGATAACGGACCCCATCCCGGACAGCGCCGGTCGAGCCGGGCAGGTTGACGATCACCGCTCGGTGTCCGGCAGCCGACGGCCGACTGATGCCCGCCAGGCCCCTGGAAAGAGCGGCGGTCGGAACTGTCTTCGCGCCCTCAGCACGGATCCCCTCACAGATTCCAGGAAGCTCGTGATCGATCAAGGATCTGGTGCCTTCCGGGGTCTGGTCTCTCGGCCCGACGCCGGTTCCGCCCAGAGTGAGAATCACGTCGAAACCACGCTCAACGGACCGCTCGATTCCGTCCCTGACGGAATCGGCACCGTCTGTGACCAACCCGTCACCGATCGCCCTGAATCCCGACTCTTCGAGTGCCCGGATGGCTTTCGGGCCCGACGTGTCCTTCCTCTCTCCTCGAGCAGAACGATCGGAGACCGTGATGACTGCCACAGATACTGCGTCCGGCTGGAGCGGGGACCTCATGAAAGCAGGATATGGATAGGAACCCGCCCGGGTTCTCACTCGGGCCTCCGGGTCTGACGCCTGACCGGTCCGGAGCGTCGACTCCAGCGAGGCCAGGGGCCGGGGCGCCTGAGTCCCACACATCGATGGGGCGACCCGCACCGGTCACCTCTCGTCCTCAAAGATTCGCTCCGGCCCTGCCGCTCGCCAGCATTTTTCCGGTGATCTCGACAACCCATCGGCCAACCTCGGGGTCCGGGAGTATGGAATCCCGGCGGTAGAGCACCCGCTCAGGGGCGCCACAACGCTCTACCGCGCGCCCGATGATCTTCTCTTGAAACATCGGATCGTAGGCCACGAAAACAGGAACGAGGATGACCCTTTCGACGCTGTGCAACAACGACTCGATTGCATCGTTCGTTGGCTCCCGGCTGTAGTTCACCAAGTGCCCGCACCAGGCGTGAGCAGAGTGCCTGATGCCTAACTCTCGTTCAGCCTCACGACGGACTTCGGTGAAGAACCGGTTCCATTCATCCTCATACTCTGCGCTGCCGTAGCCGACCAGAAGCAGGCCGAAGCGGGCATCGCTTCCGTCCTCCGCTCTCCGGCCGGTGATGGCACGAACCCTTCTGGCGACGTTTCGCTGGACCAGCCCTGAAAAATCGATCAATGGTGCGAAGTCAAGACTGGCCTGAGCGGGGTAGATCTCAATTCGCTCCTTCTGGAGTTCCGCGATCTTTTCCGGGTCATCAGAAAGCCCGCATATTGCGGGGATGTCGTCATAGCTGTGGTCACTGATCGTAAGCAGGATTGGAACCACGACCACCGAATCAAACCGGGCCTCGTCGAAGGCTCTCAGCTGGCTCGCTATGGACGGTTCGGTGTATTCCATAAATGCTGTGCGGACCTCACCGACCCCGGGGATATCGAGGAGGTCTCGACTGACCTCTTCCTGCACGTCAAGAAGGTGTCGACGCCAAGCCGGAGAATGCGAGCCGTGGCTTACAAGCAACACGCCGGTACGCGATTCAGGGTCACGGTCCTCGCGCCTTGAGACAGCAGAGATCAACTCATCTAATTCTGTAGCCGCCCTGCCGCCCCCGTGGGCTGGACAGCCGTTATTGGCATCTGAACGCATACCGGCCTCTCTGTCAGGAATCGTCCCGGGAATATTCACAATATTAGTGTGAATATAAATCTAGACCGTTTCGGGGCTCAGTCAATCCGTAGTTTCTGCGGAAACCTGGGAACGCGCGAGGCGCCGAAATCCCACCTTCTCGATCAGGAGTTGGAAACAGAAAGCAGGAACAGTCCGAAGCAGGTGAAGGCGACCATGACCGCCAGCATCCAGTACTGGGACCGCGCCGCCGTCCGGTAGTCCTTCCAGATCGTGATTGCCTTGTCGTGGGCGAGTACGAGCCCGGCGACATGACCGGCCAGCAGGGCGGCCACCTGGATGTACCAGACCAGTTCGTTGGAGATCGCGTTGTAGTTGATCCCGTAGCCGGCGGTCCCGAAGATGTCCGTATCACCTGTGCCGAGCGGGTCAGAGAGCAGATAAGTGAACTGGGCCTGCTCCTGGAAGAAGAAGAGGCTGAAGTAATGAGCCAGCAGGTAGGCAAAGGCGATGGGTATCAGGGCATGCGCAAAGGTCTGCCAGAGGGTCTTCTTTGCTGGTGCGCCGGGAATCGTGCTCATGCCCCTGACTCCGGCCAGGTAGACCAGCGCCACCAGGCCGACGCTGAGAAGCATGAAGGTGGTGCTTGAGGTCCGGACAGCCGCCGTGGCGCTCAGACCCAGGTCGGCCAAGCGGTCGATCAGCCACTCGATCCCGTCCTTGAAGACCCCCTCCGAGGCACCGTCGAACGTCGTGGTGCCGATCGAGGTGATTACCAGGGCGACTGATCCGGGGATCCCGGCAACCCAGTTCGTTGAACCTCCAAGCAAGCGGCGGACCCCGAGTTCGCGCCCTCTCGCCTCCAACTTGCCGAGCGAGCCGAACATTCCGAAATAGACCGAGAAGATCTCGCCGTTCCGGAACCAGGTCTCGCGACCGAAGAGTCCGACCATGACCAGCGTGTAAACCGTGTAAATGACCGCTGCCTCGGCAACCGCCTCGGGCGAGACCCCTACCGCGACGCCGCTGCTCTGGCCGTAGATCAGCTCCAGCCACACAAAAAGAAAGAGCCCGACAGCAGCCGGCCAGCGACCGACCTTTTCCGGGTAGGCGAGGTGACGAGGTGCGCTCCCTGTCACCTTCCGCCACGCAAGGCCGACCGGCGCGGCAAGGGCATTCCAGGGATTGAAGGCGGGGAAAACGTTCCCGATCAGGACACCCAGGAGCGGAAAACCGAGCCAGGCGGTTACGAAGAGAAGGGTGAGTGCAATGTTGCGATCGGGCGCCTCAGTTCCTTCGAAACCGGCATAGACCGCCAGTCCGAGCAGGAAGAGTCCGATCGCACCACAGATGATGCGAACCGGCGGGCTGGTGATCGCCCGGCTGAAGCCGGGCGCCACCACACGCCACGAATCGCCCTCGTAGCGGGCCCGGCGCCAGCCCGCTGAGAGAGCGAAGAAAGAAACAACCAGAACAATCGAGGCTCCCCAGGCGAAGAGCCACGCCGGTATCGGCAGATCCTGCCCCGCTGACAGGGCATGTGCGAGAGGAAGACTCAGGCGCGCGCCTTCTCGACGCCGTCGAGAAGCAGCCAGTTCGCCTTGAAGGCTTCACGGGCAGCATCGACGAGTTCGTCCTCGCTGAAATCGTTCATGTGACGCTCGATCAACTTGCGGCCTTCGGCGGCATGATGGACGTCCATTTCCTCGTGGACCGTGAAGTACAGGTTGCCGGGAGCGTCGTGAATCTCGTAATGCTCTCCGAGACCTTCGGTCTTGGTCTTCGAGATCTCCGGCTGACCGGACTCGATCGCGAACATGCGGGCGAGCTGGCGACCGAAGCCGTCTGCCTTGGTCCACGTCGCGACACATTCGAGAGTCTCCGGGTTCGGTTCAGCCCCGACGGTCCCGCCAACAGCGTTGACGAAGCCGTCCCACATGACGACGTGATCGTGCTCTTCGGCTGCGTGCGCTTCCAGCCCGACACGCTCGGATTCCGGCGCTTCGGCGGCGATGTCGGCGCTCAGCTTGGCGATTGCCTCCGTCGCGTAGCGGTACTGGCCCGAGTAATGGGCAAGTTCCTCACGGGTCAACTCTCCCATCGACCAGCGCTGGTAGAAGGGGTGTTCCAGGACGTTGTACTCGGCCCGGGCCTGCTCGATGCGGTCCCACAGATTCGTGTTCACGAGTTTCTCTCCTCGTAGAGCTCGTAGAGGGGGTGACTGAAGGCTGATCATATCCATACGATCACGCCATCCACCCCCTCCGAGACGACATAGCTGCACCCGAGTTGCCCGGAAAAGCAACCTGGATCGGAAAAGACCCCGGAAAGATGCCTGTACTGACGGCCAAGGGCCCGGTACTGGTGCATTTTCTCGACTACAGCCAGCTCAACAGTGTTCGGACCCTCCCTTACCTGATCGAGTGGCACGAGCGTTACGAACCGATGGGCCTGCGTGTACTTGGTGTTCAAGCTCCGAGGTTTCCGTTCGGGGGCGACCCGGAGTCAGCCGAGAGAGCCATTCGCCGACTAGGAATCGAGTTCCCGGTTCTGATTGATGACAGACAGCTCCTCTGGACCGGCTACGGCTGCGAAGGCTGGCCCTCACTCTTCCTCTGGGGCCGCGGCGGAATCCTGCGCTGGTTCCACTTCGGCGAAGGCGATTACGAAGGTACCGAGGAAGCCATCCAGGAGGCTCTCAAGGCCTCCTTCGAGACTCTCCCGGCGATGCCGGAACCGATGGCCCCGGTCCGCGCTACCGATGCGCCGGGTGCGGAAGTGATCCCTCCGGGACAGGAACTGGTCCCCTTCGACGGCCGGCCCTGGACTCCCGAAGACGGTCAGGCCTTCGACGTCGAGTACGAAGGCGGAGGCTCTTACGCGACCGCCGAAGGCTCCGGCGCCTTGCGGATCACCCTCGACGGGCAGCCTCATGGCCTGGTCGAGATTGACGGGCCCGGCCTCTACACCCTGGCCGAACACGAGCGGCACGGCTCCCACCGGATCGGCATCGAACTCGAAGGCTCACCGGCCATCTGGTCGGTCAGCTTCGCCCCGGCAGTCGCCTGAGACTCGGCCGACTTCGGCCCTTGAGTGGCTTCGCGAGGCTCAGGAAGCCATCGGGAGACCTTTGCGGATCTCCTTCGGAAGCATGAAGCGGACCGACTCGTCGACGGTCCTCAGTTCGGAGACATCCTCCACCCCGCGGTCGCGGAACAGCTGGACCAGATCCTCGACGAGTTCCTCCGGGGCGCTAGCCCCCGAGGTGATGCCGACCGTCTTGACTCCTACGAGCCATTCCTCCCGGACCTGGGTGTGATTGTCAATCAGGTACGACTCGGAGCCGTGTTCGCGGGCCACCTCGACCAGGCGGTTCGAGTTTGACGAGTTGGTCGACCCGATCACCAGGACCAGGTCGCAGTGGCGGGCAAGTTGCTTGACCGCGATCTGTCGGTTCGTCGTGGCGTAACAGATGTCCTCGCCCTTGGCGGTAACGATTCCCGGGAACCTCTCCCGCAGACGGGAAATGATCTCGGCAGTTTCATCCACGGATAGCGTGGTCTGCGTGATCAGGGCGACGTGATCCGGGTCCTCGAGGACCAGATCGTCAACTTCTTCCACGGTCTGGACCAGGACGATCGAATCGGGCGCCTCGCCCATTGTGCCTTCGACCTCTTCGTGGCCCTCGTGGCCGACCATGATGATCGTGTAACCCTCAGCCGCGAACTTGCGGGCTTCGACGTGAACCTTGGTCACCAGCGGGCAGGTCGCGTCGATGGTCCTGAGCTGGCGCTGCGCCGAGCGCTCGTGAACAGCCGGTGACACCCCGTGAGCGGAGAAAACGACGATCTCGCCCTCCGGGACCTCGGTCTCCTCTTCCACGAAGATCGCTCCCCTTGCCGAGAGCTGTTCGACCACATGCTTGTTGTGGACGATCTCCTTGCGCACGTAAATTGGCGCCCCGTGGTTGTCAAGCGCCCTCTCGACCGTCTGAACGGCACGATCAACTCCGGCGCAGTACCCGCGGGGAGCGGCAAGGATGACCTTTTCGATCCCGGTTGAAAGTGTTTCCGGCATAAGTCAAGGGTACCCGAGTACCATCTTGTCCTAGTCCACGATGGGGAGCTATGGAACCTGCCAGCCACGAAATTGACCGTCTGACTGCGATTGACGCGCAGTTTCTGACCAACGAGAGCGAAAGCTCCCACATGCACATCGGTGCCGTGATGATTTTCGAGGGCGATCCGCCGACCTACGACGAGCTCAAGGCGCACATCGCTTCCCGGCTCGACTTCGTGCCCCGCTATCGCCAGCGGCTCGTTTATCCCCCGTATGGAACCGGACGGCCGTTGTGGGCCGACGACCCGGACTTCAACCTCAACTATCACCTTCGCCACACCGCCCTGCCGAAGCCCGGCGGGGAGCGTGAGCTGAAGATCCTCGCCTCCCGCCTGTTTTCCCAGGCCCTGGACCGGTCGAAGCCACTCTGGGAGATGTTCCTCGTCGAGGAACTCGAGGGGGACCGCTTCGCGATCATCATCAAGAGCCACCACGCGATGATCGACGGCATCTCCGGGGTTGACATCGGCACCGTGATCTTCGACGTCACCCCCGATGCCGAGCCGATCGTGCCAAAGGAAGAGTGGAAGCCGGAACCGCTCCCCTCGAACATGAGCCTGCTCGAAAGAGGGGCGAGGGAACTGGCGACCGAGCCTGTGAAGCTGGGGGAACGGGCTGTCCATGCCCTGCGCAAGCCATCAACCCTGGCCAGCAAGGTCGGAGAGAGCGCCGAAGGACTTGCCGAAGTAGCGAGGGCCCTCGCCGACTCCGCCCCTGACGTGCCGCTGAACGTCCCGATCGGTCCGCACCGGCGAATCACCTGGACCAGCGCCAGCCTCGATGAGTTCAAGCGGATCAAGGACGTTTTCGGGACCACGGTCAATGACGTGGTTCTGGCCATCGCGGCCGGATCGATCCGCAAGTGGCTGATCAAGCGTGGTGTCGATACCGACGGCCTGGAACTGCGGGCGATGGTTCCGGTTTCGGTGCGCTCCGACGACGAGCGAGGCCAGCTCGGCAACAAGCTCGCCACCATGAGAGCTCCCCTCCCGGTTTATGAGTCTGATCCGGTCGGCCGTCTCGAGATTGTTTCCGCGGCGATGGATGGCCTGAAGCAGTCGAAACAGGCCCTCGGGGCCGAAGTGATTGCCCGGCTGAACGACTTCGCTCCCCCGACGCTGCTCGCCCAGGCTGCGCGCCTTACTTTCTCGACCCGCCTGTTCAACTTGTTGGTCACAAACGTTCCGGGGCCGCAGATTCCCCTCTACGTGCTCGGACGAAAGCTGTCCAAGCCTTACCCGGTCGCCTTCCTGGCCAAGAACCATGGCCTTGCGGTCGGAGTCATGAGCTACGCCGGCCAGGTCAACATCGGCCTGATCGGCGACTTCGACGCAATGCCGGATATCGGTCAGATCCGGCGCGGACTCAACGAGTCGCTTTCCGAACTGGCGGAAGCCGCCGACGAAGTCGAGAGCTCGATCGCCCCTGAGAAGCCAAAGGGAGCGGCAAAGAAGAGCCCCGCGAGGAAGTCGCCGAACGGAAAGGCCTCCGGCACCCGGAAGCCCGCAGGCAAGAGCTGAGACCGCACAACTGACGTCGCCCGGCCCTTTGCCGGACGACGTGCAGTTGTCAATTGCCTTCTACTTGCCCCAGGTGAAGAGCTGGTACACGCAGTCGCTGCCCAGCACCTTGACGCCGAGGTTGCCGCCGCCGTAAAGGGAGGTGGACCCGTTGGCTGAGGTCGCCGAGAACATGTTGTAGACCTCGCCGAACCAGTAGGGAACAGACTGGTTCACCTCATAGAACGCTTGTAGTTCCTCGCCAGGATCAAAAACGGGATCGTTGTAATTGCTCAGGTAGTCGCTTTCGAAAAGGCCGGCCTCGCTGCCGGTGTTCTTGGCGGTCAAGTTCGCAATGCTGACACCGCCTCCTCCATCAACACATTTCGCGGTGAACTTGAACGGCCCTTTGGTCAGGAGGACCTTGCTCTCGCCGTTGCTCAGTTTCACAAGGCCGGAGTTCGTGTACTCGCTCATTTTCGCCGGTGTGACGGAGCGGCTCGCGATCTTCGCGGAAGTGACCGCGTTGTTCTTGATCTTGGCCGTCGTGACCGCGTTGTTCTTGATCTTCGCCGTCGTCACAGCGTTGTTCTTGATCTGCTTGGTGCCGATCGCCGTCGCTGCGTATGCCGTCCCGCCCACCGCCACAAACAGAGCCAGCAATGCGATCGCGTGGGCACTCGTGAAGTGCCTGTCGAAGAATCCCCTCAAGACTTCCCCCATCCTGTTTTCAGGGCCGCGTGCCGGCTCCTGTAGTCAGGGAGAATCTAGCCGCGCAGGGCGACGCCGTCCAGTGGAGGTTCGCCGGTTCTCAGAATCCGAGCGCGAACTTGGCGTCGTCGGTCATCATCTCCGGAGACCACGGCGGATCGAAAATCATCTTCGGGTGGACGTCGCGAACTCCCTCGAGGTTTCCGACGAATTCCTTCATCTGTTCCGAAACCTGGGGCCCGATCGGGCAGGCCGGAGTCGTCAGGGTGAAGGTGATGTAGACATCTGGCGATTCCAGCTCGACGTCGTAAACGAGCCCGAGCGAGACGAAATCAAGACCCAGTTCGGGGTCGATCACCTCTTCCAGAGCCTCGAACACTTCCTCTTCGGTCGGCATGGTTGCCTGATCTTCAGCCATGAATGCATACTAACCGGGTCGGGTTTTTGGCCGGAGCCTCCTGACTCTCCGCGCCCGAGCCTGTAACCCGAAGGGTCGGGGCGCGTAACCTTTGTCTGCCCATGTTCGTCTTTCTTCTGGCACTTCTGATCATCTGGCCGATCGCGGAGCTATTCGTGATGATCCAGGTCGCAAACTGGATCGGCTTCTTCTGGATGCTCTTCCTGCTCTTTGCCTCGGCGGTCGCCGGAATCCTGATCCTCCGCCACAGAGGCCGGGCTCATTGGCGCCGCTTCCGGGGAGCGATCGACGAAAGACGGCCTCCCGCCAAGGAAGCCTTCGACGGTGTGATGATCACTTCCGGAGCGCTGCTCCTGATCATCCCCGGATTCATCACATCCGCGATCGGCCTCTTTCTGCTCTTCCCCCCGACCAGGTGGCTCGTACGCCTCGTCGCGCTGACGCTTTTCGCATCCAAGTTCAAGGTGGCCGCAACAACGGCCACGTGGAGCAACCGGGGCTACAACTACTACAGGTCTTCCCGAACCACCAGCTATGACTTCGAAGGTGAAGCGGTGGACGTGACTGACCGGCCCGACGGGGCGCCCCAACCCCAGCTACGCTCCGGGTCGGAAAGCAGTGAAGACCAAATCGATCGAAATACTTGACCCGGAGAGCGGTCTTTTCGTCAGCCTGACCAGCGGCGGCAACGGCGCGATCATGCTGGGCGAAGATGTCGTCGCCGCGGCACCTATCCCGGTCGGGGGGCTTGACCCTCTCGTCGATGGTGCCCCGCTCGAGCTTGAAACCGAGCATGGAGAGCTCTCCGTCTCGATCGCATCAACCGGCGAGCCGATTCGTCTCGACGGCGAGCTCACAGGAAGGCGGGAAGCCAGCCTGATCGATACCAGGGGCAGGCTTTCGCATCGCGGTGAGGATGTCGATCTTGATTGCAGGGGTGTAATTCACCGACGGGAAGAGGATGCTGAAACGTCAGCGCTGAGCCGTGAGGCCACGATCATCCTCGCCGACGGAGGGTTGATCTGCGTGGCATCGGCAGCGGCCGAGGGGTCGGTCGAGCACGGCGCCGAAGAGACAGTCGCCGCGATCACACACCCTGGCGGTTACATCGAATTCGACGAGGTGCTGCTTTCGACCGAGTACGACTCCGCGGGCCGCCAGCGTCGGGCCACCCTGGAACTCTGGCCGGCAACCGAGGAGATTGCGGCGCTTCATGGTGCCGGGTCGGTGGTGACGGGATGCACGGCGAAGATCGGCAGCGCAGTGGTGAATACGGCCCTGTTCCGCTGGTCGCTGGACGGCCATCTCGGACTCGGCAGGTACGAGATAACGAGAACGGCAGGAGCCAGTGCATGAGCAGGATCGAAATGGTCATCTCCGATTTCGGCGGTGTCCTGACCACACCCCTCGTTGAAGCTTTTCTATCGGTTCAGGACCGGGTCGGAATACCTCCGAAGACCTTTGGCGAGGCGCTACGGGCTATCTCGGAACAGGAAGGCACCAATCCGCTGTTCGAACTGGAGTGCGGCCGGATAACCGAGCGTGAGTTCGAAAGTCAGCTGGCCGATGCGCTCGAGCCGCTGCTCGGGCACCGCCCGGTGATTCAGGAGTTCGGACTGCTGCTCTTCGAAGCCCTTGAACCCAACCCGGGAATGCTGGATCTGATCCGGGAAGTTCGCCGAGACGGTATCCGCACCGCCCTCCTGACCAACAACGTCAAGGAGTGGGAGCCGAAGTGGCGGTCGATGTTTCCGGTTGACGAGCTCTTCGAGACGGTGGTCGACTCGGCATTCGTGGGTTGCCGCAAGCCGGACCCCCGGATCTACCAGCTCACCCTGGAGAGAGTTGAACTCGAGCCGGAGCAGTGCATCTTCATCGACGACATGCAGATAAACGTCGATGCGGCCAACGAGCTCGGCCTCCACGCGGTTCACTTCCGCGAGACCGCCCAGGCGCGAGCCGAAGTTCACTCGCTGCTCAAGGGCTGAGCGAGCTCAGGCTTCCGCATTACCCTCGCCGGAAGCCTCGGCGATCGCCCGGGCCAGCTTCTGAAGGCGTGGCGCGTCGAGCTTGCTCTCGATCCTGGGGAAGAGCTCCCTTTCCTCAAACCTCACGTGCGCGGTCAGTAGTTCACCGAGCGCGGACAGTGCCGCAGGGTCGGTCTCTCCGTTGATGACCGGCTCCGCCATGCGCCGGATCTCGAGGTGATCGTCGAGCATGCGGGCCACCCCGGGATCGGAGGCGGGACCCTCGAGTCCGGAACCGGGAAGCAACACTTCCTCTTCGATCCGGAAATGTTCACGGCCCTCATCGAGCCAGAAGGACCTGAATGCGGCCGCGGCCTCATCAGCCGGCGTATCCCCGGCCCTGGCATCCCGCAGTAGCTTGGCGACGAAGAGCGCATGGTGGTGGTCATGCGAAAGGGGTATCAGCGCTTCTGATCTCTTCATCGCTTGTAGTAATCGGCGTTGATCCGGATGTACTCCTGCCACTCGGGCGGCACGCTGTCCTGGGCCGTGATCGCGTCAACCGGGCAGGCCTCGACGCAGGCGTCGCAGTCGATGCACTCTTCCGGGTCGATGTAGAGCTGGGGTTCGGTCCGGAACGCGGCCTCCTCCGGAGTCGGATGGATGCAGTCAACCGGACAGACTTCGGTGCAGGACGCGTCCTTTTCGCCGATGCATGGCTCGTTGATCACGTAGGTCATGTCAGGCTCTTCCCGGATACTTGTTTTTCACACCACTGTTGTGTAAAAGTCTAGAGCAAAGCGTTCGTAACCCGTCGTTTGGGAGAATGTCGAACCAGGATGTCGAACGAGACAGCTGCAAACGTGCTCTCCCAGCCCACCAGGGCAAGCCTCTTTGAGCTGCTCCGGGAGCTGAAGCGTCCGGCCCCCACGGTCGAGCTGTCGGAGCGGCTCGGACTTCACCCGAACGGAGTCCGGAACCATCTCGAGGCGATGGCCCGGGCCGGGGTCGTACTTAGGGAGCGCGAACGCCAGGGCAGGGGCCGGCCCCGCGATCTCTGGGCGATCGACCCGGCCGCGCGTCCGGGCGGCGAGGCCCCGACCGCATACGACGACCTGAGTGAGTGGCTGGTCGAGGCGGTCGATCGCGGGGTCGCCGATCCGCGGGGAATTGAGGAGCTCGGGCGCAGCATCGGTATGAAGCTGACCGACGGCCAGGAAGTGAACGGGGACCCGGAGTCGAGGCTCCGCGACGCGCTGGCGGCGATGGGATTCCAGCCCCGGCCCGCTGGCACGAGTGGCTACGAGGTCACCTACTGCCTCACGAACTGCCCTTACCGCGAGACGGCACGGAACGGCCAGGCGCTGATCTGCGGACTGCACCGCGGCATAACGGCCGGGCTGATCGAGTCTCTGAAGCCGGGGGCGACCCTCACGGGATTCGAGATCAAGGATCCCGACCGGGCCGGCTGCCTGGTCACCGCCAGCGGCCTGCGCTGACCGCAGGCCGCTACCCTGGCAGCCGTCCTCTGCCGCCCTAGCCACCGTCCTCTTCGGGGGCGGGCATGCCGCCTGACGCGAGTCCCGCGCAGAGCCAGGCAAAGGCAACCAGGAAAACGAAGGCGAGCACGAACTCCCCTGTCGCATCCTTGACTATCCCGAGGACCAGCGGCGGGAAGAATCCGCCGAGCCCACCGGCAGCGCCGACGATTCCGGTTGCCGCTCCGGTTGATTTCGGGAAGTGGACGGGAACCAGCTTGAACACGGCACCACTCCCGAGCCCCAGGAACGCGGCCATGGTCAGGCAAAAGATCGTGACCGGAACTATCTGCGGATCGTGAGCCTGCCAGGAGAGCCCGATCGCATCGACTCCCACTCCCAGGAAGGCGAATGTAAGCACCTTGTCGCCACCGATCCGGTCGGAGAGGGTGCCACCAATCGGCCGGGCGAGGGTTGCCAGAAGGGTGAAGCCGGCCGCACGCAGTCCGGCGTCGGTCAGCGAGTAGTCGAACCAGTCGGAGAGCAGCTTCGGCAGGAAGAGAGCCATCGCGACGAAACCACCGAAGCTGACGAAGTAGAAGAGGGCGAGCCGCCAGAGCCGCCAGCCCGCACCAAGCACTTCGCCGTAACGGGTCGGCGAGGGTTTGACCCCGGGAGCCTGACGGGCCAGTGACATCCAGATCAGCCCGTAGACGGCGATCACCGCGGCGAAGACGAGACCCGCCACTTCCTGGCCTGCGGAGTCACGAATCGCCGGCACCGAGAAGGCCGCAACAGCGGTACCGATGTTGCCCATGCCGTAAATACCAATCGCCATTCCCTGGCGGCTCGGCGGGTACCACTGGGCCACGAACGGAACACCGACCGCGAACGAGGCCCCTGCCGCACCCAGCAAAAAGCCAGCGCCGATCAGGGTCGCGTAGGAACTCGCGAAACCGACCAGAACCGCAGCCCCGGCCGAGTAGAAGAGCATTCCGGTGAATACGATCCGGCCGCCGACCCGGTCGGTGATCAGACCGAGCGGGATCCGCAGGAGCGACCCCAGAATCACCGGGATCGAGATCATGATCGCGGTCTGAGTGTCACTCAGGCCGAGGTCATCCTGGATTCCCGGTGCGATCGGCGCAAGCATTCCCCAAGCCGAAAAGCAGAGGGCGAAGGCGAGCGTGGCGAGAATCAGGTTCCGGCCCGAGCCGGCTGTGTTCTCTTGATTCATCAGTTTCTCCTGACTGGTTGGTGCCTGGTTCAGGACCCTTGATCGGGTCCGCCGGATCCCTCCGGCGTTGCTTTCGTGACGGCTGGGATGCTTGGTGAGTAGTCGGGAGACCCTCCCCCGAACTTGCCGGTCTGCGGCCTTCCCGCCTTGCGCGGGCGATAGACGATCGGACTGCGCAAGGGGTAGCCAACCGGGACGGTGAAAGCATGGATGAGACGGCTGAACGGCCAGAGCGCGTACAGGAACCAGACGAAGGTGACGTGGAACTGGAAGATCCAGTTGACGCCTTCCATAAGTTCCGGATCCGGGTTGAGGACGAAGATCTGCCGGAAGTACGGCGCCACCGACTCGCGGTAGTGGACCGAGTCCGGGATGTTGATCAGGGTCGCCAGCATCCCGGAGGCGATGGCGACTCCCAGAACCACGAAGGTGACTACGTCCATCCGGGTGGTGGTCACCCTCACCCTCGGGAACTTGATGCGCCGGTACATCAGGGCCGCGAAGCCGATCACGACGGCCGCGCCGGCGGTGATCCCCCCTACCACGGCAAGCACGTGGTACGCCTCGTCCGAGAGGCCCACGGCCTCCGTGAACGACTGCGGAATCAGGATGCCCAGTACGTGGCCACCGATTGCCGCCAGGACACCCAAGTGAAAGAGCACCGAGGCAAAGCGGAGCACCTTGTTCTCCAGCAGCTCGGTCGAGCGGGCTGTCCAGCCGAAGCGATCGGTCTTTCTACGCCAGATCAGCCCGCCGATCCCGATCGAGAGAGCCACATAGGGCAAGATCGAGTAGGCGGCTACCGACAGGGTGCTGGTCGCCAGGGCGATCATCATCTTCCTCCGATCAGTGGCATCGGCATGTCTCCGGGTCGGCTAGGCATCACCTCAGGAGGTGCGAACGGTTCCAGACCCACCTCTTCCGTGGGCGGTCCCTCTTCGGCAAGGCGTCGGATCCGGTTTACCTGCCGGGAGGTCAGGCCGGGCAGCGCCTCGACCACGACTTCGATGGGCTCCGCCCACTGGCTGCCGTCCTTCTTCAGGCTGCCCCGGATCAGTTCGATCGACTCGCGATGGCGGTCGAGCAGCTTGATGCCGCGGCCACCGGGAGCCAGGGCTGCGAACTCGAGCATCAGTGGCAGGTAGTCAGGCAGTTCCGTTTCATCCGGTTCGAGACCGAGTTCGCGATATGCCGTCTTGATCTTCAGCAGTGCCAGCCCCCGCTGACGGCTGTCGCCGTGCAGCTGGTAGGTGAGGTGAAGGCTTCTCCTGCGGTCGAAGTCGAAGGCGTCGACGTACCCCTGGCGCAACTGCGCCGGATCCTCGGCGCGATACCAATCGAGGAAACGGCCCAGCAACTGGATCTGCCTGCGGTTCGCGGGCCCGACCTCTTCGATGCGAATGGTCGCCACGTCGCGGAGCAAGGCGTCATCGGGATACTGGAGCAGGAGCGAGACGACCTTCAGCGGTGAGCTCAGGTCAGGCATGGTCACCCTCCCCGGCCGTCTCCGCCGGATGTCTCTTCACCAGCAGGTCGCGGATGTCGAACTCGGGATCCGGCGCTTCCTGGGCCAGTGCCCCACGCTCTGTCACTTCACCGCTACTGGCCGAAGCCAGGGCGCCGCCGTAGGGATCCGGCGCGTCCACTCCGGTCATCGCGCCGACTCCGGGGACAGGAGCACCGTTGGCGAAGTCGATCCCGCAGGAGCCCTGTGCCGTGAAGGCGTCAGGCGAGACCTCACCGTGCCGGCGGGGAATCACATAGCGGTCGTCGTAGTCGCCGATCGCGACCATGCGGAACATCTCCTCGAGTTCATGCGGCTCCATGCCCGCCTCGGTCGCGATCGAGGGCCGGACCTCGTTGCCGAGGTTCACGTCCCTCATGTACCTGCGCATCGCCACCAGCCGCTCGAGCGAAAGCCGGACTGGTTCAGGGTCCCCGGCGGCGAGGATGCTGGCCAGGTAGCCGATCGGAATCCGCATCTGGTCGATCGCCGCGAAGATGTTCTCCTCGTCTCCCCCGTCCCTGATCAGTTCCGCCCCGACCGATTCGATCGGAGAGAGTGGCGGCACGTACCAGACCATCGGCAGCGTCCGGTACTCGGGATGCAGGGGCAGCGCGATGCGCCACTTCTTGGCCATCGCGTAAACCGGGGAGTTTGAGGCGGCGTCGAGCCAGTCCGCCGGGATCCCGTCACGCAGAGCCTGCTCCCGGACCTCGGGATCATCGGGATCGAGCATCAGGTCGAGCTGCGCATCCAGCAGGTCCTTATCGTCTGCAACCGAGGCTGCCGCCTCGACCCGGTCGGTGTCAATCAGAACCACACCGAGGTGCCGGAGCCTGCCTACGCAGGTCTCCGAGCAAACCGTCGGCATGCCGGCCTCGATCCGGGGGAAGCAGAAGTTGCACTTCTCGGCTTTGCCCGTGTTCCAGTTGAAGTAGACCTTCTTGTAGGGGCAGCCGGAGACGCAGAACCGCCAGGAACGGCAGGCTTCCTGGTCGACGAGGACAATCCCATCCTCTTCCCGCTTGTACATGGCACCAGACGGACAGGACGCGACACAGGCCGGATTCACGCAGTGTTCGCAGATCCGCGGCAGGTAGACCATGAAGGTCTCCTCGAAGCCCTGCCTGACCTCCTCCTGGATGTTGCGGAAGTTCGGGTCGTGGACCGCGTGCTCGGCCGAACCGGCGAGGTCGTCTTCCCAGTTAGGCCCCCAGTTAAGGTCAAGCGAGTCGCCCGTGACCTGTGACTTAGGACGCGCTACCGGCTGCTGGTCGCTGGCCGGAGAGGAGATCAGCTTGTCGTAATCGTAGGTCCAAGGGTCGTAGTAGGCATCGAGCTCGGGGAGGTCGGGGTTGTAGAAGATGCTGGCCAGCTTCCTCAGCGGTCCGCCCGCCTTCAGCTTGAGCTTGCCCCTCCGGTCCAGCTCCCAGCCACCCTTCCACTTCGCCTGGTCCTCGTAATCGACGGGGTAGCCGCGCCCCGGTTTCGTTTCCACGTTGTTGAACCAGACGTACTCGGTGCCTCGCCGGTTGGTCCACACGTTCTTGCAGGTGACCGAACAGGTGTGGCAGCCGATGCACTTGTCGAGGTTCATGACCATGCCCATCTGGGCCCTGACCTTCACTGGTAACTCACCTCCCCCTGGCGCTTGCGTATGAGGATCAACTGGTCACGCTGGGTTCCGCAAGGCCCGTAGTAATTGAAGGCGTAGGAGAACTGGGCGTAGCCGCCGATCATGTGGGTCGGCTTCATCGTGATCCGGGTCAGCGAGTTGTCGGTGCCGCCCCGATGGCCGGTGATCTCAGATATCGGCACGTTCACGTGGCGGTCCTGCGAGTGGTAGAAGAAGGCCGCTCCGTCAGGAATCCGGCGGGAGACGACGGCCCTGCAGGAGACCGCGCCGTGCTGGTTGTAGACCTCCAGCCAGTCGTTGTCCCTCACCCCCGCCTTCTCCGCATCGTTCTCGGAGATCCACATGGCGGGCCCGCCACGGAACAGGGTCAGCATGTGGAGGTTGTCCTGGAACTCCGAGTGAATGGACCACTTGGAATGAGGCGTCAGGTAGCGCACGGTCACCTCGACGGCCTCAGCCGGCTCGGGAGAACCTCCAAGTCCGGTCATCTGGCCGGCGGCCACCGGTGGCCTGTAGGCCGGGAGCCCTTCCCCCATCTCGAGCATCCACTGGTGATCGACGTAGAAGCTCTGCCTTCCGGTCAGGGTCCGGAACGGGATCAGGTGCTCGATGTTCGAGGTGAACGGCGAGTAGCGCCGTTCCCGCGACTCAACCCCGGACCACTCGGCCGAGGCAATCACCTTGCGGGGCTGGACGGCTAGTTCGCGGAAGTTGATCCGCTCGTCGATCCGCTCCTCCGAAATCGAAGCGAGTTCCTTGCCGGTCCTCGCCCCGAGCACTTTGAAGGACTCGACCGCGAGCCGCCCGTTGGTAGTTCCGGAGAGCGAGAGGATCACCTCGCAGGCGTCGATGTCGGTTTCGATCTTCGGCCGACCCTCTCCCGGGCCTTCCCGCTGGATTCCGTTTCGCCTGCCTAGTTCCCCGACCTCTACTTCAGGTTTCCAGGTCACGCCCTTGGCACCGATGCCGAGCTTCTCGACCAGCGGTCCCAGCGCGTTCATCTTCGCTCCAACCTGCGTGTAGTCGCGCTCGACCGGGATCAGTTTCGGCATCGTCCTGCCCGGGATCGGCTCGCACTCGCCCTTGCGCCAGTCCCGGACGATTCCGCCGGGCTGGGCCAGCTCTTCCGGCGTGTCGTGGAGTAGCGGGGCGGTGACGATGTCCGTCCTGGTTCCGAGATGCTTCCCGGCCAGCTCGGAGAACTTCCGGGCGATCAGGTTGAAGGTGGTCCAGTCCGTCTTCGCCTCCCACGGTGGGGGAACCGCCTCGTTGAAGGGATGGACGAAGGGATGGAGGTCGGTGCTCGAAATGTCGTGCTTCTCGTACCAGGTCGCCGCCGGCAGGACCACATCCGAATAAAGGCAGGAGCCGTTCATACGGAAGTCGATCGTCATGAAGAGATCGAGCTTCCCCTCGGGTGCCTCGTCACGCCACTTGACATCCCGTGGCCGGTGCTCGGGGTCGGATTCAGCCGAGCGGATCCCGGAGTCCGTGCCGAGCAGATGCTTGAGGAAGTACTCGTGGCCCTTGCTTGACGAGCCCAGGAGATTGGCTCTCCAGAGGTTGAGGATTCGGGGGAAATTCGCCGGATCGTCCGGGTCCTCACACGCGAAACCGAGACGACCAGCCTTCAGCTCCTCGACCACATAGTCAGCCGGCTTCACGCCTGCCTCAGCTGCTTCGTCGGCCAGCTCGAGCGGGTTCCGATCGAGCGCCGGGGCGGCCGGCGTCCAGCCGAGCCGAACCGCCTGCGCGTAACAGTCGGCGGTGTGCTGAAGCTCTGTCTTTCCCGGGCCGGCGGGCGAGGTGAACTCGTCGGCTCCGTACTTCTCGTATCGCCACTGGTCACTCGCGAGGTACCAGAAGGGGGTTCCCGCCTGATGCCGCGGCGGGCGGTTCCAGTCGAGGGCGAAAGCAAGGGTCTGCCAGCCGGTGATCGGCCGCACCTTCTCCTGGCCGACGTAATGCGCCCAGCCGCCGCCGTTCACTCCCTGGCAGCCGCAGAACAGGAGCAGCGAGAGCATCGACCGATATGTCTGGTCGGAGTGGAACCAGTGGTTGGTGCCGGCCCCCATGACGATCATCGAGCGACCCCGGGTCTGCTCGGCATTCTCGGCGAACTCACGCGCGACCTGCTCACAGACCGCCGCGTCCACCCCGGTCTGTCCCGCCTGCCAGGCGGGTGTGTACGGCTGCGAGGGGTCGTCGTAGCCGCTCGGCCACTCACCCGGCAGCCCTTCGCGGCTTACTCCGTACTGGGCCAGTGCGAGGTCGAAGACCGTCGTGACCAGCCGGTCACCGATCCGGCGGGCGGGCACCCCGCGGACCATTGTCGTGCCGCCCTCGGTTTCGCCGCCGTCGAACCTCGGCAGGGTCACCTCGACCAGTTCGTCGTGGCTGCCCAGCAGGCTCAGTTCCGGTTCCACCTCGCCGAGGTCGAGGTTCCACTTGCCCTCGCCTTCCTTGCCCCAGCGGTCGCCGATGGTTCCGTTGGGAACCACTGGCTGGCCATTGCGGGAATCGATCAGGACCGTCTTCCACTCGGCGTGCTCGCCCGTGTCACCCACGGCTTCGGCCCGAAGCATGCTCCCGCCCCTCCAGGTGCCGTCACCGCGGTCCTCGAGTTCGACGAGGAACGGCAGGTCGGTGAACCGGCGGGCGTACTCGCCGAAGTAGGGCGTTTCCCGGTCGACGAAGAACTCCTTGAGGATCACATGGCCCATCGCCATTGCCAGCGCCCCGTCGGTTCCGGCCGTGGCCGGCAGCCACTGGTCAGCGAACTTGGTGTTGCCCGCGTAGTCCGGTGAGACGACGATGACCTTCTGGCCGCGGTAGCGCGCCTCGGTCATGAAGTGGGCATCCGGGGTCCTCGTCTGGGGGATGTTCGACCCCCAGAGAATCAGGTAGGACGCATCCCACCAGTCGGCCGATTCCGGCACGTCCGTCTGGTCGCCCCAGATCTGGGGTGACGCCGGCGGAAGGTCGGCGTACCAGTCATAGAAACTGAGGGGCACCCCTCCGATCAGTGAGAGGAACCGGCTTCCCGCGGCGTAGGAGACCTGTGACATCGCGGGGATCGGACTGAATCCGATGATCCGATCCGGGCCGTACTTCCTGATCGTGTGGACGTGGGCTGCGGCGATCAGTTCGGTGACCTCGTCCCAGCTGCTGCGCAGAAAGCCTCCCTTGCCTCGCCGGGACTTGTAGGCACGGGCCTTCTCCGGGTCCTCGACGATCGAAGCCCAGGCTTCGACCGGATCGCCCAGCCTCTCCCGCGCCTCTCTGTACATGCCGAGCAGTTCGCCTCGCACATACGGGAACTTGGGCCGAAGCGGCGAGTAGACGTACCAGGAGAAGGAGGCCCCGCGCGGGCATCCCCGGGGTTCGTAGTCGGGAGTCTCGGGTCCGTTGCTCGGGTAGTCCGTCTGCTGGGTTTCCCAGGTGACGAGACCGTCCTTCACGTGAATCTTCCAGGAACACGATCCGGTGCAGTTGACTCCGTGCGTAGACCTCACCACGCGGTCGTGCTGCCAGCGCTCCCTGTACGACTGCTCCCAGTCGCGCCCACGAAGGGAGATCTCGTTCCATCCGTCCTCGGACTTCAGGTTGCCTTTGAAGAACTGCCTTCCGCGACGCGAGTCTTGGTTATCCGCCATGCCGGGACCATATTTCCCACAACGGCTATGTAAAACAGTAGTTATCCGCAGACTTCGCGAATCTGCCTGTGCCCGACTCACGAAGAGACGGTGTCCAAGGCGGCATTCCCCCTAAAGGCGGTTCTGCGCGAACGCGGCGGTTACCGCGTCGACTATCTCCGGTGGCGCCTTTTCCGGTGCGCCGGCATCGTGCCTCGGCTGCGGGTCGTACTCGATGCCGAGCTGCACCGCCTGGGCCAGCTCGGGACCGTGGATCTCCTCGATCAGGGCAAAGGCCATGTCGATCCCCGCCGACACCCCGGCCCCTGTCACATACTTACCGTCGAAAACGACGCGGTCCGGGACCGGTTCCGCGCCAAGACCGGCAAGGGTCTCACGGGCGAGCCAGTGGGTTGTCGCCGGGCGGCCGTCGAGCAGTCCCGCCGCGGCCAGAAGGAGCGAGCCAGTGCAAACGGAGGTCGTCCACGTCGTCGTCCGGTCAACCTTCCGGATCCATCCGAGGAGGGGCTGGTGGTCGAGCAGCGCCCGGGTCCCAAAGCCGCCGGGCACGACCAGGACGTCTGGCTCCGGCACCTCTTCCAGGGAAAGGTCGGCAACCAGCGACAGGGTGTCCGACTCATTCCGATAGGGCCCCACCACCTCCCCGACGAAGACCGACTCGAATCCGGGGACCGAGTTGAGCACCTCATGCGGCCCCGTGATGTCAAGGGCGGTGAAGCGGTCGTAGAGGAGGTAGGCGACCTGCATACCGGGCCCGTCGCTCACGTCCGGACTCCCTTCGACTAGTTGTCCGAGCCGATGCGGTCCCAGACGTAGAGTTCGACCGCCTCGTTGGCCAGGTCGAGCAGGCGTTCCGGCGAGAGCCAGCCGACCACGGTCTCAAGGGCCAGTTCCTCGGTCAGGCCGTCTTCAAGGACCTCTTCCCCCCGGAAACCGGCAGCCAGCTTCAGGGCCTCCCGGCGATGTTCACCGAGTGAGCTGAAGGCACCCATCAGGAAGTCACGGTTCGGCACCGGCTGTCCCAGGTCCATCGACCCGTGCCAGGCGGCGAGAAGGGAAAGGTCGTCCTGATCGAGATCGGCAAGGGCCCGGGCGTACTGCGCTTCGAGTTCCTCTTCGGGGATCTCGTCAACCCAGGCACGGAGGGCTTCCCCGAGGATCTGGCGACGGGCCTCGCGACCGACCGATTCGGAAATGACGTGAATCGCATCAGCCGGATCGACGAAACAGAGTGACATGAAGGGCCGTCCTCGGGGTTGGTTGATCGGACAACCGTGAAGATAGAGATGCCACAGGACGCAAAAAATGTTGCAGAACGCCGCATTTTGCGGATCTGGAAGCCCGAAAACACCCGGGCGGGCAGCCGCCAGGTGTCAGAAGATCACCGCCGCCTCCGACCCTAGAGTTGCGACCGTGCCCCTGACGATCATCAAAGGCCCCCCGAACTCCGGCCGGACCGAACTGGTCCGGGAGCGTTTCGAGGCGCGTCTGGCCGATGATCCGGTCCTCGTCGTTCCCTCTACCGACGACATTTTCGGCTGGGAGCG
The DNA here is from genome assembly GCA_020438355.1 of Solirubrobacterales bacterium. Taxonomy (GTDB): domain Bacteria; phylum Actinomycetota; class Thermoleophilia; order Solirubrobacterales; family 70-9; genus 67-14. The sequence continues at coordinate 177,692 of JAGQUT010000001.1, read as the reverse complement.
ACGCCTGACAAGAAGCAACGGCGCCTTCATCGGCGGCAGAGTCGTTCACTTCAAGGACCTGGTCGACGAGATCCTCGGTGACGAGTCGACGGCCAGGAATTACGGGGGTGGGACCGGTATCGCCTCGCCCCTCCGTCGTCGCTCCCTTGCCGCCGCCGCAATCGAGTCCGGCTGGCCCGCCCTGGCCGTTCACCTTGACGATCAGCCCGGCTTGATCGACGCAGCACTCCAGGCGATAGACGAGTTCCGGGAGAACCTGGTCAGGCCGGAGGCTTTCGACGACGCGGCGTTAGCGGAAGCTGTCGGCCCCGTTGCCGATGTCCACCGCCGGTACCTCGAGCTGCTGGACGAGCAGGGCCTGACAGACCTTCCGGCGCGAGCCGAACTCGCATCAGCGCGTTCATTCGAGGACTGGCAGGGGCGGCCGGTGTTCGTGGCCGGCTTCGATGACATGACGCAGCGTCAGCTCGATCTCCTCAGGCGACTGGCCGCCGAAACTGAGGTGACGGTCGCGATGACGCACGAGCGCGGCAACCGGGCCATGGCGATAACCGAGAGTCTTCTGGGCCGCCTCGAATCGATCGGCGGCAAGGTCGAAGCCGAGACCAGCAGGCCCGCGGCTTCGCCCGATCACGATCCCCTGCTGGTCGATCTCGAGCGAGCCTTTCTCGACCGGGACCGGGACGGAAGCCTCGAACCCGGCGATGCCGTTTCGATAGTCGAGGCCTCGGGCCGACGCGGTGAAGCCGAGGCCATCGGTGCCGAGATCGCCTTGCTGGTCCAGTCCGGCGTCGATCCGGGTGAGATCGCGATCGCGATCGATGCCCCTGCGGTCAACGGAGGGCCGATCCTCGAAGTGCTGAGCGAGTACGGGATCCCGGCCACCCTCGAAGCGGAAACGAAAGCGCCGGAGACGGCAACCGGGCAGGCCGTTCTGAACCTGCTTCGAGCCGGTTCAGAGAACGGGACCGCCGAACGGTTCATCGCCCTGATCAGGGGTCCGCTCGGACTGGATCAGGGGGAGGTTGACCGGATCGAGTTCGAGTCACGCCGCGCAGGCGAGACCGACGCCGGAAAGGTGGCCGACCGGATCCGGGGGAGCTTCGAGATTCCCGGATGGCAGGCCCTCAAGTCCGGGGACCCGGCCACTGCCGCCAGGGAAGTGGCGGAGGCTGCCGCGGTGAACCTGGTGAAGTCCGGGCCGGACGGCCTGCCGGGATCGGCGATCGCCACGGAGACCCAGATGTCGACGGCCATCCGGCGGGCCATCGCGGAACTCGAGGAATCCACTCCAGGCCGCCTGGGTTCGCTCGATCTGATCGAGGCGATAAGCAGCGGCGCCGTCAAGACCTGGGCCGTACCCACCGCCCACACGGTTCAGATCTCCAGTCCCTACTCGATGCGCGCCAAGCGCTCCGGCTACCTGTTTGTGGCCTCACTCCAGGAGAAGGACCTCGGCCGGGGTGAAGGCAGTCCGCTCATGTCAAGGGACGGAAGATCCGTGCTGGGAATGCCCGACCTGACTGACCAGGAGGAACAGGAGACCTATCTCTTCTACTCCTGCCTCGCCGTTCCGACCAAGAGGATCTGGCTCTCCTACCGGGTCGCCGACGTCCACGGCAAGGCCGAGTTCCCCTCTCCCCTGGTCGGAGAGATCACCCGCCTGTTCGTCGACGGTGGGGCCGACCTGAGGCGGATACGCCGGAACAGTTCGGACATCCTGTTCGATCCGGCCGAGGCACCGAGTGAGCACGAGTGGGCGCTGGCCGCGGCATCGCAGGGAATCACCGACCCCCCTGCCGGCGGCGCGCTGGACGATGCCTTCGTCGCGGTTGACCGGGCGAACCGGGTCAAGGACCTGACCGGCGATTTCCGGAACATCGACTCCCCCGCCGCGATGGAGTCACTGGCCGGAGCGAACATGTTCTCGGCCACCGCACTCGAAGCCTTCATCGAGTGCCCGTACAGATGGTTCTTCGAGAGGGCCCTGCGACCGGCCCGGTTCGGACCGGACCCGGACGCGATGGCGAAGGGAAACCTCATCCACGCCGTTCTGGCGGAGCTCTACGAAAACCACCCCGGAGAGCTGCCTTCAGGCGACGGAGCGGAGTGGATTGCCGAAATGGCTTCGCTGGTCAAGGAGAAGGCCGGGCAGTGTGGTCTCGGGGATGACACCGCCAGCCACCGCATCCAGCGTCATCAGGTGGAGACCGAACTCGCCCGCTTTCTGCGTCGCGAGGCTGACCGGACGGGAGCCGCTTACAAGCCGGTCGGGCTGGAGCAGAAGTTCGGCTTCGACGAGGACGGTTCGAAGCCGCCGCTTGAAGGCAATGGCTGGACACTAAGGGGCGCAATCGACCGGATCGACCAGGACGAGGACGGAAACGGGGCAGTCCTTGACTACAAGTCGGGCCGCAGTGCCTATCGAAGCCTGGCCGAGATAAAGCGTGAAGGGAAGGTCCAGCTCACGCTTTACCTCAAGGCCCTGGAGGAGCTCTGGGGGCTGAAACCGGCCGCCGGTCTATACGTGCCCGTATTCGCCGCCCAGCACAAGTCGAGGGGTCTGATCGCCAGGGAGCAGGAAGCCGCGCTGGCCGACATCGGGCTGGTCGACAACGACGTCACTGACGACCTTGCCGCAGAGATAGAAGAAGGTTTCGAGAAGGCCGGCACGGCCGCCCGGAAGATCCTCCGCGGAGAGATCACCCACGACCCCTCCGAGTGCCTGAACCATTTTCATCACGCCGGCGTTCCGGACTGGGTTCCGGGGAACGGCGAAGGGGGCCCGGAATGAACCTGACCTCCGAGCAGAGAGCAGCGATCGACAGCGACTCACCCGACATCCTGCTCAGCGCCGGCGCCGGCTCGGGAAAGACGAGCACCACAGTCCACCGCTATGAGCGCCTCCTCACCGGTGAGTACACCGACAGCCGGAAGGGTGAACCCGTCGAGCCTTCGTCAATCCTCGTCTTCACCTTCACCGACAAGGCAGCGGGTGAGCTCCGGGAGCGGATTCGCAGCCTGAGGGACGAGCGGGACATGACCTTCTCGATGGGAAGCCTGTGGGTCGGAACCTTCCACTCGATCTGCGCCCGGATACTCCGCGGTCACCCGGTGGCCGCGACGGTGGACCCTGCCTTCGAGGTGATCGATGACGTGGTCGCCAGCAGGCTCAAGGAAGCAGCCTATGCGGCAGCATTGGAGCGGAGTTGCGAAACGGACCAGGCCGTTTCCCTGCTGTCCCGGTTCAACGCCAGCACCCTGAAAGAGGGGATCCAGTCGGCCTACGAGAGGCTGCGAGCCGCCGGTGAGTTCGAGCCCCTGCTGCCTGAACCGAGACTCCGGCCCCTTGAGGAGATCCAGCGCGAATTGCTGCGGGAAGCCCTTGCGGTCCGCAGTGACGAGTCAGTCAAACCGGCGCCGACCCAGCGTGCCAACAACGTGATCGCGGCGCTCGAGGATCTGGATCCGGATGATCTCACCCTTGAGGTTCTCAACGGAATCGACATCTACGCGAACTCCGGCCAGATACCTCGCCTTTGCGACCTAATGCGCAACGCCAAGGTCGAGTTGATGAGCCGTGAAATCGGCCCGCCCTATCACGCGGCTCTCTCCGCGCTGCTGGTCAACTACGGGGAGCAGTACGAAGCGGCCAAGACCCGGAGAGGTGGCCTGGATTTCGAGGATCTGCAGTTGAAGACTCTCGACCTGCTTCTGCGCCGGCCCGACATCGCGGCCCTCTACCGCGAACAGTTCGTCGAGATCATGGTCGACGAGTTCCAGGACACTAATCGCCTCCAGATGGATCTGATCGACCAGCTCCGCGGTGACGAAACGACACTCTTCACCGTCGGTGACGAGATGCAGGCCATCTACGGTTTCCGTTACGCCGACGTCGAGTTGTTCCGCCAGCGCCGGGCGGGCCTGTCCCACCGGCTGCCTTCCGAAGAGGAGCGTCGGAAGGCCGGCGAACGGGACGAGCACAGATACGAGGTGGAAGCGCTGTCTCTCAGCGCGAACTTCCGCTCGGAGGCACCGGTGATCGGAGCAGTCAACGAGATCGGCCGCCAGTTCGAGGAGCTGATCTCGAGCGCCCGGACGAGCAGCGAGCCCGGCGGGAAGACCGGCGGCACCAGGCACGAGTTCGAGGAGCTCAGAGTCGGTGTGGCCCCCGGGGCCGACGGGAAGGGCGCCCTCGCCCCCAAGGTGGAGCTCCTGCTGACCGAGGCGGAAGTGTGGCAGCAAGCTGAGCTTGGTCCGCTGGCTCCGCGCCCCGGTGAGACCCAGAATGTGACGAAGAGTCGTGGACAGCACGAAGCCGAGGCCCTGGTCCTTGCCTGGCACATTCGGACTGCGATCGAGGACGGTGTGCCCCCGGGAGACATCGTGGTGCTGCTCCGCACCAAGACCCGCATGTGGATGTTCGAGGAGGCCTTGAAGCAGGTGGGCGTCCGTCCTTATGTCGTCGGTGGCACAGGCTTCTGGGAGACCCGGGAGGGCGTTGACCTCAGGTCGCTGCTCGCCACGGTCGCGAATCCGCTCGACGATGAATCTCTGAGCGGCACTCTCGCTGGTCCGGCCTGCGGAATCAGTCCGTCGGCCCTTTGGCTGCTCGCGCAAAAGGGGGAAGAGGACCAGCGCCAGCCGCTCTGGTCGCGGCTTGAACAGCTGGCCGACAAGGGCATCACTGGAATCGAGGAGCCGGACCGCGAACTGGCCAGGAGATTCGTCGACACGATTCGCGATCTCCAGGCGAGGCGGGCCGGCCTTTCCCTCGCCGAACTCGTCAAGGCAGTCGTCGCCGGGACCGGGTACGACCTGGTCAGCGCTGTCCGGGACCCGTCAGGCGCGGGGCTGGCCAACATCAGGAGAGTCGCCGAGATCGCCGGTGAGTACGAAGCCACCGAGGGTCGTGACCTGAGAGGCCTTGCCTCCTGGATCGACGACAGCTCCAGGATTGATTCAGAACAGGCAGTCGCGACCGAAGATGAGGATTCCGACGTCGTCCGGCTGATGACTATCCACAAGTCCAAGGGTCTCGAGTTCCCGATGGTTTGTGTGGCCGACCTCGGGAGGGAGTCGAAGTCGAATTCGGAAAGCGTGATCTGGGTCTCGCCACGAATAGATGAACCCGGACGGTTTGACATCGGACTCCGCTTGCCAGAAGCGGGGGGAAAGAGCCTCGATCTTTACGACTGGCCGACGATCCAGGTTCAGAGCAAGGAAGAGACGACCGACGAGGAACTGAGGATCCTTCACGTGGCCCTGACGAGGGCCGAGAAACGACTCGTTCTCAGCGGCGTTGCTTCTCTCGAAAAGGTGCCGAGCCTGACCGAGTCCCGGTCGGCCGCGACCAGGCTCACCCAGGCATTCGACGTCCAGGAGATCGAAAATGGCATTCCGGTGCCGGCCCCCGAGGCAATCGACGGGGCTGACTTCGAGTTGCCCGACAGCATGATCGAGGTGACCCTGGTCCGGCCAGAGGACGCCGAGGGCCTTGACCAGGTCATGAAGATCACGCCTCCGGCGACTGAAACCAGTGGTGCGGGGACACCACCGATCGAACGACCACCTGCCGCCGCTTTCCCGCGGGTTCCACTCTCCTACTCGGCCCTCGCGGCATATCGGGATTGCCCGGCCCGGTTCTTCGCGACCCGGGTGCTCAAGCTCGACCCGCCAGAAGCAGCGGCAGGCGTATCAGGAGGCTTCGCGGCCGAGCCGCTCGACCCGGAGATGGGCCAGCGGAGCGCGGCAGACGCAACCGCTTTCGGCCTCGCCGTTCATGAACTGCTGGAAGCGCTGCCAGCGCAGAAGTGGCGGATGCCCGGTGATCCGGCCATTGAGAAGGTCCTCGCCGGGTTCGGTGTCGGTTCAGTAGGGGATCTCGACCTTGCGCGGGAGATGCTGAGCGGCTTCATCGAGTCCGATCTCGGCAAGCAGGTGAGCTCGCGGCGGGCGGATGTGGAGGCGAGCCTCCTGGTCGAGATAGACGGTGTGATGGTCCGTGGCTACGCCGACCTGCTGCTGCGTGACTCCGACCGGCCCATGGTTCTCGACTACAAGTCGAACCAGCTCGAAGGTACTTCCATCGAAGCCCTCATGGAGAAGTACGACCTGCAGCGTGACCTCTACGCCCTGGCCGTGAGCCAGGCACTCAATACCGATGAGGTCGATACGGCCTTCGTTTTCCTGCGCAGTCCCGGTACCCCGGTAATCGACCGGTTCGACCGGGACCGGCTGGATCAGGCCCGGAACTCGGTCGCGGCCCTGGTCGGCGACATCGCCCGAGGCCGCTACCTCGGCGGGAGCTCCGCGACCCACCAGCCCTGCGGGGACTGCTGGGCCTGTGAACTTCTGTCAGGCGGAATCTCCGGGTAGGGAAGGGTCCTCGGGGGCAGGCGAGGCCGTCCCTCCGGTCAGGGAGCCGGCGAGCTCTTCGAGCTTCAGTTCCTTCAGGCCCTGATCCACGGCGGCAAGTTCGCCGGCGCAGAACTCGATAAGGCCCTTTGCTTCCTCGCAGAGGTCGAGAGTCTCGCGAAGCTGAGCCTCTCCCGAATCGAGACGCCGGATGATCTCGTCAAGGCGGGAGGTGGCGGACTCGTATGTCTGGGTGGTTTCGGGTGCTTCTTCACTCACTGTCTTCAAGGCCTTCCATGCTGATCTGCTCGAACTCCTGACCCTCGTCATTCTTGCGTCGTCGTCGGCGTCTGGATCCGCCGACCACCGCGTCGACAGAATCGTCGGCAAACCGGATCCGAACGTCACCCGCCCCCCGCGCCGCCCTGGCCGTGACGAGTGGCTCTCCGGCAAGGTCCTCCACCCGGGCGTAACCGCGCTCCAAGGTCCTCTGCGGATCATGGGCCCGGAGCGCCACCTGTTCGCCCTGAAGCTTCCGCTGGGCCGTTTCCAGCCGGCTCGTGACCTTCGCGGCGAGATCGCGCGGTCGCGCCACGTTCAGCCGCATGTCTTCACCGATCCTCAGCAGGGCCCGGGACGAGGCCGGGAGCACCCCCTTCTCGAGCGTCCCCTTCGTGGCCAGGGTCCGGTTCTCGATCCCACGGTCGGCCGATGCACGCACCTCCCTGGTCTTCTGGTTCAGCCTGACCCGCTCGGCCCGGATGGCCCTCCCGGGCCCCGCGGCCATCGCCGCAAGGGGGCCAACCCGGCTTGTGACGGCTCCCCTCCCGGCGCGACCGAGGAGGCCGGCCGCCCGGGCCATCTGGTTCTTCGCCTCGGTGACGTCAATCCGGATCACGGCATCGGCGGCATGGGTCGGAGTCGAAGCGCGGACCGCGGCAACGTCATCGAGCAAGGTCACGTCACGCTCATGACCGACCGCTGACACCACCGGAATCGCGAGGGTCGCCACCCGGCGGCAGAGGTCTTCGTCACAGAAGGCCCAGAGATCGGTCAGGCTGCCGCCACCCCGGCAGACGACGATCGCCTCGACTTCGCCAAAGGCAGCCATGTCACCCAGGGTCCTGGTGATCAGCGGAGCAGCCTTGCGGTCCTGGACCGGGGCGAAACCCCAGACGATCTCCCCCTTCCAGCCGCGACGCTCAAGCCCGACCAGGAGATCCTGCCTCGCTGCACCTCCCTCGGCCGTGATGACTCCGATCCTGCGAGGCAGCACCGGCAGATAAAGGTCCTTCTGCCGACGGGTCAGCCCCTCGGCCTTGAACTGCTTTCGCAGCTGGGCGAGCCGGGCGATCAGGTCTCCTTCGCCGGAGGGGCGAATGTCGGCGGCGCGGAAGCTGAACGAGGGCGAGGCGTTCCTGCCCCCCTCGTAGTAGTCGGGCGCTCCGGTGGCGACGATCTGCGCACCGACCTTGACGGCACCTTCGGGGAGGTTCAGCGCGTCGAACTCCCGCTTCCACATCGTGCCCTGCACGCCACCCCGTTCATCACGGAGCTCGAAGTAGATCTGGACCCGGGACTGGCTGAGGTTGGTCACCTCGCCGGTGATCGTGGCGGCGGGCAGGCGCCGCAGGTCACGCTTCAGCTGCTGCGCGTACTCACCGACCGGGGTCGGCGCGTCGGCCTTCGGGCTCGCCGGGGTGCCTTCTCCCCCGGCCGAGCCGAAGGGGTCTGGGTGCTCCTCATTCACACCGGCCAGCATGACAGCGGCCGTTGACGGGCTTGTGTGACCAACCGGCAGAAGTCGGCCATTTCCCATCACAAAGGGAGAAGCCGGGGATCCTGGATCAGAAATATGACCTTTCTGACCACTTGGCTCGACATTCTGCCCGGCTCCGTGCTACCTTGCCCGTCTCGTTTATTGAGCTTGTTGCTCAACAAAGTAACTTCATCAACAAGAGGGATATTACGAATGAGTCTCAGCAGTTCCACCAGAACCCGACGCAGCATCCAGTCTCTGCTCGTCCTCGCCCTGGTCGCCTTCGGCGCGATCATCGTCGGCTGCGGCGGCAGCGACGACAGCAGCGGTGACGGCAGTGGCGGCACCATCAACCTGGTCGCCTACTCCACCCCCCAGCAGGCGTACGAGGAGCATCTCGAGCCCGCCTTCACGGAGAGCGCCAACGGCAGTGGCGTCGAGTTCACCAACTCGTTCGGAGCCTCCGGAGACCAGAGCCGCGCCGTCGAGGCCGGCCAGGACGCCGACTACGTGAACTTCGCCCTCGAGACCGACATCACCCGTCTGGTCGATTCCGGTCAGGTATCCCCGAACTGGAACAAGAACAAGTACAAGGGCATCGTCACCAACTCGGTCGTAGCGATGGTGGTCCGTCCGGGCAACCCGCTCGGAATCGAGAACTTCGACGACATCGTCAACAACGACGACATCGAAGTGGTGACGCCGAACCCGTTCACTTCCGGTGGCGCCCGCTGGAACATCATGGCGGTCTACGGGTCGGCCATCAACTCCGGCAAGACTCCGCAGCAGGCCCTCGATGACGTCAAGAACGTACTTTCGAAGACCCCGACCCAGTCAGAATCAGCCCGGGTCGCCCTCCAGGCGTTCCTCGGCGGCACCGGTGACGTTCTGCTCTCCTACGAGAACGAGGCGATCGCCGCCCAGCTCGCTGGCGAGGACGTCGACTACGTGGTCCCCGAGTCCACCATCCTGATCGAACAGCCCGCTGCCGTGATCGAGGGTGCGTCACAGGCCGCGACCGACTTCCTTGACTGGAACTGGACCGACGAGGCGCAGCAGATCTGGCAGGAGCAGGGCTACCGCTCTGTAAACCCGCAGCTGCTCGACAGGGAGAAGTTCCCGGTTCCGGCAGGCCTCTTCACCATCGCCGAGTTCGGTGGCTGGGACAAGGTCGCCGACGAATTCTTCGGTGATGGCACCGGTTCGATCTTCAAGATCGTCCAGGAACTCGGCTACTCCACCGAGTAACCGACCCGGTTGACCTGGAGAAGTTCAATTGAGTGAAGTAACGGCAATCGATGCCGGTGAACCTCGGCCCCGGAAAGCCTTCTTCAGGCTTCCCGGGGCCGGCCAGGCTCTCAACAAGGGCCTGGTCGTCATGTATCTGGGACTCATGGTCCTGCTTCCGATCGTGGCGATCACCAGCAAGGCATTCGAGAACGGGATCAGTGGCTTCATCGACGCCGTGACCGCCCCCCAGGCAGTCGCGGCCCTCGAGCTGACCGTCATCTGCTCCCTGATCGTCGTCGTGATCAACGCGATCATGGGAACGATGATCGCCTGGGTGCTGGTCAGGGACAAGTTCCCCGGCCAGAAGATCGTCAACTCGGTGATCGATCTTCCATTCGCCCTCCCAACCATCGTTGCCTCGCTGATCCTCCTCACCATCTACGGCGCGGACAGCCCCCTCGGGATTCACCTCGCCTTCACCAAGCCGGCCATCGTGGTCGCACTGCTCTTCGTGACCCTCCCCTTCGTGGTGCGGGCCGTACAGCCGCTCCTGCTCTCGCTGGACCGGGACATGGAAGCGGCCGCGGAGTCGCTGGGCGCCCGCAAGTGGCTGATCTTCCGGCGCATCATCTTCCCGAACCTCGCGCCCGGCATCGCCACCGGAATTGCGCTCGCGTTCGCCCGCGCCCTTGGCGAGTTCGGCTCGCTGGTCCTGGTGTCGGGGAACATCCCTTTCCAGACCGAGGTGGCCTCGGTCTACATCCGCGGGCAGATCGAGTTCGACCGCCTCGCTTCGGCCTCGGCGGTATCCGTCGTTCTGCTGGCCGTCTCGCTCGCCCTTCTCTTCTGCGTGACGCTCGCTCAGCGTTGGGGGCTCCGACATGACAGGTGAACGACTCACGAGGTGGGGCCTTCGGTATTTCGCGCTCGCCTACCTTGCCCTGCTGTTGATCATCCCGCTCGGATACATGATGATCGAGACCTTCAAGGACGGGATCCAGCCGGTCCTCGACTCGATCACCGAGCCCGACTCGATTGCCGCGCTCAAGCTGACCCTGCTGACCGTGGTCATTGCCGTCCCGCTCAACACGATCTTCGGCATAGCCTGCGCACTTCTGCTCGTCCGCAGCAACATGCGGGGAAAGAGCATCATCAACGCTCTCATCGACATGCCGTTCGCGATCTCTCCGATCGTGGTCGGCCTTTCGCTGGTCCTCGTTTACGGCCAGAACGGCTGGTTCGGCCAGGACCTGGCGGCGATGGGCATCCAGGTCATTTTCTCGACGCCGGGGATCGTCCTCGCAGTGATCTTCGTCTCGCTGCCCTTCGTGGCCCGGGAGGTTGTGCCCGTCCTCCAGGAAGTCGGAGATGACCAGGAAAAAGCTGCCGAGACCCTGGGCAGCGGGCCGTGGAACACCTTCTGGAGAATCACCCTGCCGGCTATTCGCTGGGGCGTTTCATACGGAGTGGTACTGACCACGGCCCGGGCACTGGGTGAATTTGGAGCGGTCAGCGTGGTCTCGGGGAAGATCTCCGGCCAGACCGAAACGTTGCCCCTCTACGTACAGAAGCAGTTCGAGACCTTCCAGTCGGTCGGGGCCTATACGTCATCGCTGATCCTGGCGGTGCTTGCCCTGGCCACCCTGCTGGCAATGAACCTGATGCGACGCAAGGAGAACCACGAGTAATGACCGCTGCCAAAAACCACACCGAGGTCGAGAACGGCATCGAGGTCATTGATGTCTCGAAGCAGTTCGGTGATTTCGAGGCCCTGAAAGATGTCAATCTGAGCGTTCCGGACGGATCCATGACCGCACTGCTCGGCCCGAGCGGCTCCGGAAAGTCGACGCTCCTGCGGGCCATCGCGGGCCTCGAGAACCCGAGCCAGGGGAAGATCTTCATCTCGGGCGAAGACCAGACCGGCAAGCCGGTGCGAAGTCGCAACGTCGGTTTCGTCTTCCAGCATTACGCCGCTTTCAAGCACATGACCGTGTTCGAGAACATCGCGTTCGGCCCGAAAGTACGGAAGTGGCCGAAACAGAAGATCAAGGATCGGGTGAACGAGCTGATCGAACTGGTGCAGCTGAACGGACTCGGCAAGCGCTACCCGTCGCAGCTCTCGGGTGGCCAACGTCAGCGCATGGCCCTGGCCAGGGCTCTCGCCGTGGAGCCAACTGTGCTGCTCCTGGATGAGCCGTTCGGAGCCCTTGATGCAAAGGTGCGCAAGGACCTGCGGACGTGGCTCCGGCGCCTCCACGACGAGGTTCACGTCACCACTATTTTCGTCACCCACGACCAGGAGGAAGCGATGGACATCGCGGAGCAGATCGTGGTCATGAATGAAGGCCAGATCGAGCAGACCGGAAGCGCCACCGAGCTCTACGACGAGCCGGTCAACGATTTCGTGATGGGCTTCGTCGGCGAGGTAAACAGCATCGGGGGCAGGCTCGTTCGACCCCACGACACCCAGGTGTTCCCGAACGAGGTAGAAGACTCAACCAGGGTCGAAGTGGATCGAATAGTCCGACTCGGGTTCTCCGGCCGGATCGAGATGCTCACCGATCCGGACAAGCGGGAAATCTGGGCTCAGCTGACCCGTTCGGAACTCGAGACGCTGAACCTGGAGCCGGGAAGTCCCGCCTGGGTCAAGCCCGCTCCAGACGCGGTTACCCGAGAGGACACGGGGGCGCTGGAAGCAGCGGTTACGGCAGAGAGTCCTGCCACTGACAAGCCCACTCCCTCAATGCCAGGACTGCCGGTCTGAGGCCCTCCCCCATCTCGGTCAGGCTGTAAATCACTTTCACCTGGGGACCGTCTTCGACTTCCCGGGTCATCAGTCCCGCCTCCTCCAGCTCCCTGAGGCGTTGGGAGAGCAGCCTGTCCGAAAGCCCCGGGATCGACCGCTTGAGTTCGGCGAAGCGGAGGGGTCCGTCGGCAAGCGCCCAGATGATTGCGCCGCTCCAACGCTTTCCGATCAACTCGATCGCCCCATGGAAGTGGGGGCAGACCTCCGTCAGAGCCGGTGGGGTCGTGCGGGCCTGGGCCGTTTGCCAGTTGGCGGTTGAACCGGTCACCGTATTTTCACTTTAGCGGAGCGGGCATGTGGGAAAGCGGGAATTCAGGAGGTGCGGTCAGGGTCATGCGCAGGGACCCGTGTCGACTTCCTCGCCGCTCGCCCTGTCGCTGATCCGGGCCAACACCCGGTTCGGTATGGCAAGCCCGCCGACCGGACCCTCGGTGGTAGCGGCGAACACCGTGCCCAGGACCCTGCCCTCTGCATCGACCAGCGGGCCACCCGAGTTGCCATGTCTGACCAGTCCCCTGAGCCCGAGCATCAATCGCTCGAATGGACCAGAGCCGTAGGCATCGTCACCCAGAAGGAGCCGGGTCTGACCCGCCCGGGCCGGGGTGATCGTGAGAGGACCATCGTTCGGATACCCGATCACTGCCGCGGCTGTTCCGCGGCGCGCCCTGGCCAGGGCAGGCAGGGCCGGCACGTCGACCTCGGCTCTCAGGATTGCAATGTCATTTCGGGGGTTGTAGGCGATAACGGTCGCGGGTGCGCTCTGGCCGTCGTTCGACTCGACCCTCGTGTCGTCCTGGCCCGCCACGACATGTGCGTTCGTGACGAAGGTGTCCGGACCCACTGCCCATCCGGATCCCATCACCCCGTACCCCTGACATGTCCCGGATACCTTCACTACCGAGTTGGCCGCTTCCCGGACCGCAGACTCGCTGCCCGTCCCGTTATCCGGTCGGGCAATCTCGCCCGGCGACGTCGCGAAGCGCGGAACAGGATCAATCCGGTGAAGGGCCTGCATCAGGGGCCCTGAGGGGGGCATCACGTCATTGACCGCCCCGACCAGGAGCGAGCGCTGAACATCCCTCCTCAGTCCGTCGGAGCTCGGGTAATAGACGGTGACCGCTGCCAGCACCCAGATGATTCCCAGCCCGACCGCTGCGATCAGCAGCGCGCCTCCGACGCCGTCGATTACCTCCCAGAATGGGTGGCGTACCGCTGAGTCACGGACCCGCTCGCCAAGGGTCACGGCAAGCGCCAGGGTGAACGATCCGACCACGATCGCACCGACCAGGGCCGCCAGGGGAGCGTACGGAGAATTGGCTCCGTGATCAAGAAAAACAGGCGCGAGACGGGAGCCCAGAATGGCTCCGCCGGCGAGTCCGGCAAGGCCCAGAGCACCGACGATCAGGCCCTGTCTGAAGCCCCAGAGGGCGAGAAAAAACGTGAATGCGGCTATGCCCCAATCGAGCGGTGTCACCCGGCAAATTTAGCCTTCGCGCCACCCCGGCGACAGACGACGGGCTCCGTCCACCGGTCGCCCCGGTATTTTTCAGGTCTGATGGGGCATCCGCCATCACGCCAGGAACGGCAGAAAAGACTCAAGACGAGGGCGTTGCCTCTGGTCGGAGTTGCGCTGGTTGCATTCATCCTCGGGGCTATCAAGGGCTGTCCCGGCAGTCCGAACCGCGACGCAGCCGAGAACTACGTGAAGGCCTGGCAGGAAGGTGACTACACCGAGATGCACAGCCTCCTCAGCACGAAGTCCCAGGAGGCAATTTCGCTGGAGAGGTTCACCGAAAGGTACGAACTGGCCGAAGCCGAGGCAACGCTCGAGTCGATCGAATCTTCGGATGCGGAGGGTGACGAGACCAATGCCGAGGTGCCCGTCACGGCTGACACCCTCGCTTTCGGCACGATCGAGCAGCCGCTCAAGTTCACCTTTGGCTCCGACGGCATCGCCTGGCAGAACAGCCTCCTTTTCCCGGGCCTTGAACTCGGCGAGGAGTTGACGAGAACTACCGAGATGCCCAACCGGGCGAAGATCCTGGCCGACGACGGCCAGGTGATGGTCGAAGGACCCGCCGACGCTCGCGAGTACCCGCTCGGTGACTCGATGATTGACGTGACGGGCGTTACCGGAACCCCGGAGACCGAAGGTGGCGGGCCCGATCTCGACAGCCTCGCCCTGGGCTACGAACCGGGAGCGACCACCGGAATCAGCGGGCTCGAACTGGCCTTCAACCCGCGCCTGACCGGCACGCCCGGGGGAACCCTCTTTGCCAAACCGATCGAGGGCGGAAGCGAAGGTGAAGGACGAGAGCTGGGGAGTGGTGAACCGGCTCCGGCCAAACCCCTGAAGACCACGATTGATCCGGACCTTCAGAACTCGGCTGTTGCCAATCTTGGCGGCGTCTCCGGCGGGGTCGCTGTTCTCGACGCACGCCGCGGTTTCGTCAAGGCGCTGGCGGGTTCCGCCTACTCGGTGCTTCAACCTCCCGGTTCGACGATGAAGATCGTCACCGCGACCGCGGCCCTGGAAACTGGCGCGGCCACACTCGAGTCCTCATACGATTACGTGACCGAGGCCGCCGCCGACGGACGAATGATCCAGAACGCCCACGGCGAGATCTGCGGTGGCACCTTCACCGAAACCTTCGCCAACTCATGTAACTCCGTCTTCGCACCGCTGGCCGAGCAGATAGGCCCGGAACAGTTCACCGAGACCGCAGAGTTGTTCGGGTTCAACCGGCCACCGCAGGTATGGGATCCGGAAGGTCTCGCCAGGGTCAACCCTCCGACCCCGACGATCCCTGAAGCCGACGAGTACGAAAGTGACCTTGGCGTCTCCGGAATTGGTCAGGGACGGGTCCAGGCGACGCCGCTCCTGATGGCGAGCGTGGCCCAGGCCATCGCCAACCGGGGTGTCTCCCTGCCAACCCCGATCACCCGCGAGGCCGAGCTCCAGCCCGATTCCGGACCGGTCCGGGTGACCAGCCAGAAAATTGCCGCCACAGTTGCGGACCTGATGGTCGCAGTGGTCACTTCCGGCACCGGGCCGGCAGCCGCGATTTCCGAAGGTCAGGTGGCGGGCAAGACGGGCACCGCCGAGGTCGGTCCGAGCGGGGAAGTCGACGCTGAAGGCAACGACATCCTGATCGAGGACGCCTGGTTCGCAGGGTTCGCTCCCTCCGACAAACCGAAGCTCGCGGTCGCGGTCATGATCATCGACGCCTCCGGTGACGGCGGCACGGTCGCCGCGCCTATTGCGGGCGCGGTGCTCTCCGACGGGCTCTGATCAGCTGCCGAGTTTCAACCGCGGCGAGCTGGTGTGCCGAAGAACACAGCTACAAGCGAGACGATCGCCCCGGCACTCAGAATCACCCCACCCGGCGCCGTCAGCCAGAACGAAAGGCCGAAGCCGATCAGGGTTGCGAGCGCCGCCAATGCGAGGACCGACCACCAGTCGGTCAGGACCGGCCCCGGCTGACCCCCGGCCGGCGCAGAAAGCACCACCCCGGCGATAAGCACGAAGACTCCTACTCCAGCTACCACCTCGGAGAACGGTCCCAGCAGGGCGAGGGACGCACCGAGCCCCGAAATCACCTGGCCGACAAGAGTCGGCCCGAAATCCTCCTGCCGCAGGCGGCTAGAGGTCGAGGTCGAAGCTTGCGGGTCCGTCTTCACCCGGAATGATCAGCTGGACTGGCCGCTCTTCGGCCGATTCGCGGTCGATCAGGTAGAGAAGCATCGCCGCGCCGATCGGGCCCACCTGGGCGGTCGAATCGATCTGCGGAAGGTTGTTGTCCGGTTCGATCGTCGCTCCCGGCTCAAGCGCATAGATGCTTTCGCTCGGCAGGTTCGTGTACCGGCGACCACTGGTCGTCTCGATTTCGAATTCCTCCGGGACCTGAACCGCTTCGTCACCGTCGTTGTGAATGTTCACGAAGACCCCGATGTACATCTTGTCCGGGGGCGGCGGATCCTTGTCAACGAGGTACTCGGAGTCCTCAATGTCGTTGATGTTGAGAGGCCTGGTGAAAAGCACCTGGTACTGGAGCGGGCCCAGTTCCACGATCTCGCCTTCGGCGAGACCTTCCTTCTCCTCATGCCCGCCACCGCAGGCGGCAAGGGCAAGACCGGAGATAGCGACTACGAGGGCCAGGACGAGGCCACGGAACAGGTTGCTCTTCGAAATTCTTTCCATCGCTGCGGGAGTCTATTCGGCCTTATCGGGACGTGCTGTGAGAGGTCCTAGGCTATCCCGGTCGCGTGACGGTTTCCTCCGGCCACAGGCACCTCAACCTTCTCCTTGCGCGCTGTCTCCACCGCGTCACGAAGCCGCTGGCCGGCCTTCTCCAGGCGCCGCCGGTGCCAGCCCGCATGGCCAGTCATCCGGTCGAAAGTGCGGGCCATCCCGGTCGGGGTGGTCCAGTAGCTGATCCGAACCCTGGTCACCCCCGTGGACGTCTCCTCGAATTCCCATTCGGTTCCGGTCGCAGTCTTGTTGTAGTTGCCCGTGACCCCCCGCTCGGATATTCGCCGGGGTGGCTCAGCGGCAGTAATCGACGAATCGGCCCACTTTTTCTTCTTCTTGAACTGCCAGCGGGCTCCGGCGCCAATCCCCTTCGAGTCGAGGCGCAACAGCCTGAAATTCCTGACCGAGTCCCCGTAGAGATACGGCCTGGAATCGAAGTCCATCAGGTACTCGAAGATCTCCTCTCGGGGAGCGTCAATGTCGACTTCGGCGAAAACGGGACCCATCGACGCGGATTCTAAGGCGTAGGCGGCGATAGGGTGTGCCGGTGTCCACGACGATCGCGATCCTCTCCCAGAAGGGCGGCACCGGCAAGACGACCCTGACCCGATCACTCTCGGAGGGCCTGAGCCGCTCCGGGCTGTCGGTACTTGCCATCGACGCGGACCCGCAGGGCAACCTTTCCGAGTACTTCGGCATCCCGGCTGACGCGTTCCCGACCCTGGGCGAGGTGCTGGCCGGCCAGGAAAGGGCCGTGGACGCGATCCACACCGGCCCTGGCGGCGGCGAGGTGATCCCGGCCAACCTTGGCCTCGCCGAAGCCGAGCTGATGCTCGCCGGAAAGATCGGCCGTGAGCTGACCCTCCGCAACGCCTTGCGCGAACCGAAGCGACGCTATGACGTAATTCTGGTCGACTGCCCTCCCACGCTCGGTCTCCTGACGGTGAACGCGCTGGTGGCGGCCGACAAAGCCATCCTTTCGACCCAGGCAGAGCATTTCTCCGAGCAGGGCGCCGAGCAGGCAATGGAAGTGATCGGCCTTGCCAAAGAGAACCTGAATCCCGACCTCGAGCTGCTGGGGCTTCTGCTCAACATCGCCGACATGCGCACCAACCATGCACGCAGCACCCTGGAGACGATGCGTGAACAGTTCGGGGATCTCGTCTTCGACACGGTGATTCGCCGGTCTATCGTCTACCCGGAGTCAGCGCGGGCCGCCAAACCGATCTTCGACTACCGGAAGCGGAAGTCCGTGGACTATTCGCGCCTTACCGTTGAGGTTCTGGAACGACTTGACTTTCCGGCCGCTCTGCAACGGGCGCGGCATCACCTGGCCGAGGTCGAACCGAAAGCCTGACCGGAGTCTCCTTGTACCGGCGCCGCCTGGTGGCGACTCAGGCCGGCCCCAGAATCGCCGCCCAGACCAGGGCAACCGAGATCGCCAGGAATGATGCGATCGCGATCAGCCGGTAAACAGGCTTCTTCTCGTTCGCCTTGTCGAACGCCCCCGGAAGGAAGAGCAACGGGTTCACGACCGTGCCGAAGATCAGCAGCCCCGCCAGCAACGCCGGCGGGTCGTCGATCACGGAACCGATGGCAATCATGATCAGCCCCATCAGGATGTAGTCCAGGTGAATCTGGAGCACTGCCCGGGGCTGTTTCAGCCCGATCCGATGGAGAACTTCCGGCTTTTCGCTCCGCAGCACCACAGCCCAGCCCAGCAACCCGCCCACCGCGAGTTCGACCAGACCGATCTGGACGAGCAGATCCATCAGAGCTCGGGTACGTCGGCTCCCAGCGGACTGAACCCGACCCGCTTCACACTCGCCCATCCTTCGCAGCGCTCTCGGAGCTTTTCAACCACCCCGCCGGTCTCCTGCCAGCCAGTCCAGACCAGCACGGTCGGTCCAGCCCCCGAGATGGTCGCACCGATCGCACCCATCTCACCGGCCTCCTCGACGATCTCCATCGACTTCGGAAACAGGTGTCGGCGCCTTTCCTGATGGAGCCTGTCGTGGAGGCCCATCCCGATCAGGTCGAAGTCAGCCCGGCTCAGGCCAAGCGCGAGATGGGCAGCTGAGGCCGCGTTCGCAACCGCGTCGGTGATCGGGATCTGGTCGGGAATCGCCTCCCGGGCGAGCCGGGTGGAGACTTCCTCGTGAGGAATCACCAGGATTCCCTCGAGACCTTCGGGAGCGTTGATTACGGTTGCGGTGAGTCGGGGGCCCGCGGTGCAGACCACGAAGCCACCACAGATCGCTGCTGCCACGTTGTCGGGATGGCCTTCGAGGGCTGTGGCACGCTCCAGGAGGTCCTGCCTCTCGAGACCAAGTTCGAACATGTGGTCTGCGGCGACGAGTCCGGCGACAATCGCGGCGGCGCTTGAGCCCATCCCTCGGGCCAGGGGTATGTCGCCCCCGATACGGAAAGAGATCCCATCGGCCGGCTGCAGCGTCTCGAAAGCCTGGACCAGCAGGTTGCTGCGGTCAGTCGGCACGTCGATGCCGTCGCAGGAAACCGAGAACTGGCCGGTCTCCTTCACTTCGAGTTCAAGGTGAACGTCGAGGGCGACCGCCATCACGTCGTAACCGGGCCCGAGATTGGCCGACGAGGCGGGGACCCTCACTAGGCGATGCCTTTCAGTCACCCGGGAAACCTAACTGACCCGCAGCCGGACCGGGACCCGGCCTTTTCTCCCTGCTAAAGATTGACGGGTGCAATCGTCCCCCTCTTCTCCCCCCGCCCCTGCCCTCCAGATCACCGACCTGGTCAAGCGCTACCCGACCGGCACCGAAGCCCTGAAGGGTGTCTCGCTGGAGATCGCCGACGGCGAATTCTTTGGTCTGCTCGGACCAAACGGAGCAGGCAAGTCGACCCTGATCCACTGCTCGACCGGGCTGGCCAATCCGACTTCCGGTTCGATCCGGATCTTCGGTAACGACGCGGTGAACGACTACCGGGAGGCCCGGGAGGCAGTTGGCCTAGCCCCTCAGGACATCAATCTGGACTGGTTCCTGACGGTTGAGGAGACCCTTGACCTTCACGGCGGGTATTTCGGCATGGGTAAACGGGAGCGCCGCGAGCGGGTTGATGAGCTCCTCGAGTCGTTCTCCCTCACGGAGAAGCGAAACGACCGGACAAGGGAGCTCTCCGGGGGAATGAAACGCCGGGTGATCCTCGCGCGTGCCCTCATGCACAAGCCGCGCCTGCTGATTCTCGATGAGCCGACCGCCGGCGTGGATGTGGAGCTGAGGCTGGAGCTCTGGCATTACGTCCAGCAGGTGAACACGGAAGGGACGACGATCCTGCTGACCACCCATTACCTGGAGGAAGCCGAACAGCTATGCAGCCGGATCGCCTTCATCAACGGGGGTGAGATCGTCGACCACGGCTCGAGTGACGAGCTGGCCGAAAGGTTTGGTGTCGGAAGCCTCGAGGATGCCTACCTGGAACTGGTCGGTCGCAAGGAGCTTTCACGGGCCCATGTCGGGGGCGATCTGGAGGACGCACAGTGAGTCCGACAATGGTTCGTCTCGTCTCGCTTACCAGGCGAGAAGTCAGCCGCTTCATGAAGATCCCGCGCCAGACGCTCGGGGCGCCCCTGCTCGAGACGTTTCTCTACATCTCGGTCTTCGGCGCGGCCCTCGGCTCAAGGGTCGGAGATCTCGACGGCTACTCGTACGTGGTGTTCGTGATTCCCGGCCTGATCATGATGGCCTTCGCAATCAACGCGTTCACGAACAATGCTTCATCAATCCTCCAGCAAAAGTTCCAGCGGGCGATCGATGACCAGCTCTCTTCGCCCGCGTCACCCGGCCAGCTGCTGCTTGCGTTCACCCTGGGTGGTTTCTTCAGGGGCCTGCTGATCTCGATGATCACGTTCGCGGTCGCGAGCCTGCTGGTCGACCTGCCGGTCAAGCACCTTTACATCCTTTTCCCGGCACTTTTCCTGGTCGGCTGGTTCTTCGCCCAGCTCGGCGTTTTCGTGGGAGTCAGGGCCGAACAGTTCGACGATGTCTCCTTCGCCCAGACCTTCATCCTCCAGCCGCTGATCTTTCTCGGAGGCGTGTTCTATTCGGCGTCGCTCCTGCCTGAGCCCTACCAGACACTGACCCAGTTCAATCCGGTCTACTACATGATCTCCCTGGTTCGTTACGGCTTCCTGGGGATCGCCGACATCAGCGTCTGGCTCTGCCTCGCGGCACTGACCGCGGCAGCCGGGGCCCTGACCCTGGTCAACTACCGGATGTTCAAATCCGGATACAAGCTCCGGAGCTAGCCGGGGCTAGCCGAATCTCCGAGATTGAGTTCAATCGCTCTATTTGCGGTTGAACTCAATCTCGATGAGTTGCCGTCGAGAGGCCAGACGACCGGAAAGGTCAGGGAACGGGCTGGCCGTCGGGCTGGATCGCCAGCCATAGTCCGCCGAACTCGTCGACGTTGTGGCAGAGCACCTGTCCGGGGGGTTCGTCCACATAGTAGTAGAGGGGCCTGCCGTCGTACCTCGCCTGAAGCCTGCCGTCGCGGCGCTTCGTCGTTCCGAGCAGAGCGTCGTCGACGTTGCCCTGACCAACTGGCATGCCGTCAGTGAAAACCGGTGGCCATGCCACGGCACAGTCCCCATAGCACTCGGGACGACTTGTCTTCTCCTTGTCGAAGTAGTAGAGCGCCCTCTCGTCGACATCGAAGAGGACGTCGCCAAACTGAGATTCACCGACAGTTATTCCGATCCCCATCTTTGCCGGAGGCGCGGTGTTCGGCGAAGGTTGGGGTTGGTCCTTCCCGGTAACCGTTGTCTCATCGGCCGCGGTTGCGTCTGAGCCAGGTTGCTCGCCGGAATCACTCGAGGAACCGCCACACGAAGTGACAAGAAGGCCAGCAGCCACACACCCACATGCCAGCCCTGCCTTGAGGAAGGTGCGACTCACTCGGCGAGACTCCCATTCGGCCTCACTACCTTCCATAGGCCACCGTTCAGGAAAACGTTGTGACAGAAGACCTGACCGGGCTGTTCGTGCGCGTAGTAGTACAGCGGCCAGCCGTTGTAGGTGACCTGCCTCGCTCCACCCCTTCGTTTGAAAGTGCCCAGCAGATTCGCACGGGCCCCCTTGATCGCCTTCGGCTTTCCGCGAGTAAGAACCGGGGGCCAGAGCTTTGCGCACGACCCGTAACAGCGGCTCTTGCCTTTGCTGTCCCGGTCAAACTGGTAGATGGCTTGCCTCGAGGAGTTGTAGATCATCTTGCCGAAGGGAGACCCGAAGACAGCGATGCGCTGATTCTGCCCGGGGGAAAAACGGTCCGCCCCGGCCGTTGCCGCCCCCGAGGTTCCAGCGGGCATCAAGACCAGCAGCCCGAGCAACAGCGTGGCCAGACCGATGCTTCGAGTCCTACTGGACATATTGGTCAGCCTCCTCGGCGCTTGCCTATCAACATCTAGCGGGCGATCCGGATTACTACCTTGGCGACCGGTGAGAGGTTGCCGAGCTTGTCCCGGGTCCGGACCTTGATCACCGTCTTGCCCTTGCGGGTCACCTTGCGCGTTTTCGGAACAGACTTCTGGTTCAAGCCGACTCCGGCGGTGCCGTCAGGCAGCTTGCGGTCCGGCTTGCCGATCACCTTGACCCGGACGGCCCCGCGGTAGGAGCCCTTGACCTTGCGGCCCTTGAGCACGATCTTCGGCTTCGCCGGTCCGGTGCGGTCCACCTTGACGGCGACGCTTGCCTCGGAGAAAGGTGTGACGACTGTCTCCGGAGCGGAGATGTTCGTGCCCGGGAGAACGGTCGTGCTGTTCACCCGGAAGTAGCTCGTCCCCTGAGGGGCGTTCTGAAGAGTCGCCGTACCGTCGGCGATGCTCTTCACCGAAAGGTTCTTCCAGTTGGGGCTGCCCTTGACGCTGGTCTTCTGCACCTGGAAGGTGGCGTCGGGCGCTTCTGTTCCGATCCAGTTCAACTGGAAGCTGCCCTTGTTGCTGACCTTGCCGATCACGCTCGGAAGCGACGGACGCAAACGGGCGAACTCGCGGGCGTCCTGCTTCAGCCGCTCGGCATCCTCGGCGAGGATGAAGCCCGTTCCGACGAAATCGTCGGCGGCCTGCGAGTAGCGGGCCAGATAGTCGGCGTGATCGGTGTACAAGGTGTGAAGGACCTCGGAGCTGAACGGGGTCGACGATCCGAAGAGCTGGCAGAAGGCGGAGAACAACCCGCCTCCGGTGCCTATCGTGTTGACGCCGTCGTTGACGGCGGTCGGGACGGTCATGTCCGGGTACCTGATGCCGCCTTCGGCGATTCCGTACTCGTCCCTGACCAGCTGATTGGTCGGGTCAGCCGGAGTGTCCTGGTAGACGCCTCGGGGTGCGATCGGCGGGGCGGCCCCGCCACCGGACCAACTGACCAGAGCGTCAATCGCCGCATTCTGGGTGTAAGGCCACTTGACCAGCGAAAGCGGGAACTTCTGGCAACTCGCCGTCCCCTCGATGAAGTCGCGGGTCAGCAGGTTGTCGAGGTTGTCCCAGGCCACGCGGGGCAGATGCGAGCCGCCAGCCACTTCCCAGTGACGGATTCCGTCAGTGTCCGGCAGGGTAGCCTCGGTTCTGGGAACGCGATTCTCCGACTCGCTGATGATCCGGATCGCCTTCTGGCCGGGTGTGTCGGTGCGAAGCTGCGAACTACAGACCGTGAGCAGGTAGCCGTCCACGATGTCGTGGGTCGGTTCGATCCGGTTGTAGTGGGAGGAAAGCCTGCTGCAGGACTGTGACTCGCCCGAGGCGATCACCTTGGTCGCAGCAATCCCTCCCAGCGGGTCGACGCCGGTGCGTCCGCCCTTCAGAGCCTTCACCACGGAGGAGTAGATGTCGTACGAGAGCGCGTCGTTGTCGGTGGGTGCGCCCGACGGAGCGTTTCCGCTCAGCCCCACCGAAAGGGAGCCGTACCGGGCGTTGTCGAATGCCTTCAACGCGGTCACGCCGACAGTCTGGGCGGTGACACCGACGAAGGTGTAGCCGTTCTTGAGGAGGAAGTAGGGATCTCCGAACCAGTTGAACTCGACATCCTGAGTGGAAGTCACGTTGTTCCATTCGGCCACGACGACACCGTTCGCGTCGGCCGGATTGGCCGGCCTGCGAACGACGATCCTGGTCTTGAAGGGATAGGTCCCGTCCAGGTTCGGTCCGTCAGTCTCGTAACGGGGAGCGTTCTGGTTGAACGCCACCGAGGTGTCGTAGCGGTACGCCAGGCCTTCCAGGAAGAACTCCTGCTCGACGTAGCCGTACTGGTCAAGATCGATATCGGTGGCGAGGAACGGGTAGGAGTCAGCCGTGACGGCGATCGGTCCGGTCACATTGGAAGTCGGAATATCGCCAAAGGCGGCAGATGCCGGAGCGGAAGCGACCAGCCCCGCGGCCATCGTGACCATTACCGCAACAAGAATTCGAAGACTCCTCAACGCGCCCATCAACTCTCCTTTTCCCTGGTTCCCTTCCGAAGCAGCCGGAAGCTACATTCGAAACACCTCAGGAACAGTACCGGTGCGGTGAAGTCGGCGAAACTTTTCGCTCGGTGAGCAGGCGGAACTCAGCCGAAGACTGCTTCTTCGACCGCTCCGATGTCATTCGGGCAGTTCATGACCGACGGCGCTGTGCTGAGGGCCGTGTCGGGATCTTTCAGGCCGTGGCCGGTCAATACACAGACGACCGTCTCGGGCTTCTCCACTCCCTCTACCGTGGGCAGCCCGTGGTTCAGGATGCCGGCGACCGAAGCCGCGGATGCGGGTTCGCAGAACACGCCCTCGTTCGAAGCGAGCCAGTGGTAGGCGTCGAGTATCTGCTCGTCTGAGACGGCCGCGACCCTGCCCCGGGAGGTGTTGAAGGCATTCATCGCTTCCTCCCAGCGAGCCGGGTTGCCGATCCTGATCGCCGAGGCGACTGTTTCAGGTTTGGCAACCGGCGCCCCGTCGACCAGAGGTGCCGACCCGGCAGCCTGGAAGCCGTAACAGATCGGGGCCGTGCCCCTCTCCTGGAAACCCTTCCAGTAGGCGGTCACGTTGCCGGCGTTTCCTACCGGGATGGCGAGGGCGTCCGGCGCGTAGCCCAGCTCGTCGATCAGTTCAAAGGCGGCGGTCTTCTGGCCCTCGATCCGGTAAGGGTTCACGGAATTGACCAGTTCGATCGGATTGCGTTCGGCCAGCTGGCGAACGATGGTCAGGGCATCATCGAAGTTGCCTTCGAGAGCGACGACCCTCGCGCCGTGCATCAGCGACTGCGCGAGCTTGCCGATCGCGATCTTGCCTTCCGGCACGATCACCGCACCCCGCAAGCCGGCGCGCACCGCGTATGCCGAGGCCGAGGCGGCCGTGTTGCCGGTCGAAGCACAGATGACCGCCTTGGCTCCGCGACCGGCGGCGCGGGAGACGGCTACCGTCATTCCGCGGTCCTTGAATGAACCGGTCGGATTGGCGCCCTCGACCTTGAGCCACACCCTGGCCCCTACCCGCTCGGAGAGCCGCGGGGCCTCGACGAGCGGAGTCGAACCTTCGTTCAGGCTCACGACCGGGTCGCCTGGCTCAAGGGGCAGGCTGTCGCGGTATCTCTCGATCAGTGGCTGTGGCATGACTCCCTAGGCGACAAATTCTTCTTCGATTACACGGATGAAGCGGGGTGCCGACTTCAATGAGTCGAGTCGGGCGATCTCGGCGACCGCTGCCTTGAAATCGGATTCCAGGCAGCGGTGGATGACCATCACCAGTCTGGCGTCATCCCCCAGGCCGCGCTGCACGACGCTCTTCACCGAGACTCCACCATCCGAAAGCACCTTCGCGACTTCCGCCAGCACGCCAGGCTCATCGGCGACTTCCAGGTGGAGATAGAAGGAAGAAGCGACATCGTCAAGGACGGGCAGGTCCCGGTCGGCGGTGTGGGTGCGTGCATTGCCGGCAGCGACGGAGACGACGTCGCCGAGCACCGCCGCCGCGGTCTGCAGGCCGCCCGCGCCGGGACCGGACATGGTTACCTCGGTGATCTCGGGCGCCTCGACCATCACGGCGTTGAACGGACCCTCGATCGGAGCGAGAGGATGGCCCGGGTACAGGAAGCAGGGATAGACGCTGACGGCTATTCCGTTCTCGAACTTCTCTGCAACACCCAGAAGCTTCAGGGAGAGGCCGAGTTCCTTGGCGTACGCGAGGTCGTCCGGCTGGATGTCCTCGATCCCCTCGAAGTCGACCTGGTCAAGAGTGACCGGCGTGTGGAAAGCGAGCCGGGCGAGGATCGCCATCTTGGCTGCCGCATCGGCTCCGTTCACATCCTCGGTCGGGTCTGCCTCTGCGTAGCCGAGTTCCTGTGCGCGCTTCAGAACTTCGGCGTAAGAAGCGCCGGTCGCGGCCATCTCGGAAAGGATGAAGTTTGTTGTGCCGTTGACGATGCCGAAGACCTTGTTGAACTCGACCGCACCAAAGCTCTCCTGGACTACCCTGATCACCGGGACAACGGCAGCGACTGCGGCTTCGAAGCGGAGCTGGACGCCAGCCTCTTCGGCTGCCTCGAAGAGTTCCTGGCCGTGCTGGGCCAGCAACTGCTTGTTGGCGGTAACCACGGGAACTCCCGCCCCGAGAGAGGCAAGAACATGTTCGCGGGCGGTATCGGTGCCGCCCATCAATTCCACGATCACGTCCGCGTCAGCCAGGATCTCGCCGAAATCGCCCTGGCTGGTGGTGAGGACGCCAGTGATTTCGGGTCGCCGGCCGGTGGCTGCCTCAACCTGTTCCGCCCTCTCGGTGACAAGTTCGTCGAAGGCCGACCCGACGGTGCCCCGGCCCAGCAGGCCGATTCTCAGTGTTTCGCTCACATGTCCCTCGTCAGCAGGTCGTCCCAGCTCTCACGACGCACGACCACGCGGGCCTCGCCGTTCTCGCAGAAGATCACCGGGGGTCGCGGCATGCCGTTGTAGTTGTTGGCCATCGAGTGACCGTATGCGCCGGTCGCAGGAGTAAGCAGGATGTCCCCCACCCGGGGGTCGGCAAGATCGACATCTCGGATCAGGATATCCCCGGACTCGCAATGTGAACCGGCAACCGTGACCCGGGTGTCGGCTGGGTCGTTGGCCCGATCGGCGATCACGGCGGTGTACTTGGCGTCGTAGAGCATCGGACGCAGGTTGTCCGACATGCCGCCATCGACCGCCACATAGGTACGAACCCCGGGTATCTCCTTGATCGTGCCGATCGTGTAGATGGTTACGCCGGCGGTTCCGACCAGGGAACGGCCAGGTTCAATCAGGATCTTCACCCCGTCCCCGAAAACGTCACGGACCGCCTGAACTTTCAGGTTCACGTATTCCTCGATCTCGGGAGGCGAATCACCTTCGCCGTAGGAGATGCCAAGGCCTCCACCCAAGTCGAGAATCTCGCACCACTCGCCGCGGAGTTCACCGAGTGCCTCGACCGCCAGGCGAAAGGGCTCGATCTCGAAAATCTGGGAACCGATGTGAAAGTGGAGACCGACCAGGTTGAGCCGGTCCGATTCGAGAACACGTTCGATCGCTCGCGCGGCCGTGCCGTCTTCGAGGCCGAACCCGAACTTCGAGTCGAGCTGGCCGGTCTGGATGAACGAGTGGGTGGAAGGCTTGATCCCCGGAGTGACCCTGATCAGCACGTCCTGGTCCTTGGCCAGAACCCGCTCGCACCTCTCGATCTCGTCAAAGGAATCGACGATCAGGTGACCCACCCCGGATGCGCCGGCTAGGGCAAGTTCGGCGTCGGTCTTGTTGTTGCCGTGCATGTAGATCTTCGCGGGGTCGAACCCGGCCTTGAGCGCCATGGTCAACTCGCCACCCGAGGCAACGTCGACGGAGAGGCCTTCCTCGGCAAATAGCCGGTAAGCGGCTGTGACTGGCAGCGCCTTGCTCGCGAAGAGAACCTCGAAGCGGTCCGTGTGGGCAGCGAAGGAACGCTGGTAGGCCCGTGCCCGATCCCGCATCTCGTCGACCGCGAACAGGTAAGCAGGGGTCCCGAACTCACGCGCGAGCTCAATCACGTCGCAGCCACCGATTTCGAGGTGGCCGCCGTCGTTGACGATTGTTCCGGTCGGGTAAGGCATCGCCGCCATTCTTACGAGTTCCGGCCTGAGATACGGTTCAGCCCGTGGCAAGTTCCGGACGACGGCCGATCAACGCACCGCCCGGGAGCCCGCAAGCCGCCGGCGTGCCGTGGCTCGGGCTCTCGATTCTGCTTGTCCTGATTCTGATTCTGGCTGCTTTCGTCGCCTACTTCTTCTTCGGGGTCGGGGACGACGATGGTGGCTCGTCCTCCACCGTGGTTACAGAAATCGACGGTGGCACGACCGGCGGGCAGAACGTCATTGGCGGTCACTCGACCGGTCCGCTCGGGTTCCCGTCGGTCGCCACTCGCAACACGACCAGGATCAGCGGCAGTGACCCGGTCGACATGTCGATGGCCGCCGCGCTGGCCGCCTATCCGACCACCGGTCCGGGCGCGCCGCCCGCCGCCGTGACGATCGTTGACTCGACGGACTGGCAGTCAGGGGTCGCCGCGGCCAGCCTCGCCGCGCTTCCGGTCGGCGCTCCGATCCTGCTTGCTCCCTCAGGAACTCTTTCCGAGACAGGCACCAACACGCTTGCCCAGCTCAATCCTCTCGGCTCTCCCGATACGGGTGAGAACAAGGTCTTCACGGTCGGCAGGGTCGCACCCCCGTCCGGATACGAGGTTCGCCGGATCGATGGTCCGGACCCGGCTTCGGTCGCCGTCGGAGTAGCCGAGACCAGGGCCGAGTTGATCGACAGTCCGCCCGCCGCTTTCGTCGTTGTTTCGTCCGAGGCGCCCGAGTACGCAACGCCGGCCGCCACATGGTCAGCGAGGTCCGGTGATGTCGTCCTCTTCACCGGCAAGGACGAGGTCCCCAAAGCGACGCTGGAACTGATCAGGAAGAAGGAGAACCGGGACGTTCCGATCTTTGTGCTCGGTCCTTCCGATGTGGTCTCGAGCAATGTCCTGAAGCAGCTTGACAAGGCAGGGGCTACGGTCGAAAGGGTCGGCGGCGAGGACCCCGAGACTGCCGCGGTAGAGCTGGTCAGGTTCTCGAGCGGGCTGTTCGGCTGGAACCTCAACGATCCCGGTCACGGTTACGTTCTGGCCCGGACCGATCGCCCGATGGATGTGGTGGCGGTCACCGCGCTGTCCACAGGAGGCACCTGGCCGGCCCTGCTCCTGACCGACTCGAGCGAGAAGCTACCCCAGGTGGTCGAGGACTATCTGCTTGATGTCAAGCCCGGGTACGAAACCGATCCGACCAGGGCGATCGTCAACCACGCCTGGGTGATCGGCGACGACTCGATCATCTCGGTTGACGAGCAGGCCCGGTTCGACGATGCGCTGGAACTCGAAATCGTGGAGACTGCGAGTTCAGGATGAGCGAAACTGAACACATCGGAGTCCTCGATTCCGGACAGAAGGTCACTCCGGAAGACATCCGGGAGTTGACCGGTGCCGTAACCCCCCACTTCGCCCAGCAGGTTCGGGTGCGGGTCGGCCGCCTGATCGCCGATCTCGACCCCTCGGATCCCGCCCGCATCTTCGGCGAGCGGGAGATGGCCCGTCTTGAAGGTCTCGCCCATCACAGCGGCCAGCCGGGTCCCGAACAGGCCCACTGAGAAGGAACTCGACGTTGGCGCTGAAGGAAGTTGCCCCGGGAGTCGAGCGTCTCGGGCAGTTCCCGCGGCCGATGGTGAACGTCTATCTGGTCGGCGACGTTCTGTTCGATGCGGGCACGACCTGGGACCGCTTCCGGATTCCGAGGCAGGTCAAGACCCGGGAGCTTTCGCTAGTCACGCTCACCCACGTCCACCCGGATCATCAGGGAATGGCGCGGGACATCTGCAGAGACCGTGACATCCCCCTCGCCTGTCACGCCGATGACGTTGACGCGATGGAGGGCCGCCGCCCGGTTTCGGGTGAGCAGCTCACCAATCCGATCGTGAAGAAGGTTCAGGCCTCCTGGGAGGGTCCGCCTCACAAGGTTTCACGAGTGCTTGAAGAGGGCGACGAAGTCGCCGGATTCCGCGTGGTCCATACCCCCGGGCACGCCCGGGGTCATGTCGTTTACTTCCGGGAGTCGGACGGTGTGACGATCTGCGGCGACGTGATCCGCAACATGAATTACGCGACGGGTCTCTCCGGACTTGATGAGCCTCCGGAGATGTTCACCTACGACCCGGCCGAGAACCGCCGTTCGATTCGGAAGCTCGCCGCCCTGAACCCTTCGGTGCTGCTCCCCGGCCACGGCCCCGCCCTGACCGACATGGACCACTTCCAGTCCTGGGCCGCATCACTCCCTGAGTAGCCCGACGCCGGCACCGACTCCCCAGGTCATGCTGGTCGGTCAGTCGAGATCGACTTTTTCGCACTTTAAGAATCAAAAGGTCGATCTCGACCTGCAACGGCCATGGTGATCGACGGTACGGGCCGGGAGGAAGGCCGCTATCCGGCGGCTTCAGTGGTGCCGAAGACCTCGATGATCCGGTCGTTGTATTCGCCGATCTGTTCGTTGGGGATGAAGTAGGTCGGGGCACCGGGCAGGATGGCGTCACCGAACTGGGCAACCTCGGCGACCTTTTCCCGGACCTTGTCCGGTGTGCCGACCGCGCAGTAGGTCTCGACCATCTCGTCGGATATCGCAGCGGCAACACCTTCGATGTCTCCGCGACGGAAAGCGGCAGCCGCGTCGGTTGCGTTCTGGCCGAAATCGTGGAGTTCAAAGAGCGGAAGGTAGGTCTTGACCGTCGAGTAGAAGGCGAGAGTGCGACGCGCGGCATCGAGACCGCGCTCGTAATCGTCGTCGATCGCAACGCAGATGCTTGGCAGGTACGTGAAGGACGAGCGCTCGCGGCCGGAACGGGACAGGCCCAGTTCGAACGCCGGCACGATCTCCTGCTCGATCCATTGGGCCGAGCAGATTATGTGCCCGATAAGACCGTCCGCGACGTCTCCGGCCATCCTTGACATGCCCTTCTGGACGGCAGCCGTATAGATCGGTATTTCGGCCCTGAGAGGCGGCGTTGCGCGGTACCAGCCCTTGATGTCCAGGTCGTAGTACTCGCCCTTGAAGGCGACCGACTCGCCGGCCGAGGCCGCGTGGATGATTGCCCGGACGGCTTCGATCGTCTCGCGCAGATGCGGGGCGGGCCGACCGTACTCCGCGTTGTGCCAGGTCTCGATCAACCGCTTGACTCCCGGGCCGAGGCCGAGACGGAAGCGTCCGCCGGAAATCTCGTCGATGTCCATCGCGCTCATCGCCATGGTCATCGGGCTGCGGACGAACCCCCAGGCGATTGCGGTTCCGACGTCCATGCTTTCGGTCTCGGCACCCAGATAGGTGGTCTGGGTAAAGGCATTGCGGAAGAGCTCGATCGCCCAGCCGCAATCGAATCCGGCCTCCTCCGCCTTTCGGGCCATCGCCGCCATGTCCTGTGGCGTGTCCCCCATGATCCCGATCGAAACCCGCTCCATTGCCGTCATGCGCGCCAGCGTACCTGTTTGAAATCCGGGCGATACATCCCGACAGCGCCGGAAAAAGAAAGGGCCCGCGCTCCCCGGGGGGAGCGCGGGCCCTTGCCGAACGGCCTCAGCCGTCAGCGATGAATCAGATGCGTTCGATCAGGGTGCCGGTTCCGATGCCGCCGCCGCAGCACATGGTGACCAGTCCGTACTGGCCATCGGTGCGCTCCAGCTCATGCAGCAGGGTGGTCATGAGACGGGCTCCCGTGGAGCCGAGCGGGTGACCGAGGGCGATCGCGCCGCCATTGACGTTGACCTTCTCCATGTCCGGCTGAAGCTCGATTTCCCAGGCCTTGACAACTGAAGCGAAGGCCTCGTTGATCTCGACCAGGTCGATGTCATCCATCGTCATGTTGTTGCGCTCCAGGATCTTCCTGGTCGCGGGAATCGGACCGGTGAGCATGATCACCGGGTCAACGCCGACCGCGGTCTGGTCAACGATGCGGGCACGAGGCTTGAGCCCGAGTTCGTCGGCCTTCTCCCTGGTCATCAGGAGGACGGCGGCAGCACCGTCCGAGACCTGTGAAGAGTTGCCGGCCGTGATCTTGCCGTCTTCCTTGAAGGCGGGCTTGAGACCGGCGAGGGCTTCAAGGTTGGTGCCGGGCCGGATGCCCTGGTCGGTCGTGTAGGTGTCACCGTTGACCGAGAACGGCGCGATCTCACGCTCGAAGCGACCCTCTTCTGTGGCCCGATGGGCACGCTCATGGGAGCGGACGGCGATCTCGTCGAGGTCCACCTTGGGGATCTCCCACTGGTCGGCAATCATCTCCGCCGAAATGCCCTGGTTGACCAGGTCGTACTTCTCGAGCAGCTGGGGTGAGTAACCGAAGCCGTACTCGCCCATGACCTTCGCCGCGTCTCCGAAGGAGATGTGACCCATGTGCTCGACGCCGCCGCCGATCATCACGTCGTGGACACCCGAGGCGATCATCGCCGCGGCGTAGTTGATTGCCTGCTGGGCCGAGCCGCACTGACGATCGATGGTCGTTGCCGGGGTCTCGATCGGGAAGCCGGCTTCGAGCCAGGCATTGCGGCCGATGTTCAGGCTCTGCTCACCGAACTGCTGGACGCAGCCGGCTACAACGTCCTCGACCTCGGCGGGATCGATTCCGGCGCGCTCCACAACGTTCTTGTAGGCGTGGGCCAGGAGGGTCGAGGGATGGACGTCCTTGTAGTAACCCTTCTCCTTGTGACCGCGGCCGACCGGGGTTCGGACCGCCTCCACGATTACTACTTCACGTCCGCCAAACTTGCTCATCTTCTGCCTTTCTCGGTATTCCAGTCAGGTGGCTGTTCGGATCGAAAACCTCTCGCCATCGTAGCTGATTGACTCGTCAGTCAATGCCGGTTCACGCTCGATCCCAATAGGGTCTCCTGCGATGACAGCAACGCCCTACGAATTCGTCGCCATAGCGGGAAGCGGGACCATCGCAACCGGGCTGGCGGCCGTCGCGTCCAGGTCCAGCTCCAGGGTCGTGCTGCTCGTCAGGTCACCGGAATCAGGGGAGCGAGCCCTGGCCGCCGTAGAGAAGGCAAGTCGCCGAATCGCCGGCGCCGATCCGGAACGGGTTTCCACCACGATGGATCTCGAAAGCCTGACCGAAGCGGACCTGCTGGTCGAGGCCGTGATCGAAGATGCCGACGTGAAGACGGACCTGCTCGCAAGGGCCGCCGAAGCCGCGCCCAGTGCCGACCTCGCAACAACCACATCCTCCCTTTCGATCACCTCGCTGGGCACCGGTTGCGGGCGCCCCGACCGCCTTTACGGGCTCCATGTCTTCAATCCGGTTCCAGCGATGCAGCTGGTCGAGCTGATCTTCCCCGACGGCCTCGGTGATGAGGTCGCAGAGCGGGCCAGAGACTGGTGCCACATTCTCGAGAAAACGGCAGTCGAAGTTCCCGACACGGCAGGTTTTGCGGTCAACCGCCTGCTTTTCCCCTACCTGTTTGATGCAGTCCGCTACCAGGAGCGGACCGGCCTGGAAGCAGCCGCGGTCGACGAGTGCATGACGCTGGGTGTCGCCCACCCCATGGGCCCCCTGGCGCTGCTTGACCTGGTCGGACTCGACGTGGCCGTGGCGATCGGCCAGGCGCTCAACGCCGAATCGGGAAACCCCGATCACCTCGCCCCGGCTACGGTCGAAGGCTTCGTAGCCCAGGGCAACCTCGGTCGCAAGACCGGTCGCGGTTTCTACGACTATTCATAAGCAAGTCGAGCGGGGTCCGACCCGCCCTCCCGACTCAACCCGCCAGCCCAAAGAACCACAGAACGGTTGGGCTGGCTCCGTCCGGGGGCGGTTCAGTTCAGGCCGGTTTCTGGATTCGCCTGGCGAGTTCGAAGTCTTTTTCGGTAAGGCCGCCTTCGGCGTGGTTGGTCACCGCAACAGTCACCTTGTTCCAGGAGATCGCGAGGTCCGGATGGTGGTTCATTTCCTCGGCTGGAGCGACCAGGGAGTCGACGAAGTTGATCGAGCCGACGAAGTCCTCGAACTCGAACACCCGGACGATCATCCGGCCTTCGAGCTTCCAGCCGTCGAGTTCCGCGAGGTTGTCCTGAATCTGTTTGTCATCGAGTAGCGCCATTTCCTGAGGGTACCCCGATCCGGACGGCACACACAGCGATTTCGGCCTGGGTCCCACCAGGCTGGCTGGAACGTCGCCGGTCAGGGAGTCAGAGCGGCAAAGACCAGATTCGGCACGGGTTCCGACGCGGAAATCGCGAACACCACCGAGAGAACGCCGATCAGGATCATCCCGCCGTACTCGAGGAAGCGGGCGTTCGAGCCGAGGTAGCCACGTTCGCCTGCGATCACGAGCAATCCGCAGATGCCACCCCCGATCAGGCCGCCCAGGTGACCACCGATGCTGATGCCGCTGATCGTGAATGTGAGCAGCAGGTTGATGCCTATGATCACGCCGATCTCGCTGGCAATGTGACCGAGTCCACGGCCATAGGCGATGATGAAGGTGGCCGCGAAAAGTCCGAAAACGGCGCCCGAGGCGCCCACCGTGATCGCCACATTCGAGCTGAGCAGGATCGCTCCGAAAGAGCCGGCGAGCATCGAGACGAAATAGATCATCAGGAAGCGGGCGGTACCGATCGAAGGTTCCAGGATCCGTCCGAGGAAGTACAGGGCAATCATGTTGAAGGCCACGTGCATGAAGCCCGCATGGAGGAATCCGGCCGTGAGGAGCCTGTAGGGCTCACCGTCGGCGACCATCGCGCCGATCAGACCGTAGTCCTGGATGAGTGGGGATGTGGTCGAACTGAATCCACCCGAACCGGTCCCCATTTCGGCCAGGAAAACCACGACGTTGATGGCGATCAGCGTGATCGTCGCCGGGTAACCCCCGACCTGCGACGTGGCGGCCGGGCCGGTCCGAACACGGGTCTTCTCCCTCGAGCACTCCGGGCAGCGCATTCCGACCGGGGTCGGCGTCATGCAGTCGGGGCAGATAGGGCGGTCACAGCTGGAGCAGGAAACGCCCGTCTCGACATTCGGGTGTCGATAACAGTAGGCCAAGGGCACTGAACCCTACCGAGGCACCGGTCTCCGACGTTCGTGTGAGAATGACCCCGATGGAGAGGACTGCCTACGCCCGCCTTTACGCGACTGTCGCCGGATCCTTTCTGGTGCTTCTCGGCTTCGCCGGGCTGCTCGTCAACTCCGAGTTCAAGGTCCCGGCCCTGACCAGCGACCTGCTCGGGTTCTACACGGTGAACGGCTGGGCGAACGTCCTTCACGTAGCCGTCGGATTGCTCGGACTCTTTCTCGCCCGGCCCCTGCCCCGCCTCTTCGCGATCCTCGCCGGTGTGGTCTTTACCGTGCTGGGACTCTGGGGACTCGTCGCTTCCAACGGCACGCTGCTCCTCGATGGCCTGCCGGCGACCCGTTGGGTGAACCTCCTGAACCTCTTGATCGGCTTTGCCGGGCTCGGTGCCTATGCAGCCAGCCGCTGGGACCGGATCACCGAGTGGTTCGGTGGCCTCGGCGCCCGCTTCGAATCGATGGCGGAGACGAGGCGCCAGAAGAAGCGACGACGCAAGGTTCGCGAACGCCGCGCTGCTTCCGGGCGCCGCTAACCGCTTCTCCCCGACTTCCCCCTTTTCGATTCAACTGTCCCGCACCCCGTCAGCGGCATATATTTCGGGCATGAGACCCCCGACGGCGACGAAACAGCGAAGCGTTGTTCTGGCATTGCTGCTCTTCATCACCTCTTCTGCCGTGATTCTCTCCGGTTGCGGAGGCTCGGAAGATGCAGAAACCCAGCCGGAGTCCAGTAGTCCGACATCGTCCAGCTCCGGGACGAGCCAGGGAAGCGTTGACAAGGAGACCGCGGCGAAGATAGCTCTCGCGGCCGTAGGCGGCGGGAGCGTCACTTACTCGCAAGCCGAGGATGACAAAGGAGCCGCCTGGGAGATCGAAGTGACCCGGGCAGACGGAGTCGAAGTCGACGTACTCGTCGCCAGTGACGGTTCGGTAGTCGGGAAAGTCAACAAGGGCCAGAGCGACGATGCCGCTACGCAATCGGGAGGCAACGCCGGGACAGCTACAAGCGGAAACGCGATCAATCGTCGACAGGCCTCGCGCGCGGCCCTTGATCACATCGGTTCCGGGCGGGTCACCTACATTTACCCTGAGGACGACATGGGAGCTGCCTGGGAAGTGGAAGTGACCAAGCCCGACGGCAGCGAGGTCGATGTCCTCGTGGCTCCTGACGGGAGCATCATCAGGTAGGTCGCGGGAGCGCTTGCGCGGGGCTAGGGGCGAAAGCGGCCTCGCCGGCGGAAGCCGACGAGAATCAGGGCACCGGTGGCGACGCCGCCGGCCGCCAGAGCGGTAACTGGCCGGATCCAGTTTCGGGGATCGCGAAGCGATTCAAGCTCGCTTTCGGTCAGCTCTTCGGCCCAGTCGGAGAGATCGGTCGCCGCCGCATCGGAGATGGCGGAGAAAGTGTCGTGAAGGCGGTCCGACATTCTCTGCGGAGGATCAACCGGCTTCAGGGCATCAGCGAGCAGGCTTTCGATGCGGATTTCATCCATGCTCAACGGGCGCTCCTTCCGCTTCGAGCAGTTCCTGAAGTTGCTTGATCGCGCGATGGATCAACACCTTTGTGGCTCCGTCCGATTTGCCCATGGCCCGGGCGATTTCCCGATTGTCCATGCCTAGCGCGAATCTCATTACCAGGGCTTCGCGACGATCGTCTGGCAGTTCCTGAAGGTTCTCGATGACCGCCCGGAGTTCTTCCCGGCCTTCCACCAGATCCTCGGTCGAGTGCCTCGCGGCCGGTGGTTCGATGCTGTCCAGTGGCGTCTGCGGCTTGCGGGAGCGGTCGCGGTGATAGTTCGCAGCGAGATTGTGGGCGATCCTGATCAGCCAGGGCCGCAGCGGCCTTCCGTCCGACTCCTGCCTTGCTCGCGCGAAGTGCCGGTACGCCTGGAGAAAGGTCTGCTCGGTCAGGTCCTCGGCGTCGTGGTGGTTGCCGATCCGGTAGTACGAGTACGAATAGACGTCCTTGAGGTGATCGCGGTACAGCTGCTCGAAGGCCCGATCGATCTCGGCCTTCGACTCCGGGGTGGGTGTGGCGTCGGGGCCGGACACGAACGCACCTTATCCCGAAACGGACCCCATCCGATCCAGGCCGGTTCATGCTGCCCTCCTCGAATGACCGGAGCGCCGAAGCGCGGCGACCCACTCGTCTGAACTGATCCTGCCGGTGGCCAGGTCTGCCAGCCCGGTCAGAGCGTCGGCCGGGCATCCAGCGGCGGCCACAGTCGCGGCAATCTGGGGTACCGAGTCGAGAGCCTCGGAAGCCTGGCCGATCGTCTCTCGAATCTGTTCCGGGGCGTTGCCCTTGCCGAGCAATTCCCCGGCTCTGCGGTTGCGGCTTCCGGAAGCCATAACGGTCGCCAGCAAGTCACCGACGCCGGCCAGCCCGTTGAAAGTCTCGAGGTCGGCTCCGTTTCTCACCGCATAGCCGACGCATTCGTCCCAGACGGCTGCGGCGGCAATCCCGGCGGCGTTCAGTCCATGAGGCTCTGCCGCGGCCGCGGCGAGCACGGCCGCGTTCTTTGCGGCTCCGGCCATCTCGACCCCGACTACGTCTCGAGATCGTTCGCAGACGAGACCGGCCCGATCAAAAACGTCTCCCAACTGGGCCCGCAGATCGGCGTTGCCGCTGCCGAGCACCAGGGCGGCGGAACCGGAGACCGCTTCCCTCGCGTGCGCGGGGCCACCCAGGCAAGAGACGCCCCGGGAGCGGATGCGTTCGCTCACATACTCCGAGGGAAGCTGGCCTTTGGGGGCGATCAGCCCCTTGGCGAGCAGGAGCACTCCGGCCCGGCGACCAACCCGGTCGGCCACCGCACCGACGGCCTGGGGGTAAGAAGCTGACGGCACGGCGATACAGAGCAGGTCGACTCCGCCGAGTTCAATCTGGCTGGAGGCCCGGACCTCGATGCCGTCCGGCAGCCGCACCCCCGGCAGGTACCTGGCGTTCTCGCGGGCGAGTGCCATCTCCTCCGCCTGGGCAGCGGTCCGGGTTCCCAACTGGACATCCAGGCCGCCTCGCGCGAGCAGCACGGCGACGGCTGTGCCCCAGCTGCCGGCGCCGATGACGGCCGCGCGACGCATCGGGGGCAGACCGCCGATGTCCTCCCACTGAAGTTCGACGTTCGGCCAGATGCGGTCCGTCACCGAGGCTGCGAGCGCTGGCGAGGGGTTCTCTGACTGCGGAAAGGACATCGGCCTGCCAACCCTGATGTCAACCTTGCGCGGGCGTATCCGCCAGCCACGCCGGACATGCTCTGTCCCGGTAACGGCAACCGGGAGGACCGGGGCGCCGCTCCGCAAAGCCAGACGCCCGACGCCACGCTTCGGTTTACCCAGGGAGCCCCGGCGAATCCTGGTTCCCTCGGGAAAGATGCAGATGGACCCGCCGCGCTCCAGGACCTTCTCGGCGGTTTCTATTGCCAGCTCGTCAGCTTCTCCGCGCCGGATCGGAAAGGCACCTACGCGGCAGAGGAGATATCCCTGCCAGCGTTTCTCGAAAAGCTCGACCTTGGCGACGTAGTTCATCGGCTTGCCCCAGGGCAGGCACGAACCGATCACGAAAGGGTCGAGGAAGCTCCGGTGGTTGGCGGCGACGATGGTCGCGCCCTTGATGTGCGAGTTCTGTCGACCCTGCCGGGAAAGCCTGAAATAGACGAGGAAAAACGGCTGCAGAATGATCCGCGCGACGAGGTAAAGACCGCGGTTCACCCCGTACTTGCGCGTGTACTCGTGGTAGGCCTCGAGTTGCTCTTGCGTCACAAGAGATTCCTACACGCTCAATCGGACCCGGTTACAGAGCGATCCGAAAGCACCCAGGCGGCGAAATCCTCTATTGCGTCGGTCACATTCTGGTTCCTGACCGAGCGAAGGAGGTCGAATGTGTGCTGGGCGCCGGGCAGTTCGGCGTAGGCCGCCTCGATCCCTGCCTCCCGAAGGCGCTTCACGAACGATCTGGCGATACCGACCGAAACGATGGTGTCCCGGTCCCCGTGGACGATCAGGAAGGGCGGCGCACCCGGGCGGATCAGATCACGCGGGCTGGAAGGCAGCGGACCCCGGGGCCGGAGCGACCCGTACTCGAGACCTCCGTAGTAGCCGTAGAGACCGATCGTTCCGGCTACTGATGTGTCCACCGATTCGAAACCGGGCTGGAGCAGTGGTTCGTTTGCCGTCAGTGCCACGGTGGCAGCGATGTGTCCGCCGGCGGAGCTGCCGGCGAGAAAGATCCGGTCGGGGTCAACACCGAACCGGGCACCATCCTCCCTGGCCCAGGCAATGACCCTCTTGAGATCGATCGGGTAGTCCGGAAACTGGGCATCGGGACTCACGCGATAACTCGCGCTGACGCAGGCCCAGCCCCGCGCCGCAAGCCGGTAAAGGGCCAGCTGCCCCTCCCTCTTTCTCGAGCCGCCCTTGAAGCCGCCCCCGTGAAGGTAGATGAGGGTTGGGCCGGTTACCGGGCCCTTCCTGGGGCGATACACGTCGAGCAGGTTTCGCTCCCCGGCCGGGCCGTAAGGGATACCGGCCGTGAACTCGACTCTTCGACGACCGAAGCCAAAGGGAGCAGCCAGGGCAGCGAGGCCCGGCCCCCGGCCCTCGAGATTCTGCAATGCGGCCGGATCCAGATCCGAGATTGCGCCCCTCAGAGCGCCTCGAGCCGGGAACATTCGCCAGGCGATGGCGATCAGTCCGATGACGGCTATTGCCGCGGCTCCGACCAGGAGCCAACCGGCCGGGGAGTCGATGTCACCTGAGGCGATCGCGAGTCCAGTCGATGCGAGAAGCAACATCGCAAACCAGTGA
Organism: Solirubrobacterales bacterium; assembly: GCA_020438355.1. GTDB lineage: Bacteria > Actinomycetota > Thermoleophilia > Solirubrobacterales > 70-9 > 67-14. The sequence continues at coordinate 138,372 of JAGQUT010000001.1, read as the reverse complement.
GGCTGCTCGTTGACGACCATGCTGGTCCAGAACGAGGCCACCCTCACCAGAGGGTTGCGGGGCACCGGAATCAGCTGGAGCAGCGCAAAACCGGCGATCAGCAGGATCAGGATCAGATAGCCAACGGGCACCGGCTCACCATATTGGCCGCCGGAACCCGGCAATCCCGGATGAACACCGGACGACTGAAGCCCGGCTCCGGGCTCGAACCGGAAACCTCCTGTTTACAAGACAGGTGCTCTAGCCAATTGAGCTAGCCGGGCAGGAGGCGGATTGTGTCAAGCGGACTCAGACAGCGACGTCGCGAGACTCGAGATGCTTGCTGACCTTCCTCTTCACCCGCTGCAGAGCGTTGTCCACGGTCTTGGTTTCGCAGCCGAGTAGCGCGGCGACATCCTCATAAGAACGGTCTTCGAGGTAGTAGCCCAGGACGCTGCTCTCCATCTCGGAGAGTGTCGACTGAAGGCATGAGACCAGCGACGCCAGTTCCTCGGAGGAGATCGCCTGATTGACCGGGTCGAGGGCGGTCGGGCCGGGAAGGATCTCTTCCATGGTGGTTTCCGACTCGCTGTTCGACGCAGGGGTCTGACCGAACGAGACGTACTGGTTCAGAGGTGCGTGCTTGTTCCTGGTCGCGGTCTTGACGGCCGTGATGATCTGGCGGGTTATGCAGAGCTCCGCGAAGTTGCGAAAGCTCGACTCACGGTCGGTCCGGTAGTCGCGGATCGCCTTGTGGAGACCGAGCAGCCCCTCCTGGATCAGGTCATCCGAGTCGCCGCCGACCAGGAAGTAGGAAGACGCCTTGAGCCGGACGAACGAGTGATAACGACGGATCAGCTGATCCGCAGCTTCCTTGCGGCCACGCTTGGCGAACGCAACGAGCGTCTCATCATCAGGCTCTAGTCGAGCGTTAGATCCGGCACGGGTCGATCTGGCACTGGCGTCGGAAACGGCTTGGTTATGGGTAATTGAGGTTGGGGTAGCCACCGCACATTCTCCTTAGGAAGAAGGCCTGTGGCGCCACTTACCTCCCCTGGACGCCCTTGCTGACAGGTGAGACTCACACTCAAGTTGAGGTTCACCCTTTATACGCCGCTTAGTTTACACATCAGCAGAGTTCTGTCAACTTCGCCCCCGGACAGGTGAAATCCTGCTTGCAGATTTCAAGCCGGGAAGGAGTCTCAGGGAGGGGGCGCCGAGCTCAGGTGCTGCGCTGACGGATCGCTTCGAAGATCATCACGCCGGCGGCGACCGAGACGTTGAGCGAATCGACCTTGCCGCTCTGGGGAATGGCGATCAGGCCGTCGCAGCTCTCGGCTACACGAGGCCTCAGGCCCTTCTCCTCCGTGCCGAGCACCAGGGCCGTCTTGCCGGTCAGGTCGACCTGCCAGGGAGCCTGTTCCGCCCGCCCGTCGGCTCCCCACACCCAGAAGCCAGCATCCTTGGCTTCGGTGATCCAGTCGCTGACGTTTCGAACGCGGGCGATTTTCAGGTGCTCCACTGCGCCGGCAGAAGCCTTGGCAGTGGCGGCCGTAACGGCAGCCGAGCGTCGGTCGGGGATTACCACCCCGGTAGCGCCCGCAGCTTCAACGGAACGGCAGACAGCTCCGAGGTTCCTCGGGTCCTGCACCTGATCTAGAACGACCACCAGTGCATCTTCGATTCCGAGAAGATCGCTTCCACCAACGTAGGGGAACGGTTCGACCTCGGCGACGATTCCCTGGTGATCGTGTGAACCACAGAGTTCGAACAGCTTCGCCTCGGGAGTGTCGGGGGCCTTCCACACCCTCAGAACCCGCCGTCGGCCGCGTTCAGCTTCCTCGACCGGATTCCGGCCGTAAATGAATTCAGTGGTGGGCATTATCTGCCAGCCTCAGCTTCTGGGAACCAGACGGGCACCGTCGGCACCGTCGCGGACTTCCCAACCGAGGTCTGCGAGCTGGTCACGGATCTCGTCGGCACGCGACCAGTCCTTGTCCTCACGCGCAGCATTTCTGGCTTCAAGCAGGTCGAGGGCAGCCTGATCGGGCCCTTCCCCTCCCCCGCTCGCCAGAGCTTCCAGGCCGAGCAGTTCCAACATCCCCAGAAGCACCGTTCCGGCGCCTGCCAGCTCTGGCGCGTCTGGCCGCTGGTTTGCGCTTCGGATCAGATCAAAAGCCTCTCTCATGGCCCGTGGGGAGTTGTAGTCGTCAGCCAGGGCATCCCTGAAGCGTTCCCTCGCCGCCTCAGCCTCACTTCCGGGCTGTTCACCGGGCGGGTTTTCGCGCAGGAAGTTCCGGATCCGCTCGTTTCCGGCTGCGGCCTGCTCCAGCGGACCCTCGCCGAAGGCAAGGGGCTGGCGATAGTGACCTGACATCAGATAGGCGACAACGGTCTGGGGTCCGTAAACGTCCAGTGCCTCGGAGAGCTGGAAAATGTTCCCGACCGACTTCGACATCTTCTCCGCACCGGTCTCGATCATTCCGTTGTGCATCCAAACCTTCGCGAGGGGCTTGCCCCGGGCGGCTTCGGACTGCGCGATCTCGTTCTCGTGATGTGGAAAGACCAGGTCGGAACCGCCCCCGTGAATCGTGAATGGCTGGCCGAGCTCGGCCTCGGCCATCGCCGAGCATTCGATATGCCAGCCTGGCCGTCCGGAACCCCAGGGTGATTCCCAGCTCGTGTCCTCACCCTCCTTGTGGGACTTCCACAGGGCGAAGTCCAGTGGGTCGCGTTTCAGGGAACCGGCATCGTCACCCTCCCCCTGTTCCATGTCCTCGGTGGGCCGGTGAGACAGCTTGCCGTAGCCGTCGAAGCTCCGGACCGAGAAATAGACGTCGCCGCCGGACTCGTATGCATGACCTTCATCGACCAGGGTTGCGATCAGGTCGACGATCGGCCCCACGGTCTCGGTTGCGAGGGGTTCGACGTCGGGGCGGCCGATTTCCAACCTGCCCGTATCCTCAAAATACGCGGCTGTCATTTCGTCAGCCAGTTCCCCTGATGGCATTTCCCGTTCGGAAGCAGCCGTGTAGATCTTGTCGTTTATGTCGGTGACGTTGATGGCGAGACGGGTCTCGTATCCCTCACTGCGGAGAAACCTGGCCAGCAGAGTGAAAACGACGAAAGGCCGCGCGTTTCCGATGTGGATACGGCTGTAGACGGTCGGGCCGCAGGCGTAAATGCCGATCTGGCCGTCGGTCGGGAGAGCGAGCAGTTCCCCGCTCATCGTGTCCCTGATTCTTACCTCGCGCATGCCGCGGGGGACACTACTCAGAAGGTTCGGTAACCGCCTGCACCGGGGCCGCCGCGGCGGCGGCGCGGTGTGGGTCCATCGCCGCCCTCGCGGGACTCCTGACGCTCCCATTCGGGGGCAGTGCTGGTGGCAGCGGAGATGGCTTCCTGGCGGGCCCGGTCGGCGGCGGCCTGCACATCGTCCTCGGCCGACTTGCGGGCAATTTCCGCGCGGCGTTCGGCTTCTCGCTGAATCCGCTCGTCTTCCTCCTGGAGGCGCTGTTCGGCCCGGCGGCGGGCATCCTCCTCTGCCTCGCGGCCGAACCGTTCGATCAACTGCTCGACCCGCTCGGCCGCCTCGCGGCGGACCTGCTCCGTGCCTTCCATGACCCTGCGGTCGACATCGGCTTCGATCTCGGCGATCTTCTGGCGGGCAAGCGATTCAAATTCGTTGGCGTGAGCTTCTGCCTGGGCGGCCCGGTCCTGTGCCTTGCGCGCCTTCTCTTCGAAAGCCTCGATGCGGCCCTTGGCTTCGCGCTCGGCAGCCTGTCGCGCTTCCTTTGCAAGGCGCTCGGCGACTTCTTCGAGGTGACGGGTCCGCGCCGCGAGACGCTCCTCGCCGTCCGCCGCGACCTTGGCCATGGCTTCCTCCCGGGTTTCGCGCTCCTGCTTGAGAGTCCCCTCGATGCGCTTCAGCTCGGCCTCGACCTTGGCCTGGGCTTCACGCTGGTCGGCGTCCTTCTGCTCCAGCTCCTTGACTTTCTCTTCGGCTTCGAGGCGGGCTTTGCGGGAGGCTTCGATCTTCTCCCGGGCCTCTGCGCTCAGCTTGCGAAGGGTCTCCCGGGCCTTCGTCTTGATTTCTTCACGGGCCTCCGCGACCTCTCGGGCAGCCTGCGCCTTTGCCGCCTCCACCCGCTGATCGGCCGTGGCCGCCGAGGCCCTGGCCTGCTCGGCTGCCTCGCGATCCTTCCGCGCCTGCGTCACCGAATCCCGTGCCGTCGCAAGCGCCTTCAGCTCGGCCTCACGGGCGGCGAGTTCGGCCTCACGCGCACGCGCTTCACTGGCCGTCAGTTCCTTGGCGAGTGCCTCGACTCGCGAGGTGAGTTTGCTCGAGGTTTCGCCTACCTGGCGAAGCTCGGGGGGCAGTCCGTTTCCGGATGCCGCCTGTTCCTTTGGCGCGGCTGGAGTGGAATCACTCATCGTCGCCTGAAAACTACTACTAGTGCGGCAAGATCGCTGATTCCAGCTACTGAAGTTCGCGCTTGAGAATCTTGCCGGTCGCGTTGCGAGGCAATTCCGGCAGGAAGATCACGTCACGAGGAGCCTTGTACGAAGCAAGGTTGGCCTTGACGAACGACCGGACAGTCTCCTCATCCATCGAGACCTCGGTGCGGGTCACGACATACGCGCGGAGGGCCTGGCCGAACTTCTCGTCCTCGACGCCGATCACTGCCGCCTCGACTACCTTTTCGTGGCCAGAGATCAGGTCTTCGACTTCGGCCGGAAACACGTTCTCGCCGCCAGAGATGATCATTTCGTCATCCCGGCCGTCTATGTACAGGCGGCCCCCGGCGTCGAAATGGCCGACGTCACCGCTGGACAGGTAGCCATCCAGGTTTTCCTTGTTGCCACCCCCGGTGTACCCGTCGAAAGTCATTTCGTTGCGGATGAAGATGCGGCCGGTCTGGCCCTGCGGCACGTCCTCGCCGAAATCGTCGACCAGCCGCACGCTCGTTCCGTAGGGCGGCCGGCCCGCCGTAGAGGGGTCGAAGCGAAGGTCTTCAGGGGTTGCGATCGATCCCATTGCTACCTCGGTCGACCCGTAGAAGTTGTAGATGTTGTCGCCGTACCGGTCCATCCATTCCGTGGCGAGCCCGCCGGGGAGCGCCGAGCCCGAGAGGGTCACGATCTTCAGATGGTCGGCCCGGAAATCGCGGCTGGTTTCCTCGTCGAGCTCGAGGATCCGCTGCAGCATGACCGGAACCGCAACCAGTACGTCTGCGTCGAACTCGTCGACGAGTTCCATCGTCTGGGCGGGCTTGAACCGTCGCTGGAGGACGAGTCTCGCGCCTACGGAGGTGCCGATGATCGAGTTCAGGTATCCCCAGGAGTGAAAGAGCGGCGCGGCCACGACGATCGTCTCTCCCGAGAAGTGCGGGATGCGGTCAAGCAGGCCCACCATCACGGACAGGCCGCTCGGTGCCGGCCTCTGCGCCCCCTTCGGGGTGCCAGTCGTTCCCGAGGTGAGAATGATGTTCCGGCCCTTCTCGCTTGGCCAGGGAAGCTCGGAATCGTCGTTCGAGGCGATCAGGTCATCGAGGCTGGGGATTCCGGATGTTCCCGGCTCGTCCTCAAACCCGCAGACATGGCCGACCCCTTCCGGAATGCCTGAAAGAAGGTCTTCGAATTCCTGGTCGAGGACCACGACCTTCGCGCCTTCCCGCTCGATCACGTCCGCAAGCTGGGGCCCGGAAAACATCGTGTTGAGCAGGATCACGTTCGCACCCAGCTTCCAGCCGGCGAGATTGCTCTCGACGAAGCCGCGGTGGTTACGGCACATGATCGCCAGGCCGTCGCCTGCGCCGATCCCGAGACCCTTAAAGGCGTGGGCCAGCGCGTTGCTTCGCCGGTGCACTTCCGAGAAGGTCAGCGAACCCTTTTCGTCGACCAGATATGTGCGGTCACCGTGCTTTGCGGCAGCCACCCGGATCGCCGTAGCCGGCGTGGTGCCGCCCCGGAGAAGTGCCGAAGCGGCAACCGGAATGGCTGTGGGGCCGAGGCCGCCGATCACTCCGGCCTTGTGAAGGGTCCTCAGCTCGAATCCCTTGTTCGAAACTGATTCAACGACGGTCTTGACTGGATTCATTGCGGCCAGACTCTAGTCGAGATCAACCGTGGCAACAGCCATGCAGGCGATGCCCTCGCCGCGGCCGATCCACCCCATCTGCTCGTTGGTGGTGGCCTTGACGCTGATCCTTCCGCCGGTTGCCTCTCCGAGGCGGGAGACCATCGACGGACGGAAAGGTCCGAGCTTCGGCTGCTCGCAGATCAGGGTTGCGTCGACATTCAGTACCGGACCGCGAAGCATCCCGATAACAGTGCTCAGGAGCCCGATCGAGTCCGCGCCCTCCCAGGCCGGGTCGGTGTCTGGAAACACCTCTCCGATGTCCCCCAGGCCGGCCGCGCCCAGTATCGCGTCGATCACGGCATGGGTCAGGACGTCGGCGTCCGAATGGCCGCTCAAACCCTTTTCGTAGGGAACCTCGACCCCGCCCAGGATCAGTTTCCTGCCCTCGGCGAAGCGGTGACTGTCATATCCGATTCCGACGCTTATTGACATGGACCCTGATAGTCGCAGGATCGGTGCGCCCGATGATGGCTCATGCCCGGATGCGCAGGGGTGTACCGGGCCGGACCCGCTCCCTGAGAGCGATGATCACCCGGTTGTGTACGCGCAGGCATCCGTGGCTGGCAGCCTTACCGACCGACCAGCCCTCACTGGTGCCGTGCAGACCGACGATGCCTCCTCGAGGCCAGTCGGTGATCGCCGCGTATGCACTCGTCTCGAACGCCCACGGTCCGAGGAAGTCGTCATTGGGCCGGAAGGATGCGGTCAGATAGAACTGACCCAGCGGGGTCGGTGCGTCCGCGGTGCCAACCGCCACTCGAGCCTTCATCACGACTCTGCCGCTGCGGAAGAGAGTCAGGCGCCGCTCGCTCCGGTCGACGAGTATGTGAAGTGGTCCAGCCGACCTGAGGAGCCTGACCCGTGAACCCCTGACCCACCCGGTCCTTCCGTTGGGTCGCCCAGGTATCCGAACCTTGAGCCACTCCCGGGAGCCGGACCCGTGGCGGTCAATCGCGAAGAAGACGGTGGGCCGGAAGTCCCACCGGAATGCCTTCATCACTGCCCGTACGGGCGCCTCCGGTTTTGGTCTCTCCCGGACGGCGATCCTCGGGGCAAGGGCCTCGCCGACGGCGGGCAACGCCATGCGTTCACGATCCGGTGCGCCAGAAGCGATTCCTGGCGAGATGCCGCCAACCAGAACCAACAAGGGCACCAGGGCCAGCCTGAGAACTCTGGTCACCCGAATCACCCCGTGATCAGCCCGTCAGCTGGTTACCGGTAGCTGCGGCGTCACTGTCAAGGACGCCAACCCGGAGGCGACACTTCGTTGCGTTAGGTGCTGTGACGGAGATGAACCCTCCCGAGACGGGCTTGACTCTGAGCCTGGCTACGCCCTTGTTATCGGTCCGGTCCGAATCCCCGGTGCCCTGACCCTTGGCGATCACCGTCACACCGATCGCCGGACGGCCGGTCGGCACCCGCAGCCTCGCGGTGATCAGGCCGAACTTGCCGCTTTCGACTGTCCTGGGGTTCACGATCATCTCGCGGCATGTCTCCTGGCGCTTCGGACCGATCTTCTTCTTCAGGTTGCACTGGGGCACGCTGAGCGTCCAGCGGGCTTCCGGCGTCACAGCCCGGATGGTGAACTTCGCCGTTCCCTTCGAATCGGTCGTAAGGGTTCTCGTCTGCTTCGAAGCTCCACCCTTGCCGTTGCCTTTCAGCCGGACCGGCAGGCCGGTGGCCGGGGCACCGCCCTTTGAACGCAGGGTCAGGGTTACCGTCGTGCGGTCGCCCACCCAGACGAACCCGGGCTTGAGGCTGATCGAACCGTTGAGGCAGACCGCGCCCTTCTTGGTCGTCACAGTGTCGAAGTCATTGTCCGGGTTCGGATCGCCCGGCATGTGGACCCGCCCGGTGTTCGAGATCGAACGGAACAGCAGGTTCTCCCGAGCGCGGACCCGGATGGTTATCAGCGGGAAGGAATCACCCGGAGCAAGGGAATCAGTTCTCACACAGGTCACGTCCTGGCCACTGATCCCGCAGCCCCACCCCTCGCCGAAAGCCGCCAGAGGCTCGAGCACGCCCGGGATCCTGTCGGTCACGGTGACCGTTCCCCCTGATGGCTGCGAGCCGACGTTGGTTACCAGCAGGGTGTAGTTCCGGTTCTTGCCTTCGGGGAAGAAGTCGGGGCCCGTCTTCTGGATCGCCAGGTCGGTGTTGGAGGCGTCTGTCGTGACGCAGGATTCGTTGTTCGACGGATCGGGGTCGGGTGTCGGACTGCCGGCCGTTGCGCAGTTCGTGTACTCGCCGCCCTCGATGACGTTCACGGTCACCAGGATCGTGACCTGCCCACCGGGTCCGATGTCACCGAGGCTGCAGCTGAATTCCTGGCCGGAACCGCTGCACGTCGCATCCGGCACCACCGCATCAACAAAGGTCAGTCCGTCCGGCAGGGTGTCGGAGACAGTCACGTCACGAGCGACACTGGGTCCGGCATTGGTGATCAGCAACTCGTAGGTGCCAGTCTGGCCCGCCACGAGCGGAGTACCGACGGTCTTCTCGATCGCGACGTCGGCGCTTTCGGCCGGGATGATCTGATCTTCGGAGTAGTTGTTGAGCGGATCCGAATCGATGATGTTCGGATCCGAGACTGTCGCACCGTTGATGATCGTCTGGCCCTGCATTCCCGGACCGACCGTCGTGGTCAAGTTGATCTCGACTTCCTCCCCGACGTTCATCAGGCCGATCTCGCAGAACATCGTGCTGACCGGGCTTTCCTGACAGGTTCCCTGTTCGGTGACCGCATTCACGTAGGTCAGGCCTGGCGGGATGACATCACTCACCTGAACGGTCGGGGAAACCTTTGGGCCGTTGTTCCTGACCACCAGGGTCCAGGTGGTGTCGGTGCCTGCTGTCGGAGTCGGGTCATCAGCGACCTTGGTGATCTGAAGGTCGGTGACAGGGGTCTCGAGGCTCGCAGTCGCGTCATCCGAGCCGTTGTAGGGGCCGCTCGCGGATGCCGTGGCCCCGGAAGTGTCCTCACCGGTCCCGGAAGCCGAATTGACGTGAGGGTTGGACAAACCGGGATTGACTGCGGCTTCCGGCTCGGGAATGGCGTTGAAGCTCACCACCGCGTTCTGGACGCCCTGGAGGTCAGCGATGTCAGTCCAGCTGAGCAGGTCTCCGGTCGGTGACGAGGTGACGACCGGCTCGACCTGGCCGCCCGGAGTGAGGGTGCCCGTGCCAGTTATCTGCGCGCTGCCCGGAACGTAGGTCCAGTTTGGCGGCAGGGTGTCCTCAAGATCAACATCGAGGAGATGACTGCCGGTGTTCGGGTTGGTGATCACGACCCGCCACGGGAAGGGTGTCTCCGTCTGGGCCGGACCGGTATCCGGGAACCCGGACAAGCCCGTCGTCTTGACGAGATCGAGCTGCGGAATCAGCACGATCAGGGTGACCGAGTCGCTGTTCCCCTGATACTCGCGGTAGACCACGTCGGCGTTTGCGGGGTCCTCTCGTTCGCCGGCCGTTACGCCCCAGTATGAGGGCAGGTCAGCCGTGTTCTCGACCTGCTGGAGGTTGGAGAGCTGGGCCGAAGGCACCAGGTCGGCGGTGTAGGTCAGGGTTACTGTTTCTCCGGGCTGGATCGGCCCGGGAATGAACCACCGGATCGTCCGGTCAGCTTCGGACCATTCCTTGGTGACCTCCCAGTCCGGGTCGAGTGCGACCTGGACGTTGGTGAGTTCTACGTCCGGCTCGTCGTGGACCGAGACATCGAAGGCAGGCGAGTCCCCGTTATTGGTGATCGAAACGGAGTACGTGTAGCTGTCGCCCGGCTCCGTGTTGCGAACGTCGTCGTTGTCGTTGTCACCGGAGACGCTCTTGTCCAGCACCAGTTCAGGTTCGATCACCGTCGTGGTGTGAGTGTCCGAGAGTTCCCGGTCGAAGTCCGCTGGATCCGGTGGAGTGGTCGGAGGTACGACGATCTTGTCGGTGAGGTTGTAGAGCAGGGTTGCCTCGTTGACCAGGCTGTCGCCTTGAACCACCTTCGGTCCGCTCGGCAGATATTCGTCGGCCACATATGCCCGATAGGTGAGGGCAACCATCCGGTTCTCCGAAGCGGCGAGAACGTCCCCTATCCACCAGCCGATCCGCTGGCCGTTGCCGTTCGGCACGGGGGTGAGAGTCTGAAAGGTCACCGGGCCCGGACAGCCCGTCACGCACTCGGCACTCACGTATTCGTCGAAAATGAGCCCGTTGGGAAGATCGTCTTCGACCACACCGTCGTAGTTCGTAAGGTTGGCACTGATCGAGGCGTAGATAGTGACCTCGATGTGCTCGCCGATCGTGGCCTGAAGCGGCAGCCCGGTCTTCACGATCGAGGGTGAGGCGACCTCGAGAGGATAGGAATCCTGGGCACGGTAACCGGGCACGTCGCTCGCCGCGGTCCTCTCGACGTCCGGTGTCCCCGGCATCGACGTCGTCTCTGCCACGGCCTCGTTGACGAGGATGTCCGACCCGACAGCGGGGTCGTCAACCACCGCCTGATAGGTCAGCGTGGTGCTGGCCCCGGGCGAGATGGTCGAAATCGAAGGCCAGGTGATAGTGCGAGTGGAAAGGTTCCAGACGCCTCCGTCGGGGTTCACAGTGCCTCCGTCCGGCACCGGAACACCACCATTTGAGGGAGAAAGTCCGACCGGCACCACGTCGGTCACCACAGTGTCATTCGCGGTCGAGAACCTGGTTCCCGACGCATTAGAGACCTGGAGCGTGTACTGGATCTGGTCATTCGGGGAGACCGGCCCGGGGGTGTCACCAGTCTTGTTGATCGAAATCCGGGGTTCGACCAGAGTCGTGCTGATCGAACCGGATGCGCTTCGATTCGCACCGGCCGCGTTTTGCCAGTTGAGGGTCGCCGTATTCGGGACCGTGTACTGAGTCGAGGTCCCGTGGGCGTAGTTCAGAGTGGAGAGATCCCTGACGACCGCCGCGAAGGTCAGGATGATCGTGTCGTCGCCGCTACCCTCCGGGTTTCTGTACGGATTGGGGAAGGTGATGCGAATGCTGTTGCCGGTCTGGGTCAGGGCCAGCCCCCCGGTCGGGAGGGAAACCGGGCCACTACCGGTATTCAGCGTCGCGGCAGCCGAGGCCGGAACCACGGCGAGGCGGGGGCTCACATTGTCGACTAGAGCAGTGTTGGAACCGTAGAGACTGGTGCCCTCGGGGATCGTCGCCGTGACCGTGTAATTGATCTGTTCACCGATCGTGGCCTGGGTTCCCGCGTTGTTGCCGGGCTGGGTTATCTGGGTGGAGCGGGTCTTGACCAGCACTGAGCTCTCGATCACGACGTTCGAAGGGTCATCGGCAGCCGGCGCGTTCGCGCTCGGATCCTGGGTCGGATCGATGTTCTCCTCCGGGATCTGGACGTAAGGACCCGAGCCGCTGCTCGACGCGAACTGACGCACACCGGCGTTGTTCACGAGCACGTCGCCTCCGCTGAGTTCGTCCGGGATCTCGACCGTGTACGTGAGGGTCAATGAACCCGGGGCCGGCACGGTCAGACCAGACCACTCGATCCTGTCCTGCAACACGTTGCAGGTGCCTCCGTTCGAAATGGAGGCAGGCACCAGATCGGCACAGCTGACCTCCGGAGGGAGGATGTCCCATACCTGTGTGTTGATTGAGTTGACCGATCCGTCATTCGTGATGTCCACGCGGTAAGTGACGTCCTGGCCTCCGTCGACCACGACGCCGTCGGTATTCGGCGGGTTGCCTGCCGGCGGCTGGCCGTCCACCTTGAAAACTCCCTTCAGCAGGCTGATCTCGGGCTGCGAGCGTTCGAAGTTCTCATCGTCACGCAGCGGGAACGAGACCCCGTCCGTGTTTTTGTAGACGCCCTTCATCAGGTTCGCCGTGATCTCCCCGTCGAAAGAGGTGACGGTCCGTTCGACCTGTGTCGAGAAGACCACGTCAAAGACCTTTCCGGGCGACACCTCGTCACCGGTGTCGGCGAGGGTCCAGCGCAGTCCGACGTCGCCGATCAGTTCCGGCTGTGGTGGCGACGGATTGGCGATGGTGACCGTGTTGGTCGGCAGGGCAACCGTGCTGCCTGTTACGTACGAAGTTCCGGGCGGGAAAAAGTCGGCGACCCGGACCTCCTTTGTCGTCAGGGTCGCCGGGAAGGTCATGGTCAGCCGCCAGCAGATGGTGTCTCCGGGCGAGGCCACCGGAACCACCCCGCTCGCGTAGTTGTTCAGCGAGCCGCAGTTGCCGTTGACGGTCGGGCTGACCTGCTTGTTGATGGTCGGCCCCGAGCCGACCTGGGTCGCGCTCGAATCGTCTTGGAGAACCGTACCGTTGATGAAGTCACTGTCGATGCGGTCGGGGTCAAGGGGAGGACAGGGAGATGGCGGCCCCGGCGAACAGATGACCGATGCGGCACCTTCGATGTTTACGGCGTTCTCGCCGTCGTCATTGGCCAGCACAGGTGCCGAGGGCTGAAAGTTCTGCTGGTAGTACTCGCGGGTCCGGGTCGGAAATGTGATCGTCAGGTCCGAGTTCGGCTCGATGGTTCCAAGAGCCGGCGCAGTACTGGAATCCCAGCTGATTTCCCAGGTGCCGTTTACCTGCTCCTCCGCCGACGTGTAAGGTGCCGACGGGTTCTGACCCGAAACCGGGTCGCAGTCGATACTTGCCGGAGGCGGTGTGTGCTCGTAATTGACAGGACCGAGCGGGCAGTATCCGTTGCCGAGAGTGTCGGTGACCACGACATCCTCGAAGTAGCGGTATTCGCTGGTCGAGATGTCGAGCGACCAGGTGCTGATCTGCCCGACCGAAAGATTGCCGGGGCTGACCGACTTGACGATTCGAAGGTCAACCCCCTCAACGGTGTGGCTCTCCGTATCGGTGACGGCGGTTGGACCGCCGGGACCCTGGTAGTCGGCGCTTACCGTTGCGTGATTGGTCAGGCCCTGCCCGTGGGTGGTTTCCGCGCCAGAGTTGTTGTCGAGATTGGAGCCCTGCGGACCGTTGGTCGCCGGAACAGGGCCGGACCAGCTCATCGTGTTCTCCCTGATCGGGATCGCCGCGACGTACTGGATCTGCAGCTGGGAGGACGGCGCGAGGTTGCCGAGGTTGTTCCAGACCACGTGGGTGTAGACGCCTGCGGGCAGGCCCGGCGGGTCAAGGACGGTTTCGACGACATCCGGATTCACGCAGAACGGTGCGGCTGGAGCGTTACCCGGGTTGATCGGACCCGACCCCGGATACTCCTCGCTGCTTCCGGGATTGGTGGGGGCATCCGTCGTGTTGTCGAGGGTTCCGCAACCGAGGAACTCGAGACCCGCCGGCAGGTAATCCTCGACCATGACGTTGTCGTCCGGATCGACTTCATTGTTGGTCACGGTCAGGGTGTAGACGGTCTGGTTCTCGTGAAGTCCGCGGAGCAGCTGCCCTTCCGGGGAAGGCTCCGACTTGGCGATGTCGATCGCCTTGATCTGTGTGTTCGCGCTGTCAGTGGCAGAACCGGTGTAGGAAGTCTCGGGTGGGATCCCGGAGCAGTTCGGGTTGCCGCCGCTCTGAACGGGCTGACCCTGGGCGTTGAATTTGGGTACGTACCGGGGGTCACAGTTCAGGTACGCCCCGGCGTTATTGGTGTAGCTGTCCCCGATGCTGAACTGGCCCGGGTCGTTGGCAACCTGGAAGCTGAACTCGAAGGTCGAGTTGGGTGTGAGATCCGCGACGTTCGACCAGATCAGGGTTGTCTGGCCCGCTGAAGGTGCGTTGGCGATTACTTGTGGTTCGCCAGTGGCGGTGGGAGACGAACCCGACACGTAACTGACGCCGGCCGGCAGCACGTCGCGAAAGCTCAGGTTGTATCCGGTCGGTTCACCCGACGGGTTGGCCGCACTGAGGGTCACCGTCGAGTTGCCGCCGAGCAGCACGGTCCCGGAGGTTGACTTGTCTAGCGAAATGTCTGGCACGCCAGCCGCTCCAGCCCATGAAGGTACGGCAAGGACCATGAGGAGAGCCAGGATCAGGCCACCAAGAGTCCTGCTCGTCATGCCCTTCGAACGATCGGACCAATTGCCCCCGTACTTTCCCGACGTCCGGTCGGGCAGCGCATCCTGATTCATTGTTCCCCCGGAGCCTCACCGGCCCCAAAAATGGATTTTCGTTGCGTGTTCGGGGTCCCGAGAACACCAATCGGCCGGGATGTCCTTTCCCGACCTTCGAAGGTAGCTATCTCGGTTACACCGTGCCTGGCAAGGAATTCTAGACCGTCTTCGTACCGAAAACCGATCTGGGCGGGTTCATGGGCGTCGGATGAGAGGGCGAAGGTTGCACCCGCCTCGACACACATCTCCATGAAGGCCGGAGAGGGGTAGATCTCACCCACCCCTTTTCTCAGTCCGGCGGTCGAAACCTCGACGGCGATGTCGGACTCGGCGATGGCTTCGATAGCCGGCTCGTACATCTTCCGGGGATCGACCGATGGGAGCCTGCCCGCCCGGCCCCACACCTTGACCAGGTCAGGGTGGGCGAGAATGTCGAAAAGACCGGATCTGGCCGCATCGGCAAGCGTCTCGAAGTAGCGACGCCATATGTCGTCTGGATCCCGGGCTTCGTCCCAGATCGTGTATTCCTCGGTGTCGAGGGAACGGTCGCCGAGGAAGTGGACCGAACCGACCACGTAGTCGAAAGGCCTCGAGCCGAGCATTGCCTCAAGCTTCTCCTCTGCTCCGGCAATGAAGTCGCCTTCGATGCCAAGCTTGATCGGGCTTGCCTTCACGACTTCCACGTACTGGTCGATGTCATCAATCGCCCACTCGTCCCAGAATGGGTGGCGCCAGACAGTCAGGGCTTCCGTGAAGCGATACATGTGTTCAGCGCAGCCCAGATCGGTAACTCCCGCCGCCCTCGCCCCCTCGAGGTATCGCTCGATGTTCTCGGCGGTGAAGTACTCGTCTGCCCTCGCCCCAAGGTCATCGCCCCGGAGGTGCAGGTGGTAGTCGGTGATGGCTTCGTTGCTCAATTGTCTGGTTCGAGTAGGCGGGCGGCCAGGTCGAGGTCGCCCGGAACGGTGACCTTGATGTTGCCTGATGGCGCCTCGATCACGCCGACCGATCCCCCGGCTGCTTCGATCAGCGACGCGTCGTCGGTGGCGGCGACGAGGTCGCCGGTCTCGATCGCTCGCTCCAGCGCGCCCAGGCGGAAGACCTGCGGGGTCTGGACCGAAATCAGAACGGATCGGTCGAGGGTCTCCTCTACCGTGCCGTCTCTCCCGACTCGCTTGATCGTGTCGGTGACCTGAGCGGCAGCGATCACGGCATCCAGGTCGGGGGCCGACTGCAGGGCTTCGACGGCGGCATCGACAAGATCAGGAGTGACCAGCGGGCGGGCGGCATCGTGGACCACGATCAGGTCTCCGGAGCCGCCGGACGCCAGGTGACGAAGACCGTTGGCGACCGATTCGGAGCGTACCTCTCCCCCGTCCACGGTTTCGATGCCCGGTTCGGTGAACTCGTCCGCTTTGCCTGGCGGCACGACGACAATTACTCTGTCCACCGATCGGGCAACCCTGAACGCGTCGACCGACCATGCATAAAGCGGCCGACCGCAAAGCGGAACAAGGGCTTTGGGCCCGCCGGCCCCGAGTCTCTGCCCGGAACCGGCGGCCACTATAAGTGCCGGAAACCCCATCCGGGGTCAGCCCTGCCTCAGCCTAGGCCGCAGCCGACGCCACCGAGGCTTCGTAACGCTCCTCGAGCAGCCCGTCGAGGTAGCTCTCGGCTCCCTCTTCGTCCTTGTCGAGCGCGTACATGAACTCGGAGGCGAGGATCTTCTTGGCGCGGGTGTACATCTGCTTCTCGCCCGTCGAGAGGCCCTTTTCCATCTCGCGCAGCGCGAGGTTGCGGACCACTTCGGCAAGTTCGAAGACGTCGCCCGTCTTGATCTTTTCCTTGTTGTACTTGAACCGGCGGTTCCAGTTCTTGGGCATGTCGGAAACCTCGTCCGACAGAACCGAGATGACCTTCTTGATCTCGTCCTCGTCGATCACGCGCCGCAGACCGGCCTCGCCGGCCTTCTCGGTCGGCACCTTCACCGTGAGGTCGTTGTGCAGGATCTTGATCGTCAGGTACTCGCGAGTCTCTCCCATGAGCTCGGCGTCGGCCTTCTTGAGCACAACTCCGGCACCGTGGTGCGGGTAGACGACCTTGTCGCCTTCCTCGAAGTCGCACACGTACGGAACCAGGTCGAGATCTTCCTCAATTACTTCTTCGCCGTTCACTGCCTCTGAATCTGAAATCAGATGCTCCTTTGTTTCTTAGCTGACGACCGTGGTCGTCATGTGTGCAAAAACCGGTCTGCCATGACGGACTCCTGGAGTCTCCGCACCCCTTCGCGGATCTCCTTGGCCCGGGCCGGGCCAACGCCATCGACAGCGGCAAGCTCATCGTCAGAAGCCCTGAGGGCCTCGTCAACGGTGCCAAATCTCTGGACGATCTTCTGGACCACCAGGCGCGGCAGGCGGGGAACGCCAGAAAGCAGGCGGTAACCGCGGGGCTCGGTGACCAGGTCCAGCGTGTTGACCTTGCGGTCGTAGCCGAGCAGCTCGGCCAGGCGGCCGAAATCGAGGACGTCCTGATGAGTCAGGCCGGCCAGTTCCTCGAGCATGAACTGGATGTTCTCCTCGGTGTCCTCGACCGCGTAGTCGCGCATCAGGGCCTGGCGTTCGGATGCCACCCCGACCATGGTCTCCTCGAGCTGCATCTCGATCAGCCGCCCTTCGGTACCAAGCTCGATCACGTAACGCTCTACCTCGGTGGCCATTCGGGAAACGAGTTCGGAACGCTGCAAGACAGCGAGGGCGTCGTAAAGGACCACGCCGCCGCTGAACTCGGCCCGGGTGAGGCGACTGGAAAGCTCGTCCAGCCGGGTCCGGTACTTGTTCAGGGTCGCGAGGGCCTGGTTCGACTTGGCGAGCACCGCCGGAATGTCCTGAAGGATGTACTTGACGCCGTCGAGGTAGAGCGAAACGACCTCTCGACGCTCCGAGATCGCGATCACCAGGGCGTCGACCTGCTTCGAGATTCGCTCGGCGGTCCGGTGGCGCGTCCCGGTTTCCACCGAATGGATGGTCGGGTCCGGCATCATCTGGACGTTGGCCCATGTGATCTTGCTGCCATCCGCGTTGATCAGAATCGCACCGTCCATCTTGGCCACCTGGTAGAGCATGGCCGGGCTGTAGTCGATGTCGAGGCGGATTCCGCCTGAAAGCATGAAGGCGAAGTCCTCGGTCTCCCCGACCACGATCAAACCGCCGGTACGGGCATGGAGGATGTTGTCAATCCCCTCGCGAAGTTCAGTGCCCGGCGCGACCGCATCTATGGCACGGAGCAGCCTGGGATCCTGACGCTCTGAAAGATGAGCGAGATCACTCTCGACTACCGGTGCCATTCGAAGAATTATGCCAGATTTCGCATTCCAATGCGGTCTAGCGTGCTTGCGGGCCTCATTTTTCAGTCGCCTGAACCGGCCTGAAACCGGCCGGGGGAGCGGAATTTAGACGGGCCTGAAACTCAGGCTGCCTCGGCGTCCCGGCCTGCCCGACTTCCGGAAAATGCGACTTTCAGGGCCTGCCTCGCCGTCGCGCATGGAGAGAGCCCTGAAAGTCGCTCCCCACCTCGCGGTCCAATCACCGGGGCAAGACCGAATTTGGACGCTTCCGCGACCCTGCGGTCGGCATGGGCGACGTACCGGAGGTCGCCGGTAAGGCCCAGCTCTCCGAAGCAGGCGACCGGACGACCGTCGGCCCCGACCAGAGGCTCGCCGCGCTGGGCGGAAACGACAGCCAGGGCCACCGCCAGGTCCGCTCCGGGCTCGTCGACCCGCACCCCACCCACCACATTGACGAAAACGTCAGCTGAGCCGAGCCCGAGCCGGGCATGCCGTGCCAGAACGGCGAGGATCATGCTGAGGCGGTTGCGGTCGATTCCATTTACGACCCTTCGGGGGACTTCCAGCTCGGATGGCGAGACGAGGGCCTGCACCTCGACCAGCACTGGCCGGGTTCCCTCCATCGAGGCCAGCACCACGGAGCCCTGCGCCCCGGTCGCCTCTTCAACGAAACGGGCAGAGGGGTCCAGCACCTCGGTCAGGCCACCTGAACGCATCTCGAACACTCCGACCTCCGAGGTGGCACCGAACCGGTTCTTCACCGCCCGGAGGGTGCGCCAGGTGCGCTCCCGTTCCCCCTCGAACCTCAGCACGCAGTCGACCAGGTGCTCGAGGACCCGCGGGCCGGCGAGGCTGCCCTCTTTTGTCACGTGGCCGACCAGGATCACGGCGACGTCGAGTCGCTTGGCGAGCTCGGCCAGGGCGTTGGCCGCCTCGCGAACCTGGCCCACCGAACCGGGTGCGCCACTCAGATCGGAGCTGTGCATCGTCTGGATCGAGTCGATCACGCAGACAGCCGGACGTTCCGAATCGATGGTTCCGAGCACGGTCTCGAGGGAGCTCTCGGCCAGAACGCTCACATCCAGTGCGGCCTCGCCAAGGCGTTCGGCCCTCATCCTGACCTGCGCGGCCGATTCCTCGGCGGAGACGTAAAGCGTGCGATTGCCGTCGGCCTGAAGGTTGGCCAGCGCCATCCCGGTCAGGGTGCTCTTGCCGATTCCGGGCGAGCCGCCCAGCAGCACGAGCGACCCGGGCACGACTCCGCCACCAAGAACACGGTCGAGCTCACCGATTCCGGTGGAAAGGCGTTCGACACTGGCGGCCCTGACCTCCCGCAGGCGCACCGGCCGGCCGGGCTCGCCGGGTGGAAGCGACCTGCCGTTTCCCTTGGCCGGAGCGGCCTTCCGGGCAGCACGAGGCGCGGCCTGCTCGACCAGGGTGTTCCACTCACGGCAATCGGGGCACTGGCCGGTCCAGGCCATTGCAACGTGGCCACAGCTCTGGCAAACATGTTGGGACCTGATCTTCGCCACCGCAACAGACTAAGGACGCTCGAGGACGCCTTCGCCCCCTACGGGAGCGGTCAGCATCGCGAGCAGCCCGGCGATATCCTTCGAGGCATGTACTGGACCTTTCTGATCTTCCTCCATGTCGTGGCAATGGCTTTCTTCCTCGGCGGGCAGATCATGCTGGCTTTCACCGTGGTACCGGTGATGCGGGCCACGCCCGCACAGCCGGAGAAGATCAGGGCGATCGCGCAGCGCTTCGGGATGGGTTCACTGATCGCCCTGGGAGTGTTGCTGCTGACGGGGCTTTCGCTTGCGTCGCACTTCCAGCTTTGGGACTACGGGCCCTTCCAGGTGAAGATGGCCCTGGTCGTCGCGACGATCATCGCCGTATTCCTGCACATGATGCGAGGCCAGAATCACGTGCTGATGGCGATCACCTTCATCCTCACCCTGGCCACGGTCTACTCCGGGGTCAACCTCACCCACTGACCACAGGGCGGGGTCGGCGTGTTGATAGCTTCACTTGCCCATGAGCACCTCTGAAGACCTCGCCTCCGAGGCACCGGGCGGCGCCCGGGAAATCCGTTTCCTGAACATCATTGCGATAGTCGCGATCATCGACTTCCTGCTGCTGATACCGCTGGTGTGGGCATCCCGGTTCATCGCCGACAGGCACGAAATCGTCTCTGTACTCGGGCCCATTCACGGCACCCTGTTCATCGTGCTTATCGGGCTCTGTGCCTATGGCTCCCTGCAGAAATGGTGGGGCTGGTGGTTCCCGATCATCACCGTGATCACCCTCGGACCTCCAGGATCCCTGATCGGTGACTACATCGTCAGGCGGAAACTGCGTCAGGGAGCGGAATCGTGAGCGCCAGCGATGCTGCCCTCGAGGAAGTCACCTGGAACCTTGATGACCTGCTGGACGGTGACAGCTCCGATCCGGCGGCAGCCGTAACCGCACTGCTCGACGAGGCGGAGAAGGCCTCGGACAAGTTCGCCGACGAGTACGAAGGAAAGGTTTCCGAACTTGACGGCCCGGGCCTGATCGTGGCAATGACCAAGCTGGCCGACATCTCGGATCGCGCCGGCCGAGCCCTCAACTACGCGCATCTCCGCTTTGCGGCCGACACCGCCGACCCCGAGAACGGAGCCCTGCTCCAGATGGGCTCGGAGCGGGCAACCGTCATCCAGACCCGCCTGCTCTTCTTCGACCTCGAGTGGGCCGCTCTCGACGACGAAAAGGCCGAGGAGCTCCTCGAAACACCGGGCCTCGAGTTCTGCGCCCATCACCTTCGCAGCGAGCGGCGTTACCGGGACCACCTGCTCAGCGCCCCGGAGGAGAAAATCGCAACCGAGCTCTCGGTGACCGGGGCTGGCGCCTGGTCCCGACTATTCGATGAGCTGACTTCCGCGATCAGGGTCGATCTTCCTGAAGCGGACGAACCGGTCAGTCTGGACATCGCGCTTTCCGGCCTCCACAGCCCCGACCGCGAAGTCCGGAAAGCCACCGCGGAAGCGGTCACAGAGTCGCTGGAGCCGGGCCTTCGGACAAGGGCCTACGTCTTCAACACGCTGCTTCAGGACAAGGCGATCAAGGACCGCCTGCGGTCCTACCCTCACTGGCTCGCTACCCGGAACCTGAGCAACGAAGCTTCCGACGAGTCTGTTCAGGCCCTGATCGAGGCGGTCAAGGGCCGATATGACCTGGCCCGCTCGTGGTACCGGACAAAGGCGAAGCTCCTGGACATCGACCGTCTGGCCGATTACGACCGGATGGCAGCTATCGCCACCGACGACGTCACGATCGAATGGGACGAGGGCAGGGAAATCGTCCAGAGCGCGTTCGATTCGCTTGCGCCACAGGCCGGCGAGGTGGTCGGTCGCTTCTTCGAGGGCCGATGGATTGATGCGCCACCCGCCCCGAACAAGCGCGGCGGAGCCTTCTCGGCTTCGACCGTCCCCTCGGTACACCCGTATGTGATGCTCAACTACACCGACCGGCGTCGCGACGTGCTCACCCTCGCCCACGAGCTCGGTCACGGCCTCCACCAGGCCCTCGCAGCGAAGCAGGGAATCTTCCATCAGGACACCCCGCTGACGGTCGCCGAGACGGCGTCCGTCTTCGCCGAGGAACTTGTCTTCGGACGCCTGCTCGATGCCGAACGTGACCCGGCATCACGCCTCGGGCTTCTCTCAGAGTCGGTCGAAGGCCAGATCGCGACCATTTTCAGGCAAATCTCCATGAACCAGTTCGAGGACAGTGTTCACACGGCACGGCGTGAAGAAGGCGAACTCTCGGTCGAACGCTTCGGCGAACTCTGGGCAGGAACCCAGGAGGATCTGCTCGGAGACTCGGTCGAGGTGACCGACGGATACCGATCGTGGTGGTCCTACGTTCCCCACTTCATCGGTTCGCCCGGCTACGTATACGCCTACGCATACGGGCAGCTGCTCGCCCTCTCGGTTTACAGGCTGTACGAAGAGCAGGGCGAGGCGATCGTGCCGGGCTATCTGGAGATGCTCTCCGCCGGCGGATCGAAGTCACCTGAGCAACTCGGAGCCCTGGTCGGGGTTGATCTCAGTGACCCCAGTTTCTGGGACAACGGACTGGATCTTGTTGCCGGACAGATCGGAGCCGCACAGGCGGCGGCCGACGAGGTGCTCCAGGCGCGAGCCGGAGACTGAAGCGGCACCTGATCCATCTCTTGCGTCCGGTCCGGTTTCCCTGAAGCGGCGGGCCGTTACGAAAACATCCATATCCGGGTATTGGACGTACTACCCGGTAAATGAAGGACACACGGATGTCGGAGCAGGAAAAAAAGGCAAGGGTTTCGCAGGCGGCGCGTCGCGCCGAGGTGATCGACGCAGCGCTCGTCGAGTTCGGTCAGTACGGATACTCGGGGACATCCACCTCGATGATCGCGTCACGGGCCGGCATCCGCCAGCCCTACATCTACGCCCTCTTCGAGAACAAGCGGGCACTTTTTCTTGCCTGCCATGACGTCCTGAACGATCAGATCAGGGAAACGTTCCGGCAGTCCTTCGACCCGGGTGATTCACCGTACGAGCGGCTCAGGAAGATGGGTCTTGCCTATCTGGGGCTGCTTCACGATGATCCCAGGATGCTCTGTCACCTTCAGATCTTCGCCGCCGCAGGGAGCGCCGACCTGCGGGAACCGGTGCGGGAAGGGTTCGACAGGCTTTTCAATGACGTGGTTGAGATCAGCGGCGGCACCCGCGAGGAAGTCGCGAAATTCTTTGCCTCGGGAGTTCTCCTCAATGCCCTGGCGGCGCTGGACGAGCCTTTCGAAATGTTCACCCTGCTCCAGGTGACTCCGGAGGACCAGCTATGAGGCGGCTGAGTCTTGGGTTCGCGGTCGTCCTGCTCGTGACCCTGGTCGGTCTCCCGACCGCGGTACATGCGAAGTACCAGAAGACAAAGCCGGTTGGCTGGGGTCCACGGACCAGCAAGGCGGCCGCGAAGCTGGTGACCCGCAACGGGTTCGAGCCGCGCCGCATGAACCGCAGGGACAACTACCGGGTTCCTGGCCGGAAGCTTCTTCGCGAATGGCGCAAACGAAGCGAGATGCCCTACAAGCAGTTCGTCGACGGACGATTCAGGGGCACCACCGACGAGATCATCCAGTGGGCCTCTCTCAAGTGGGGTATCGACACCAACACGATGCGGGCCGTCGCCGCGGTCGAGTCATGGTGGGACATGGACACTCTCGGCGACAACGGAGACTCGTTCGGGCTCTACCAGGTGAGGCGCCCCTACCACTGCTGGGGCAAGTGCAAGATCGCCAGGTATTTCACTGCCTTCAACGCCGACTATTACGGCGCGATCGTCCGCTCCTACTACGACGGAAAGCAGACCTGGCTGAACACGGTCACCGGCAATGGCAAGCGCTACAGGGCTGGCGACCTGAAGGGCAGCATGGGCGCCTGGTACTCGGGCCGTTGGTGGGGACCGCCGGAACGGCCGATCGAGCCCTACCTGGGCTGGATCGACCAGCGGCGCGCCGAGAAGATCTGGAAGCACCCGGACTTCATCGCCTACACCGGAAACTGACTCGGATCAGTTGCCCTTGCGACGCACCTGAACAACGGCCTGGCGCACGACCGAGTTGTTCGATCGCATCACGAAGGTCACAGGCAGGTTGACTCCGCGCTGGGCCCTCCAGGTGACGCGGACTCTGTAGTTGAGGGTCCGGTTCACCCCGACCGGCAGGTTGCCGAGTGAACGGCAACGGTTTCCGGCCAGCTTCAGGGCCCTCTTGCGAAGGTTCACGCAGATCCGGGTGTTGTTGGAGGTGACACCGCCTCGGTTCGAGGCCGTGACCTTGATCCTGACCACCTTGCCCTTGCGGACCGCCTTGCTGCGCGGTGTGGCGGATATGCGGTTCCTCGTCTGGTTGAGCCCGGAACCGGTCAGGTTGGCCTCCACGTTCCCGGCGAGCGAGGTAACGGTGACCTTGGCCGTCTGGGTCGCCGTCGATCCCGGGGTGAAGTTGACCTGGATGGTGCACACGGTCCCGGGGTTCATCTTGCGAATGCAATTCTCCGGGCTGACCAGCGCATAGCGGCTGGCGTCAGGGCCGGAGAGTGAAATGCCTGTGACCTCATTCGTGGTCTGCCCGGTACTTCTGATCGTGATCACTCCCTGGCGGGCGATGCCGATGTCGGTCTTGCCAAAGTTGAATGTGCCGGGATCGAGCTGGATACCCGGATCCGAGAAGGTCATGATCTTCACGGACCCCACGTTCCCGCCATCGATGCCGTTGAAGGCAGCGACCGTCCTGCCGTCATCTCCCATCGCATAGCCGGGATCGTCGCTGTAGAGGAAGCCGTTCGAAGGCACCGTCGATTCAAGGGAGTTGTCAGAGAACCTTGTCCAGGAAGCAGTGGTCTGCCCTGGGAGGGCCCCCTCATCGGTTCCCCCGGCGATGGCCTGGGCCGAAGCATTGGCGGCGATCGAGGGGTCCTCGATCGCGAGGGCCTCGGTCTGGGTATTCGCCCAGATCTGGAACGTCTCGTTGGACATGAAGCGACCGGTCTCCACCCGCTGGCCACCTCCATTCAGGTCGTGAACCCAGGCCATAACAGGCTGGCCGTCAAAGACTCCGTTTGCTTCCAGGGCGCTGGTGTCATAGGTCGTTCCGTAGACCGTTGGCGTCGCTGCCCGGACCAGTCCAATCGGGGCCGCGCCGGGACTGGCAAGGATGTACTCAACAGCCCAGTTGAAATAGGGAATGGCGACTTCCATGCCGGGTGGACCCACAATGGCCTGATCCTCTCGGTACCGGATCCAGGCAACAACCGTCGATCCGTCGACACCGTGAGCGACCTGGGCATCGAACGGGTCGCCGCCCTGTCCGGTAACCAGCAGGGTAATCGTGTCCATCGTGTCGTCAGGGTTGATCAGCCTGGTACCGACGTCACTTGTTGCGGCGGCTCCCTGCGTCCAGATGACCCGGTAGGCGTAGCCGGCGCCTTCCACCGTAGGCGGCGCCGCGCTGATGTCTGAAGGAGCGGCCGAGACCGCAGGGTCGGAAACGTCGTGGATGGTCCCCGAGGTACCGTCTGCGGCAATCTTTACGGCCTGGATCACCCAGTTCGCGCCGTCAAACTTCCGCCAGGTCACCCCGGCCGTGCCGTCCCCGCCAACCGCTATCGCGATGTTGTCGGCGGGCTGACCTGCGGGCCCGACGGCCGAGCGCGTCTGGACCGGTCCGACCGTACCGTCGGCCGCGATTGAAGCGGTCTGAACGGCTGGTGCGACACCGGAGAGATTCAGCCATGCGACCAGGGATGAACCATCAGCCCGGCTGGCCACCACGGGATCGGTCGCATCTTCGGAGGGAGAGGAAATCGTGACGATCGGTCCTTGCGTTCCTTCCGGAGTGACCCTGGTCCCCTGGATCACGTCGAACCCGCCAACATCCCGCTTCCAGACGACCCATGAAGTGGCCTCTGTGGATCCGGCGATATCAACCTGGCTGGTGCTGCTGCCCGCCCCCGAGACGGTTACGGGGGTACTCCATCCGGCACCTGCGAGCGAAGGCATGATCAGCCCGGCGCAGGCGATTACCGTCGCCGCAAGAGCGACTCGAATGAAACCATTTACTGCACGGGCATGCCGCAAAAGAACCCTCCGTCCCTTGAAGTGTCGGGTCAGTCTAGCCGTAAGAACACCGGCAAACACCGAGGGTCGCGGTTGAGGATCAGTCAGCTGCCGATTCGGCGGCCGGGCCGTCGCTCGCCTCAGGCTTTGAAGCCGGTGGCTCCGGGGTGGTGGTACCGGTCGAACCGGCACCGACGCCCACCTTCTCGGAGACGTCATCCTTCTTCTTCGGCTTGCGACGGGGCTTTGTGATCTTCAGCTTGAGCGGCTCGTCGTCCTCGTCGCCGGCCTCGTTACGGGTCACGGTGACAAGTGAACCGGCTACGGAGTCGCCTCCGCCAGCCTTCAGTACCTCGTCGGCGAGCGGATCCTCGATGTAGCGCTGAATCGCCCGACGCAGTGGTCTCGCACCCATTGACGGATCCCAGCCCTTGTCGGCGAGGAAATCCTTTGCGCCGTTGTCGAGTTCGAGCATGAGTTCGTGCTCGGCAACCTGGTTTCGGACCCGGGCCAGCATCAGCTCGATGATCTCGCGAACTTCCTCGCGGCTCAGCTTGTGGAAGACGATCACTTCGTCGATCCGATTGAGGAACTCCGGCCGGAAGACCTTCCGGAGCTCGCTCATGATGCGGCCCTTCATGTCGTCGTAAGTGATGCCGGTGTCATCGGAAACCGTGAAGCCGATGCCCTGATTGCGTGCGATCTCGTTCGCCCCGATGTTCGAGGTCATGATGATGATCGCGTTGCGGAAGTCGACAGTGCGACCCTGCGAATCGGTCAGGCGACCGTCCTCCAGGATCTGAAGCAGGATGTTGAAGACATCCGGGTGGGCCTTTTCGATCTCGTCGAGCAGCAGGACCGAGTAGGGCTTGCGGCGCACGGCCTCGGTCAGCTGGCCGCCTTCGTCGTAACCGACGTAGCCGGGAGGCGATCCGACCAGACGACTGACCGCATGCTTCTCCATGTACTCCGACATGTCGATGCGGACCATCGAGTCCTCGTCACCGAACAGGAACTCGGCCAGAGTCCTGGCGAGCTCGGTCTTGCCTACACCCGAGGGGCCGAGGAAGACGAATGATCCCGCGGGGCGCTTCGGATCCTTGATCCCGGCACGGGAGCGGCGGATGGCCTTCGAGACAGCCTCGATCGCAGCTTCCTGGCCGATCACCCGCTTGTGGAGTTCCCCCTCCATCTCGATCAGCTTCTTGGTCTCGGCTTCGGTCAGCTTGAAGACCGGGATACCGGTCCACATCGAGACGATGTCGGCGATCTCTTCCTCGCCAAGCACCGGACGCTCGCCCTCTTCACCTTCGGCCCACTCTTCCTCGAGCTGTCGCTTGCGGGTGGTGAGCTGACGTTCGGTGTCGCGAAGATTCGCGGCCTTCTCGAATTCCTGGGCCTCGATCGCGGCTTCCTTCTCGCGACGGGCCGTCTCGATCTCTTCTTCGAGATCGCGGTACACGGGCGGCGCTGTCATCGACTTGATCCGCATGCGTGATGCGGCTTCGTCGATCAGGTCGATCGCCTTGTCCGGGAGGAAGCGGTCAGAGATGTAGCGGTCGGCCAGTTCGGCGGCAGCCTCCAGCGCGTCGTCGGAGATCTGCACCTTGTGGTGCTGCTCGTAACGCTCGCGAAGTCCCTCGAGGATCTTCACCGTCTGCTCCGGTGTGGGCTGGTCGACGCGGATCTGCTGAAAGCGTCGCTCAAGGGCTGAATCCCGCTCGAGGTACTTGCGGTACTCGTCGAGTGTGGTTGCGCCGATGGTCTGGATCTCGCCACGTGCCAGGGCCGGCTTGAGGATCGACGCGGCATCGATTGCGCCTTCGGCAGCACCGGCACCGACCAGGTTGTGAATCTCGTCGATGAACAGAACGATGTCGCCGCGCTGGGCAATCTCCTTCATCACCTTCTTGAGACGTTCCTCGAACTCGCCGCGGTACTTGGAACCGGCGACCAGGGCGGCGAGATCCAGGGTGTAGATCTGCTTGTTCCGAAGCATCTCGGGAACTTCGCCCTTGATGATTCGGGCGGCCAGTCCCTCGACTACCGCGGTCTTGCCGACTCCGGGTTCGCCGAGCAGCACAGGGTTGTTCTTGGTGCGGCGGGAGAGGATCTGCATGATCCGTTCGATCTCCGTTTCGCGACCGACCACGGGATCGAGCTTGCCGTCCTCGGCCAGCTTGGTCAGGTTCCGGCCGAACTGGTCGAGCAGCTTCGAAGACTTCTTGCCACTTCCCTCGCCCTGGCTGGTGCCCGGGGAAGAGCTGCTTCCGCTCTGGCCGGGGCGGCGACCGCCGGGTCCGGAGAGCATGCGGATGACCTCGTTGCGGATCTTGTCCGAGTCGGCGTCGAAGTCGAGCAGGATGCGGGCGGCAACGCCCTCATTCTCGCGGACCAGGCCGAGCAGGATGTGCTCGGTGCCGATGTAGTTGTGGCCGAGGCTGAGCGCTTCGCGCAATGCGAGTTCGAGGACCTTCTTGGCCCGGGGGGTGAACGGAATCTGGCCCGAGGTGACTTCCTCTCCGGAGCCGACGATGCGGACCACCTGGGCCCGGACCCTTTCGACCGTTATCTCGAGAGACTCGAGGACTCTCGCGGCGAGGCCCTCCTCCTCGCGCAGCAGACCGAGCAGGATGTGCTCGGTGCCGATGTAGTTGTGCTTGAGCGTCCGTGCTTCTTCCTGGGCAAGGACGACTACCTGGCGTGCGCGTTCTGTGAATCTCTCGAACAAGTTTCTCTTCTACCTCAAACCTCGACGGTTGGTTGAGTATCGGTGATCGGTCGGTCGGTTACTGCGATGAATCCTGACGGCTTACTGGTTTCGGGGCTTTCCGAGTCGGCAAAGCGCCGGGTGCCCTATCCCCCTGTTTCAGTCGTGAAACTCCTTGGGATCTGACCTCCGGTCTTGAGGGATCGAGCGAATAAGCCAGTATAACGGGGCGCCTGCTCCGGCCTGACGGCCTGCGATCGCTTGATCGTGGGCTGCAGCGAGGTTAGAGTCGCAGGCATGCAGGTGATCGGGGGGCAGTGGAGCAGGAACCGGTTCGCAGCATTGGCCGCTGGCCTCGTGGTGAGCCTTGGCATGCTGATTCCGATGTTCGCTCCCCCACCCTCGGATGGCGCCATCCCCTCGAACTTCCGGCGACACGTCGAGACGTTCTGGGTGTGGTTCGGGCCCCGGGACTGGATAGCCGCATCCGGCAAGAACGACCTGCAGATCTCTTCACCGACCGGGACCCTCTGGAACAACTACGGGGCGGGGGGCGCCATCTGCCCCCAGACAGCCGCCCAGTGGTTCCAGTTCGTGAGCGGAAACTTCAGACAGACCGCCGGCTCGGGCCAGGGCCTCTACTCGAAGCCTCTCCGCGGGGCGCGCTACACCAGCCGCGGTCCGGTCAGGCAACTGGGCCAGTTCTATTTCCGTCAACGCCTCGAATGGTCCGGCCGGCGCGGCAACGGCCAGCGCATCCGTGGCGAGCTGGTCATGGACATATTCGCGGTCGATTCGACCAGTGGGGTCTGCGGCCAGCGTTTCCAGTCCCGGGGCGCCCCGGCCCGCAACAATGCCCGCAGCATCCGTCTCCTCAGGACCGTCCAGTCGACGATCACCTCCCGCAACCTCTGATCGGTCCCTCGGGACCGGCGACGGGAGCTCAGTCGCGCATGGCCGGGAAGAGAACCACTTCCCGGAGACTCGATGAGCCCGTCAGCATCATCACGAGTCGATCGATGCCGAGCCCGACTCCGCCGGTTGGCGGCATGCCCTGCTCCAGCGCCTCGATGAAGGACTCGTCGAAAGGCTGTGCCTCTTCGTCCCCCCGGTCGATCTCGGCGGCCTGCTGCTCAAAGCGGCGCCTCTGCTCGTCGGGATCGTTCAGTTCGGTAAAAGAGTTGGCGATCTCCACCCCGCCGATGAACGCTTCCCAGCGTTCGACCTTGCCGGGCTTTTCGCGGTGCTGCTTGGCGAACGGGGAAAGCTCCTCCGGGTAATCAAGAATGAACGTGGGCTCGATCAGGGTCGGTTCCACCCTTTTCGAAAAGATCGTGTCAACCAGCTTGCCCCAGCCGGCGGTTTCATCTTCGTTGCCGATTGCTTCGGAGAGCGCATCGCGGTCGGAAAGTTCGTCGATGTCGATGCCGGAGTTCTCGAGGATCGAGTCGCGAAGCGTGATCCGGTGCCAGGGCGCCTCGAGGCTTATGGTGCGACCGTCGCGCTCGATCTCCGGCTTGCCCAGAACCGTGGTCGCGACGCTGGAAACCAGTTCCTCGAGTTCGGCGGCAGTGTCGTTGTAGTCAGCGTAGGCCTCGTACCACTCGAGCATCGTGAACTCGGGGTTGTGCTTCATCGAGATGCCTTCGTTACGGAAGTCCTTGCCCAGCTCGTAGACCTTGTCTATTCCTCCGACCACACAGCGCTTCAGGTAGAGCTCGGTGGCGATCCGCAGATAGAGCTGGCGGTCAAGGGCGTTGTGGTGGGTGGTGAATGGACGGGCCAGGGCACCGCCGTAGAGCGGCTGGAGAACCGGGGTCTCGACCTCGAAGAACCCGTGGTCGTCAAGCCAGCGCCGGACCTCGCTGACCGTCCGGGCACGAACCCGGAAGATCTCCCTTGACTCCTCGTTCGCAATCAGGTCAAGCTCACGCCGCCGGTAACGCGTCTCTGTGTCTTCGAGACCGTGGAACTTGTCGGGCGGCGGACGCAAGGCTTTGGAAAGGACATCCCAGTCACTGGCCTCGAGCGAGAGCTGCCCCCGGCGGGTGACGATCGCCCTTCCTTCGACACCGATGAAATCACCGAGATCAAGGTCTTCAAGCAGGTCGTACGCATCGCCGAGCACGTCTGCCTTGGCGTGAATCTGGATCTGACCAGAGGCATCACGAAGGTCGATGAAGGCGGCCTTGCCATGACCCCGCCTACCGGTTATCCGGCCAGCAACCCGATGGACCGACTCGGTCTCCGCCCCCGGTTCGAGACCCTCATGACGGGTGATTACCGAACCGATTTCCTCCCGGTCAGGGAACGAAGGTGGAAAGGGGTTGACCCCTCCCGCCCTCAGGCGATCGAGCTTCTCCCGTCGCTCGGCGAGGATCCCGGCAAAACCTTCGACCGACCCTTCGTCGGGCTTCTCCTGCTTCCCGTTCTCGGTCATCGCCGGCTCTCCCCCGACCCGGGCCTCAGGCGGCTTCGATCTTGGTGATCTTGAACTTCTTTTCCGGGCCGCGCGGCGCCGGAATCGTGACGATCTGATTGACCTTGCCGCCGATCAGGGCAGCGCCGATCGGAGACTCGCTCGAAAGCTTGCCCCCGGCGAGATCAGCCTCGGTCGAGCCGACGATCTGGAACTTCCTGGAATCCCCGGAGTCCTGATCCTTGATGTGGACGATCGACCCGAAGGCGACTTCGCCCTTCTCGGCGGTACCTTCTTCGACAACGGTCGAACGGCGCAGGCGCTCCTCGAGCTGGACGATCTGGGCCTCGAGCTGTGCCTGCTCGTTCTTGGCATCGTCGTACTCGGCGTTCTCGGAGATGTCACCGAAGTCACGGGCCTCCTTGATCCGGTCGGCCACCTCCCGACGGCGAACCGTCGACAGATACTCGATTTCCTCCTCGAGCTTCTTCAGACCTTCTGGCGTGATTTCAGACTGGCGACTCACAGGTATCAACCTCTCTTGGGACGGCCGGCATGACCTGCCCGGCCCTGAAAATAACGAACGCCCTGAGCGGCACCAGAGGGCACCGGCAGGGCAGCGGACGGGCGATTATAACGAGGACCGCGTCTTGTCCACGCACTCGGAGACGACACGGGCGAAGCGCTCCGGATCCTCGACCTGCGGGTAATGACCGATTTCCGGCATCCTGACGACCGGAAGCTCTGGTCTCATCTCGAGAAGTCCGTCGAGGATGTCCGGGACCGCGACTGGATCCTGCATGCCCCAGGCTAGGTGAAGGTCACCCTGCCAGCGTGAAAGGGCACCATGCCAGCGATCTGCGTAGATGACCCGCTCATCCATGTACGAGACGAGCTTGTGGCCGAGCCGGTTGCCGTCGTTGTGGGTCATCAGGCTCCAGTAGTCGGTCGCATCGGCATCGGTCATCGGGCGCGCGTTGCCGAAAACCGAAGCGAATTGACGGCGGAAGAACGCTTCGTTGGAGAAACGGGCAGCTAGCGGTCCGAGCGGACCCCGCAGCAGCTTCTGGGCCAGCGTCGGGTTGGACCGTTCGACCAGAATCGAGCCGTTGAAGAGCAGAAGCCCGGCCAGGTCAAACCTGAGTTCGTCGGCAAGGTCGCGGGCCAGCAGTTCGGTCGCGACAGAGGTCCCGAGGTCATGGGCGCAGACGAATGCGGGTTTTCCTTCCCAGTGCCGGACGATCAGCTCCTCGGTCAGGTCCGCCTGCCAGGACAAGGTGTAGGCGTGATCCCGGGGTTTGTCCGAGAAGCCGAACCCGATGAAGTCGAAGGCGAGGATGGCCCGGTCAGGCATCAGATCAACCAGGTATCGCCAGTCGTATGAGCAGGTGGGGAAACCGTGAAGCAGGACGAGCAGGGGTCCCTCCCCATCCTGGAAGTAGGTATGGATCTGGCGTCCCCTGAACTCCTCCAGGCTGCCCTTCAGCTTCCAGGTCTCGACCCGGTCCGAGAGGGTTGTCGGGGTCACGCGATCACCGGTTCGCCGTTCCGGATTTCCGAAACGATCTCGCGGGCCCGTTCGAGGCCTGCGGTCTGGCAGAGCTCGTTGCGGACCACCTTGGAAACGTCGAGCTGATCCAGGTACCAGGGATAGAACTTTCGAAGGTAGCGCCCGGCCCTTTCCTCCCCGAGGTGTTCCTCGGCCCGGTCCATGACCCAGCGCAGCTCGTCCATGACGCTTTCGCGTGAAGGCGGATTCACTTCCTGCCCGGTCAATTCGGCAAAGACCCACGGATAGCCCAGCGAGCCCCTGGCGATCATCACCGCGTCTGCATTCGATTCCTCGTATGCCGTACGGGCCGCTTCAGCGCTGCTGAGACCACCCGAGATGATCATCGGGACATCGATTTCGCCCGAAAGTTCTCTGGCCATTGCGTAATCGGGCTTTCCCTTGTGTCCCTGCTTCGCGACTCTCGGGTGAAAGCCGATCCCGGCGACACCGGCTTCCCGGACGAGTCGGACAGCCAGATCAAAACCGGAGCGGTCCCCCGGCATCAGGCCGGAGCGGATCTTCACGGTAACCGGCAGCCCACTGCCTTCCCGTGCAGCCCGGGCAAGATCCAGCGCAAGGTCCGGATCCGAGAGCAGCTCTGCCCCGGCACCCGTCTTTCTGACTTTGGGGACCGGGCAGCCCATATTGATGTCGATCAGATCGGCACCCGCTTCGGCTGCGATTCTCGCGCCTGACTCCATCGCTTCCGGGGACTGGCCGAAAAGCTGGATCGAGACCGGATGTTCATCGGGATGAATCCGGAGCAGCTCGTTCATCGTCTTGTCGTTGCCGTAGTGAAGACCGAAGCTGGAGACCATTTCCGAAACGGCCAATCCGGCACCGAAGCGCCGGGCCTGAAGGCGCACGAACCAGTTGCCGATGCTGGCAAGCGGCGCCAGCAGGACGCGGTTGGAAATCTCCACCCCGCCAATCTCGAAAGGTTCAGTGAGTGCGGGCTGTGATTCGTTCGTGGGCGCAGGAACTTCAGCCACGGTTCCGCTCATGAATTATCCGAAGCCCCTTGAGCGTAAGGAGTTCGTCGATCTCGTCGATCTCTTCGGAGTACGGCACGATCGACTTCGCGTATCCGCCGGTCGCGATGAAACGGGCGCTGCCGCCGAGCTCGGTGTTGATCCTTCTGGCTATGCCGTCGACCAGCCCCGCAAACCCGTAGATGACTCCCACCTGGATCGCCTCTCTCGAGGAGGTTCCGATCGCCTTCTTCGGCTCGCCCAGGTCGATGCGGGAGATCCGGGCAGCACGCTCGGTCAGTGCTGTGAGCGAAATCTCGACGCCTGGAGCGATCGCGCCACCCAGGTAGGCACCATCCGCGGAGACGGCATCAAAGTTGATTCCGGTTCCGAAATCGACGCCAACGCAGACATCGCCTACTTCCTCATATGCGGCGATCGCGTTCACGAGCCGGTCGGCGCCCACTTCCGCAGGGTTGTCGATCTCGATCGCCATGCCGGTGCGGATACCCGGCCCGACCAGCAGGCAATCGACATCCAGGTACTGCTCCGCGAAGCGGGTGTACTCGGACCCCAGTGGGGGCACCACTGATGAAACGACCAGACCGTCGAGGTCCCCGAACCCGGTCCCCCGCAGCTCCATCAGGCCGGAGATGCGTTCAGCCAGCTCGTCGCTTGTGGCCCCGGCCCTCGTCTGAAACCGCCAATGCCTGGTCAGCTCGGTGCCCTCGAAGGCCCCGAGATGGGTCTGGGTGTTGCCGACGTCGATTGCAAGAAGCATGAGTCAGAAAGTGTGGCAGGAACACCCCAATGCGGGCCGCCCGCCAATCACTAATCCGCCCGAGAGCAAGCGCTGACCGGATCAACAGTGGCGAGAGCCCCTCCCGACCATCCCTTGCTTCAACCGGGAGGGGCGGGTTGAACGTGGAGGCGGAGCGAAGCTCGCCGACTTAAGATGTCCCCCATGAGCAAGGCGACGCTGTTCTCACTGCCCGGTTCCCATCCCGCGATGACGGTCAAGCTGATGCTGGACTTCAAGGGCATCGAGTACCGCACCGTCGACATCATGCCGCTGATGCACAAGGCCGCGGTCCGGGCACTGGGTTTTCCGGGAACCACGGTTCCGGCACTCAAGTTCAACGGCGAAAGCCTGCAGGGTTCTGTCGAGATCGCCCGGGCCCTGGACCGGATGGTGCCCGAACCGCCGCTTCTGCCTGCCGACGAGGAGGCCCGGAAGAAGGTCCTGATCGCCGAGGCTTTCGGTGAGGCCGAGCTCCAGCACGCGGTCCGGCAGATCCTCTGGAATGCGGTTCGCCGGAAGCCGCGCTCGATCGGCACCTTCCTCAAGGGTTCAAACCTTCCCCTGCCCCCGTCCGTGGCCTCCTACACGAGCGGACCGATCATCTGGGGCGAGTACAAGGTGAACAACTCGACTGACGAGAACGCCAGGGCCAACCTGTCCGCGCTGCCTGGCTGGCTCGACCGGCTCGATGGCTGGGTCGCGGAAGGTGTACTGGATGGCGAGAGCCTCAACGCCGCCGATTTCCAGATCGCGACGAGCATTCGGCTCGCCTGCACCCTGCAGGATTTGAAACCGTTCATCGTGGACCGACCGATCGGCAAGGCCGCCTTCAGGGCCTGCCCCGATTACTCTGGTGATGTGCCGCCGGCCCTGCCGGCCGAATGGCTCGCGCCGCTACGCGAATCAGCCTCATCCGCTGCCGCCTGAACCGGGTCGGCAATCGTGGCCAGATCCGTTTCGGGATCGGCCAGGGCTGCAGTATCGATCGCTTGCTTTGACCGGATCAGGTCGCCGATCCGTTCGTTTACGTCCCAGACGTTGACGTTCATTCCGGCAAGGACCCTTCCTTCGCGCAACCAGAAGGCGATGAACTCCCGGGACTCCGCGTCCCCCCGGATCACGACCTCGTCCGAGCCTTCGGCGTGCCCGATGTATTCCATTCCGAGGTCGTACTGGTCGGAAAAGAAGTAGGGCAGATCGTCGTAGAAGGTTTCTTCGCCAGCCATCGAGCGGCCAGCCGCGTACCCCTGGCGGCGTGCGTTGGCCCAGTGCTCCACCCGGATGCGCTCGCCGTAGAAGGGGTGATACTGGTTGGCGATGTCTCCTGCGGCGTAGATGCATTCGCCCTCGGTTCGCATTCCCGCATCTACAGGCACGCCGTCGTTGAGTTCGAGCCCGGCGAGTTGGGCAAGCCCTGTGCGGGGTGTCGCGCCGATGCCAACGACGACCAGGTCGGCGGGGATCTCGCCGGCCGTTGTGCCCACCGATGTCACCCGGTCTTCGCCGAGGAATGCCTCGACTTTGGTGCCCGACTTGTAGTCAACCCCGTGTTCGATGTGGAGATCCCTGTACACCCCACCCAACCGCGTCCCCAGAACGGTCTGGAGAGGAACCTCCCGGGGCTCGATCAGGACGACCTCGCACCCCTTCTGCCGGGCCGAGGCCGCAACCTCCGACCCGATCCAGCCTGCCCCAACCACTACGACCCTTGTTCCCTCTCCCAGCTGGTCCCGCAACGCCGCGGAGTCAGCCACTGACCGCAGGTAATGAATTCCGGAAAGTCCGCTTCCGGGGAGATCGAGACTTACGGGTTCGCAGCCGGTGGCCAGGAGCAGGCGGTCGTACGGCTCGGGGTTCGCACCATCTAGCTGGACGGTCCTGCTCGAAGGGTCTATCCCGGAAACGAAGGTCGAGAGTCGGAGGTCAATGCCCCTCTCCCCGTAGTAGCCGGCGTCGTGAACCCAGGTGAGTTGGTCTTTTTCTCCACGCAGATAGTCCTTCGAGAGTGGCGGTCTTTCATACGGATCGTCGGGCTCCTCCCCGATCAGCAGGATTTCCCCTTCGAAGCCCGCATCGCGCGCACCTTCCGCGGCCCGGGCCCCGGCCAGGCTCGCCCCGACGATGACGATTCTTTCCTCACTCACAATGCCTCCAGTCAGCGACCATGTCTCGCAGGTACCCAGCAAGGGGTAACTCGAACGCCAACTGCGGGTAAACGGGGTGTTGGCGAACACGAACCCCGGGAGTCGAAGCGATGAGCGACAGCAGCGAAGGGCGTCTCACACCTGGCGGGGTAGCCATGACGCTCCTGTCAGTCGGCATCGGGCTCTGCGCCCTTGTCCTGATGTACCAGGGCCTCGGGTTCATCGGCGTCACCGTCTGGGGCTACAACGACAGCCAGCCCAGCTTCTACATTGGTGTCGGGGTCATCTTTCTGCTTGTCGGCACCGGGCTCTTCTTCATGGCGACCT
The DNA here is from genome assembly GCA_020438355.1 of Solirubrobacterales bacterium. Classification (GTDB taxonomy): domain Bacteria; phylum Actinomycetota; class Thermoleophilia; order Solirubrobacterales; family 70-9; genus 67-14. The sequence goes on along the minus strand of JAGQUT010000001.1, from coordinate 102,291 downwards.
TGCTGGCGGTCCACGCCGTATTCCGGTTGAGGCACTCGCGAAGCCAGGGTGACGAACCGGACAACCCGTGGATGCTGGCCGCGGGAATCACACTCATGGTGCTGGGGCTTTCACTTGTTGCAATGGCCTTCGCCGTGCTCCTGGCAACTCCGGATGACACATCCCGCATAGACGTGACTGCGCTCGGGCTCGTTCTCGCTGCAAGCGGACTGGCATCAGCCACGGCGGGCGGACTTTCTGCTCGCCGCTGGACCCGGATGACTCAGGGTTCGACCGAGATGCCGCGGTCCGGGGGCACCTGACCGTCCATCAGGGCGTTCAGGGAATCCCGGATTGCGTCTGGCCCGCTGCCGATCTGAACTTCCATCCAGTCCCGGCTGCGGTCGGTGAAGCGGTCCTGGCTTTTCGCGAGTCGCTCTCCGAGCCCGTCCTCGCCCCAGTCTGCGTTTCGCTTTACCACGCGGTCGGGAGCGAAGAAGAACTGTGGCTGGGGACCGGGGAGTGAAGCACCCTCCTCTGGGACCATGGACTCCCAGTCGGCGATGCCGACGGCAACGGATGCGATCAAGCCGTCCCCGAAGTGGCTGTGGACCCGGTGCCTCAGCTTCGCGTTGCCACCGAAGTCGACGTAGATGGTCGGGGTGGAAGGATCGATCCGGTCCAACTGGTCGTAGGTGAAGACCTCATCCCAATGTCCCGTTCCCTTCGTGAACTCGAGGTTCCCCTCAGAGGTGAGGCCGATAGTGTCGATCGGAGAGTCGAAATCGACCTGGAGGGCGTGGCCCAGGCCAAGAGCCGTCTTGCTGGAGGCACTAGAGGCCACCAGTTGCGAGGCGCCGGCGAACTCGATCTCGTTGAGCCAGTCAGCGAGAAGCCAGGAGGTCCCGTACAGCGGCATGAAGATCGCGACCAGCCGCTCCCGCTCCTCGTCCTTGTCGCCTCGGACAAAGCGGTACTCGTTGTAAACGGCGGGGAGTTCCGTGCGGTAGTCGGTCACGTCGGTGAAACCGGACTCGCGTAGCCGTCCTGGTTCAAGCACGGCATGGGTCGACATCGGGAAGTAGCCGAAAACCCTGGTCCCGGCTTCAACCCCGTCGGCTTCCGAGGCGACAACTTTGGCATAGCCCCAGACCGGAATCCGGCCGAGGCCTTCGGGGGCCGGATAGAAGTTCCAGTAACTCATGGCCTCGCCCATCGCGCCGTAAGTGACGTTGTTCGCGGTGAGGGAGAAGTGGTCGATCTCGACCAGAACCTGACCATCGGAAAGCTCCGTTTCCGGTCCCGGAGCCTTGAGAATCGTGATGTCCCGCAGGTCGTCGCGGCTTACAGCGAAGTCGTAGGAGTCGGACATGCGGGGGAGATTACCTGCTCCCTGTTGCATCACCCGAATCTGTTGCATCGCGTTTCACCGGTCCGGCCCTTCGAATTTGCTGGCCGGCCCCCGCCCCGCCAGGATCAGCTTCCAGTTCCGCCATGGCGTCGGCGAGCTTCGTGCCGTCCGGCAGGGCCAGGTCCGGGTCAAGCTCGAGCAGCGGGGCGAGCACGAACCTTCTTGAGGTTGTTTCCCGGTGTGGCAGCCGGAGACGGTCTGATTCGTACACGAGGCCACCCATCAGGAGCAGGTCGACGTCGATTACCCGTGGCGAATGCCTCGGTCTGCCGGTTTCCCTCCCCAGGTCGGCTTCGACCGACTTGAGCAGGTCGAGCAGCGGTTCGGGATCAAGGTCGGAGCGAACCCGGATCGCCGCGTTCAAGAAGTCAGGCTGATCAAGGATCTCGCCCACCGGCTCGGTCTCCCAGGCTGAAGAGACAGCCTCGATAACGAGTCCCTTTTCCGCGAGCCGGTCGATCGCATCGGCCAGATGGCCGTAACGGTCCCCGATGTTGGAGCCGAGACCCAGGTAAACCTGGCGTTCAGAACTCACGGCTTCTGAAGACCTCGACCGAAGCTCCGTCCATGCTGAACGGGACCGGCGGCTCGGGCTTGGTAGCGCGGACCCGGACCTCGACCACCGGAAACCTCTCGAGCAGACCGTCGGCGATTACCGTAACCAGGCGCTCCAAGGTCCGGTACCGGACGGATGTCGCAGCCGCAGCGACGAATTCAGTCACCGCGCCGTAATCGACAGTTCCTTCGATCTTGTCGTCCTCCGTTGCGGGGACGTCTTCGGGCACCATCTCGACGTCGAACAGCATTCGCTGGCCGAGTTCCTGTTCGGCGTCCGTCACGCCGTGGTTGGTGTGGAGTTCCACACCGGTCAGGGCGATGATCACGTCACCGGTGCCGGGGCGTTCCATGGCGCTACTCACCGACCTCTTCGATGGCGGAGGCAACAAGGATCGCCTGGACCACCGGTGCTACGTCGTGAACCCTGACCATCGCCGCTCCACGTTCGCGGGCGGCAAGGCAGGCTGCGATCGTCCCGCCGAGTCGACGGCCCTCGGGGGCACCACCACCAAGCTCGCCGATGAAGCGTTTCCGGGAGGCACCAACCAGCACCGGCAGCTTCATCTCCACGAATCTTGATGTGGACCTCAAGAGCAGCAGGTTGTGCTCTACGGTCTTGCCGAACCCGATTCCGGGGTCGATCCAGATCTTGTCGCGCTCGACCCCGGCCGCTTCCGCGACCCCGGCCTGAACCGCCAGAAACTCCGCCACCTCGGCGACAACGTCGTCATAGCGAGGGTCGTCCTGCATGGTCCGAGGGGTTCCGAGCATATGCATGAGGACCAGTTCAACCCCGGTTTCGGCCACAACCCCGACCATCTCCGGATCACCCCGGAGCGCCGTGACGTCATTGACGATCTTCGCTCCGGCCTCGATTGCCTGCCTCGCAACCTCCGCCTTGGTCGTGTCAATGGAAACCGGTGCCGCGCCAGCCAGGCCTTCAACCACCGGAATGACTCTCCTGAGCTCTTCCTCCAGGGGCCCTGCGTCGGCGCCCGGGCGGGTGGATTCGCCTCCGATGTCAAGTACATCCGCACCCTCCGAGACCAGCTGGAGGCCACGTTCAATCGCCTTCTCGTGATCGAAGAAGAGACCTCCATCAGAGAAAGAGTCCGGAGTGACATTGACGATCCCCATGACCTTCATGGCATTGACTCTATTCGGCGCCCGCCGGTCAGGGATACTTCACGCGGTGGGTGGAGAAAGGATCGAAACCGAAGTCGTGGTTGTGGGTGCCGGACTGGCGGGGCTTTCGGCAGCAAGGGAGCTGACGCGCCTCGGCATTGACTGCCAGGTTGTGGAAGCCCGGGACAGGGTCGGGGGCCGGCTACTGAATGAACCGATCGGCGACGGCGAGATTGTTGAGCTTGGAGGCCAATGGGTCGGCCCGACCCAGGACCGTGTTCTCGATCTCATTTCCGATCTGGGACTCGAGACATTTCCGACGTGGTGTCAGGGAAGCAACCTGTTCGAGAGGGCGGGCAAGGCCCGCCGGTACGACGGGACCATCCCCAAGCTGAATCCGATCTCTCTGGCCGAAGTCGGGATGGCCCTGAAGCGCCTGGAAAAGATGGCCGCCCGGGTCGACGTCGAGCAGCCGTGGAAGCAGCTCGAGCTAGCCGACTGGGACGCGGAGACTTTCGCAACGTGGATGAAAAGGAACTCGAAGACACCTGCCGCGAGAGACCTGCTCCGTCTCGCGATCCAGGCGGTCTGGGCGGCGGAACCCGAGGACGTCTCGCTTCTTCACGCCCTCTTCTACGTGAAGTCGGGGGGCGGTTCGCTGGAACTGATGCTCGACGCGGCCGACGGGGCCCAGGACTCCCGCGTGGTTGGCGGAACCCAGCTGATCGCCGAACGAATGGCAGCCGAACTCGGCGACCGCGTCCACCTCGGTTTCCCTGTCCGCCGCATCCGCTGGCGCCAGATGCCGGGCGATGTCGAGGAGCAGCCGATGGAAGTGGGGCCGCATCCGGTGTCGGTTGAATCCGATGAACTTACGGTTTCCGCGCGGGCCGCGGTGGTCGCGCTTCCTCCGGCGGTAGCGGGCAGGCTCGAGTACGACCCGATCTTGCCGGCCGTGCGTGATGGCCTGACCCAGCGGATGGTCCAGGGAACCGTGGTCAAGTGCCACGCGATCTACTCCGAGCCTTTCTGGAGAGCCGAAGGTCTGTCGGGGCAGGCAACCAGCGCTGACGGTCCGGTCTCGGTCACCTTCGACAATTCCCCGCCTTCGGGCAGCCCCGGTGTGCTCCTGGCCTTTCTGGAAGGCAATGCGGCGCGCCGCGCTACAGACCTGCCTCCGGATGAACGACGCCACATCGTTCTGGATTGTCTGGTCAGGCTGTTCGGCCCGAAGGCCGGCAAGCCGGAACACTTTGTTGACAAGGCCTGGGCGGCCGACGAGTTTGCCCGCGGCTGTTACGGCGGATACCTGCCGCCAGGTGCCTGGATGACCTATGGCGAGGCGTTGCGCAGACCGGTCGGTCCCCTCCACTGGGCCGGAGCCGAGACGGCCACGGTCTGGGCCGGCTACATGGACGGCGCGATCAGCTCGGGAACCCGGGCCGCCAGCGAAATCGCCGCCGGTACCTGATTCGAAAGGCATCGAGATCGGATTCGATCGCAAATGGCGCGATCGAATTCAATGTCGGCTCGCTACTCGGCGTCGCTGCGGATGTCCGTCATGCCACCGGCGTATCCGGGGCGAGGGGGTGAAGGTGCGGGCTCGGTCGTGGGAGTATTGACCGGCTCCGGCTCGGAGGGGTAGTCCTCCTTGGCCGAGTCGGCTTCGCTCTCGGGCGGGAAAACCTCATCCTCGCTGGCACCTTCAAGCAGGGCCACGAACTGCTCGGCATCGATCGTTTCCCTGACCAGCAGAATCTCCGAGATTCGCTCGAGGTCGTCACGACGTTCGTCAAGGATGTCCCGGGCGGTCTGGTGGGCGTTCTCGACGATCCGCCGGATTTCGTCGTCGATCTCGCGGGCGATCTCGTCCGAGTAGTCGGGCTCGGAGCCCATCTCGCGACCGAGGAAGGGCTGACCGCGGTCGTGTCCGAACACGCGAGGGCCGAGCCGCTCGGACATTCCGAACCGCATGACCATCTGCTTCGCCGTCGCGGTCACCTTCTCGAGATCGTTGGAGGCACCGGTAGTCACCTCGTTGAAGACCAGCTCCTCGGCGGCGCGGCCGCCAAGGGTCATCGCCATGGTCTCCGAAAGTTCAGCTCGCGAAGTGAGGAACTTGTCCTCGGCCGGGAGCGAGATCGTGTACCCGAGCGCCTGACCGCGGCTGATGACCGAGACCTTGTGGACCGGATCGCAGTTGGGAAGCAGGTGCCCGACGATCGCGTGACCCATCTCGTGGTACGCGGTGATCTTCCGCTCCTTCTCCGACATGATCCGCGTCTTCTTTTCTGGCCCGGCGATCACGCGCATGATGCCTTCTTCAAGCTCGTTCTGCGTGATTTCACGCTTGCCCGATCGGGCGGTCAGCAGCGCTGCCTCGTTGATCAGGTTCGAGAGGTCGGCGCCGGTGAAACCCGGGGTCTGGCCGGCCAGGGCATCCAGGTCGATTTCGCCTGCGAGGGGCTTGCCACGCGAGTGAACTTCGAGGATCTTCTTGCGGCCAGCCCGATCGGGACGGTCAACTGCCACCTGGCGGTCGAAGCGTCCCGGACGAAGCAGGGCGGGGTCGAGGATGTCCGGACGGTTGGTCGCGGCGATCAGGATGATGTTGTCCTTGATCTCGAAGCCGTCCATCTCGACCAGCAGCTGGTTGAGGGTCTGCTCGCGCTCGTCGTGACCGCCACCCATGCCGGCGCCACGATGGCGGCCGACTGCGTCGATTTCGTCCATGAAGATGATGCAGGGCGAGTTCTGCTTCGCCTGCTCGAAGAGGTCACGGACGCGGCTTGCGCCGACGCCGACGAACATCTCGACGAAGTCGGAACCTGAAATCGAGAAGAAGGGGACTCCGGCTTCACCGGCGACAGCCCTCGCGAGCAGGGTCTTGCCGGTACCGGGGGGCCCGTAAAGAAGTACGCCCTTGGGAATCCTGGCGCCGAGAGACTGGAACTTCTTCGGGGTCTGCAGGAATTCCTTGATTTCGTGAAGTTCCTGGACCGCCTCGTCAGCGCCGGCGACGTCCTTGAAGGTGATCTTGGGCGCATCGACCGCCATCTTCTTGGCCTTCGACTTGCCGAAGCTCATGACCCTGGAACCGCCGCCTTGCATCTGGTTCATCAGGAAGATCCAGAAGCCGAAGAACAGCAGGAAGGGCAGGATGTAAGTCAGCATCGAGAGCAGGCTGCTGCCACCGGTCCCCTTGACAGTGGTTGCGACATCGCCTTCGCGGAGCTGATTGATCAGGCTCTGCTCGGTATTCGGCGGGTACCCGGTCTCGAACTTTTCGCCTTCCGAGTCGGAGCCGTCGGCAGCCTTCTCGGTGACGTCAAGCGAGTTGTTCTTCGTGTTGACCGTGACCGAGTCGATCTTGCCCTCGTCGACCATGGTCAGGAACTCGTTGTAGGTCGGGGGCTTCTCCCCACTGTCCGGGCTGATCACGCGCTGGGCAACGAATGCCAGGATGACCACCAGCAGGATGGGAAATGCTGCGCTCTTGAAGAACCGTTTCAAATCTAGGGTCGCTTTCTGCGGCCGAACGGGGATTTACCACCGCAGGGCCGAAAGATCAGACTAGCAGGGAGAACCCTTCAGTCGGCATGGGAGAGCGGTCGGGGAACGAAGAATTATCAGCGGTCGGGAACCGCGTCCTCGGGTAACAGCGCCACATGATCGAGATTGCGGTACTGCTGGTCGAAGTCGAGGCCGTATCCGACCACGAACTCGTTCGGAATCTCGAATCCGGTGTAGCGGATCGGGATGTCCACCCGGCGCCTCTCGGGCTTGGTGAGAAGAGAACAGACTTCGAGTGAGGCGGGATCGCGGGCACGGAGGTTTCTCATCAGGTAATTGAGGGTCAGCCCCGAGTCGACGATGTCCTCGACGATGAGCACGTCCCGGCCCGTTATCGGTTCGTCAAGGTCCTTGAGGATGCGCACCACGCCAGACGAGTCACGCCTCGACCCGTAACTGGAGACGGCCATGAAGTCGATCTCGCACGGCACCGTGAGGTGGCGCAGCAAGTCAGCGATGAAGACGACCGCGCCCCTCAGAACACCGACCATCACCAGGTCCTTTCCGACGTAGTCGCGGCTAACCTGGGCACCCAGTTCGGAAACCTTTGCCTGCAGCTCCTCTGCGGTGATCAGCACTTCCCCGACGGATTTCAGATGGTTCGGAGGCGTCGCAGCCATTGGCCTGAGTCTAGATAGGAAACGGCGGCGTGGCTTCCAGGCGAATCACGGGACCGCTGCCTGCCTCCAGCAAGAGGTGCCGGGAGCGCACCAGGCCCGGCAGCCAGATCACGGTTTCGCCGATCGCGATGACAGGCCAGGTGCGTCGGTTTTCGGCTGGCACCAGTGCGTCAGTGAATACATCCTGGAGCTTCTTGCTGCCTTCCATCCCCAGCGGCTGAACCCGGTCGCCGTGACGCCATTCGCGGACCGTGAGCAGCAGGTCATCGGGGCCGGGCGATGTCTCGATCAGCCAGAGGAGAAGGCTCTCCTGGTCCAGGAAGGCCATCCGCCGGTTGCCGAGCCCCGACCCTGCCTCGGCTCTGGTGATCACGGAGGACTTGATCTTCCAGTCTCCGAACCGGACAGTTCCGCCATCCAGCGGCACGGTTTCCGGCATCGGAATCTCTTCGCCACCTGTGCCTCCGCCCGATTTCACGCTGATCCGGCCGCGGCGGATCAGCAGCCGGTCGCCGCCGCCCAACTCAAGCTCTCCACCCTCCGGTTCCTCAACGAGTCGTGCCGCGTCGGAGGCGATCTTTCTGTTGATGGCGACCGGTCTTCCCAGCTCTTCTTCCGTGACCAGACGAAGCATCCGGCGGCGCACCGCCGGGGGCTGGCGGACCAGCTCCCTCCCGTCGAGACCTTGCCCGGGCAGGTAACCGGCCTGCCCGAGTGCCCCGGTGGCCAGGTCAGCGAGCACCTCCTCGTCCTCTTCCAGCTCCGCCCTCGTCCGGGCGATGTTGAGCTCGGCACCGGAGTTGACGGCTTCCATCTCGGTGATCAGCTGCTTCCTGATCCGGTTGCGGGCGAAAGAGATGTCATCGTTGGTCGCGTCTTCGGCGAACCGGGAGACCGGCTGGATCATCCTGCGGATGACATCCCGATCCAGCTCCAGCAGCGGCCGGATCACCGTCCCCGAACGGGCCGGCATCGCCAGCAGAGACCTGACTCCCGGCGAGGAAGCAAGCCGGTAGATGAAGGTTTCGGCCTGGTCGCTCCGGTTGTGGCCAACCGCGATCCAGTCGAGGTCACGCTCTTCGAGGATCCTTTCTGCCTCGGTGAAGCGGACCGACCTTGCCCAGGCCTGGACGTTTCCCTCTGGCCGGCCAGCCTTGTGGACCACGAGTTCCACGCCGAGCCGCTCGCAGATGTCCGCGACCAGCCCTTCGTCGGAGTCTGCTTCTTTACGCAGCCCGTAGTTCACGTGCAGAGCGATCAGGGCCTGGCCGCCCAGCATCCAGTGAAGGCCATGGAGAAGTGCGACTGAATCGGCTCCCCCGGACACCATCACCAGGCCCCTGTCGCCTTCATTGACGAGTCCGGAATCCTCGATCGCTCGCCCGATCACCGCGGACGGTTTGCCCTGGAAAGGATGCCCCTCGAAATCCGGGTCAGATCCGGGCACGAACGAGAAAAAGGGGAGTCGGGGCCGGGAAGCCCTTGAGATCGACTTCACCGATCGGGTCGGTTTCAAGGTCCGGGTGATCGGCGATCGAGGTCGCGACGGCGTCGGTGATCAGAACCTCGCCCCCCAGAGCCCGGTTGACCACTCGATGAGCAAGGTTCACCTGGCTTCCGAAGTAGTCCCCGTCGCGGAAAACCACTGCGCCGTGGTGGATGCCTGCCCTCGGCTTCGGACGGTCTGTGAAGAGCGCAAGGAATCCGGCTGCCCATTCGGTGAGGGAGGCCGGGTCCGGCGAGACGACCATCACCTCGTCGCCGATCGTCTTGACGATGCTTGCGTCCGGCGGGAGCGTCGCTTCGACAGTCTCGGTGAACTGTTCGATCACCGAGAAAGCAGTCGAGTCACCCTCCTGCTCGGTGAACTTCGTGAAGCCGGTCAGGTCGATGAAACAGAGCGTGGTCCGGACCTGGTCCAGATTGGTGTCGCCACCAAAGTCGGACTCCATGTGACCGACCACATCCTGCTCGAGGAAGTAGCTGACGTAGCGGTCGTGAAGGTACGAGAAGAGGGGCACGGCTGTGGGAGATGTTCGGCGAGCGAGGTCGCCGAGTTCCTCGGCCATTTCGATCTCGCTGAGACCGTCCCGGATCATCGGCTCGTGAACGAAGAGGTGAAACAGGCGGACCTCGGCGTCGGCGATTCTCCGGACCGCCTGGGCATAGACCCGGGTCAACTGAAGCAGCGCCTCGACTGGAAGTCCCGCCTCTGCCACGTCACCCACGAGCCTGAAGGCTTCGACGTCCCGTCCAGACAGGGTGGGTTCCCGTTCGATCGGCGTGCCGAGCACGGTCATGATCCGCTCGATCACCTCGACGTCGAGGCCGATCTGTTCAGAGGCTTCCTCGAGAGTGAGCCGGTCACTGGTGTCGATGAAGATGTCTTCGGCCATGCCGAAGGAGAGCTTTCCCTCCTTGCCGGCCTCCTTGAGTTCGTCCAGCGAGTGGCCGCGCTCCCGCATCCGGGCGACGATACGCGCCTGGGCAGCTGCCGCAGCAGTCCATCTGCCTTTGCGGACCGGGACGATCTTCTCGTCCGCCCATCGGGTCAGCGTCGCCGGGGAAACACCCGCCCGACGAGCCGCCTCATTAAGACTGATGCGTTCTTCACCGGGCATAGTTCAGATCGTATTGGGCATGGTCGACAGTGGACGGAGTCCGTTCATCAATTTTCTTGTTCTGTGAACGGACGGGTGGATCATGGAGGCGGGGCGAAGCTCGCCGACTTGCAGTTAAGTCAGGCAGGTCTGCCGCCGAACTCCCATGCGACCTCGGTCTCGAGGATGCTCCGCACGTCGGCGTAGTTCTCGCTCAGGCCGAGCGCCCACATCATCTTGACCAGGGCGACTTCAGGAATGACTGGCAGCAGCACAGCCCCCGCATCTTCAAGCTGAAACTTGGATTCGTAGTGATTCCGCATCCCTACAGGCCGGGCGTTCATCGTGAGGGCCAGAACTACTTCGTTTTCGGCGCAACGCCGGGCGAATTCCGGCACGGAAGCCTCGGCGGGCTCGGTCGGCGCGGTCAGCGCGGGGTAAAGGGTCAGGCAGGCGCCCCTGTAACCACCCCGGAGCATCATTTCGAACATCAGGTCCAGGTCAATGCCGGGATGAAGGTCGATCCGTAGCGCCCGGTCATCAGCCGCGATTCGAAATGGAGCCGACGCGATTTCGGGGATCAGGTCCTTGATCGACTCCGGCTCCCGCGTCTTCAGCACCCACTCGAAGGAGCCCCAGTCCACCTCGGCGGCGTGGACCCTTCCGGCGGAAACGAATGCCGGGCCTGAACCGCGGGCCTTTCGTACCGATACGCCGTCGTGAACCCTGCTCTTGGCGTTCGGCCTGCCGGCGAAGGACAGAAACACACCGGGAGTCAGGTGCTGAAGGGCGATCAGCGCGTCGGCGATGTTCTTGTCTGCGTCGGACTCCGGCTCGTTGGGCGGGCGATTGGACCCGGTCAGGACCACCGGTATCTGGATGCCCGCCAGCATGAAAGCAAGAGCGGTCGAGGTGAAAGACATCGTGTCTGTCCCGTGAAGGACCAGGACCCCGTCCACCCCTTCGGTTTCGATCAAGTCCTCGATCTCCCGACCCATGACCACCCAGTGCTCTGGGGTCATGTTCTCGGAGAGCATGTTGAGAGGCTGTCTCAGAACCGTGGTGATGCCGGATTCCTCGAGGACGCCCTTTACATTGGGGCCAGAGAAGACATCGAGCTGGTCGTCGGACCCACTCAGGGTCACAAGCCGTTCCCGGCCACCCATCGCCTCGGATCGGGAGCCAACGGTGCCACCTGTCACCAGGACTCCGATTCTGCGCCGGTCGGCCACCGGGTCAGAGTATCTGGCCAGCACCCTGGCCGGAGCTTTGGGAGTTGCTGTGGTCATGTGTCCAGACAACGGAAAAGGGCGGCAGCGCATTCGCGCCGCCGCCCAGTCCGTGTCAGCCCATCGCTACTCGTCGAGATGGACCTGTGTTACTTCGTCTCCTCGCTCGCCGGTCCTGATCCTGATCGATTCCTCGACCGGAATAACGAAGATCTTGCCGTCTCCGATCTCTCCGGATCGAGCGTGACGCAGGATCGTTTCGACAACGAGGTCTTTTTCGGAATCCGCGACCACGATCTCGATCTTGAGCTTCGGCCGAACGTTGACCGTGACCGTCGAACCGCGGTAGGTCTCGACGATTCCCTTCTGCCGTCCGGAGCCCTTGGCCTCCAGGATCGACATTGAAGGGATGCCCTTCTCGAGGAGATCCGTGCGGATCGGCTCGAACGCCTCGTGGCGAATGAATGCTTCGATCTTCTTCATCTGAGCATCTTCTCCTTATCAGGCCTTGCCGGGGGTATCCGCGTGCGATGCAACCGGCGTACCGGCCATCGACGGGGTGTACTCACCGACTGGCAGTTCGGGCTGCGGGATGAAGGCTTCCGGGTACCCGTACATGCCATGGGAGGCAATGTCGAGTCCGGCGTCTTCCTCGGTTTCCGTAACCCTGATTCCAATGGTCGCCTTGACGATCGCGAACACGATGTACGAGACGACCAGGACGAATGTGAACGTCGCTACGACGGCCAGCGTCTGTACTCCGAACTGCCCGAGGGCAGCGCTGAAGCTGGCATCGCCGAAGATCGCGTACCAGAGGCCCGGACCGGCGCCATCAAGTACGAGACGGGGCGAGCCGAAGATACCCACGGCCAGGGTGCCCCAGATTCCGGCGGCACCGTGAGCCGAGAGGGCTCCGATCGGATCGTCGAGAACCTTCTCGATCGCGAGAACACAGGCCACGACCAGCAGGCCGGCAAGGAAGCCGATGATCGGGGCTGCCCAGTATTCGACGAAACCACAGCCGGCGGTGATGCCGACCAGGCCGGCGATCGCGCCGTTGCCGGCCATGCCGACGTCCAGCGCCTTGGTCTTGATGTAGACCAGGATGCATGCGCCGAGCACACCTGCGGCGGCTGCCAGCTGGGTGTTCAGCATGACCTCGCCGAAGAACGAACCTTCGGTGACGAAGGTCGAGCCTCCGTTGAAGCCGAACCAGCCGATCCACAGGATCATGATCCCGAGGCCGACCAGCGGCATCGAGTGACCCGGAATGGCTCGCGGCGAACCGTCGGCTGCGTACTTGCCCTTGCGGGCGCCGAGCAGCAGAAGGGCTGCCAGGCCGCCGGTAGCACCGGTGAGGTGGACGACCGAGGATCCGGCGAAGTCCATAACCGGCTTGCCGCCAACGTCGGACAGCAGGCCGCCACCCCAAACGGAGTGGGCAACCATCGGGTAGATGATCGCGCCGAAGACGATCGCGTAGATCACGTACGAGCTGAACTTGATGCGCTCGAGCGTGGTACCCCAGACGATGGCCAGCGAGACGGCGCAGAAGGCCAACCCGAAGAGCATCAGCATTGCCGTATCAGCGGTTACTGCCGTTCCGAGGATGTCCTGATCGAAGTGGAAGAAGAACCCGTCGGTACCGACGAAGTCGGCCAGGCCACCTTCACCGAAGCCGCTGATTCCGTAACCGACTGCCCACCAGGCGAGAGTGACGATGCCCAGGTTGACGAGGATCTTCGCCACGCCGGCACCGGCATTCTTCATGCGCGAGAAGCCGATCTCTAGGAACATGAATCCCGCCTGCATGAAGAAGACGAGGACGGTCGCGAAAGCGACCCACACCATGTCCAGTTCCAGCGCCTTGGCCGTGAAGGCTTCGAGCTGCACCGGCTCAGCAGCCGCGATACCTGGCGCAACCAGGGCGGCAAGAAGCGTCAAGAATGACGCTATACCGAGTTTCTTGAAACTCATACGAGTGATTCCTCCTGTTTCCGACGGGCCCAGACCCACCGGTCGCGATTAGCGTTTAGCTGACCGGGCAAATCTAGAAACAGGGAGCAGGCAGAATTTTGGCCGCTCGGAGGAAATGCCCCCACTCCGATTGTTCGATTGTTAAATCAGGACCAAATGGCTTCACAAAGCCAAAAAGCCTGATGTATTCGGCTCTGTGAGCGGTCTCAGGCGACCGGTTCAGGCGACTTTTCGGCCTCCGGGACAGTCAATTCGTCATCGATCGAGGTTGCATCACTGCCCGCCAGCTCAGCTGCCAGGCTCGCTTCGTACTGCTCCCGCTGGATCCGCATCTGCCGTTTGGAGTACCAGCCGGCCGCCCAGTAGCTGCCAATCACAAAGACCAGGGCCAGGAACTGCGCGACCAGTGTTTCCACGGAGGGATGTATCCCGAGCCAGGTGCCCATCCACAGTGGTATTTCGATGTCGATCGGGTGAATCGGGAACCAGCCGACGCCCTGAAGGGTGCGGACCGTGTTGCCGACCATGGTGAAAAGGACCAGGGCGATGAGAACGCCGGTCACGATGAGCATCTTCTTGTAGGGAAGCTTCCGCTCGGCCTTGAAAGTGAGGAACCCGACGATCGCGGTACCGGCTAGCCCGAACGCCACCCCGGCCGCAACCACTCCTACCCCGGAGGAGAGCTGGAGGGCCTGAAGGAAGAGAACTGTCTCCATTCCCTCCCGGAAGACAGAGGTGAAGCCGAGCACGTACAGCCCCGCGATCGTGGCGGTACCTGCCACCGCACCGGCAGCAACATCTCCGGTCAGCTCCTTGCCGCGTTTCCGGTGGCTGGCGATCCACTCGGTCCAGTAGACCCGGTGAAAGAACCAGTTGAGGACCACGACAAGGACCGCGATCGCGATCACCCCCACGACCGCCTCGAGCTTCTCGCCGTAGGCGGCAAGCGAGCCGAGGATGGCCACGGCAAGGACGAAGCCGAGCACGCTAGCCGGTAGCGCGAGCAGGGCCCCCCGGTAGATCGGCCTTCGGAGGGCAGCCCTGGCTCCGATCATCGAAGCAGTGATCGCGGCGATGATCAGGATCGCCTCGAGACCTTCACGGAAGACGATCAGCGAGGCGTTCGTTATGGCCGTGGCATCACTGACCCCCTCCCCCGTCTTGTCGCGGGCTTCTGCCAGAGCCTCCTCGAGTACGAGGCTGGTCTCCCGCACCTCGGAAGCTGGCGCCCCACTCTGGATCAGGTTTGCCAGACCCGGGACTCCCCGGGCGCCGTACCAGAAGAGACCTTCAATCTCGGCTACGAGCTGGGGGTCGAAGGCGTTCAGTTTGAGCTCGGGACCGAACTCGAAGAAAGCGTAAGCGGAGAGCCTGGCTTGCTCTGCCTGTCCCTCTTCGCCGGCGCTTGCCGCTGCGACCAGCTGATCGAGGCTGATCTGGACAAGGTCGAAGTCGGCTTCGTCGTCGGATTCTTTCCAGGCTCCAGGGAACAGTCGCTCAAGACCGGCGGAGATCTGTTCGTGAAGCTGCTCGACTTCCGCTTCCGGAACGACCCTGGTCCGCTCGTTTGCGTCGTTCACCAGCTGACCAAGCTGTTCGATCTCGGCGTCAAGGCGCCCGGTGGCGACCGGGTCGATTTCGAGCAGGGCCGCTTCGAGGTCAGTGAAGGCCTGGGTCACTCCTTCGTGGAAGGCGGTGGCCTCCTGGAGTTCGAAGGGGATGGTCACGCGCCCGTCCTCGGTCCCGTCCCTGTACTCGATCGGAATCAGGTCGAGGAATCGGGTCAGCTGGGCCGCCCGGCGGGCAAGCTCCTCGTCGGTGAACGGCGCGGCGACGAAGCCGTCAAGGTCATCCGCAGTAGCCGCCGATGCCGCCCTGAAGCCCGGAAGATCGGTGCGGGCCGCCGTCGTCGCGAGACTGGAGAAGTCACGGCTTGAGCGAGCGGTCTCCACCGCCCCTCGCTGCTCCCGGTACTCGGGACTCAATATCTGCCAGTAGCCGGCTACGACCGCAGCCGTCTCCGCAAGGCGCTCGGGAAAGCCGCGATCGGCCGCCTGATCTGCTTCGGCCTTGTTGGTCGCGAGCCTGGACTGATAGGTATCCAGTAAGTCCTTCCGAACCTGCAGCACTGCCTCGCCGGGGGACAGATCTCCTGTCGACAACGCGATCAGGGCTTCGGTGGCGCCGGTGCCGACCCTGGTGAACCTTGTGCTTTGGCGGAAATCGCGGATCTGGAGCCACTGCCTGGCGGCGACGGGCCGGTCCGCAGCTGTGAGCTCAACGGTTCGATCGAATGCTCCTCGCCGCAGGGCGGCCGTGATGGTGCCCCGGGCCGCAGCAAGTGAAACGGCGTCACCCTCGGAGACGGCGCGGGCGGCGAGGTCGAGCTGACCTTCGATTTCCCGGAGTTCAGCGGGCGCACTTGCGGCGAGGCCCTGCCGCAGCGGACCCGCCAGAGCCGATCGGGCCTGGTCAATGGATCCAGCCGTTGAGTCGCGCAGGATCAGGTCGATCTGCGCGTCAGAGAGGCTGTTGGTGATCTGGTCAGCAGCCTGCCAGGGAGGTGTTGGCGCTGCCGCTGCCGGGGAGACGGAGAGAAAGAGTGCGGCCGCCGCGATGAAAGTCGCGACGGCCGCTCTGACGCGGCTTCTGGCAGAACCTGATTTGGTCGAAGCCGGCGCCAACTTGTGATCAGCCTTCCTGGATCTCGATATCGAGATCCTTGGCCGCCTGTGCCACCTGGCCGGCTATCCGCTCGGCGCGGGCCTGCATCTCGGCACCGAGCTGGTCGGCCTGGCGGGCGGTGAACTTCTCGCCGGCGGCTTCCCGATCACGGAGGTCTTCTGCGGTCCCGAGGAGGTTCGATAGCTCGACCGCCGTCTGTTCTGCCTGGTCGGCGTTCTTCTCGGCGATCAGAGGTTCGATCTCTTCGTAGGTGAAATCGATGCCGGTGAGGATGTCGGCGATGTCTGAAAGCCGGGACGTCGCAACGAATCCCTCTTCGTCCGCCTTGCCTTCTCCGGCCACGAACGAGGACAGCTTCCACTGTTCGAAGTACTCGCTCATCGTCGGGGTCATGACCGTGATCGCGGTGAACGCATCCGACGGGGTGATGACTATCTCCTGGGCGTCCTGGTCGAGGTCCCGGGCCTGCCTGTTGATCTCGTCGGCGGATGCCTTCAGGACGTTCGCGTCGGGTAGCCCCTCACCGAAGCTCACCTTTCCATCACAGTTGACATCCGGCTTGACCCCCTTGACGACGAGATCCTCATTGGTGCCGTACAGGGACGTCTCGATCAGGAAGAAGAGGTTGCCCGGCTGCATCATGACCTCGCCGTTGGGCAGCTTGAGATTGAAGGAGACCGCACTGGCCGGATCCGAGGCGTCGGAGCCGGCGTCAATGTCAGTGTCGTACTGGGCGGTTCTGGGAATGCCGGCGACGATGCCTTCCATCTCCTCGTAGGCCGGGTTGGCCTTTACGAACGCGTTCTTGGCGTCGGTCAGGGCCGCGTCAACCGCCTTGCACTCTTTACGAAGCATCGAGGCGTAATTGAAGTCGTGGGACTTGGCGAGGTCGTAGTAGGAGTCGGCCGCGGTCTGTAGTGCGTCGGTCTGTTCAACCAGTTCCGCGGTGTGCTCGGTCAGGTAGGACTTGACCGAGGTCAGGCCGACGTCGGGCTGGTCCTCTTCAGCGGCAGAGTCATTGCTGCCACAGCCAGAGAGGAGCGCCGCGGCCACCAAGGGGAGGGCGAGAACGGAGCGTGCTGCCCCCGGAAACTTCCTGGTCAACTGTCTACCTCGCTGCTAGGACTTTCACGGCCTGCCGGGCCGTCGGGACGAAATACTTCGGGTACCCTAACTCAATTCACAGGGAATCGCTCGGAGATAACAGGACAGGCCTCGGCGAAAGGTCAGCGGAGACCGCGAATGCTCAGATGAAGGCCGGACCGCGCTCGACGAGGCCGCGGTAGACAGCGTCCTGGATCTGCTCCCGAACCTGCTCTGAAAGATCGAAGACGAGGGACCGGTCTTCGCTTGAACCGGGCCCGTAACCGGAAAGGTCGATCGGCTCGAGGAACTCGATCCGCCATCGTGAAGGCAGGGGAAGCAGGCCGAGGGGACCCAGCCAGGGGAAGGTCGGAGTAATCGGCACATACGGAGAACCGATCAGCCTGGCCAGCGGCTTCGACTCTCCGAGCTTCGGATAGATCTCCTCGGCTCCGACAACGGCGACCGGGACGATCGGGGAAGCGGTCTCCAGCGCCACTTCGACAAAGCCTCCCCGCCCGAATCGCTGCAGCCTGTAACGGTCGGCGAACGACTTTCCGAATCCCTTCTGGCCTTCGGGGAAGACCATGACCGGCTGGTCTGCTTCAAGCAGACGGGTCAGGTTTGCGGGGTTGGCGGCCACTCCCCCGAGGCGGCGAAGGATGAAGCTCACGAACGGCACGTCGAAGGCCCAGTTCAGGACCATCGCCCGCATCCAGCGTGGCAATGGATGCTCCTTCTGGATGGCAGTGGCGATCATTGCCCCGTCGAAGGGGAAGATTACGCCCGAGTGATTTGCCACGAGCAGGGTTCTCCCGTGGGCGGGAACGTTGGAGGCACCCTCGACCTGAACTCGCCACCAGGTCGAATAAAGAAACTCGAAGATGGGAAACACGGTCTCGGTGAATTCCTCGTCGAATCCCCATTCGTCTTCGTGGTATTCGCCGGCCAGCCGCCGGAGGATCTTGTCCGAGGTCGACTGGACGGTGTTCGCCCATTCCAGAACTGTCTCGGGATCCGGCGCAGATGGCACGTTCATCGCGAGACCCTTACTGGCGATCCGGGATGCGGAGAGGGAAAGAGAGTCGGAAGCCCGCCCGAACTGCGGGCGAAATCCCTCGCGGCACCCTCTGAGTCGAAGGCAAGTTCGTAGCCGACTTCCTCTCGCAGGCGATGGTTGTCACATCCACGGCCGTACTTCAGAAGCAACTCTCCATCGCGGTAGAGGTCTGCCGACCCTAGGTACCCGCCCACTCGCCGGTTGATGAACCCGTCGATCACCGGCGGCAGGCCGACCACGGCCTTGCCGCAGAGCCGCAGCAGGCGGCTCAGGGAGATCGCGCCGTCGGGCGCAACGTTGACTGGCCCCCGGACCGGGTTCAGGGTTGCTGCTGCGAGGGCACCGGTGGCGTCCTTCACGTGAAGCAGCTGGAGCCGGGGGTCGAAGCCCATCCGGGTCGGTACCACCGGCAGGCTCAGGTAGCGATTGAACGGTGTATCGAGATCGGGCCCTATCTCGACCTGGAACCGCAGCATGCAGCAGGTGACCTCGGGGCGCCTTCTGGCGAAGTTGTCGAAGTAGCCCTCAAGTTCGCCGATGTCACGCTGGAAACGTGTGACCAACGGGTAGCGTCGGGCCATGTCCTCGGTGAAGAAGGAGGGAGCCCCGGGCGCAGACCCGTAGATCGCGGCCGAGCCGCGTCCTATCAGGGCCTTCAGGCCAGGGGTCTTTTCGCAGGCGGCAAGAAGCTGGAGGGTGCCGATCACGTTTATGTCGTGGAGGGCCCGCGACGGCCTTCCTTTTTCCGGGTACCAGACGATTCCGCAGTGCACGAGCACGTCGGGTTCCAGTTCCGGAACGATCTTCGAGATGGCGGGATCCCGAATATCCGCCTCCACGAACCTGACCGGTCCGAGGTCACCGCCGGGCGGACTCGAATCGATCCCGATGATTTCGCCGACCCCCGGCTGTCCCTGCAGGGCTCGGGCCAGTTCCGAGCCCCAGTGGGTGGCAACCCCGGCGATCAGGATGCGTTGTTTGGACTTGCCTTCCAGCTTCATGAATTCGGCTCTGTGAAGCCGCTAAGGACCTGAACCCTAACCCTCAGGTTCAGACTTAGATTTTGCTTCCAGATCGCTGATGCGCCCCGAAAGTTCTTCGATCTTGTCCTCAAGCTGCTTCAACTCGTCCCGGCTGACCAGCCGCAGGCCCTCGAGGGTCCCCCGGGCGTCCGAACCACGCTTCGTCACCTCGTCGACAAGGCCCTGAGCCCGGCTCCGGGTCTTCTCGGAGAGTCCCTGGGCCTGGGCCCGGGTCCGTTCCGTCGCGGCGAACGCGCCTTCGATGGCCTCCTTGAGGCCGTCAGGCATCCCCCGACCGCTTGACTTGTCTGATCCGCTTTCAGCCATGGGACTAGTTTACTTCCAGCCATCGCAGACCGGACAGGAATATGCCCGTAAAGATGAATCCGATCGAACCGTCGGCGGGAGATGCGATTCTCGTCGGGGATCCAAGGCGTGCGTTCTCGCTGGCCCAGGAACTGACGGTCCAGCCGCGGATGTCTCATCAGGCCCGCGGCCTCTGGGGCTACCGTGGCGAGACGGAGCGAGGGCGGCAGCTCACCGTTCAGTCGACCGGATCGGGCGGCCCCGCTGCGGTACCCATCATCGGTGACCTGGCCGACCAGGGCGCTTCCCGCTTGATCCGGCTGGGCACCTGCGTTGCCGCTGACCCCGCGATCAAGGCGGGAACGATTCTCGTCGTCGAGAAGGCAATTCCGATGGACGGAGCATCCGGGACCATCGCGCCCGGAGCGTCCGCCTGCCTTCCGAACCCCGACCTGCTGGAGGCGTTACGGGAGGTCGGGCAAGCCGCGACCATAAGCAGCCATGATCTGGTCGCCCGTTTCGATCTGCTCGGGGAAAAGAGCCCGGAGGCTCCCGGTGCGTCTGCCAGAGACCTGCAGACGGCGACGGTGCTGGCGATGGCCCACCGGCTGAAAATTCCTGCCGCAGCCATCGTCGTCGTGGCTGAAGACGAGTCCGGAGCCCGGCTCGACGAGGACCGGCTCACCGAGATTTTCAGGGCAGTCGGACGAAGCGTGATCGCTGCCTTGCCGGCTCCTGTCGGACAGCAGTCGAAGCCCAAGTCTAAACCTGAGGTTGAGGTTTAGTCTACTTGCTCTTGCTGCGCCCTGATGGAGTCCGGAGGTCCTTGATCTCTGCCCGCAGCTCACGGATCTGGTCGAGGGCGGCATCCAGGCGGTCTTCGGTCTCTTCGAGGCGGTCCGAGAGCACCCTCACCCTTCGTTCGAGACGCTCGGCCTCATCCTGCGAGGAGACTCCCATCGCTCCCATCGCTGCCCGCTGGGCGTCGGCGGCGCGATCCCTTGCGGACACAGCCGCCGAGACTGCCTGGCCAAAAGCGGGGCTCCCGATCAGCGCCTGAGCGATGTCCGCAGCGGCCTTCTCGCCCTTCGACTGGACCCGGTCCCTTATTCCTTCGTTGCCATCGTTTTCAGCTGACATGACACGATCTTAAAGGGGAAACCGGAGGGGTGCCGGCAGAGCCCGGCAGGAAGTGTCGGAGTGCCGGCGAAAGCCGTTGCGATACGGTTCTCTTGCCGCGTCACGGGAGGGCGTCGGCCGCGTCTGTTTTAGTTGGGAAGCCAAAGGTGGACCAGGGTTCAATGACTACACGCCGCATCGCGCCGACCGCCAAATTCGCGGTCCTGTTTTTCGCGCTGTTTTTCGGCTCCCTGACTTGGTTTGCGGCCAACTCTTCGGTCGCCCGTTCGACACCCGTCCCCTGCGCTCCCGGCTCGGCGTCCTGTTACGCCGCGAACGGGAACGAGACCACTCCCGCTGCGACCGACCTTCAGACCGCCGCCCCCGCCACAACCCCGGCACCTTCCGGACAGGGCCAAACCGGGAGCACCGGAAACACCGGATCCGGGACTGGTGGGACCGGCGGAGTGGCTCCGGCGCCGACTGGGGGAACCGGCACCAACGGGGTCATCGATCCCGACCAGAGCGGCGGCGAAATCACCCCCGACGGAAGCGAGCCTGACTTCGTCGAAGAAGACCCGAACCTGAACGGCGGGGTCGGCCCCGGCAGCAACGTGAGTTCCGACCCGATGGAGTCGGATGCGCTGACCGTGCCCAACTTCGTGATTGATCAGTTCGAGATCCCGCCCTTCCTCCTCCCCATCTACCAGGCCTGCGGAAGCCAGTACGGAATTCCCTGGTATGTGCTCGCTTCGATCAATCGCAACGAGACCAGCTTCGGTACCAACGTGGCCACCTCGTCCGCTGGCGCCAACGGATGGATGGCCTTCATGCCCGCCTCCTGGGCCGAGTGGGGCGTTGATGCCAACGGCGACAAGGTACGGGACCCGTACAACCCGGTCGACGCAATCTGCTCCGCCGCGAACTACCTCGACTACTTCGGCTACGAAGAGAGTCCCTACGACGCGATCTTCGCTTACAACCACGCCGACTGGTACGTCCAGAAGATCCTCAAGTACGCCAAGATCTACTCCCAGATTCCGCAGGAGATGATCAGTGCGCTAACCGGACTGACTGAAGGGGCCCGCTTCCCGGTTGCCTCGGCGGATGCCAATTACGAGGGTCAGGTCTCCACCGAAGCCGCCAGGCAGAACGGAACCGCCTCCCAGAACATCGAGTCTTCTGCGGATCGGCGCACCATCGCCATCTCGGCTTCCGGGGGATCTCCCGTGATCGCGGTCAACGACGGGCGGATCGTCGAGATCAACCAGGAAACCGGCACCGTCGTCCTCGAGGACGCATACGGCAACCGTTACTCGTACGCGGGACTCGGATCAGTCTCCACCGTCTACCCGGTCCCGCAGCCGAAGCAGACTTCCTCACTGGTTTCCGAGGAATCGGATCTCGGTTACACGGATGACACGACGGACGACGGGGCTGAACCGAAGCCAGACCCGGATGCTGAAATGGGAGAGGAAAAGGCGACCGACCAGCCGGTCGCTCCCCCTGGAGAGGATGCTGGAGCTAACCCTCAGGTAGAGGATGAGACTTCCCGTCCGCCGACCGAGAAGGAAAAGGAGAACATCAGCGAGGTCCTGGTCGACCCCAACGCAGCCGATGCGGCAGCGACCGACGCCGCGACCGCCGACCAGCCTGAAGACCCGATGGTGGCCGCTGCCGATGAGCGGCGCAGCGAACAGGAACAGATCGCCCAGGTGCCCGACTCCTCGGAGAACAATTCCGAGGACATTCGCGGCCGGGTTTACGCCAGTCCGCTGCGTCCAAGCAACCAGAAGCGGGCCAGCACCGACGGCCAGTCGCTTGAGAACTCGGTCCGCCAGTCGGAAGGCATCGGGATCGAAGGCAAGCCCGGTGACTACCTGATTTATGACGGCAGCAAGTCCGGCATCTACCGGTTCGACCCCGAGACCACCGACCTCTTCGAACTGAAGAAGGGTGCCCACGTGATCGCCGGTACCGTGCTCGGCCGGCTCGCCGAAACCTCCGTTGCCTCGGTGAACTTCTCGATCAAGCCGGGTGGAGAAGACACCCCGCAGATCGACCCCAAGCCCTTCCTGGACGGCTGGAAGCTCCTTGCTGAAACCAACATCTACAGCGCCACCGGCAAGGACAGGTTCTCAAGCCGCCTCGGAGTCGGCGGCATCCTGCTCCTCTCCAAGTCGGCGCTCCAGAAGCGTGTCCTGAACAATCAGGAAGTCGAGTTCAGCCAGCAGTGCGACCGTGACTACATCGCCAGCGGCTCGATCGACCGCCGCATCCTCGCGACCATCGAGTTCATCACCGCCAACGGCTACTCGATGCTGATCACCTCCATGCTCTGCGGCCGTGAATCATCAATAACAACTTCCGGCAACGTTTCCAACCACACCCGCGGATCAGCGATCGACATCGCCGCGATCAACGGGGAAGTCGTCACCCCGGCCACCCAGGGCCCCGGATCGCTCACCGACCAGGTCGCCCGCCTCGTGCTCACGCTGCAGGGCACCATGGCCCCGGACGAAGTGATCTCATTGATGGAGTACCCGCAGCCGGCCGGCTTCGCGATGGGCGACCACGGCGACCACCTCCACGTTGGTTTCAGCCCGATGGCTGGCTCTGATGAGCCGGGCGGCTCGATCGCCTCCACGCTCGGAGCCGAGCAGTGGGAACAGCTGACCGAACGCCTCGGCCAGATCACGAACCCCGACGTCCCGACCGTCCCCTCCGATGACTCACTTCCGGTCAAGTCGGACGAGGACGAAGGCAACTAGCCGCCATCAGCCCGGTTTTCGGCTTCGTGCAGTTCGAGTTGGCGGGCAGCCTGCCAATCGACGATGGTCGCTACATGGTCCGCTCGGGACCGGCCGAGAGGGTCCTGGTGACCGAGACGGAAGGAGCCCTGCCCCCGGCACGGCGGCGCCGGCGTCGACCGCGTAAAGCGACCCAGCGAGAGCAGCCGGTGACAGTGAGCATCGCCGTGGTGACAGTGATCAGGGCCGATGAACCGTTCAGCGCCGAAAACGACGCTGACTCCTGGCTCAGGACGATGGAGGAGTCGGAAGTGACCGGCGAAGTTCTCGACGACGCCATTCAGACCCTTGACCGTGTCCGGGCCGCTGACGCAGCTTCCTCGGGCATCCCTTTCGGCACGCCTACCGAGATCGCTTCGATCCTGGCGGCGCGAATCGGCTACGGCGATGGCGACCAGGTGGCATCAGGCCGCTATCTCGAAGCGGTCGATGTCGACGCGAGAGGCGGAACCGGCGAAAAGCGCCGGGAGAAGCTTGCCCGGAACGGCCCCCTCGCCCGCACCGCAGCAGTCCTCGGAGGACGGGAACCAGCCACCGCCTGCGAGGTTGCCATACCCAGAATCAGATTCGACCTCACCAACGGAAACGGTGCTGCAGCACGCCTCGCGATCGCCGGAGCAGTGGGGGCGACGATCAGCGAACTCGAGTTCGCGGTCGAGGACGAAGGTCACGAAAAGGACCTGGACAGGCTCGAAGAGCTCATTCCCGGTCTTGAAGGGGTGTCAGGTCGCGCCGCCGAGGGTAAGACCCAGGACGGCGACGTCGAACTGCTTGAAGAGGCGCTGAACGTCGCCGAGCGGGTGATCCGGCGCCGCCGGATTCTCAGTCTGTAGCCCTAACGGGTCTCTATGCCGAGGGCGTGAAGGACCGCTTCATCCTCCAGTGAGGAGGCCACGAGGTCCGCATGCCTCAGGTCGATCCCGGGAACCGAAGGGATGCCAATCGTGAAGAGGCCGGCCGAGACCGCAGCGGTGACGCCCGAGGGAGAGTCCTCGAGAGCGATCACCCTCTTTCCAGGTTCGACCCCCAGTTGCCGGCAGCCCTCCAGATAGGCGTCGGGAGCGGGCTTCGCCTCGGGCACCTCGTGTCCGCTGATCACAGCGTCAAAAGGCGATCCTGTTCCAGCCACTTCGTGTGAGCGCTCGATGAAGCGGCGCGGCGAGTTTGAGACCAGTGCCACGGGAACCCCGGCCAGTCGCAAGAGCTCAACCAGCTCCCGGGCCCCTACCATCGCGTCGACCCCGCCCTCCAGTTCGGCCAGGACGAGCTCGTTGAGTTCATCCATCAGCTCGACTTCGTGGCCTGGCTCGTCAAGGAATCTGGCCAGCTTCTGCCCGGCGATTCGTGCCGATGAGCCAACCAGGCTGCGCTTGTGCTCGATCGTGAATTCCCTGCCTCGAAGCTCGAAGAGCTTCTGCTCCGCCCTGCTCCAGACAGCCTCGGTGTCCAGCAGGAGGCCGTCGTTGTCGAACAGGACTGCTTCGGGATATGGCATGCAGGGAGCCTAGAGGGCCAGGGCCGGCAGGGATGTCAGGACCGGGTCTGGAATATTTCGATGGTCATCCGATACCACGAGCGGGTTTGCGGGTTACAGACAGGCATGCATCTTTTCGAGAATCAGACTGGGGAAGGTCGGCCAGCGAGGCTGGCCGGGGGTATCGGCAGCCTGCCGGGATACCTCCTGCTGTCCGTGCTCCTCGGACTGGTCTTTCTCGGGCTTGTCACGGGCGGTAATGCCCGGGCCTCCTCGGGCTCCCAGCCACCGATGATCCTTCCCTCCAATGCGAGCGCCAGTTCCACCGGCGCTGGCGCCGGCAGCAGCGGCTGGATCGTTGGCGGCATCCCGGGGCCGACCACAGACCGCATCGCGGAATCGGTTGGTGCCAGGGAGATCGGCGCTCGCCTGGGCAGCTATCGGGTGCCCAGGAACAGGGCAAACCGGCTGGCCAGCCGCCTCAGGTCGGCCGGCCAGCTCGTCTACGCCGAGCCGGATGTGCCGGTCACTCGCAGCGGCTACCCAACAGACAAATATTCTGCGGAGCAGTGGTGGCTCGACCGGATCGTCAACCCGGGTGATGTGACTCCCCCTGCAGTCACCGGCCAGAGCCCGCTGATCGCCGTAGTCGAGGAATCCCTCGACCCGCTTCACCCGGACCTTCTGGCGGCCAACCTGACCGGATCGAAGTCCCTCGGCCCGGATGCCGACTGGCACGGCACCGCAATCGCCGGGATCATCGGTTCGCCCGGCGAGGATCAAGGAATCCGCGGCGTATGGCCCGGTGCAAGGATGCAGCTGTTTGCCTCGGGCCTGACCTGCTCGACCGCATCGAAGGCCGTGACCAAGGCCGCAAACAAGGGGGCGGCTGTGATCAACATGAGCTACACACTGCCCGCCAGGTCCTGTTTCACTCATTTCGTCGCCACCCAGTACGCGGTCCGGAAGGGGTCGATCCCGGTGGCCGCGGCCGGCAACTCCGGGGACTCGGGCAACGCCCCGATGCGACCGGCAGTCGATCCTCATGTGATCTCGGTAGGTGCCGTCGACGACAAGTCGGTGCTCGCACCTTTCTCGACCCGGAACGCAGGAGTGGACATAGTTGCGCCGGGCGCATCGGTGTACGCCCCGAACGTCAGGCAGAACGCCGGAGGCATCGAACGCACCTGGGATTATCTGAGCGGAACGAGCTTCGCCGCACCAATGGTTTCGGCCACGGCCGCATGGCTCAAGCAGGCGCGACCCGAGCTTGGAAACCTCCAGATCGCGAGCCTCCTGACCTCCTCGGCCACCGACCTCGGCGAGCCGGGGCGCGACTCCGACTATGGAGAAGGCCTGCTCAGCATCGAGTCGAGCCTCACGGCACCGAATCCTCCGCTTGACCCCTACGAGCCAAATGACGACATCAAGTGGATAAACGGCACCCTGGTCAAGCCGAAGTCACCTTTCCTGTGGAAGGCAGGGGTGGGCAAGCGGCGACTTCTCAACGCAACGCTTTCCCGCGCCAAGGATCCGGCGGATGTCTACCGGGTGATGATTCCTGCGAGGCGGAGGATCGTCGTCAACGTTGGCCAGCTCGAGGGCGACATCGTCCTGTCGGCCCTCAAGCCCCAGGCAAAGACGATCAGCAAGCCCGGGAATAATCTGATCGTCCGCTCTAACCGGCCTTACCCCAAGACCGAGGGAATCGTGGTGCGGAACCTGAAGAAGCGGGCCCAGACGATCTGGCTTGCCCTCGCTCCCAGCAGCACCCAGGCAGGCAACGACACCCGCTACCGCATCAAGGTAGTCCGGAGATAACCCGCCAGATACCGCGCGGTCCGCAGCCCTCACGGGGAGGTTGAGGTGTCTCTTTTGGTCCTATACGACTAACTTCGGCCACCTCGAAGCAAAAAGGGCGGCCCGGAGGCCGCCCTTTCGAGTAACGGGTTGCTGCGGGGCAGCGTCTACTTACCCTGCCAGTTTGGCTTGCGCTTGCCCAGGAAGGCGCTGATGCCCTCCTTGCCGTCCTCGCTGAAGAAGACGGTTGCGAAGCCCTGCTTCTCGGCGTCGATCCCGGCGTCCGGGTCGCCTCCACGGAAGCTGACCTGCTTGACCTGCTCGATCGCGAGCGGGGCCTGGCCGGCCAGACGCTTCGCCCAGTTGAGAGCGACGTCGAACAGCTCCTGATCCGGGACCAGTTCGTTGACCAGTCCGGCCTCGAGTGCCTCGATCGAGGAGATCGGATCACCGACCGTGTTCATCTCGAGGGCCTTGCCCCAACCGACGAGACGCGGCAGGCGCTGGGTTCCACCGAATCCGGGGATGATTCCCAGCTTGATTTCGGGCTGACCGAAAACGGCCGACTCGGCGGCAATCCGGAAATCACAGGCCATAGCCAGCTCACAACCGCCACCGAAGGCGAGCGAGTTGACTGCGGCGATGGTCGCGATGCGTCCGTTGCCGAAGCCCTTGAGCAGCTCATGCCCGTTGTTGATGAGCTCGGCACCACCTTCGGTGTCCATCTGGGTGAACGCCTTGATGTCAGCGCCGGCGGAGAACACGATCGGCATCGTCGAAGCGATGACCATCGCGCCGATCTCCGGGTTGGCGTTGACCTTCTCCCAGATGGTTCCGAGATCCTGGATGACCTGGGGGGAGATCGCGTTCATCGGCGGGTTGGCCAGCCAGGCGATCGCGACGTCACCGCGGGTTTCCAGCTTGACCTTTTCGGGCTGATCGCCCTCGTCGGGCTGCGGGTAGGGGTAGAAGCCCTGGCCGGCGTTGAAGCCGAGGCGGCCCTGCGCGACCAGGCGCTTGAGAGTGACAGGGACGGGGAAGCGCTCGTCTCCGTACTTCTCGTTGAGCTTCTCGATCCGCTCGAGCGAAACGTCGAGTCCTTCGATGTCGGCCTTCCAGAAAGGCGGGAAGAGACCGCGCCGGGGGTCGAGACCGGCACCGGCCATCATTCCAACGTCGATGTCACGGACGGAGCAGACGCCTTCCTCGAGGATCAGACAGGCCTCGACGAGAGCCTTGCCGAGGAAGAGATCTGCCAGTTCCTGGGCGTCGGCATCGGCATCACCCGGAATGTTCGGGGCGCCGTCCTTGTAGAGACCCTCACCGCCGGTCTTGGCACCGAGCTTTCCGTCGGCAACCAGCTGCTTCATGCCCTGGTGGACGTAGAAGCGCTCGCCGTAGGAGTTATTGAGGTGGTCGGCGACGTGGTAGACGGTGTCGAGGCCGAGCAGGTCGACCAGGATGAACGGACCCATCGGGGCAACGTTCGCGGCGCCAACGCCTTCGTCGATCTTCTGGATCGAGAGGCCGCGCTCTTCCTGGGCGCGCCAGATCTCGCCGACGGCCGAGTTGAGGATGCGGTTGACGACGAAGCCGGGAACCTCTCCGCAGGTGATCGGCTGCTTGCCGATGGCCTGGGCGAAGTTGGAAGCGGTCTGGGCGGTCTCCGAGGAGGTGTCATCCCCGATGATCACTTCGACCAGCGGCATCACTGAAGCCGGGTAGAAGAAATGGAAACCAACGACCTTGTCCGGACGGAGGGTGGCCTCGCCGATCTCGGAAATCGAGAGAGCGGAGGTGTTCGAGGACAGAATCGCGTGGCCGGGAGTGACGGCGTCGAGCTCGGCGAATACCGCCTGCTTGATCTCCATCTTCTCCGGGACGGCCTCGATCACGAAGTCGACATCACCGAACTCGTCGTAGCTGACGGTGCCGGTCACATTGGCCAGAACTTCGGCCAGGCGGGCATCGGCCTGCTCCTGGGTGATCTTTTCCTTCTTGACCTTGCCAGCAAGCTGACCGGTGGTTACGTTCTTTACTTCTTCGATCGCGTGGTCGACGAACTTCTGGTCGACGTCCTTGATCACGACCGGAATGTCTGACGCGGCGATCGCCTGGGCGATCTGACCGCCCATGGTGCCGCCGCCGACGACGGCTGCCTTGTGTACGAACATGAGGTTTCTTGGTCCTCCGGAGCGTTGAGTTGAGAGCCTTGCGGGCGGCTTGCCCGCTGCGGATGCGAGAAGTTGACTCGCGGGTCAATAAGGGTATAGGGACTGTGGTCGAGGTGCCGCGAAGTACGGGAAAACCCGCAGGGAGCAGAGGTTTTCTTTATCCCGCCTGTTATGTTCTTTTCTGGTCGTTGTCCCGTTCGGACGCGATCGAGGTTCAGTTCCTTCCTGTTTTCGCTTGGTTTCTCGGCGTTTTGGGGTTACCGGATCTCCCCTCTTACCCCCTCACAGGAAGTTGAACAGAATGTCCAAGCAGTCCTTTGCCGATCTCGGCGTGTCAAACGCCGTGGTCAATTCCCTCCGCGAACGCGGAATCGAAGCACCCTTCCCGATCCAGCGACAGGTCATCGAGGACATCCTCGAGGGCGACGACGTGCTGGTCCAGTCCCCGACCGGTTCCGGCAAGACCCTCGCCTTCGGCGTTCCCCTGGTCGATCTGGTCCAGGCCGAGGATCCGCGACCTTCCGCCCTCATCCTCGCGCCGACCCGCGAACTCGCCAGTCAGATCGTCGACGAGATGGAAGCGATCTGCCACGCCCGCGCCCTCTCGATTGCCGCCGTCTACGGCGGTGTCGGCCTGCAGCAGCAGGCCAGGCGCGCCGCCAGGGCTCACATCATCGTCGCCTGCCCCGGGCGCCTGGAAGACCAGCTCCAGCGAGGAGCCTTCTCGCTGAAGAACGTCCGCTACCTCGTCCTCGACGAGGCGGACCGCATGCTGGACATGGGCTTCAAGCCGGCCGTGGACCGGATCGTCCGCCAGGTTGATGACAGCCGTCAGACCCTGTTCTTCTCGGCCACTCTCGAAGGTGCGGCAGGCAAACTGGCCAATGCCTACACGATCGATCCGAAAACCCGTGTGAACAAACCCTCACCCGAAAAGCAGGGAAAGATCGAGCATCGCTTCATCCACGTATCCCATGAAGCCAAGCTGGAGACCCTCGTTGGCGAGCTCGAGAACCCTGACCGTGGCCGCACCCTCGTTTTTGTCAGGACCAAGCACGGCGCCGACCGACTGGTGAAGAAGCTGGGCAAGCGCTCCCGCCAGGTCCGGGCCGTGGCGATGCACGGAAACAAGTCCCAGAATCAGCGTCAGCGCGCACTCGCCGATTTCGAGGATGGACGGGTTGACACCCTGGTCGCCACCGATGTCGCGGCACGCGGCATCGATGTCGCCGACGTCACCCACGTGATCAACTTCGACATGCCTGAAGACCAGGACACCTTCGTCCACCGGGTCGGCCGCACCGGACGCGCCGGGGCCGACGGCAACGGGATCAGCTTCGTCCAGGCCGACCAGACCAGGGAGTTCGGAAAGATCGCCAGGTCGCTGGGACTCCACAAGGAGTGGGAAGCGAGTGGCGGGCCGGTTTCGATCCATTCCGAGAGCCACCCGAAGAAGCACTCGCGCTCAAGCAGCCGTCAGGGCAACCGTTCAAAGGGACAGGGCGGCAATCGCAAGCGGCAGCAGAACCGTTCGCGCCGACGCAACGAGAGATAGACAACCTTGTAACAAAACAAGCGAGATCGGGCAGATAATGCTACGGTCCCGAAACAGGGTCGGGAATGAAAACCCGGCAAAGACGTGTGTAGCGCTCGCAGTCGTTGCTTTACCAGCATCCTCCGCGTTTGCAGCACCGATGTTGGAGGACTAAATGCCTACTGGCACAGTCAAGTGGTTCAGTGACGAAAAGGGCTTCGGCTTCATCACCCCGGACGACGGTTCGAAGGACGTATTCGTCCATCACACCGCCATCCAGTCGGACGGCTTCCGCACCCTCGCGGAAGGCGCCAAGGTGAGCTACGAAGCAGAGGACGGACCCAAGGGTCCGGCCGCCGCTTCAGTCGAGGCCGTCTAGAACGGACCACAAGGGGCCCCGCCCCTTGAAGCAATGCGAGCGCGCCCGCCATCCGGCGGGCGTTTCGCTTTAAGGAAACCGAATCGCCTGCCGTTGGCGAGTCTGACCGCAACCCGGGCAGTTTCGGCGGTTTCATGCTGCATCGCGGACAGGATTCCGCGCCAACCCCGGGAGGAACAATGAAGTTACTGGTCACCTGCGCTGCAGCTGCGGCTCTCGCGTTCTCCACTTCGGCCGTTGCAGAGGCCGCGCCTGGTTCGGTCGACGCAGGATTCGGGACGAATGGGCGCGTCGTCCTTTCACCGAGCCCCGGCCAGAAGATGGTCGTGAGGGACATGGTCCGCACGCCCGACGGGAAGCTTCTCCTCTCCGGAGGCGCGACCCCGGACCAGAACGGCTTCCTTTACCGGCTACTACCCGACGGAAGCCCCGATCCGGCCTTCGGGGATGGCGATGGCCTCGTGCTCACTCCCACTTCGCAGTGGTCGAAGCTCTCCTTCCAGGACGACAGGATCATCGCCTTCGGGCGAGTCGGACCGAACGCGGCAGTGGCGAGGTTCGAAGCGAACGGGACCCTGGATGAGAGCTTCGCTGACCAGGGGATCGCCTCACTGGATGTACTCTCCAGATTCGGAGAACTCGAAGAGCAGACTCTTGAAACGACCGGACCGGGTATCGACAGTCAGGGCCGGATCGTTGCCGGTGTGACCGTCCTGGGATGTACGACGAAGCGGCCCGCGGCACCCGCGCAGGGCCGCCACCGTTGCGGCAATGTTCTCCTGTTTCGACTCTCCCCTGACGGCCTGACCGACGAGAGCTACGGGGATGGTGGTTTGGTCACCATCGCCGCGGGCCGGAACCCGGGCGAAAGACCCAGCGCCCTGGGCATGGATCGCAAGGACCGGATCCTGGTGCGGAGCCGCGACAGCGTGTTCTACGGAGAGCCCCAGCCAACCCGGGATGACGTACTTCAGAGGTTCTCGGCCACCGGCGAATACGACCGCGGATTCGGGGACGACGGCCTGGTCTCCCTGGGAATCTGGGCCGGTGAGGTGGCGGTTACCAATCGCGGCCGAATCATCGAGGCACCGGACCGGACCTACCTGGTGACGACAAGCTTCTTCAGACGGGTTGGCCGGACCGGCCGGCTCTTCCCGAGTGAACAAACCTGGGCGGTCGCGGAGATCTCTAAATCACGTTCTCTCAGCATGAGCGACGTCGAATTGGATGGTCGGGGCCGGATGATCATCTCCGGAACCGCCAACTCCGGAGGCAAGAGGCAGTTCGTCGTTTCCCGGTACGAGCGGGACGGCACCCTCGATGCCACCTGGACCAGGGACGGGGTCGCTACCGCAGGACTGGGCGATCGGCTGTCCAACGACCTGATGAGACAGCGTCGCGGGATCATCGAGGCTACGTCCGTGATCGAACCGGATGGCGGCGTCACCGTGGCGGCAACGTCGATCAGGGACGGACGGTGGCAGATCGAGTTGCGGCGCTTCGCGGGGGGTGAAGGCGAGCCTCAGTACTGCAAGGGAAGGCGCGCCACGATCGTCGGGACCAGTGGAGACGACGTCATCGAGGGAGGTTTCGACTCGGTGATCGTCGCCGGCCCCGGTGACGACAAGGTGAGGGCCGGCCTGAAGTCCCTGGTATGCCTCGGCCCCGGAAATGACGAGATGCGCGGCGGCGGCAACTGGACCTCGGTGCATGGGGGTACCGGCGACGACTCGATCAGGGCCGGTGGAAGGATCGAAGCCGGACCGGGCAGGGACACGATTCGCACGATTCACGCCAGCTCGGCCAGGGTCCTCGCCGGTGCCGGAGCCGATTACGTTGTCACCGCGGTAGCCACGGGGGACTCGGTCGTGGATGGCGGGCCTGGTGCCGATGTTCTTCGAAACTACGCAACCAAAGCGCGGCTTAGGGGAGGCCCCGGGGACGACCGACTGATCGGCGGAAGGCTGGCCGATGTTCTCGACGGAGGGCCCGGGGACGACATCCTGGAAGGCAACTCGCTCCCGGACCGGCTTTTCGGCAGGGACGGCGATGACTATCTGAGCGGCGGCAAAGGTCCCGACCTCCTGGTCGGAGGCAAGGGCGATGACTCGATCGATCCCGGGCCTCCGATCGCCGCCCGGCAGACCTACACGGTCGATAACCGAAAGGCCCGGGGCAAGGTCTGGATGGACGGTAACCGCTGGGCGGCCGGCCGCGTATCGGTCTGGTACAGGTGCTCGGGCTGGAATCACGGGGCAGTTCGGGACGGCTTCCACGAATCGTCAACCTTCGACGAGAGTCTCGCCTTCGACCGTCGGGGCAGGGCGGAAGTGGAGTTCGATCTTTGGGACGGGTTCGGGTTCTACGCCGATGGCTGGATGAAGGCGAGGAAGACGGACCGTCACATCTACGTCACCTACTGGGGCAAGGAGGACTTCTCCTATGGCGAGGACGGCTCGTTCAAGTGCCGTACCGGACTGCTCAGGTTTCACCTGACGCGGGCCCCCGGAGACCGCGACATCGTACGGCCCTGAACCGAAGTTCTTTGGCTTCGGCGGCCCCCCGGGTTCACACGCCGTTTACCGGAGCGTCCGGGCGGCTCGGCATTGTTCGGTTCCACGAATGATTTTCAGGGGGAATTGAAGGGATGACCGCATCCATCTGGAAGATGACTGGTTAGAGAACCAGAGGTGAGATGAACACACGCTTCCACGTCCCGACCAAGGTCTTTGGCGCTCGCCGCAGCCGCGGCGAACGGACCGAAGGTGACGCCGGAACTCCCTCCGCTCCTCCCGCCTCCTTCTCTGGCTCGGACCCGGTCCTGATCGACCCGATGCTGGATGACAACCCGGGCAAGTCATCTTCCTACCTTCTGCCTGGCAGCCGCACCACCCTGATCGACCCCGGCTCCGCCAATGCCGCCCCTCGAATCCTCGAAGCCCTGAAGTCGAGACGGATAAAGGTCGACCTGATCCTCCTCACACACATCCATCCCGACGCTGCGGCAGGCGCGGGGGTCATCGCAGACCAGTTCCCCGGCGCAGAAATCGCTGCCCCGGCCGGATCGACCGAGAGGCTTGCCGACCCCGCCGCCCTGGTCTCTGACATGCAGAAGGTTTACGGGGACCGGGTCGAACGCATCTACGGGCTTCCAGCACCGATCGATGCCCGGAGAATCACCCCGCTCGAGGACGGCGACAAGGTCGACCTTGGTGAGCGGCCGGTCGAAGCGATCGCCACCCCCGGGCATACCGAGGCCCACATGTCCTTCTTCGATCCGTCGAGCTCCTCGCTTTTCTGCGGCGACGCGCTGGGTGTCCAGCTTCCGGGGAGCAGCGTGGTCAGGCCCTCCACTCCGCCCTGGGACTTCTCGCTCCCGGATTCGCTCGATTCGATCGACAAGCTCGAGCAGATAGGTGCCGAGAACGTTTTTCTGGCTCATTACGGGGCGGCCCGTAGCGGACCGGATGGAATCTTCAGTCAGGCGTCAGACGCGCTGGAGCGCTGGCACCAGTCGTTCCTGAAGAAGAAGGAGCAGACTGACAGCGAGGAAGATCTATCCCGCCAGTTCAATGCCTGCCTCGAAGCAACGCTTGAACCGATCGCGCCCTCGGTCCGTCGGGACCTCGAAGCGGTCAGCCCGACCTGGCTCAACCTCGCAGGCCTGAACGCCGAGCAGGCCCGGATCAGCGGTCAGCTCTCCGACGCTGCCTGACCTGGATCGGGCTGCCTTCCAGCGGCACCGGGTCCTCCCCCTCCGGACCGATCAGTCTCAGGCGAACCCTCGCCGTCCCGCGAAACTCGACCACCGAGACGATCACGACCGTCTCCACCGTTTCGACCTCCAGCACCCCGGAAACCTTCGCCTCCGCAAAGGTGAAGCTGCTGCCCGGTATTTCACAGAACGCAACGATCCACGGGCTGCCAAGGCCCGCCAGCACGAAGGAAGGGACGACAGTCACCCGGCCCGGCAGCCTCAAACCGTTCAGGACAGGTATCTCAAGACGCCTCGCGATCGCTTTGGCGGCGGCACCGAACCGGTCGCCAAGTTCGAGGCCGCCCTTTTGGCTCCCCATCCATCCGCACAGCGAACGCCCGAGTTCAGGAAGAAATTCCTCCCGGAGCAGACCGGACGGCTCGGGCAGACGATCCGAAGGCACGTCGGAGGGGCGGTTGGCCGCCGGCCCGGAGAGCCGGGCCAGGAGGTGACCGCATTCCGGGCAGCCGAAATAGGTGCCGGGATCGTTACTCCAGGCGGCCGAGTATGGACGCGGTTTCCTCAGCGCCGGCTCGCCACGGCTGCCGCATCTTGCGCAGGGCATTCGCGCTCTTGCTGCTTCCCTCGAGCGGCGTACGGGAGATCCATGGTCGGGGTAGTCGCTCACGGCCAGAGAGTCGATAGTCGGACCAGCTTCTGACAGGCTTCAGCGATGCCAGGGCAAGAAACACCGGAGGACGAGATGGACCGTCGTTCAATTTCAGTCCTTGCCTCCGGTCACGCGATGGTGGATGCCTGTCAGGGTGCCGTGCCCGCCCTCCTTCCATTTCTGATCTCCCGAAGGGGATACAGCTACGCGGAAGCGACGTCGCTTCTCCTTGTCATGACGATCTGCTCCTCCCTGCTTCAACCACTATTCGGCTACATCACCGACAGCCGGTCGATCTCCTGGCTGCTCCCGGGCGGGGTACTGGCCGGTGGGTTGGGCATCGCCATGGTGGGTCTGGTTGATTCCCACACGATGACCCTGGTGGCCGTGGGGCTCGCGGGACTGGGGGTCGGCGCCTACCATCCCGAAGGGGCAAGGAACGCGAACTACGTGGCGGGCACGAAGCGGAGAGCGACAGCGATGAGCTTCTACGGGGTCGGCGGGAACATCGGCTTCGCAATCGGACCGGTCCTGATCACTCTGCTGGTACTGGCCTTCGGACTCGACGGGATCGTCTGGTTTGCGCTCCCGATGACCATCGGTGCGATCTGGCTGGCCAGCGAAATGCCCCGCATCGATGCCCTGAGACTCGCCGCTCTTGGCAGGTCCGCAGCCCGCGGCGCCAGTGGAAGGGACCGCTGGATCCCGTTTGCCGGCATCGCGACCGTCGCCGGCTTCCGATCCTCCGCCTACTTTGGACTCCAGGCCTTCGTTCCGATCTTCCTCATCACCGGGCTCGGCACCTCGGACGCGATCGGCAACGCGGCCCTCTCCGTTCTGCTCGCAGCCGGGATTGCGGGAACGCTCATCGGCGGCAGCCTCGCCGACCGGCTGGGGAACCGTCCGGTGCTCGTCGTATCGCTGGCCATGGTCTGCCCCCTTGTCCTCGCCCTCCTCGCCGCAGGCGTCGCCGGGGCCTTCATTCTGGTCTCACTGATCGGGTTCTTCCTCTTCGGGACCTTCTCGATCGCCGTCGTGATGGGACAGGAGTTCCTTCCGAACAGGATCGGGGTCGCCTCGGGAGTGACGCTGGGAGCCGCGATCGGATTCGGTGGATTCGTCGCATGGCTTCTGGGACTACTGGCCGACCAGACCAGCCTGACCACGGTGATGATCGTGATAGCGGCGTTGCCGGTGCCGGCGTTCCTGATCAGCCTGCTCCTGCCCGGGGAGAATGAACCTGGAACAAGCACCCAGGAGCTGAGTTGACCGAGGACCGGGAGAGATATGAGCTGAGGGACCTGCCGCTGGAGAGGCTGCGCCGCCGCAGCTCGGCCAAGTGGACCTCGTTCCCGCCCGATGTGCTGCCGGCGTTCGTCGCCGAGATGGACTTTCCCCTCGCCCGGCCCGTCAAGGAAGCGCTTGTCGAAGCAATCGATGTCGATGACACCGGCTACTCCAACGCAACCGACTCGGACCTCGCAAGTGCTTTCGCCGGTTTCGCTGCCCGTCACTGGGACTGGACTGTTGACCCGGAACAGGTGACCGCCACCACGGACGTGGTCGGCGGACTTCGAGCCCTGCTTGATCTGGTCACCGGCCCGCTTGAGGGAGTGATCATCAATCCCCCCGTCTACTTCCCCTTCTTTTCGATCATCCCTGAAGTCGGCAGCGAGATCGTAGAAGTTCCGATCGATCCAGAAGGCCGTCTCGATCTGCCCGCGATCGAAGAGGCATTCCGGGCAGGCGCGCGGGCCATGATCCTGTGCAATCCCCACAACCCGGCGGGCACTGTCGCCTCGCGGTCCGACCTCGAACGCCTGGCCGAGGCGGCCGCCGAAGCAGATGCCTGGGTGCTGGCAGACGAGATCCACGCACCACTCACCCTTCCCGGCGCCACTCACGTCCCGTTCCTTTCGGTTTCCGAAGCAGCCCGAGAGTGCGGCATTTGCGTGACCTCCGCGTCCAAGGCGTTCAACATCGCGGGCCTTGGCTGCGCGGTGATTGTCACCGCGAGCGATCGTGCCGCGAGGGTCGTTTCGAGGCTTCCTGCCGGCGCTACCCATCCCGGACATCTGGGAGTGATCGCTTCCCGCGCCGCCTTCAAGCACGGAGACAACTGGCTTGACCAGGTCGTCGGGCAGCTTGACTTCAATCGGAGTTTTCTCGCCGACCTGCTGGCCGACCGGCTGCCCGGAGCGACCTACCAGGCCCCTGAAGCTGGCTATCTCGCCTGGATCGACGCGAGGGACCTCGGACTCGGGCCGGACCCGTCGATCCCGATCCTCGATGAAGCCCGGGTGGCAGTCTCCAGCGGACCGGGGTTCGGGCGGGAAGGCGCCGGGTACTTTCGCCTGAACATAGGAACTTCGCCGAATCTGATCGAAGCTGCCGTAATGTCAATAGCGGAGATCACATGAGTCCCGACAGACGCCAGCCCCGCGACAACGCGACCCCGGACCAGGAAGCCCTCCGGAAGGAACTTGGACGGGCCCAGTCTGTCGGCGAGGCAGCCGAAGTGACTGCCAGAGCCGCAGTGGAACAGTTCGGGGCGATCGGCGCGGTGGTGAGTGACCGGGAAGGTCCGATCGCGGCCAGGCCAACCCGGCTGGACCCGATGACGATCGCCGAGTTGACCTCGATTTCAGCCGGGGTCGGCGTCGGAAGGCCCGATTCCGTGCTGAGCGGAATGACGACCGCGTGCTTCTCGCACCCGGACCTGGAAGGACTGCGGATCTCGGCTGCCTGGGCCCCCGAAAGCTCGGCCCGGGTCGCCGACCTTGAAGCGGCCGCGCACACTCTCGGTGTTTGGCTCCGCCAGTACGCCGACCCTGCTGACGAAGGGGTCAAGCGGTCATTCACCGGACCCGGGCCAGCTCCCGCCGGCTTCGAAATCGAACGGGAGCAGATGGATGACCCCGACTTCGAGCACCTGATCGACTCGGTCCCCGCGATCCTATACACGGCGGAGATGGGCGAGTCAGGCAAGTGGACCTACGCGAGTCCCCAGATCGAGAAGATCCTCGGTTACACGCCCCAGGAGTGGACCTCCGACCCGACCCTCTGGTATCGCTCGATACACCCCGATGATCGCGAGGGCGCGCTCGCATACGAGGACGAGCGGCTGATCGGACTCGACCTTCATCCCCCGGCGGAATACAGGCTTCAGACGAAAGAGGGCAGCTATGTCTGGATACTTGAAAGGGCCAGGCTGAAGCGACGTGAGGACGGCGTCCCCGTCTGGCACGGGGTGATGCAGGACATCACCGCAATGAAGGCTGCCGAGGCGGCGATTCAGCTGAAGGCAGAGCAACAGGTGCTCGTAGCGAGACTCGGCGAGATGGCGATCCGGGGAGAGGACCCTGATTCGCTTCTCAAATACGCGGTCGACTGGATCGGCAAGCTTGATGGCGTCATCGAAGCATCGATCTGGGAGCAGGAAGACTACGAGCGGCTCCACCTTCATCACCGATCCGCCAACCTCGGCTGGTCGAACGAGCTTCCATATGACCCGGAGCAGTACCCGGACAGTCACCTGGCCCAGGGGGACGTGGTTCTCCTCCCCTCCTGGCAGGACGATCCGCGGCTCGCCCGATTCACGCCTTTTCTCCCTGATCCCGTCCGCAGTTCGATGATCGCTCCGATCATGGGGGCCGTCGACCAGTTCGGGATGATCATCGTCCACTCCGACCGCATCAGTGCGTTCTCTGAACAGGACGGGAACTTCCTCCGGGCAGCCGCGAATGTTCTCGGCAACTCGATCGAGCGCAGCCGCACCGACCAGTCTCTCGAGCACCGACTGAACCACGATCCGCTCACCGACCTTCCCAATCGTCAGCTCTTCACCCGGAGGCTGGCTGAAGCCATCGACGAAGCCGGCTCGAGGGAAGGGATCGTGGGTCTCCTGTTCCTCGACATCGATCACTTCAAACTGATCAACGACGGCATCGGCCACCATGCCGGCGACGAACTGCTCCGCGAGATCGCCCCGAGGCTTTCGGCCAGCGTGCGGCGCGGAGATACCGTTGCCCGCTTCGGCGGAGACGAGTTCGGCATCGTCCTCGCCTCGATCAAGTCCGTGGAGGAGGCCCAGGAGGTCGGCCTGCGGATGCTGGAGAGCATCGCCGAACCGATTCCGGTCGCCGGAACCGAGCGTTTCGTCACCGCCAGCATCGGTGTTGCCACGTATCAGCCAGGCCGGGAAGAGCCCAAGTCGGCTGAGGACCTGATCCGGGACGCAGATGCGGCGATGTATCTGGCAAAGGAGTCCGGTCGCGCCCGGGTGGAGTCCTTCGGAAAGCCGATCAGGGACCGGGTCCTTCGTCGGCTCGATGTGGAACGCCAGCTGCACAGCGCAATCGAGAACGAGGAACTGAGGGCGGTTTATCAGCCGATAATCAGCCTGCGCGACGGCAAGCTGGCCGGGTTCGAGGCACTGACCCGATGGGAGCATCCCCGGGAAGGAACTCTTCAGCCTGAACTCTTCATCCCGATCGCCGAAGAGAGCGACCTGATCTCGAGGATCGACAGCTGGATCATGGCCGAAGCCATCCGCCAGGTCAGGGAATGGAACGAAGGCCTTGAACAGGAAGACAGGATCACCGTTTCGGTCAATGCTTCCTCGAGGCAGATTCGAAAGCCGGAACTGGCGGCCGAGATCGCGGAGTTGCTCGTCCTCAATGACACCCGACCGGAGAACCTCGCGATCGAGATCACCGAGAATGTGCTGCTGGCCGGCAGCTCGGTGATCGACGACGTGCTTCGGGAGATCCACGAGTTCGGTGTGAGGCTGGCCCTTGATGACTTCGGGACCGGCTACTCGTCGCTCAGCTACCTGAGCGAATTTCCGCTCGACATGATCAAGATCGACCGGGCCTTCATCGAGGGGCTCGGACGGGGCGATCCGGGCAACTCGGCGATTGCCGACGCGATAACCCAGATCGGCCGGGCGCTTTCCCTCAGTGTGGTGGCCGAGGCGGTGGCTACGGAAGCCCAGCTCCAGATGGTCCGTGACCTGGGCTGCGACATGGCCCAGGGCTTCCTGATCGCACCTCCGCTGGATGTCGATCAGGCAACCGATTTCGTCAAAGGGTCGGGGCTACCCGACCTGATCGGCTGAGACCTCCTCGCGCACGTAAGACCGTCGGGCCAGGGGCAACCCTGGTGACGGCCTGTAGAGCGAGACGTTTCCAGGCTCCGGAATGACGCCGAGGATCTGGTTCACGCCGATGTCTCCTCTTTCGAAGGCGAGGAAACTGGCCGTCATGTAAAGCCTCCAGACCCTTTCGCGTTCCTCGCCCACTTCCGCGATCGCCGCCTCCTGGTTGTCGGCAAGATTTTGGACCCAGTGGCGCAGGGTCAGGGCGTAGTGCTCACGCAGATTCTCGACGTCCCTCAGTTCCTGGCCGGAGCGCTCGAGTCCGGCGATCACCCTGGCCGCCCGGTGAAGCAGCCCGTCCGGGAACACATAGTGGGTGATGAAGGTATTCGGTGACTCCTCATCACTGTGCTGACGGCAGATCCCGTGGTGGAGGGCGAGGCCACCGGGCTTGCCGAGCCGGGCAGTCTCTTCGAAGTAGGTGTCGATGTCGGAGCCGGTGTGCTCGAACATCCCTATCGAGCAGATCTTGTCGAAGGGCCCGTCGGGAACCTCACGGTAGTCCTGGATCCTGATCTCGATCCTGTCTTCCAGGCCCGCCTCGGCCACCCTCTGCCTGGCCATTTCGGCCTGTGCGATGGAGAGAGTCACCCCCACCACATCGACCCCGTAGTTCGCGGCCGCATGCATCGCCATCGACCCCCAGCCGCAACCGATGTCCAGCAGGCGCTCCCCCGGTTCGAGCTGGAGCTTCTGGCAGACGACATCGAGCTTTCTGGTCTGGGCTTCCTCCAGACTGTCCTCGGGCGATTCGAAGTAAGCGCATGAGTAGACCATGGTTGGTCCGAGGATCAAACGGTAGAAGTCATTCGAGACGTCGTAATGGTGCTGAATCGACTCGCTGTCACGACGCAGCGAATGGAGTCGGCCTTTCGGTTTCGCTTCGGCTTCGGGGGGCTTTGGGGGCGGTACCCGGATCGCGCCGAGCCCGGCCGCGAGCTTCACTGCCTCGACTTTGTCCTGCAGGGTGAAGTCGAAGCCGTAAAGGCTGGCACCGGCCGCCATGACCCTCTCAATGCTTCCCTCGAGCACGAGATCACCCGAGACGAAGGCCCGGGCAACCCCGAGCTGATCGGGCCGGGTGACAACGTAGGTCATCGCCCGTTTGTTCCGGAGCACGATGACGTCGGGACAGGAGCCTTCTTCACCGGGACCGATCTCGCTGCCGTCCCAGAAGCGGAGCGCCGCCGGCAGGGGCCCTCCCAGTCTTTCCTCGACCCTTGACCAGAGGGGAACAAAACGATCGGAGACACCACCCGTGCTGTACATGCCAGTTCAAGTTACTCCTGACGGGCGGCTCGCTCAAGGGCAGCAGCCAATCCGTCCCGAAACGAAAACGGCCGCCCTGGGGCGGCCGTTTCATACTTCTTCCGAGACCGGGTTCAGATGGTCTCGACGGAAGCGGCAGCGGGACCCTTCGGCCCCTCTTCGGATTCGTAGCTCACCTTGGCGCCCTCGGCCAGGGTGCGAAACCCGTCGGCCTGAATTGCGCTGTGGTGGACGAAGACGTCCTTGGAGCCATCATCGGGTGTGATGAATCCGAAGCCCTTCTCGTCACTGAACCACTTGACTGTCCCAGTCGGCATAACTTCCTCCAACATCATGATGCGGTGCCGGTTCTCTCCTCCCGGCCTGACGTCGCGCAAACTACCAGTTAGGACCCGTAAACCTCTGCCTTGATCATCGTCACCGACCGGATCACCGAGTCAAGGAACGGTTCGATCTCGGTCAGAAGCTCCCCGTAGGCCTCCTCACCCTCAGGGGTAATCGAGTAGAAGCGACGGGTCCTCTTGTCCGGATGCTCCCAGCTTCCCTCGATCAGCCCTTTACCTTCGAGGTCCCTCAAAAGGGGGTACATCGTGTTGGGATTGACCGAGATGACACCCTGGGTGAGGGTCTCGATCGCA
Source organism: Solirubrobacterales bacterium (assembly GCA_020438355.1). Classification (GTDB taxonomy): domain Bacteria; phylum Actinomycetota; class Thermoleophilia; order Solirubrobacterales; family 70-9; genus 67-14. The sequence goes on along the minus strand of JAGQUT010000001.1, from coordinate 60,341 downwards.
TCGATCAGCTGGTTCCCATACGAAGGTTCTTCGCGGATCAGATGGAAGATCAGGAGCGGCAAGAGATCCCGGCGCCGCATCTCGCCGCCGAAGACGTCCTGGGGCTTGCCGGTCTTCTTTCTGCCGCTGGCCTTGGGCAGGCTCGCGGCTTCGGTCGCTTCCGCGACCGCATCTCCAAGCGGCTTGGACGGCTCGGCCATGAGACGCGAGTCTATCCGGCGCGCTACGCATACTCTGCGGGTGGATTCCGGCGCGGGAAAGCTGTTCGAGAGCGAGGCTTCGTTCAACGGTGCCGTTGAGGTCGTTCACGTGATCTGGTCGGCTGACGATGGTGGTTTCGCTGTCGTGGAGGTCCGGGAAGACTCCGGGGACGAGTTCATAGCAACGGGCACGATCGGCCACCTGAAGCCGGGGGAGCGGGCCAAGCTGGTCGGCAGGTGGACCGAGCACCACAAGTACGGCCCCCAGGTCGAGGTCTTCTCCGCGCTGCCGATGGACCCGTCCGACCGGGCCGGCCAGGTCGCTTACCTGAGCTCGCTGAGACACATCGGGCCGATCCGGGCTGAGGCTCTCTGTTCCCTTCATGGGCCCGAGGTGCTGGAAAAGATCGCGGCTGATCCCGAGGGGATCATCGGCTCGCTGCCAGGCCTCGGCGCGAAACAGCGCGAAGCCGCCCTGGACAGCTGGTACGAGACGCGGGCAGTCAGGGACCTGCACGTCGAGCTCGCTCCTCACGGACTTGCCCACCTCGCCGGGAAGATCCACACCCGCTTCGGCGACCGGGCGATGCGGACGATCCGGGAGGACCCTTACAGCCTGACCGAGATCGACGGGGTCGGATTCGCAAGAGCCGACACGATCGCGATAGCTGCCGGGTTCCCTCCCGAGTCGGATCGTCGCGCGCAGGCAGCGGCCTGGTATCTGATCGGGGAGGCCGAACGGCGCGGGCACACCCACCTGCCGGTCAACGAGTTGACGAACCAGGCAGCGAAGCTGCTCGGGTATCGCCCCGAAACCGAGGTCCTGACGTCCGCGCAAGGCCTGATCACCGAAGGCGATCGGGTGTATCGGCAGAGCACCCTCGATCGTGAGTGCTGGCTGGCCACCGAGCTACGGGAGCGGGCCGAAGCCGAGCCGGTTCTCGAACATGAACCCGGTCAGGAGACGGGTACCGAGCTGACCGCTGAGCAGTGGCAGGCGGTACTGGGGGCTTTCAGGTCAAGGCTTTCAGTTGTCACCGGTGGTCCCGGTGTCGGCAAAACGGTCTGCACCAGGGAGATCGTCAGAGAGGCGAAGGCCGCGGGAGTGCGGGTCGGGCTTTGCGCACCGACCGGGCGGGCAGCGAGACGCCTCTCCGACGCGACGGGTGCCGAGGCGATGACCATTCACCGGATCCTCGAGTGGCGTCCCGGATCGGAGCCGACCTACAAGCCCGGCCATCCGCTGCCCGTCGGCCTGCTGGTTGTCGATGAGGCCTCGATGATCAACCTCCACATGGCGGATGTACTGCTGAACGGGATCGGGCAGGACACCCACGTGGTGTTCGTCGGCGATGCCGACCAGCTCCCTCCGGTAGGTGCGGGCAAGCCGTTCGCAGACCTGATCGAGTCCGGCACGGTGCCAGTCACCCGCCTCACCCACATCTTCCGTCAGGCGGCCAGGTCGATGATCACCACGGCCGCCCATGAGATCAATCAGGGTCGACCGCCTCACCTTTCCCCCGGCCCCGATCAGGTCCAGGATTTCCACTTCCTCGAACGGGTGACGCCGGAGCGGGTCCGAAGCGCAGTGGTCGAGATGGTCGGCGAAAGAGTCGGGGCCGGTCTCGGGCTCGATCCGATCCGGGATGCCCAGGTGCTCGCTCCGATCTACCGGGGTGAAACCGGGATCGACGTGCTCAACCGGGAGCTGCAGCAGCGTCTGAATCCTGACGGCCGGAAGGCGGTAGCTGACCGATTCCGGATCGGCGACAGGTTGATCCAGACCAGGAATGCCTATGAGTTCGGCTTGATGAACGGCACGATCTGCTTTCTGGTCGAGGATGACCCCGACGAGGAGATGGTTGTGCTGGAAACCGACGACGGACAGTCCGTCGAGTTGCCTTACTCGGAAACAAGCGACCTCAAGCTGGCCTACGCGATCTCTGTCCACAAGTCACAGGGCTGCGAGATACCCGTCGTGATCTTCGTCTGCCACCGCTCACACGCCGGGATGCTTTCGCGTCCGCTGATCTATACGGCGATCACCCGGGCCCGCCAGATGTGCGTCATGGTCGGCGACCGCCCCGCTCTCGAGACCGGCGTCAGAAAAGACGAAGCCGGCCGCCGCTACTCCTCCCTCGCCGCCCGCCTCGCGGGAACGCTCGACTGACGAAGCAGCAAGACACCCAACTCAGTCGAGTGAGGGTGAGGTCAGGTGATCTCCCTTAGCGTTCTGACCCGCCGGGACACGGCTTTCCGCGATGCACCGAAACGGGCCATCAGGATGCTGATGCTTTCCTCGTCGCTTTGTCCCTGCACGTCGAGTTCCGCCCTGATCAACGGGGCTGGCAAGAGCAGCGCGGCCGAAAAGGTATTGGCTTCCACCTCCGGCACGGTGCGCGGGGTCGGCTCGGTGTCAAGACTCTCTCCCGCCTCGGAACTTCGGCAGTAAATCGCAGGCCGGGACTTCTGATGCATCACGAAGTGACCCAACTCGTGGCCTGCGGTAAACCGCCCGCGCTGGGCGCCCCATTGAGGATCCTGGAGTTCGTCTTCGTTGATCCATATCTCGCCGATGCCGGTCAGCAGAAGACCCGACACCGTTCCGTCACAAAGGCTGTCAGCGACCACTTCCCTCATTTGGTCATGGCTGACGACGCAGATGCGGAGTCCGTAGACCTCGCGGGCGATTTCCTCGACGGGGACCGGCAAGCTGCGCCCGTTCCAGACATGGTCAGGGATCGAGCCGAGGATCTCATCTACATCCTGCTCGATCTCGGCGGCATCTCCCGGATCAAGGCTGGTGATCTTCCTGGCTCCCGTTCCTTCCATGGACACGCCGGCGATCTTACTCCCGCCGGAGGCACCCCCGGAACTCAACCGCCAGTGAAGAGTTCGTCGATGCGGTCGGGTGGATCGGCTCGCCGGGCCTTTCCCGAAGATGCCTTGAGATTGTTTACAGCGAGGCCTTCCAGTTCAAACTCGGAATCGTCTGCCATACGGGCGAAGAGCAGACCGGTGCTCCGGGACCTGGGAGGTCCTAGCTCGCGGCTCGCCTCGCGCAGCCTTTCGGCCTTGGTCCTCAGAACCCTGGCCAGGGAGCCGAGCAGGCTGTCGGAGATCCCCGAGGCCGGCAGCGTGCCCCACTCGAGGTCGTGGTAGTAGGCATCGATCTTTTCGCGCTCGGCTGGGGTGGCCTTGTAGGCGGCTGCCAGTTCTGCGACGACGTCTGAACTCTTCAGTGCTAATTGCTTGCGCAAGCCAAGCACGAGGGCAGAGAGGCCACCGGAAGATGCCCCGACTCTTTCGGCCACTCGTTCGGCAATCGCTTCGATCTGCGGGTCTGGGACTCCCGACAGGTCGACTTCGGCACGAGGGCCCGTTTCGAGGAACGCATCAACCAGAACCTCCAGTTCGCGGCGATCATCGCCGGAGAATCTCTCCAGATATGGGTTCGGGTCGCCGTGTCCAGCCCTGAATGCGGCGACGTACTCGTCGAATGCCTTGGTGATCTCGTCGGGACCGTTCATCTACTTGTCCAGTTCCTTCTTCAAGTCCTTGCGAAACCGGGAAAAGATCTGATCGACGTTCGCCACGCTCTGACCTTCGATTTCCTCGACTACCTTCTTTGAGGGTATCCCGGCCAGTCGCATGATGATCACTTTCCGTTGATCTTCTGTCTTGCTGTCGAGTACCCGTTCGACAGCATCTTTGATGGCGGCGGAGGCTGCGGGGTCGTTAGTGCCGCCCTCGGGCTCGGGCACCCAGTCATCCTCGCCGGCGGGTTCGAGCGGTTCGGTCTTGACCCGCCGCTTCTGTTTATCGGTGTAGTCGGCGATCCGACGGCTTGCAATCGTCTTGATGAAATTGACGAATTCACCCTGGTGCCCGCCGGTAAACGAAGCCGAAAGGGAGACAACGGCATCGGTGAGGATGTCTTCGACGAGGTCATCCCGGGCATGTTTGGGCGTGCTGCGGGCGACCATCGCTTCGACCATCGGGAGCCGGGCCTGGACAAGAGCGTAGACCGCCTCTGACATGGCCCGGCGATCACCGGCGTCACGGGACGCAACCAGGTACGAGAAAAGGGACTCATCGTCGAGATCGGATAACTCATTCAAGTTCTTTGGTCTGAAAACCAAGCTTGCCCCGGAGAGGTCGGTGTACCTGACTGGATCTGACAGACCTGACCTAGTCAATGGCCCGATGGTCCGCAGGGCCAAGATACCGACTGGGTCGGCTACAGTCCGGCCATCGCGCGTCAAGGAAGCAACCCCGCATGGCCCGAATCTGAACCGGACGAATCGATCCGCCGGACCTATGCGGATGCGGAGCCCCGACCCTTCTGGCTGAGCGGCCACAGACCCGAAGCGCACCCGCCACTCGAGGGGGAGGCGGAAGCCGATCTGGTGGTGGTGGGAGGAGGCCTGACGGGACTCTGGGCCGCAGTACGAGCGAAGGAGCGCAGCCCCGACCGGGAAGTCCTGCTGATCGAACGGGAGACGCTCGCGATCGGTGCCAGCGGACGAAACGGCGGCTTCATGTCTTCCTCTCTGGTTCATGGCCTGGGCAACGGACTGGCCCGGTTCCCCGATGAGGTGCCGCTGCTGGAGAAGCTTGGGCTCGAGAACCTGGAGCAGATCGGCCGGGTGATCGAGGAACAGTCGATCGACTGCGACCTGCGGAAGCCCGGGGCAATCGAGGTCGCCGTGACCGACGCCCTGTTCGATGACCTGCGAGGCGGAGTCGAAGAGCTGAATCAGTACGGCCACGAGGCCGAGTTGCTCGACCGTGACGAGATGCGAGCCCAGGTGAACTCGCCCCTTTACCGTGGCGGCCTCTGGCAGAAGACCGGAGAGTGGACGGTCGACCCCGTGAGGCTCTGCGACGGGCTGGCGGCCTATGCCGTGCGACTTGGGGTGAGGATCCACGAGAACACCCCGATGGAGGCATTCTCAAAGTCCGGCACCGGTGTGGAGCTTCGCACCACGGCCGGTTCGGTAAAGGCCGCGAAGGTCCTTCTCGCGACCTCGGCCTTCAAGGTTCCGGTCAGGCAGATCAGGCACCGGGTCATTCCGGTATTCGACTACGTACTGGTCACCGAACCTCTCAGCCGCGCCCAATGGGATTCGCTCGGCTGGAGAAACCAGCAGGGACTGTCCGACAGTTCAAACCGGTTCCACTACTACCGGCCAATTGACGGTGGACCCGACGCGGCGACAGACGAGAAACCCGGCGGCCGGCTGCTCTGGGGCGGCTACGACGCGATCTACCACTTCGGAAGCCGGGTCGAGGACTCTCTCTATCAGCGCGACCGCAGCTTCGCCGGCCTCGCCCAGCGGTTTCTGGCCGCCTTCCCGCAACTCGAGGGGATTCGCTTCACGCACCGTTGGGGCGGCGCGATCGACACCTGTTCGCGCTTCTTCGCCTTCTACGGAACGACCCTTGAAGGGAGAGTCGGCTGGGCAGTCGGCCACACCGGACTCGGAGTCGGTGCCAGCCGGTTCTCGGGCGACCTGGCTCTCGACATCCTGGACGGTGTCGAAAACGAGGTCACCAATCTCCGCTACACGACCGAGAAACCTTTCCCCTTCCCCCCGGAGCCAATCCGCTACGGAGTTGTCCAGTTCACTCGCAACCGGATAGCTGCCGCCGACCGTAACGACGGCCGACGGGGGCTGTGGCTCAATACTCTCGATCGGCTAGGCCTCGGCTTCGACAGTTGAGGCTTGGGCGGTCGCGCCAGGTGGATCATCGAGATCCGTTTTGTTGGCGATAATCGCCGACAAAACGGATCTCGGTTGGCTTACGACTCAGAAGGCGGCGTTGGACCAAGTGAACTTTGAACGCTTGGTCCCCCTACTCGTAGGAGACGGCTTCGAGCACGTCGAGCTTGGCTGCCTTGCGGGCCGGGTAGATCGCGGCAAGCACGCCGGCCAGCGCGGTCAGGATCAGGATCACGATCAGTGTGCCGATCGGGTAGCTCAGCTCGAACCCGTCTCCGCTGAGCGGGATGCCGATCAGGAAGGCGAATACGACGCCGACGATCAATCCGGTGATTGCGCCGATCACCGCGGTGATCACCGCTTCGTAGCGCACCATCCGCTTCACCTGACGGCGTGACATGCCGATCGCCCGCAGCATTCCTAGTTCCCGGGTCCGTTCGTAGATCGAGAGGATCAGGGTGACCACGATGCCGACCAGGGAGACAACTACCGCGAGCGCCAGAAGCACGTAGATCATGGCGAGCAGCCCGTTGATCGTCTGTTTCTGTTGGTCCTTCAGCTCGCCCTGATTCAGGACGTCGACCGTCGGATAGTCCTGCTTCTTCAGCGTGTCCTCGATCGCAGTCTGGGTCGAGTCGAGGTCGGCATCGGGATCAAGCTTCACCAGCCCGACGGCATCGAGCCTCTGATCGAAGTCCCGTGCCATGGAGGTCTGGGTGATGATCCCCTCGCCGGCCAGGGAGATGCTGTCGGTCTTCATGATCGCCTTGACGGTGAACCTGAATTCGCGGCCGTCCTGCGAGGTCAGGGTGACGGGGTCACCGATCCCGACCCCGATGCTGTCGGCGAGGCCGTCACCGATCACCATCTCGCGGTCGGTCAGCCCGGTCAGGTCGGCGTTGGAGCCTTCCTTCCATTCGACGGTGTAGACCTGGACGATGTCGGCCGGGTCGACCGAGGAAATCGAGGCATTCTTTCCGTCGGCCTTGACCGAGACGTAGCGAACACCGGAAGCCGCTTCCACCCCTTCGACGTTTCTCGCAGCATCAACCGCTCCGGCCGGGAAGGGGACCACCCCGCCCTGGCCCTGGAGTGTGATCTCGCCAGGGAGCTGGTCGTCGATCACCTTGTTGACTGAACTGCTTAGCCCGGAAGCGAAGATCGTCACGAAGGCGATCAGCGCAAGCCCGATCATCAGGGCCGCGGCAGTAACCGCGGTACGTGACGGGTTTCGCTGGGCGTTCTCCCGGGCGAGCCTGCCGGTGAGTCCACCGATCTTCTCCAGGGGCGCGCCAATGATGCTCGCCGCCGGAGCGACCAGCTTGGGAGCGAATATCGAGATCGCGATCAGTACGCAAACGGCCCCGCCCCCGATCTGGGCGGCGCCGGTACCGCCATCGGTGCCGCTGATCAGCGTCATCGCAATCAGGATCAGGCCGATCGCAGCCAGCAGGACGGCGATCACGGTACGAACCACGACCCGGCTCTTTCCGCCCGTCACGAGAGTCTCGGAAAGCGCCGCGATCGGCGGGACCCTGGTCGACCGGACAGCTGGAATCAGCGAGGAGACAACGGTCACGCCCACCCCGATGAGGAGAGAGACGATGATCGTCCGCGGCAGCACCTGCAGGGCGTTGGCGGGAAGCTCCGCACCGACGGCCTTCAGTACCGCGCTAAGTCCGGCGGCCAGTCCGTATCCCACGAAGAGGCCGATTATCGAGCCGACCAGTCCGATGATCAGGCCCTCGATGAGGACCGTCACGAGGATCTGGCGACGGCTCGCTCCGAGCGTCCTCAGCATTCCGAACTCACGGGTGCGCTGGGCAACCGTGATCGAGAAGACGTTGAAGATCACGAACGACCCGACAAAGAGCGCGATCGCCGCGAAAGCGAGCAGGGCGATAGTCAGGAACTGGAGGCTGTCCCTGATCTCGCTGGCGTTGCGGTCCGCATTCTCCTGGGCGGTTTCGACCCTGAGCGTGTCCGGCACGACCTCCTGGACGCGGTCCCGCAGCTCTTCCGGGGAGACGCCGCTGTCAGCGGCGATCGCGATCTGGTCGAAGCGGTTGACGTTGCCGGTGATCTTCTGGGCAACAGGCAGGATGACCTGGGCAACCGAGGTGCCGCCGAATGATGACCCGCCAAGTTCGGTCAGGCCGACCAGTTTGAAGGGAACTGCCTTGCCGACCTTGGCCAGCAGGATTGTGTCCCCGACCTCCAGCTCGGCTCGATCGGCAGCCGCCTTGTCAAGGGTCGCCTCGCGAGGCCCGGTCGGCTTCCTGCCTTCCGGATAGGTGACTGCCTCGAAAATCTCTGGTTGGGTCGAGGAGATGAACTGCGGAGAGAATCCCCCGCCCGTGGATTCACCATCCTTGTCAAGGATCGCTCCCTGAGAGAAGATGCCGCCAGATGCGAGGTCGACACCTTCAACCTGGCGCACTTCCTTCAAGACGCCTGCCGAGAACGAAGGTGTGCTGCCATCCTGCTGGTCCACCTCGGACTTCGCGGTGACAACCACGTCTGTTCCGGCGATCGACTCGTTGAAGATCTGGTCGAATGCCTGGTTGGTCGTGTCGGTGAGGATGTAGGTGCCGGCAACGAGGGCGATGCCGAAGATCACCGCGACGGCGGTCATAAGCGACCGCCATTTGCGGGCCCAGAGATTCTTGAATGTGAGGCTCAGCATGGCGCCAGCTCCAGTCGCCGCCTGCTCAGGCGAGCGTCTTGAGGAGCTCGATCACGTTGTCCGCTGAAACCGGCGGAGCGTCATGAACGAGTTTTCCGTCCCGAAGGGCGATCAACCGGTCACCGTGGGCGGCTGCGTCGGGTTCGTGGGTGACCATGATCACCGTCTGGCCGACGTCATCGACGGCACCACGAAGCAGGGTCAGCACGTCCTCGGATGCCTTTGAATCGAGGTTGCCGGTCGGCTCGTCTGCGAAAAGCACTGCGGGCTTGGTGACCAGGGCCCTGGCTACCGCCACACGCTGCTGCTGGCCACCCGAGAGCTCCGAGGGCCGGTGGTCGCGCCGGTCCCCGAGACCGACCCGGTCAATCACCTGGTCGACCCATTCCTGGTCCGGCTTCTTCTTGGCAATCGAGAGCGGCAAAAGGATGTTCTCTTCGGCAGTGAGCACCGGGAGCAGGTTGAAGAACTGGAAGACGAAACCGAGCTTGTCGCGGCGAAGTTCGGTCAGGTCGCCGTCATCGAGCCCCGTGATTTCCTCACCGTCGATCTCGACCGAGCCGGCGGTGGGCTTGTCGAGGCCGGCAAGGATGTGCATGAGGGTCGACTTGCCCGATCCGGACGGACCCATGATCGAAGTGAAGCGTCCCTTTTCGAATGTGACGTCGACTCCGTCGAGGGCGCGGACCTCGGCCTGGCCTTCGCCGTAGACGCGCTCGAGTCCGGTCGCCTTGACGATCGGGCTCTCTGAGGAATGGGACTGGCTGGGGGCGGCAAGAGTGGATTCCATGTCAGGCCAACCTAGCACCCGAAACCCCCCAGAAACGCCCCTTAGGGGACATCCCCAAAGAGCACCACGGTGCTAACCCTGAGAACCAGAGGGATGGTTAGCAGGGACCCCCAGCCGTTCGCTGGCAAGGAATAAGCGAGGAGGTGCAGGAGGCCGCAATGGACAGAGCCCTCCCAACCGTTCGATCGTCTAGTGGGAGGGCGGGTTCGGAATGGAGGCGGGGCGAAGCTCGCCGACTGCAGATGCGTCGTCCTGGTGGTCCCTGCGGGCCGTCCCTGGCCACGTCCTGCAGGAAGAAAGGGCGGCCCCTGTTGGGACCGCCCCTTGCTGAGCCCCGCCCAACCATTCGTTGGTTCGAATGGGCGGGGCGGGTTCGAATTGGAGGGCGAGCGCAGACTCGCCCGACTGCAGTTAGACGTTGCGCGGGAGGAGAACCTCTCGGGCAATAACCATCCGCTGGATCTGGCTGGTGCCTTCGTACAGCTGCATGATCTTGGCGTCACGCATGAACTTCTCGACCTCGTACTCCTTGATGAAGCCGTAACCGCCGAATACCTGGACGGCATCGGTGGTGACTTCCATCGCCGAGTCGGCAGCGAAGCGCTTCGCCTCGGAGGAGGTCAGGGTGTTGCGCTCACCGTTGTCGAGCTGGCTGGCGGACTGCCAGGTCAGCAGACGGGCGGCGTCCACCTTTACGGCCATGTCGGCGATCAGGAACTGGATTGCCTGGTGCATCGCGATCGGCACACCGAACTGCTGGCGTTCCTTCGAGTACTGAACAGCAGCCTCGAAACCGGACCGGGCGATACCGGTCGCCATCGCGGCAACACCGGGACGGGTGCGGTCGAGGGTCATCATCGCGAGCTTGAAGCCCTTGTTCTCTTCGCCGAGCATGTTCTCGGCCGGGACTTCAACGTCGTTGAAGGTGAGGGTCACGGTGTTCGAGGCCCGCTGACCCATCTTGTCTTCCTTCTTGTCAACGATGATGCCGTCCTGCTTGTCAACGACGAAGGCGGAGATTCCGCGGCTTCCGGCGTCCGGATCGGTCTTGCAGTAAACGGTGTACCAGTCGGCGTACTGACCGTTGGTGATGAAGCACTTCGAGCCGTTGATGATGTACTTGTCGCCCTTCTTCACGGCGCGGGTCTTCATTCCGGCAACGTCGGAGCCGGCATCAGGCTCGGTCAGGCAGAAGGACGCGAGCTTGGGCTCTTCGCAGAGCATGCCCAGGTACTTCTTCTTGGTCTCTTCGGATCCACCGAGGGCTACCGGGGCCGAAGCGAGACCGTTACAGGCGAGGGATGTGCCGATGCCGGAGCAGCCCCAGCCGAACTCTTCCTCGATCAGGCAGCCGGAGAGGTAATCCAGTCCGGGTCCGCCGTAGGCCTCGTCCACGTGGGTGTTCATCAGGCCCACTTCCCAGGCCTTGTTGATCACTTCCTGGGGCCAGGTGCCTTCCTTGTCGTATTCAAAGGCGACGCTCCGCATCTCCTTTTCGGCGAAGTTGTGCGCCATCTCGCGCAGGTCCTTCTGCTCGTCGCTCAGCGTGAAATCAACCACTTCTTCAAGCTCCTTAGTTCGCGTTAGAACCGTTCGAATTCTCGATGCGGGGCCGGGGTGAGGGACCCTGACGGCTCCCGATTGACTAGTCAGTCAATAACTCTCAACGAAGGGTACCGGATGCGACGGCCCAGCGGGGAAGCCAAAGGCCTTTACTCTGCTCTCATGGCTGGAAGCGGAATCCTTGCCGTCGGCGCGACCGAACTCTCGGTGGTTCTGGTTCTGCTCCTGGTCGTGGTCGTGCCGGTCGCGGCCGTCGCTTTTGCCCGGTCGGGAAAGGCCTACTCGGAGATCGGCAAGGGGCAGTTCGCGGTCGACTTCGACGAAGGCAAGGAAACGGTCCACCAGGATGAAGTCCGGCAACTGGTCGAAGCAAAGGCCTATCGCCAGGCACAACGTGGTGAGCAGCCGGTTGACGTGGACGCCGAAGTGGAGCGGCTGCTGAACCCGGATGAGACCGGAAGCGAGACCGAAGAGAGCCACCTCCCCCCTCATGCCCCGGAAGACCCGGAGATGGCGCAGATCAGATCCGAGATCCGGGAGGTCGTGCTGGCCAAGAACGAGAGCCGTGAGCGCCGCGGGGAACCTCCGCTGGACGTGGAGGCCGAAGTCGACAGGATGCTTGCCGAGTTCAGCTGAACCGCCCGGCCGTTTGACGATGGCCACCTCGTGGCTAAGATGGGCTCATGGACGATTCCAAGTCCCGGTACGAACTGGAAGAACTGGTCGTACAGCCGGGTACCTACTTCAACCCCCAGACCGAAGTCGTGGTCGTTGTTGACGATTCTGCCTCGATCGACCAGGAGATCTTCAACATGGAGTCCTACGAAGGTGCTGACTGGGTGCGAATCGCCGATGACGTCGCAGTTGACGAGCAGCACCGGGATGAACTGCTCGAGCATTTCCAGACCCACTACCACCCTGGAAGTGGTGGATCGGTCTCGGCCACAGCCCTCGAACAGGGTGACGACGAGCTCGACGAAGATGAAGAAGGCCAGGAGATCGGGCGCGAGGACTGATGCGCGGCCCCCTGACGATCCTTGGTGTTCCGATCGACAGCGTGGGCACCGCCGGAGGAACCGAGCTCGGCCCCGTAACCCTGAGGGAACTGCTCGGCCCTGAAGGCTTCGAGGATGCCGGCGACACCAGCCAGCAGATCCGGGGGCTCGAGCGTGACCCCCGAAACGGCTGGCTCGCCTTCGACGACATCGTGAAGATGACTGCCGAGGTGCGGGGCCGGGTCGCCGAATTGACCGCCGAAGGCAAGGTTCCGGTAGTCCTGGGTGGATGCTGCACTCTTCTCCCGGCCGCCCTGGCCGGAGCCCGGGATTCACTCGGGGAGATCGGGCTGGCTTACTTCGATGGCCACCTGGACCTGTTCACGGGACGCACCTCGCCTACCGGCGAAGGGGCGGACTTTCCGGTCGCCACAACGCTCGGAATCGCTCCTGACGAGCTCCTCGCCGAGTTGGGATCGACACCCCTCGTACCACCCGGGAGGATGGTGATGATCGGGGCCCGTGACGAGGAGGAACTCGAAATGATCGCTCCGTTCCCGGAAGGGCTGAACATAGGAAGGATCGAGTACCGGGATGACCTGCGCCATGAAGACCTGGCGAAGGTCGGCCAGTCGATTGCCGCCGAGCTGGCCGCCGACGGTGGCAGGTTCTGGCTTCACCTCGACGTTGATGTGCTTGACCGTGAGGGCTTCCCGGCTACCGATTACCTGATGCCTGACGGCCTCAGCATTGCCGAACTGAAAGCGCTGATGGCTCCGCTGGGAACTTCGGAGGGTCTGGTCGGGGTCGACATCACCTGTTTCAACCCGGAGAAGGATCCCGACCATGCCTGCGGCACGGCGCTGGCGGACCTGATGCGGACAACCCTCGGCGTCTGAGCTGCCCGGCTGCGACCAGCGGCTAGGATCAACGCCATGCTAGAAGCCGGCGACAAAGCACCTGATTTCACTCTCGAAGACCAGCACGGAGAGAAGGTCAAGCTCTCCGACCACAAGAAGGACCTGGTCGTTCTCTACTTCTATCCCAAGGCGAATACGAGTGGCTGCACCACGCAGGCCTGCTCGATCCGGGACAACCGCAAGCAGTACGACGCCGCGGGAGCGACCGTGATCGGGATCTCCCCGGACGAGGTCAAGGACATCGACAAGTTCGCGACCAAGAACGATCTCGAGTTCACCCTGGTGGCGGACAAGGACCACAAGGTGGCCGAGAAGTACGGAACCTGGGTCGAGAAGTCCATGTACGGAAAGAAGTACATGGGGGTCCAGCGGGCGACCTTCATCATTCGCGGAATGAAGGTCCTCGAGGCCTTCCCGAAAGTCCAGCCGAAGAAGCACGATGACCTCGTGCTCAAGGCCCTCGCCGAGATCAACGGCTAGCGCGATGTCAAGCTGGGACAAGGGCTCCTACGAGATCACGGCAGCGCAGCTTGCGCCGGTGGCGCCGATCGTTGCCGACGCGGTCGAGCCGGTCAGTGGTCAGCCGACCCTCGACCTCGCCTGCGGCACGGGCAACGAGGCACTTGAGCTGGCTCGCCGTGGCGCCGAGGTGACCGGGCTCGACGGGGCCCCCAGGTTGCTTGAGGTCGCGGCAGGCCGGGCTGGCGAGGAAGGACTTTCCGCCAGCTGGATTCAGGGGGATCTCGCCGAGCTTCCTTTCGACGAAGACAGCTTCGAAATCGTGACCTCTGTTTTCGGACTGATCTTCACCGGCTCCCCGCAGGAAAGCGCCGCCGAGATCGGAAGGGTCCTACGGCCCCAGGGCAGGATCGCCTTCACCTCGTGGGTCGAAGAGGGCCTGTTCAAACACATGCAGGAGATGTCCAAGGCGGCGGTGGCCTCACATTTCGGCCAGGAACCTCCATCCGGCGAGGATGCACCCTTCGAATGGGGCGACGAAGCAGCCGTCAGGGAGCTTTTCGCCGGGAACGGTGTCGCGCTCCAGGTTGAGACGCTTGAGTTGGTTCTCGAGGAGGAGTCAGCCGAGACGCTGAACCAGAAGTGGTTCGATCACCACCCGATCTGGCTGACCATGAAGGAACTGATCGGTGACGAGACCTACGAAGAGCTCCGCAGGGAGACCCTGCCGGTGGTCCAGGCTGCGAATCAGTCCGACGACGCCTCGTTCAGCTACACCATGCGGTACTTGCTCTTCGAGGGCAGCCCTGTTTGATCAGCCGAAGAAAACCACGTAGGCCAGGAAGGCCAGATACAGCAGGCCCCAGATCACGATCGAGGGAATGTTGAATTGCCCGGCCCGCCTTAGCGACCAGTAGGCAACCGCACCACCGGCGAGTCCGAGCACCATCGAGATGATCGCGAACCGGTCCAGCGACCAGTCGATGAAGATCATGCCGACGGCCACCGGGATCGTCGACTGGAACACCATCGCCCCGGTGATGTTGCCTAATGCAAGCGCATCCTTGCCGTCCCTGACCCAGAAAAACGAGTTCGCCTTTTCCGGCAGCTCGGTCGCCAACGGAGCCAGGATCAGCGAGAGAATGATCGCAGCCACTCCTAGCGACTCGGCCACGGTCAGGAGTTCGTGGACGAAGAGGTGGGCACCGCCAACCATCGCGAACAGACCTAGCAGCAGCTGGATGATCATGATCGTGTTGGGCGGGCCGCCTTCCTTGTCGGCGCGCCGGTCCATGATCAGGGGATCCATCTCGTGGCTTTCGGCGACATCGCCACTGCTTCGGATCGTTCGGTACACGTAATAGAAGTAGGCGAGAAGGCAGATGATGCCGCCCGCGATCTCGATCCCGTGCGGCGTGTCGAGGATGCCGATCAGCAGCGCGAAGCTGAAGAAGATCATGAAGAAGACGAGGTCCCTGTCGAGAGTCTCGACGTGTACCTCGAGGTGCTTGCCCTGCGGACGCCGCTTGATGTAGGCGAGCGCCGAAACGCCCACCAGGGCCATCGCCACGGTCGCGAGCAGGAAAGGAGCCCCGACGATCGCGCCAACCGCAACCTCGTCCGAGCCGCTGACACCCCCGATGATTGCCACGATCGGGATCAAGGTCTCCGGCATCGCCGTTCCTACAGCCGCCAGGATCGAACCGACGGCGCCCTCCCCCAGGTTCAGCTTGTGGCCGAGCCACTCGATCGCGTTGGTGAACAACAGCGCGCCGGCAAGGATCACGGCAAAGCTGAGGAGAAGGAGGAAATATTCCATGGCCTTGGGGCTGCTCTCTATTGATCAGGAGGGGCGGACGGGACGGAAGTCAGGCTGAACCGTATCCGTGTGGGCGGAAGTGCATTGTCCGGGTTGTCGAAGGCGAGAGTCAGATCCAGCCTTCTGACCGTCCCGTCATCCTCGCCCGCGTAAAGGTCGAAACTGGCGTCAGCCAGCGAATCCTCCAGACTGCCGCCGGCATCGACTCCGGCCAGCGCCTTGACGTCGGCACCCCCGGCATCCTCAAGCGCCGAAGCAAGTCCGGCGACGTCCAGATCACCTGAAACATGACTGACCGGGAGTCCGTCGACCACGTCGGTTCCTTCGTACTCCAGACCGTCAACCATGCTCCGCAGCCCGGAATCGGCCCCCAGCGCCTCTCTGATCTGGCTCATCACCGCTGCCGAGGCGCCCACCTTTCGCTCATCGAGGACCCGGTCCTCGAAGCCGAGGGCCTGCACCGTCACCACACCCCCGACCGGCCCGTCGGGACCGTTGCCGAAGTCGGAGAGATTCTCCCTGGTCAGCGCCCGGTCGAGGACGTCAGCGGGGTCCGGGTCGCTGCTCCCGCAGGCCACCAGGAACGGCGCGAGTGCCAGCAGGACGGCGAGTGCGATGGGGTTTCGGAGCCGATCCAAGTCGGGGCAGGCTATACGCTCGCCCTGAAAATGCCACCCCGCACCATTCTCTACACAGGCAAAGGAGGCGTCGGCAAGACGAGCGTGTCGGCTGCCACGGCACGAGCCTGCGCGGCTGCCGGACACCGGACAGTCATCCTCTCGACCGACCCCGCCCACAGCCTTTCCGACTCGCTCGGAGTCGAGCTCGGCCCGGATCCGATCGAGGTTGAACCCGGCCTCTGGGGCCAGGAAGTGATCGCGGAAGCGGAGATGCGTCGCAACTGGGACCGGGTCGCAGCCTGGATGAGTGGCCTGCTCCAGAGCAAGGGCGTCGATCAGGTCCGGGCCGAGGAACTCAGCGTTCCTCCCGGCCTCGACGAGCTTTTCTCCCTGCTTCAGATCAAGAGACACTGGGACCGGAGCGAGTTCGACGTCGTCATCGTTGACTGCGCCCCCAGCGGCGAAACCCTGAGATTGCTGGGCTATCCGGAAGTAGCCAGCTGGTGGGTTCGCAAGGTCTTTCCCTGGAACCGCAGCCTGCTCAGCAAGGCAGCGCCGATCGCCAAGGCGCTAGAGATTCCCATGCCGGAACCGGAACTCATGGACGAGGTCGAGCACCTGATCGAGAACCTGCTGGCAATGGACGAGATTCTGCGCGACCACGACCACTGTTCGATCCGGCTGGTCATGAATCCCGACCGGATGGTGATCAACGAGGCGCGTCGCACCTTCACACACCTCTGCCTCTTCGGGTACCTGACAGACGGAGTGATCGTCAACCGCGTCTTTCCCGAGGAAGTCTCGGACTCGTACTTTTCCGGCTGGCGGGAGCAGCAGGCCGAACAGCTGGCGACGGTTGAGGAAGGGTTCTCACCGGTTCCGGTCCTGACCGCCCGGTTCTTCGATCGAGAAGTTATCGGCGAGGAAATGCACGGGCGCCTGGCGGCCGACCTCTACGGAGAAATCGACCCATCGGTGCTCCTCCACTCCGGCATGGCGCGGGAGATGACGACTGAGAACGGACGGACCGTGATCCGCATCAGCGCACCGTTCACCGAAAAGGGGGAGGTGAAGCTCCAGCAGGCCGGCGAGGAGCTCCTGGTGCAGGTCGGTGAAGCAAGGCGCACTATCATGCTTCCTTCGGGGCTTGCCAGACGCAGCCCGACCAAGGCCTCTTTCGAGGACGAGACCCTGGAGATCATCTTCGAGGATCCGCATGCAGCCGAAGTCTGAACAGAACGAACTTCAGCCTGGAGCCGACCGCTTCTGGGGTGAGTTCTCGCGCTCGCAGGCTGGCCGGAGCACGGGCGGTGAAGACCGGACGAACGGTGACGCCGGGTCAGCCGGGCCGGGTGAATCCAACGGAGCGCACACCGACAATTGCCTCGAGTGGTGCCCGATCTGCCGCTCCGCGGAACTTTTCCGCAACACCGTCTCCCCCGAGTTGAGGCAGCAGGCGGAATCGATCCAGCACGAGGCAATCGGTGTGCTGAAGGCCTTCCTCGATGCGTACGCGGAGAAGTCGACTTCGGGTCAGACGGGGCAGCCCGCGGACCGATCAGACGACCCCGGGGATGAAGCCCCGCCGGATGCGCCCCGGGTCACCGATATTCCGCTTTCTTAACGGGAAGTCGGGCGGGGTCCGACCCGCCGGTCGGGTGGGTGGGACGAGTGTTGACCCGCCCTCGATTACTTGGGCAGCCGGATGTCCCAGCGCTTCATTCCGGCTTCCATTGCTTCGATCACGGTGTTGATGACGGCCACCCGGGCGTACCGCTTGTTTTCAGCGGCGACAACGGTCCACGGGGCGTCCTCCGTCGAGGTCTTCTTGAACATGTCCTCGACCGCCTCCTCATAGAGGTCGCGCTTCTCGCGGTTGCGCCAGTCCTCTTCGGTCAGCTTCCACTGTTTGAGAGGCTCCTTCGCCCGGGCCTCGAACCTTTTCAGCTGTTCCTCGTCTGAAAGATGAAGCCAGAACTTGACCAGAATCGTTCCCTCGTCAGTCAGGGCCTGCTCGAAGTTCCTGATCTCCCGGTAGGACCGCTTCCATTCCTTCTTTGAAGCGAAGCCCTCGACCCGTTCGACCAGCACCCTCCCGTACCAGGAGCGGTCGAAGACGGACATGCCTCCCCAACCCGGCAGCGAAGGCCAGAACCTGCCGAGGAAGTGATGGCGCTTCTCATCGTCCGTCGGTGCAGCGAACTGCGAAACCCGGACGTGACGAGGGTCGAGCGGGAAGACGAGTCGTTTGATGGCGCCGCCCTTTCCGGAAGCATCCCAGCCCTCAAAGATCACACAGACGGGCGGGCCAACCTTGCCGGTGCCGATCTGCCCACCTAGGGTGAGGCGCAGTGCCGCGAGGCGATCCTGCGCCACTTTCAGCTTCTCCTCGCCCTCGGTCTTTGAGTACTTGAGCGAAAGGTCAACTTCGTCGAGACGTCCCATGGCCCGGCATTATCGCGCCGAAGCAGGCCCCGTGGTCGTATTGTCCAAGGCATGGCAGCAACCCCTCACTCCCCTCCCGAGAGTCCGGAAGCGGTCGCGGATGCCCTTCGCGACGCCGCATACCTGGCAGACGACTCGACCGCCCTGATCGCATTCCTTGCCCAGCGGCTTGGCAAGCCTGTGCTGGTCGAAGGCCCGGCTGGTGTCGGCAAGACCGAACTGGCAAAGGCCCTCTCGCGCTCGACCGGCCGCGAACTGGTCCGGCTCCAGTGCTACGAAGGACTTGACGAAGCCAAGGCCCTCTACGAGTGGAACTACCGCAAGCAACTCCTGCAGATCCAGGCCACCGCTTCGACCCGGGAGGACGGCAGCGACCCGGTAGGAGTGGGCGAGATCTTCACCGAGGAGTTCCTCCTCGAGCGGCCCCTGATGAAGGCGATCGCAAGCCCTGATCCCGTGGTCCTGCTGATCGACGAGATCGACAAGACCGACCAGGAGTTCGAGGCGATGCTGCTCGAGCTGCTCTCCGACTTCCAGATCACGATCCCGGAAATGGGCCAGATCGGTGCCAACACACATCCGATCGTTCTTCTGACCTCCAACAACTCGCGGGAACTGACCGAGGCCCTGAAGCGGCGCTGCCTCTACCTCTGGCTCGACTATCCGAGCCGTGATCGGGAGATCGAGATCATCCGCCTGCATGCACCCGAGATCGACGCAGCCCTGGCGGGAAGGCTGGTCGACGTGATCGACATGGTGCGCGAACTCGACCTCAAGAAGCCCCCCTCGATCGCCGAGGCGATCGACTGGGCCCGCACCCTGATCCTGATGGGTGCTGACGACATCGACGAGAAGACCTTCCGCGAGTCGCTTTCGATCATCATCAAGCACCGCACCGATCTCGACCTGGTAGCCGAGAAGATCGTTCCCCGGCTCGGGGGCTCGGCAGGTCCATCCGGCAACGGCAACGGGTCGGCGAACGGCACAGGCTGATGACCGGCGCACCCTCGGGTATGGCGGAGCAGATCCTCGCCTTTTGCGAGGAACTTCGATCCGAGGAAGTCGCGATCGGCACATCAGAGATCCAGGATGCCTTTCACGCCCTGGAGATAGTTCCCTGGACGTCACCGGTCGATTTCAAGGAGGCTCTCGCGACGACGATCGCGAAATCTCCCAAGGACCGGGAGATATTCGACCTGGTCTTCGACCGGCACTTCTTCCGGGCTACAGAGGAGGCCGCCCTCGAGTACACGCCGGAAGGAGCCGAGGGCCGCAGCGCCTCGCTTTCGGACCAGATCCGGGACGAACTGAGCATGGAGGCTCTCGCCGACGCGATCCGCAAAGCCATTGCCGAGGGTGACGAGTCGGCCATGAACGAGCTGGCCCGCCTCGCCATCGAGGCCTTCGGCCGGCAGGGCGAAAGCTCCGGCGTGGTCGGCGTGGACATGCAGCGGATCCGCCGCGGACTCGGTCTCTCCCCGTCGGCAGATACCGGCGGCGACGGCGAGCCCAACGGTGACGCGATCGACCGTGACCAGATCGCCCGCTTCGAGAGGCAGCTTCGACGCGAACTCCAGCGCCAGCAGATCCAGCGGCAGGGCCAGTTGCCTCCGGCACGTCCGCTCTCAGAGCTGAACCGTGCCCTCCCTATGCGGGGGGCCCAGGACCTCGCCGAAGTTCACAAGGCAGTGGCCCAGATGAAGCGGCGCCTCGCAACCCTCGGGCACGATCCACGCGGAGCCAGGCGCGGCCGCACCGTTGACGTACGGCGAACCATGCGCTCGTCACTGGAAACCGGCGGGGTGCCACTGAACCTGAAATACCGCCCGCGGCGCCCCCGCAAGCCGGAGATCTACGTGCTTTGTGACGTCTCGACCTCGGTCAGCTCGGCCTCAACCTTCTTCCTGTCTGTCCTTCACGCCCTTCACGACTCGTTCCGGAAGCTGCGCAGCTTCGTCTTCATCGAGCGGATCTCCGAGGTGACCCACGTCTTCGAGGACGAAAGGGACTTCACGACGATCGCCGAGAAGATCACCTCGACCGGTGGCGTCGCCGACGTCTCCGGGTACACCGACTATGGCCGCGTCTGGAACGAGTTCTACGCCGACGTCTCCTCGGACCTCGGGCCCCGGTCAACGGTGATCGTGCTGGGTGATGCCCGGACCAACGGCAGACCACCGGCCGAGGATGCCTTCGCCCGGGTCGCTGATCGCGCCAACCGGACCTTCTGGCTGAACCCCGAGCCGGAGCTGTACTGGAATTACGGCGACTCGGTCATGAGTGCCTACACCCCGTTCTGCGACGGTGCTTTCGAATGCTGGAAGACAGTGCATCTCGAGCAGTTCGTCGATGTCGTGGCCTCGGGCAAGGTCGAGTCCACGGGTTTCACGGCACGCAAGTACACCTCTGGCCATCGTTATTAGTGACCGATGGCCGGCCGGCGAATCCGGGTCCGTCTGCAGCCCCGGGCCTCGAAGAACGAGATCACGGGATACCGGGACGATCCGGCCACCGGGGACCCGGTGCTGCAGGTTCGGGTCACCGCTCCGCCAGTTGACGGCAAGGCGAACAAGGCCCTTATCGCCCTGCTTGCCAGGGAGTTCAAGGCTCCGAAGTCAAAGATCAGCATCATCCAGGGAGAAGGCTCCCGCGACAAGCTGATCGAGCTTCCGGGGGATGGCTAGCCGGGTGAGATGTCGCAGTTGGCCCAGCTGCCGCGACCGGATTGCCGCGCCAGGCGGTCTGCCCTGCGGTAACGCGGGTACCGCAGAAACGGTCCGTCATAGGGGTAGGCCGATGCCAGCCCCCTCTTGACCAGAGTGAAGCCGAGGTCCTGGCTGCCCCTGTCGATGTAGGCGAGAAGGCGCCCGTAGTGATCGCGACGATCCTGGGTCGGATCCGCCGTCACGGTCACGGTCGCACCGGTCGCCAGTTGCTTCATCGCCGCGGAAGCCGCGGGACCACCGCACTCGCGGCCGCCGTAAACCTCGGGAGTGTCGATGCCAATGATCCGTACCGTCTCGACAGCCCCGGACGGGGTGGTGACGTCAAGAGTGTCACCGTCGGCGACATTCACCACGGTCCCCCGGAAGCTGCGGGGCGGTTCCACTACTGAGAAGCCGCCACCGCCATCATCTCCTCCGGCCTCGGTCGAGCATGGACAGGGCAGCTCGGCACAGGCGATTCCATCACCGTCACCGTCGAGTCCGAAAGGGTCTCCTTCGACCAGATAGAGCTGGGCTCTTGCCTGACTTGCGAAATCCCCACAGTCGACGTCGCCACCCCTCCGGGCCAGTGCCCTCGCGCGGATCCTTATCCGGCGGATCTCCGCCCGGGCTTTTCTTGCCGCTTTTCTTGCTGCGGCCCTTTCCTTTCGGGCAACCTGCCTGGCCTCCGCCCGGGCCCTCGCCCTTGCCCGCTCGGCGGCGGAAACGCCCGGCTGGCTGGTGGCGGCCCCGGCTGCGGGCGACCCGACCTGCTCTGATCTGTCGTCGGACTGGGAGCCGCAGCCCGTAGCGAGGATGACCAACAGCCCGGCCAGTGGAATCAGCATCCGCAACCGGTATGCCCGGCCGGTCTGCCTCACCTGAAGCTGACCGGTTTCTCCACCCGGGTCCGGTTGCCGGCTGCGTCGGTGGCAACCACCACGAGTTTCGCCCGGGAGACCTGCCGCTGGCGGAGCCGCTTCCGGTACCCGTCCTTGACCGTCATCCGGATCTGCCTGGGACCGGCCTTTGTCACCTTGAAACGCTTGCGGCCGATCGTCATCTCCCGGAAGCCCCGGCCCCGGGCCCGCCGCTGGGACGCGACCAGTTTCGCTTCGACGGTTACCGGGAAGCTCTCGTCACGGGTGTTGATGATGAAGGGCTGGCCATTCTTCAGAAGCCCCTTGAGGGTCGGCTTGCCGAGGGTTCTGACTTTGACGGTCGGCTTCCTGCTGTCTTCAGGTGCCGGGTCCTTGCGGGTCTTGCGGAACGGGCCCGAAACCTCGTAGATGATTCCCGCCGCGACGGTCTCTCCAGCAAACCTGGCCCGCTGGGAAGAGAAGTAGAGACGACTACCGGTCGGGTCGAAGACCGGGCCAGTCAGCTCCGAGGAAGAGTGCCCGTCGGTCACCTGGCAGAAGGCTGCAGCCTCCCCCTCCGTGGAAATGATGCAGACCTGGAGGTCACCGGCGTCTTCGCAGACGAAGAGATCACCCGAGATCGGCGAGGCGGTGACGTTGTCGCAGTCATTGAGCGGCGCCTCATCACCCAGCGCGACCCCGTCGTAGAGAACTTCCAGCAGACCCGACTGGGGGTCATAGGCGTAAACCCGATCGTCGAGAGTCGTTGCGAAGTAAACGGTCCCGTCGTCAAACCACATCCCTTCCCCACGACGAAACCTGGTCGCGCCCTCAACCTGGTTGCGCGTCGGAGTCGGACCCGTGTACTGGGGGTCGGGGACCTCGGCCCAACTGACCTGACCGGCATCCCCCAAGATCGCTACGTCAAGACGTCCGGTGGAAAGGTCCGGGTAGCTGTCGGGAGTGAAGCGGTAAAGGCATCCGTCACCGAGATCTTCGGTCAGGTAGACCTGCTTGCCCTTGGGGTCCACGCAGCAGGCTTCGTGCTTGAAGACGCCCATCGCCGGGTGCGCAACTGAGGCCTTCTTGCCCCACGGGTCGCACTCGAAGACCATCCCCCGGTCGTACTCCTCGCAGGAAAGCCAGGTGTTCCAGGGAGTGACTCCACCGGCGCAGTTGATCTGGGTGTTCTTGAGGATCGGGTAGGCATCCGTGATCTCAAAGCTCCTGTTGAACCGGATCGCCCCCGCGCCGATCTCGAAAATCCCCGGGATGTCCGGCGCCTCGCTGTTGGAGACGAGAATGAAGCCGCCGTCATTGGTCTTGTAAGCGCCCATTCCGTCGGGCAAGGCATGAAACTTGTAGGGCCGGGGTCCGATGTCCGTGTTCGACCTGGCGATCACCCTGGAACTGAAACCCTCGGGCAGCCTCAAGCCGTTTGAATCCGGGCTGCCGAGAGGACCGTACGGACCTTCTCCGATCACGGCCGGGGCACCCATCGCGTCGATGGCCCTTCCCAGAAGGCCTCCCGCCAGGGCGAAGCCACCGGCCGCGCCCGCGCCCGCGCGAAGCGCATCCCGACGAGTCAAACCTCCTGTCTCGGTCACTTCCTCAGCCATGCCCACTCCCTGGATTCGATTTCCATTCTCCCCGACTCAGGGTACCGGTCGTGCCACATGACCGGTCAACGAAAGGTGAACCGGCTCAGCGGGGCTGCCAGGCGTCCTTGTCGTCCGCAAGTTCCTTCACGTGGGAAGGCAACTCTCCGGAGACCAGGTCGGCCAGGCTCGTCGACTCGAGAACCTCGCGAAGGCTCGCCCGGACCGCTATCCAGACGTTCTGGAGCTCCTTCGCGCTGCCCGTGTAGGTGATCGACTCCGGAGGCGCCGACTGCACGTTGGCGATCGGCCCCTCGACGGCCCTGATCACATCGGCAATCGACACGTCCTCGGCCGGTCGGGCCAGCCAGTAGCCGCCCTTGGCGCCCCGGCGCGCGCGGACAATCCCCGAGTGCTTCAGGTCGAGCAGGATGTGCTCGAGAAACTGAAGTGGAATGTCCTGGGAATCCGCAAGGCGTTCGCCCTTGACCGGCCCGTCCGGCGAAGCGGCCAGCTCGGCAACGGCCCTCACTGCGTAATCGGCCTTGGCGGAAACTCTCATGGACCTAGTTAACCAGCCTGATCAGGTTTTCGCGATCAAGATGATCAGCAGAATCAAAAAAAGCGGTACCGCAGTTAACGAACGCGCGGCTAATCGGCTTCTGAACCCGGTCTCTTTGCCGCGGCCTTCTCGGCTTCGATCGCTTCAGGGGGACGGAAATGCTGGTACCAGCGCGGTGCCATGAGAATGAGGACGAAGCCGAGACCGGCCACCAACGCCGCAATCGGCCAGACCAGGGGGTCACCTTTCTGGACGGTGAAGAAGCCGGAGAGGATCAGGACAATTCCCAGGGCGATCCGGATCGTGTCCTGGTTGATTCGACCCATCAGGGCCGCTCCCACCACTACGCCGGGCACGGAGCCGAGCAGGATGTTCCCGACCAGGCCTAGGTCCACGTTTCCGTGGCCGAAGTGGGCAATCCCGGCGGCCCAGAGCACGATCGCGGCGTGGAAAACGTCAGTACCAACGACATGCTTCGGGGTCAGGCGGAAAACCGCGATCAGAAGCACCGCGATTACGGTTCCTGAACCGGCCGAGGTCACACCGATGACGAAACCGGTGGTCACGCCGATCGTCACCGCCGCCACCTTGTGGCGAAGTTCGATCTTGAAATCGTCGCGCTCGGAGATCGTTCTGGCCAGGATCAGAGCCCGGGCCAGCGTGATGATGCCGACCATGAGCAGGGTTCCGCCCAGGACGGCATAGACCAGCGAGTCAAGCTTCTCTTCACCGATCTGCCCCTGGAGCCAGGCAACCAGCTGGACACCGAAGACCGCAGAAGGAACAGACCCGACCGCCAGCCAGAAGACGAGGCCCATGTTGACCGTCTTCATCTTGAAGTGCCGCCAGCCGCCGACTGTCTTGGTGATCGCCGCGTAAAGGATGTCAGTGCCGATCGCGGTGGTCGGCGAGACTCCAAAGAGCAGGATGAGCAGTGGGGTCATCAGGGCGCCGCCGCCCATGCCGGTCATGCCGACAAGGACTCCGATACCGAAGCCAAAGAAGAGGATGGCGATTGAGAAGTCCACTGGATGTTGTGTGCGGGACGAGCGCGTGACGCCGGGCTAGAGGCGCTCCTGACTCTCCCTACTTGTTTAGTAAGGAGTTCAGGAATGTCGGCATACTAGCGATGAGCTACCCCCTGCGGTGGGCGTGGTGAACACCCGCAAGTCTCCGCACCTACAATCCGCGCGATGACAGCGACCGTCTCTGCCCGGGCCCTGACCCACAGTTATGAGTCGCTCGAGACCCTTGAGGGAATCGATCTGGAAGTCGCCGCTGGCGAGGTGCTCGCGATAGTTGGCCCGTCGGGTTGCGGAAAGTCGACCCTTCTGGAAATCGTCGGTGGCCTCCAGCCACCCGCATCCGGAGACCTCTCGGTTGCGGGACTGGCCGACGGGCCGGGCCGACTCTCGAGGTGCGCCTGGATGCCCCAGCGAGACTGCCTCCTTCCCTGGTACACCGCCCTGGACAATGCCGGACTGGCACTGCTGAACCAGGGAATGAAACGTCGGCAGGCCCGCTCTGTTGCGGCCGAGAGCTTCGTTCACTTTGGACTGGAAGGGTTCGAAGAGTCCCGTCCGGAAGAACTCTCCGGCGGCATGCGCCAGCGGGTCGCTTTCATCCGAACCCTGATCTCCGGGAAGCCAGTCCTGCTACTGGACGAGCCCCTGGCGGCACTTGACGCGATCACCAAGGGAGAGCTCCAGGAGTGGCTGGCCCCGGCCCTCGCGGAAAGCGGAGTGACCGTCCTGTTGGTCACCCACGACGTCGAGGAGGCCCTTTACCTCGCGGACCGGGTCCTGGTTCTCTCCCCCCGGCCCGGAACGGTCGTGGCAGATGTGCAGGGGGCCCGCGGGGAATCCGGAACGAGGGACGAGGTCGTGAGCTCACCGGATTTCAACCGACGACGGCACGAGCTTCTCGGCCTGCTCCGTCAGGGCGGTGACGGAAGATGAAGGTCAGACATTGGCTGCCCCCGCTGCTGCTGGTACTGGCCTTGATCGGCCTTTGGCAGATCGCCGCCGCCAGTGGATTCCTGGCTGACGCGCTTGGACTCGAGAGCTTCCTTGTGCCGTCGCCCTCCGAGATCGTCGACGTCCTCTGGGAGGACAGGGACCTGATCCTGGAAAACGCCTGGACCACGCTGATCGAGATTGTCGCCGGCTTCCTCCTCGCCCTTTTCTGCGGTCTCGGGGTCGCGGTGATGTTCCGCACCTCGGACCTGGTCCGCCGGGCCGGCTACCCCCTTGTGGTGGCTTCCCAGACCATTCCGGTGATCGTGATCGCCCCGGTTCTGGTCGTCTGGTTCGGTTATGGGATCTGGCCGAAGCTGCTGATCATCGCGCTGATCTGTTTCTTCCCGATTGCCGTCAACACCCTCGACGGCCTGCGCCGCACCGACCCCGAGGCGGTCCGCATGATGAGGTCCCTCGACGCCTCCCGCAGCGCGATCTTCCGCAGGGTTGAGGTTCCGACCGCTCTGCCCGGAGTGTTCACCGGAGCCCGGATCGCGGCTGCGGTGGCCGTAATCGGCGCCGTGTTCGGAGAATGGGCCGGTGCCGAGCGGGGTCTGGGCTATCTGATTCTCCAGGACAACGCCCAGCTTGAGACCGCCCGGATGTTCGCCTCCGTCCTCGTGCTGTCGGTTATCGCGATCTGTCTCTACAGCCTGATAGGCCTTCTGGAACGGGCTGTCGTGCGTTGGCGGTAGGCTGCGCCCGAACCTGTTCGCGTCCCCGGAGATGACTTGAAACGTTTCGCGCTGCTCCCCTTCGCACTGATCGTCGCCCTGACTGTGTCTGCCTGCGGCACCAAGTCAGAGGACATCGACCCGGTTCGCGATCCCGTTTCCGTCGCGATGGACTGGTACCCGAACCCCGACCATGCCGGCTTCCTGATGGCCGAAGAGCAGGGCTACTTCGAAGATGCCGGGCTCGACGTCTCACTTGATTCGCCGACCGATCCCTCCCTCCCGATCAAGCTGGTCGCCGCAGGGAAGGCCGACCTTGCCCTTTCGTATGAACCGGAAGTGCTGCTCGCCCGGGAACAGGGCCTCGACGTGGTCTCGGTGGCGAGCGTTATTGACCGTCCGCTGACCTCGATGATCTGGCTGAAGAAGTCGAAGATCAAGTCAGTCAGGGACCTCAAGGGGAAGACGATCTCCACGGCCGGCATCCCTTATCAGGACGCCTATCTGAAAACGATCCTGGCCCGGGCCGGCCTGACTGAGAACGACGTGGAGAAGGTCGGAGTAGGGCAGGGCCTTCTTCCCTCGATCATCAGCGGCCGTGCGCAGGCGACTCTCGGGCCCTTCTGGAACATCGAAGGGGTCCAGCTGAAAATGGAAGGCATGAAGCCGACCGTGAACCCGGTCGACCGTCTCGGCGTTCCCACCTACAACGAACTGGTCCTGGTGGCGAAGGGCAGCCGGATCGAAGAAGACCCGGATCCGATTCGTCTGTTCATCACGGCTCTGGCCCGCGGTACGCGCTTTGCCGCCGGGCACCCGAACCAGGCGACCGATACCGTGCTGGCCGCCAACGATGCCCTTGACCCGAAGGTGACGGCCGCCCAGACGAAGGTGACCCTGCCGCTGCTCGATTCCTCAGGCGGTGGCAATGCCGACGTCCCCTACGGGTACCAGAACACCGCGAAATGGCAGGCATTCATCAACTGGATGGTGCAGGAAGGCGTCCTCTCGACACCGGTCCGGGCAGTCGATGCGCTGACCAACGAGCTGCTGCCCACCAGCCAGGTGAATCTGGACCAGGGCTGAGAGGCCTCAGGCTGCGCGCCTGATGGCCTGGTGACGGATACGAGCCCTGTTCCCCGGGCCGTGAAGGGCCCCGGCGTAAGTCATCGCCATGTACTCGCCAGCCAGACCGCGCCAGGGGGCATACGGCTCGTAGAAGCTCTCAACCTCCTCGACTTCGGCCAGCCGCCCCAGTCCTTCCAGATAGCCGACAAGCTTCACCTGGGAGAGATCGCCCGCGAGCAGGGCGTCCGCGTCACCACGGCCTCTCAGCGCAAGACAGGCGATGGTCCAGGGACCAATTTCGGGGATCGCCAGGAGGCGTCTGTCCCCGGCAGGATCCTCGGGGTTGACCCGACCCGACGCAACTTCCTTCGCGACCTTGACCATCGCGATCGAGCGACGGGCGCTGAGTCCGCAGGCTTCGAGCTCGGCCGGTGCTGCTACCGCAATCGCTTCGGGCGAAGGCACCGTCGCCAAGACCGGCTCGTGCCGCGGTCGGGGTGAGTGAGGTACGCGACGATCGACATCGGCTGTGTGGACCGAGACACCCGGGGCAAGCCTGATTCCGAAGCGGCGAATCATCTGCCGCTGGATTCGAGCGGCACTCTTGTACTCAATCAACTGCTCGGTGATCGCCCAGAGCAGCGCTTCCCAGGCGACCGGCCGTCGCAGGGGCCGGCTGTGGAGCCGGCTGCCAAGTGCCTTGCCCAGCAGCGGGTCCTGTCGGAAGGCGGCGTAGAAGTCGCCAAGGTCATCGTCGACCCCGAGACTGAAACGCATCCTGGCGATCCCGGCTGCCAGTGCCTCTTCTCCGGCCGGTTCCAGCACGCCAGACCCGGGACCTTCGAGCAGGGCCGGATCGAGCGGCTCCGCTCCGAATACGAACTCCCCACGACCGCCTTCCCGAACCCTCACGATCATCGCCTGGCCATCGAGGACGAGCAGACGCTCCAGCCATGGGCCGCGAAGTCGAACCACCAGGTCGCCGCCGACCAATCGCGGCATTCGAAGCGGAGCGAGAGGCTTTACTGCAACCTCTGCCGACAAGAGGGACCCCTAACGACCGAGTACGTGGACGTCAACCAGAAAAGAGCGGCTGGCCACCACGTTGGACGGCCTGGCCCTGCGGCCAAGTCGACGGTTCCTGCGCTTGGACGACCCTCCACTGACGGCGCGAACGGCCGCCACGGTCGCGGCACCTGCCAGGGCTCCACCGGCGACGGCGATCGCCGCTGTGGTCATCTCGTTCCTCAGGGCCGGCAATGCGCTGCCCGAGTCGAATTCGCGGGGCAGAGCCCGCACTTCCCCACCCGGCTGGGACGCGGTCACGTCCTCCTCGGAAACCAGTTCTCCATCTACCTCTTCAGCCACGGACGCGACTCTACCTATGCCACCGGAAGTAACCGCGAACATTCCCCCAAATTCCGGGATAAGCGCGGGTCACGCGGTGAGGTTCTTCTCGTAGACCCGGAACTTCTTGGTCACCTCGCCGCCCATGCCCTCGAGGGCGCGGTTCATGGGCTCGTTGGTTTCGAGAATCCAGCCCGCCTCCCCCTTCATCACGCCGTCGGGCCGGGTCGTCTGGATGTGCCTCACGTAAAGGGCGGCCGCAACACCGGTGTGCTGGTAGGCCTTCTTGACCCCCAGCGCAAGGATCCGGACGGAATCGATCTTCTTGCGACCGGTCAGGTAGTGGTACCAGCCGGCCGGGAAGATCCTGCCGTTCATTTTCGCGAGAACCTGGTTGATGTCAGGAAGGGTCAGCGCGGCGCCGACCGTCTCGCCGTCATCCGTTTCGGCGATCATCGCCCAGTCCTCGTCGATCACCAGCTTGAGGGTCTTGGCATGGAACTCGACTTCCTCCTTGGTGATCGGCACGAAGCCCCAGTTGTCACCCCAGGCTTCGTTGTAGACCTCGTGGAAGCGGGCCATTTCATTGGGAAGGTCCGACCGGCGCATCTTGCGGATCGTGATCCCGTGCTCGTCAAGGCTCTTCTGGGCGGATTCCATGATCGCCGGGTGAAACTCGAGACCCTTGGCCAGTTTGCCCATCTCCAGGTGCCACATCAGGAGGTCCATAGCCTTGGTGAACCCGGCGCCCTCGACCAGTCCCTGAAAGTAGGGCTGGTGGCAGTTCTCGAGGATCGAGGGCCGGACGTCGAAACCGGAGATCTGGATCCCGATCTCGTCGTTGGTGGTGAAGTCCATCGGACCGTAAACCTTCTCCCGACCCTTGCCAGCAAGCCAGTCGCTACCGGTGTCCAGCAGCGCGGTCGCCACCTCCTGGTCGTTGATCGTCTCGAAGAAGCCGAACTGACCGTCGTTTCCGCCCCGGTAGCTGTCCCAGTTCTCGTCGATCTGCGCACTGATGCGGCCGACCGACTGGCCGTCCTTTTCCGCCAGCCAAAGACCAACCTCGGCGTGATCGAAGTAGGGGTTCTTGTCCCGGTTGAGGAAGTCCATCCGGTCCATGATCAGCGGGGGAACCCACTCGGGATGATCGCGGTGAACGAAAAACGGGACCTTGACGAACTTCTTCAGGTCCCGCTTGCTCTCGACTGGGCGAATCTCGACCTTGGACATTGCCCGGAACCTAGCGGACCGGCGGCCGTTTGACTCAGCCGGCGACTTCGGCCTTTCTCAGTCCACGCATCGCCCACACCGCCATGACGGCAATCAGGCTGAAGGCGACTCCGTAGGCGAGCAAGAGACCGGTCGGCTCACCGGCCAGCAGGCTGCGGGCACCATCCAGCAGGGCGGTAACCGGGTTCACCTTCGCGACCGGCTCGATCCAGCCGGTCAGCAGTTCCTGCGGAACGTACACAGGCGCGAGGAAGAGAATGATGAAGACGGGCATCTGCATCAGAGGGCCGGCCTGGAGCGAGCGGAACCTGAGCGCGATGCCGGCCGAGAAGAAGAGCGCCGCCACATTCGCGAGCAGACCGAGCATGTACATGCCGGCGATGTCCAGTCCGCTTCCGCGTACGGTCATGCCGGCAAGCAGCGAGACGCCAGTGATGATCACCCAGACCACGATCAGTCGCAGGGCTGCTCCGAGCGCGTAACCGAGCACGATCGCCGAGCGGTTCGAAGTCGCCAGCATCATCCTGCGGCCCATGCCCTGCTCGAAGTCCCCGGCGATAGAGAAGCCGACGAACACCCCCGCGAGAGCCGAAGCCTGGATCAGCACGAAGCAGAACTGGAACGCGGTGAAGTCGTAGTAGTCGAAACCGGGTACGTCACTGACCGATGAGAGACCTCCGGCGAAGGCCGCGAGGAAGAAGAGGGGGAAGATCAGCCCTGGTACGAAGACGGCCGGCTTTGTGTAGAGGTTGTGGAGGTATCGCCAGGCAACCGCCCAGGCGGATGAGAAGTAGGCGCGACGGGCAGCGGAACTCACTTGAGCATCCTGCCTTTCAGGGAGCGGGCCGCGAAGGCAATTGACAGCACCGCCAGGACGATTGCGATCGCGAAGCCGAGTGCCAGCGCCTCGGCGTCCCAGCCGACGATGAAGAGACTACGGATCGCCTCGATCAGATAGCTGACCGGATTGATCGTGGCCAGGAAGCGGTACCAGTCCTGCTCGATCAGGTTCCTCGGCAGGGTCATTGAGCTGAAGAAGAGCAGGACGAACATGATCGGGAACATTCCCTGGACTGCTTCACCGGATCCGGTGCGGATCGCCATGATCAGCCCGATTCCACCGAAGCCGACCGAGATGATCGAGACCAGCGCGGCGAGTACGAAGTAGCCGCCGATGCCGGCGGCAAAGTCGGCGCCGGCGGCGATTCCGACCGCGAAGTAGAGGAGCGCCTGAAACTGTCCCAGCAGCACGAGCCCGACCAGCTGCCCGGCCATCAGGGCCGAAGGCCGCATCGGAGTGAGGACCAGGCGGCTGAAGAAGCCGTTCTCGATGTCCTGGGCCAGGCTCTGGCCGGCGTTCATGGTCGAGAAGATCGCCGACTGGATAAAGGTGAAGGCGATCGCGAAAGTTATGTACGAGTCGGTCGGGAAGCCGGGCAGGTCGGTTGCTGCGTTGAGTCCGCCCGCGTTGACCGCGAGCAGGAACAGGGGGAAGATGACGCTCGGGATGATCGCCGCGGGCTGGCGGACCAGACGCGTCACGGACCGGGCCGCCATCGCGGCAACCTGGATCGGCAATGGTGATGGCGCCGGGCCCCCGGCTGTTATGACTGCGCCGCTCAAGCGTTGACCGTCTCTCCATCGGGGAGTGGCATCTCGGCGCTGTCAGCTTCTCCAGCACCTTCGAGGTGACGGCCGGTCTTGGCGAGGAATACATCATCAAGGGTCGGCTCGTTCAGCACGAGACTGGCGAGCTCGATGTTGGCCGAGTCAAAGGCCCTGACGATTCCGACAAGTTCGTCGATGCCCTCGTTGAGCCTGATGCCGAGCGCGTCCCGGGCCGCTGGAACGGCGGTCCCGAACTGGTCGAGGATTTCCTGGGAGCGGGCACGGTTGGCCGGATCCCTAGGGACGACCTCGACTGAAGGCCTGCCGATTTCCGACTTCAGCGCGGCCGGGGTGCCTTCCGCTGCGATCCGGCCGGCATCGATGATCCCGACGCGGTTTGCGAGCTGGTCAGCCTCCTCGAGGTACTGGGTCGTCAGGAATACGGTCACGCCGTCTTCCGCCGAAAGCCTCGTGACCTCGGTCCAGAGGGAGGCACGGCTCTGGGGGTCAAGGCCGGTGGTCGGCTCGTCGAGAAACAGCACCCGGGGTCGATGGACGAGCGCAAGTGCGAGGTCCAGGCGGCGCTTCATGCCGCCGGAGTAACCACCAACCCTTCGGTCGGCCGCCTCAGAGAGACCGACTCTCTCGATCAGCTCGTCTCCCCTCTTCAGCCGTTCCTCTTTCGGCAGGCCGTGGAGCGAGGTCTGGAGTTTCATGTGTTCGCGGGCGGTCAGGTGAGGGTCGAGGGCTGCCTCCTGGAGTGCCGCCCCGATCACCTTCCGGACCTTCGAACCTTCAGTCGCCACGTCGAGGCCTGCGACCTTCGCGCTGCCGGCCGTGGGCGGCAGCAGCGTGGTCAGCATGTGGACGGTGGTCGACTTGCCTGCCCCGTTCGGGCCGAGGAAGCCGTAGATCTCCCCCGGTTCGACGGTCAGATCGATGCCGTCGACCGCCCTCGGGCCGTTCTTGAATTCCCGTACCAGGCCCTTTACTTCGATTCCGTTGCTCTCCTGACTCATGACGGGTATCTATAGCAGAAATAGTTCATGACCTGAAATATCCACGACTGCTAATATCCCTGCAAATGAACGAGGTCTCCAGCACCGCGCAGCAGACGAGCGCCGAACGCGCCGCAGCCGAGTCGGAGGCCTGGGGCCGGATCACCGATCTGTGGTTCGGCAGCCGCCAGACCCTCATGGAGACTTGCCGCGAGCTCGACCTTTTCCCTCCCCAGATAATGGTTCTGAGAACTCTTGACGAACCCAAGCCGATGAGGGAGGTCGCGGGCGACCTCGCCTGCAATAGCTCCAACCTGACCGGTATCACCGACCGGCTCGAGGACCGCGATCTGGTTCGCCGGGAGCGGGACCCTGACGACCGGAGGGTGAACCTTCTGGTCCTCACCGACGAGGGTCAGCGGCTCCGTCGAAGGGTCATGAAGCGACTCGACAAGCCCGTTGATTCGATGTCCGCCCTGAGCGACGAAGAACTCGCGGAGTTGACCAGGCTGCTGGAAAAGATCGGCGACGCATAGCCGGGAACTACACTTTCGGCATGTCCGAGAGTACGACCGCACCTATCGACCTCTTCGAGAAGGTCAAGAACCACGAGCGACGCGAACAGCTCCAGGCCGCCAATGAGGGTGGCCTCAACCCCTACTTCCGCCTGCTCACCTCGCAGGCCGGCCCGGTGGTCGAGATGGAAGGCCGCGAGACGATCATGCTCGGCTCCAACAATTACCTCGGGCTGACCGGCGACGACCGGGTGAAGAACGCCGCCCGCGAAGCCCTCGATCAGTACGGAACCGGTGTAACCGGATCGCGCCTCCTCAACGGCACAACGCCGATCCATGTCGAGCTCGAGGAGGAACTCGCCGCCTGGATGGAAACCGAGGACGCGATCGTCTTCTCAACCGGGTACCAGGCGAACGTCGGCTGCCTACAGGCCATCCTCGGTCCCTCAGACACGGTGATCTGCGACTCCGGCGACCATGCCTCGCTGCTCGACGGGTGCAAGCTGTCCGGGGCGAAGCTCCGCCCCTTCCGCCACAACCAGATGGACAAGCTGGAGAAGATGCTCCAGCGCGCCGCGGACGACGGTGGCGGAGTCCTGGTGGTCGTCGACGGTGTCTACTCGATGGAGGGCGATCTCCCCGACCTGCCCAGGGTGGTCGAGCTTTCCAGGCATTACGGGGCCCGCATCATGGTCGACGAGGCTCACGGGGTCGGGGTGCTGGGAGAACGCGGCGCCGGCGCGACCGAGCTTTTCGGCCTGGAGGACCAGGTCGATCTCCGCATGGGGACCTTCTCCAAGAGTCTCGCTTCCTGCGGCGGTTTCATCGCCGGCAGTCACGAGGTGATCGACTACATGCGGATCACCTCGCGCTCATTCATCTTCAGCGCATCGGGCGTTCCCGCAGCCGTAGGGGCGGCGCTCGAGGCAACCCGGATCTGCCGCAATGAAGGTGCCCCGCTTTTCGCCCGGCTGCTGGAGAACGCCCGCTACCTTCGCCACGGCCTCGAGGATCTCGGACTCAAGGTGGTCCAGCCCGGCACTATGCCGGACGGTTCAGTAGCCGACACCCCGGTCGTTCCGGTCGTGGTCGGCGAGGACTGGACAGCCGTCCTCTTGTGGAAGGCACTCTTCGATGCCGGCGTCTACTGCAACGTCGCCATCCACCCCGCCGTTCCTCCCAGTGGAGCCCTGCTGCGAACAAGCCTCATGGCCACCCACGAGAAGGAACAGCTGGACAAGGCAATCGCGATCATCGGGGAAGTAATCAAGGACTTCCCCACGCTCACCGAGCAGGCTTAGGCAGCTAACTCTCGCCGCGAGCCGCCCTGACCAGGTTCGCGGCAGGCTCGATCACCTTCTCGGGCTTGAACTGCTGGCCTGCCAGGTTGATGGTGATCGGGCCGACGTTCGGGTCACCGGTATCGGTGATCGTGAAGTCCCCGGTGATCCCGTCGGTGACCTGAAGTCCGATCAGCTTCGAAGCGACCGCACCCCGGTCATTGCCGACGCTTTCGATCGCGTCCAGCAGAACCTGCGCGGCCTGGCCCGCATACGGCGCGTAGAGCTCGACCGGCTGGCCGCCAGTCTTCGACTTGAGCTGGTCGACGAACTGCTGGCCGGGTCCCGGCAGCAGCTCCGGCACTCGACCCGGAACCGAAGCAACCATGCCGGCCGACGCCGCACCCGCCTCATCGATGGTCGACTGCTGGGCGAATCCGTCCGGCGCCATGAGAGACACCTCACCGTCGTTGGGACCGAGCACCGCGACCTTGTCCTTGATCAACTGGCCGCCGTTCTGTTCGGTCAGGCCCGCCAGGAGAATGCCGTCCGGGTTGCTCTTTGCGACCCTCTTCATGAGGTCGGTGTAGCTGTCCGCCTCCGGGTTCCACTCGAGCTGTTCGGTCACCGTGACTCCACCGGCCCGGGCAGCATTGACGAAGGTCCTGGCCTGGCCGAGGGAGGTCTCGTCGTCCGCCGCGTAGAGAACGGCGACCCTCCTGGTGCCCTGCTCGGCCGCATAGGTCACCAGGGCAGCCCCCTGGGCGGCGTCGTTCGGAACGACACGGGCGTAATTCCGCTCTCCGGAGGGATAAAGAGATTCCGGTGTTCCCTTCGTGCATGTGTCGGCCGACTCGGTCAGGCAGATAGCCGTGTTTCCGGGCGAGACCATCGCCAGCGATCCGTTCAGGGCCTCGTTCAGGACCGGGATCATCACCTGTGCACAGCCTGAGTTGTAGGTGCCGACCACACCGAGGACGCTGGTGTCCTCGCTGTAGGCGACGGCGTTCTCCCGGCAGGTCTCCTCGTCCCAGAGTCCGGTATCGGCGAGCGAGTCATCGCAGGCCTGGAATCCGATGGTTGTGTCACCCGCCGTCCATCCCGCCTCGTCCAGGACCTGGGTGATCGCGTCGTTCATCTGCTTCGAGCGGTCTTCGGAATCTCCCTGCAGGGGAAGGTCGGAGACGATCAGGGCCTCGGGATCTCCACTGCCCCCGAACTGGACGTCGCCGCAAGTCTCGGCCTCAACGCCGGCGACGCTTCCGCCATCCGGGTTCGAGTCATCTGAATCGTCGCTGCCACAGGCGACCACCACAAGGGCAAGTACGACCATCGCTCCGGCAACGAGAAGAAGCTTCACCTTCCTGGACACTTTTCTCTCCCATCGGTTTCGCGGCCGCCCGACTGTTGCGTCAGAAACGGTCCACTACTGAACGGTGTGCGGTTCTCTCTTTGCGACCCTAACCGCCCGCGACATCCCGGGCAAGAAATTGGACCGAAAAATTAAAGACCTGCTCTTAGCGAAAGTTCGGTCTCCTGGCTGTTGCCCGTTCTGGCCGAGTTCACTATGTTGCCTTTATCGCCTGAGTCGGACGGAAGCCCGGCCCCAGGCGGGGGAGAAGAGCCGATCGGGATTGAGGATCCCGGACAGCTACCCCATGCCATCCAGTCCCAATTGAACGATCCCCTGAAGGGAGGACCGCCCGTGGAAGTTGCCGCCACCGCCGATTCGAACTCGATTGCCAGCAGTCCAATGCCTCAGCATCTGCAGGCCCTCGAACGAGCGAACCGGGTTCGTCTTGCCCGCGCCGCGCTCAAGAGGTCAATCGCCAGCGGTGAAGTTCCCGTCACCAAAGTGATCACCGAATGTCCCTGGCAGACAGAAAGCATGACCCTCTCTGAACTGCTTCGCGCCCAGTCCCGTTGGGGCCGCACGCGCACCCGCAAGCTTCTCGCCTCAGTCGGACTGAACGAGAACAAGAGGCTTGACACCCTGACCGAGCGCCAGCGGATGCTCCTGGTCAGTCAGCTTCGCCCCCACTGATTTCGCTTCTGGCTTAGCCCGATCATCCAGCAGTACCTGGGTGATCGGGCCCTAGCGGATCTTGTAGCTGAGGCCCCCTGATGCCTTCTCGAACCGCTTCCTGAAAAGAATGAGTGCCGGCACCGCGAGGGCCGCGCCGATCACCAGGCAGACCCACAGGACAAGCTGGATTACGTAGAAACAGATCCAGACCGTGGCGACAAAGACGATCCCGGCCAGCAGGGTCGTGTGTGAGCGGAAGCCGGTGAAGTGCTCGCGGATCGAAAGCTCGAGGCCCCCGACCGCGCCGATCCCGACTCCCATGGTCATCAGCACCGGGTCGGTGTTGATCACCCCGATCACGATCAGCACCAGGCCAGCCAGAATCGAGAGCGGACCGAGAGGGAAGTTGCCCCAGGGCGCCTGCGGGCGCTCGTCGGCGGTCTGCTCCATGCGTTCCATCGCCGCCGCCAGACGCGACTTGGGTTTCTTCTTTGACGTCCCGGAACCTGGGGGCGCCGGCGCTGCGTCGGACCCGGATCCCGCCGCCCCCGAAGGGTCAGCCTGATCCGCTCTTCTTGCCTTGCGACGCTTCTTGCGATTGCTCTTGTTGGCCATCGATCAGGGAGCGTACCTGCGCGGACAGTTCTTCCTCGGTCGTGCTGCCGATTTCAGCTTCTTCCAGGACCCCGCCCCTCCTGAAGAAGAGGAAGGTCGGGCATCCCCCCACCCGGTACATGTTCGAGACGGCACCATCCTGGTCGTGACCGACCGTCACCTTCCAGCCGTTCTCCTCGATCAGCTCGCGGACCCGGTCGCGATCATCCCGCACGTTGATCGAGACGAATCCTGCCCTGTCACCAAACTTGCTGGCGACCTCGTCGAAAACGTCCTGCTGGTCGATGCAGCTCGAAGCTCCCTTGGTAAACCAGAAAGACATGACGAGGGGTCGGTCGAAGTAGTCGCAGATCCGGAGGGCGTCACTTCCTTCAACCTGACAAGCCTCCTCGGGATCGACGTTCGCATCGCCCTCGAGGTCAGAGGTTGCGATCGGCACCGCGAATGGTGCCGCCGTGTCGCCAATGCCTA
The DNA here is from genome assembly GCA_020438355.1 of Solirubrobacterales bacterium. Taxonomy (GTDB): domain Bacteria; phylum Actinomycetota; class Thermoleophilia; order Solirubrobacterales; family 70-9; genus 67-14. Next base: position 22,540 of record JAGQUT010000001.1, on the reverse strand, counting down.
CCTCGCCGATCCCGACCGTTCCCGACTCGGTTGTCTTCAGCATGTTGAAGAGCGCCACGAGGACGACGATCAGGAAGATGATCCCGACCACCGCCATGTAGTTGAAGGGCTTTTTCTCCTGATCCTTCACCGGCGCTCCAGCCACACGAGCATCGCCGGGAGGACCAGCGCAACGCCGGCGAGAGCCACCGAAAGGTCGACCACGGCGATCAGTCCGAAATCCCTGAGCATCGCGACGTCGCTGGTTGCGAGCGCCGCGAACCCGGCGATTGCCGTCAGGCCCGAGGTGGCGACGGCCAGGCCCGTCCGTCCGTAGGTGATGCGAAGCGCCTGGGTGAGGCTGGCTCCGGCTTCACGTTCCTGGAAGTAGCGGCCGGAAATGATCACCCCGAACTCGGTGGCGATCGCTATCACCAGAACGGCAAGGATCGTGGACAGAGGGTTCAAAGAAAGGTCGAGGGCCGCAACGATCAGCGCCGACCATCCCCCGGCGACCAGAATCGGTACGAGAGGTACCGCCATCCTGCGTGGCGAACGGTAGATCAGCAGAAGGACCAGAGCGATCGCGATGATCGCGGCCACCACGAGAAGGTCGCGGGAGTTGGCCAGAGCGGAAGCCGAGCTGACCACGACTACCAGCGTCCCGGTTACCTCGGCACTGACCCCGGGGGGCGGACCCTCACCGCCCCGGGACTCGGCAACGATTCGTTCCATCCGGTCGATCACATCCTGCTGACGGTCGACCGACCCTGACCTGAGGGCAAAAGCAAGCTTGGCTTCGGTGGGGTCTTCCTTCCCCTGGAGCCCCCCGGCGATCATCGCCTTGCGTTCGCTGACCGGCAGCGAACGAAGGACGTTTCTGACCTGGGCGGGCGTGAGCCCTCGCGTGGAAGGATCGACGAAGTCGGGGATCGCCGGACCGGGACAGAGCTCGGCCCCGACGCAGCTGGGATCCTCGATGTCGTAACCGGATTCCGCGAGAATCCGGTTTCGAACCTGCTCGCTCCAGAGCACCACTGAAGGTTCGGTTACGTCGGGAGCGCGAACGATGAGGTCTATCTCTCCCACCGTCCCGGTCGTGTCCTGCACATCGAGAAGGTCCTGCACGGCCGGTGCCCGCGAGGGCAGGAGCTGGCTTATCTCCGTCCTGATACCGGCCTGGGTGCCCACCGCCCAGCCGATCACCCCGAGCAGGATCGAAAGCAGGAGGACCCGTCCCGGGGCGAGGATCGCGGTGGCCAGAACCGACTTGACCAGGACCTTGATTCGCCCAAGGGCCCTCCCCCCTTTCGGTTCCGGTCGCCGTTCGCCGCGCAGCGAAAGCAGGGCAAAGCCCGCAAAGAAGGTGAAGACGAAACAGACCAGGACCCCGCCACCGAGCAGCAACCCGAACTGCGAAACCAGAGGTAGTGACGAAAAGGAAAGGACCCCGAAGCCGACGGCGGTCGCGAGGCATGCGGACGCGATCATCGGGAACCCGAGCCCGGCGGCCTCGCCAGCGGCCTCGGTCGCGGGCTTGCGGCCGGTCTCGTCGAATCGGGCCTGGAGCTGGACGGCGTAATCGACCGTCAGTCCGATCAGGATCGGTGCCGCGCCGAGCGAAGCAACCGAGAACTGGCCGCCGAAGAGCCACAGCACGCCGGCCGCCACGGCCACCCCGCCCAGAGCGAGGCCCAGGGGAGCGAGTCGCCAGATCGAACCGAAGGTAAGCAGCAGCGCGAGGCTCATCAGGATCACCGCGACCGCGGCAAGGATCAGCAATCGAACCGGAAGCTCCTCGTTCAGTCCGTCGAAGACGACCGGTGAGCCTGAAACCACGTATTCCGATCCTTCAAGCTTCACCGAAGGGTCGGCGGTCGCCTGCTTGATCAGATCGATCGCTTCCGTGCGCTCCGCATCGGTCAGGTCGCTTCGCAACCGGATCACGATCTGGGCCGCGTCGGAAGACGGGAAGAGGTAGTTCAGTTTCGGTTTCGGACCTGACCTTGCGCCCCCTTCGCCGAAGACGACCCGGCGCACGAAGGCGGGGTCCTCAAGGCTGGGCGGTGTGGTCAGATTGAGTCCGTAGCGGGAGACGATCTGTGCCGCGAGCAGGAGCACCCTCTGCCGCGCCGCCTGCCCCTCGGCTGTATTCGGCAAGGACTCGAGCCTGGCGAGCTGGCTGTTGTAGACCTCGGTGATTCCGGCGACTGCCCGTCCGAGGAAGGTTGCCGGGCCGGCAATCACCTGGGTCGGCGCCAGATCCGTGATCTGCCGACAGATCTCGAACAGTCTGCCCCGGCCCCTCCTGATGTCCCCGGCCAGGCAGGTCTCCAGGGTCGCGAGCCGGTTGAGGTTCTCTGTGCTGAGCGTTCCGGCCAGGGGGCCCTTGACCATGATCACCACCGGATCGGTACCGAATGCCTCCTCTGCCTGTTCGGTCTGCTGATATGCGGGCGAGTCCCGGTCGAAGAAAGCATCGGTCACCGACTGGGTGCTCATTCCCGCTGCCGCCCAGATCGAGGCGAGAGCGAGAAGCGAGGCAACGATGATTACCGGCCATGGCCGGCGGGCAACCGCAGAGGCGGCGCGGCCGAAGAACCGGCCGGGGCCCCCTGACATCAGTCCATCGCGAGCGGGCCGACCACGTCAGCCTGCAGGAACTGGTGAACGAACTCGTTGTCGGATTCGAACAGTTCTTCCTTCGGACCGCTCTCGACGATGCGGCCCTTCCAGAGCACGGCGATGAAGTCAGCGATCCGGCGGGCGGTGCCGAGGTCGTGGCTGATCACCATGTAGCAGCCACCGTTCTCGGCGTGAACTTCCTTGATCAACTCGCAGAGCAGCGCGGTACGGACCGGGTCGAGACCGGAGTCCGGCTCGTCGAACATGACGATTTCCGGATCGAGCACAAGAGCGCGGGCGAAACCGGCGCGCTTGCGCATGCCGCCCGAGAGCTCGTTCGGCATCTTGAAGTGAGCCTCGCCGAGGCCGACCTCGCGGAGTCGCCTGGTACAGATGTGCTCGATCTCCTCCTCACCCTTGTCAGTGTGCTGACGGAGCGGGAAGGCGACGTTGTCATAAATGTTCATCGAGCCGAACAGGGCGCCGTCCTGGAACAGCAGGCCGAACTTCTTGCGCATCTCGAAGAGGTCGTCATCGCTGAGCGAGGGAACCGAATCGCCCTTGACGATCACATCGCCATGATCCGGGTAGAGCAGTCCGACGATGTGCTTGATCAGCACGCTCTTGCCGGTGCCCGAGGGCCCGAGAACCATTGAAATCTGATCGTCCGGCAGGCCCAGGTTCAGTCCGTTGAGGATCCGGGTTCGACCAAACTGCTTGACAACGTCGACGATCTCGATCGCGTTGTTGGAGGTCTCCTGCTTAGGGCCGGTGTGCCACTTGTAAGGGTCGTTGTCACCGGGCCCGACTCCGGGAATCACGAAATCCCGGCCGAGTACCGCGCCGTCGCTGGCTACGAAGCCCTTGCCTTCGACCGGCTCCGGTTCGCTGGTTACCTCGGCCTGAACAGATTCCTCATCCTCGAGCTGCTGTTCGCCTTCACCGATCGAGTTGTCGGCGGCGGCCGCCTCGTCAGAAGCTTCCATTTCACCGGCCAGTTCCGGCTCACCGGTGTTCTCAACCGCTGCTTCGACCTCGGGTGAATTGATCGGGGCTTCTTCCGATCCCTGCGTCTCCGGTGTCTCTTCTGTCTCGCTCAAGCTCTCACCCTCCAATCGGTGCTCTCGGGTTGGCACCCCAGAAGACCAGCGTTCCCAACATACCGATGATGTGCACCAACGCAATGTTCAGGACCATCGATTTCGCGGTTGCAGTTCCCACGCCGACCGGCCCACCGGACGCGGTGTAACCGTAGTAGCAGCCGACCAGAACGATGGCTGTTGACATCGTCATGGCCTTTATCAAGCTGAATAAGACGTCGGGAGGGTTCTGGAACATCCAGAAGATCAGCTGGTAACCGCCCGACGAAACGTCGCCGATCTGCTCGACGACCGCGATGTACGAAGCGAGGAAGCCGACGCCGATCGAGGCGGTGTACATGAAAGGCAGCGTGATCCAGGCGCCGAGCAGACGGGTCGCTGCGAGGAAGGTGACCGGGGGCACGCCCATTACTTCCAGCGCGTCGATCTCGTCCGAGATCCGCATGGCACCGAGCTCGGCCACGATTCCGGTACCGACCTTGGCCGACATCATGTAGCCGAAGGCGTAGGGGATGACCTCTCGAAGGTCGCACCACGCTGCGAACACGCCGGCGTAAGCGGGGGCACCGACCGAGCGGTTGAAGTACGCGCCCTCGATTCCGCACTGAAGACCGAGCACGAAGACCAGACCCCAGATGACTGTGGTCGAACCGATGATCAGGATGCCGGCCTGGTTCAGGACCTCGCCGAAGTACTTGAAAACCCGGCCCGAGTAGACCAGCCCCATGACGACCCCGCAGAAGCGGGCAATCTCGCCCAGCGACTCCAGCCATGCTCGGGGGACCTGTAGCCAGCCGGATGCCATTACTTGATCGTCTGGATGTCGGGGTTGGTCGCGAGCAGGGTCTGCGTGAAGAGGTAGTTGAAGATGAACACGCCCAGCAGGGCTGTCACGACGGCCTCATTGACGGCCCGGCCGACGCCGGCGGCGCCGCCGGTGGCTGTCATGCCCTTGTAACAGCAGACGATCGCGATGATCGCCCCGAACAGGGTGCACTTGATCACCGAGGCCGCCAGTTCGGTGGTTGACGCGTTCGAGAAGAGCGAGGCGAAGAATCCTCCAAGCGGCTGCGAGTAGAGCAGTTCGGCTCCGATACCGCCGGTGATGCCGAAGAGCAGGGCGTAGATGTCGAGCATGCCCGTGATCAGCATCAGCGCGAGGAAACGGGGAACGACCAGATTCTTGATCGGGTCGACGCCGAGCACCTGGAGAGCGTCGAGTTCCTCGCGGATCTTCCTGGCGCCGAGGTCGGCTGTGATTGCGGTGCCCGCAACACCGGCTACAACGACCGCGGTAACGAACGGCGCGAACTCGCGGATCGAGGCGAGGACGAAGAATCCACCGAGACGGTCCAGTGCGCCGAACAAGGAGAGGAAGTTCGCGGCCTGAAGTCCCGGGGCCCCGAAGCCGAAGGCAACAGTCGAGATGAGGAGAGGAAACCAGCAGAGCTGAAGCGCGAAAAGGAACTGGCCGATGAACTCGTTTCCGTACGGATAAGGAGGTTTGATCGCCGACAGGATCGTGCGTCCGGTCAGGATCATCATTTCACCGGTTTCGGTGAAGAATTCCTTCGCGGGCGCCATCGCCTTTTGTGCGGTGTTTTTAACCATCTCTCCCGGGCCGCGACCCCGTGGACAGCGCGGGGCCCGCCGTGGCGCGCAGTCTATGGGATACCCCGGCGTGTGTGACCGTCGCCACACGCGTGGTATGTTGCGCCCGACCTTGAGGGGGACCACCCTGAGAACAATGCCGAGGATCATCCTCACCGTTGGATTGCTTCTGGGGGCGCTCTCTGCCGCCCTTGTGGCCACCGGCTGCGGCGGAAGCGACGACGGTGGACAGTTCGCCAATCAGCCGACCGGTGAATTCCCGGTCGAGGTGATCGATGCGACTTTCAAGCCGGTCCAGACTGTCGCCGAGACGTATGACCTGACCATCGCGGTCCGCAACTCGGGCGAGGAAACGATCCCGGCGATCAACACGGTGATCGACCTCCCCGGACTCGGCTCCACCCTGGCCTTCGCCTACGGCGACAAGCAGCCGGGGCTGGCAATGAATCAGCGGCCAGTCTGGGTGCTCGAGGAAGGCTGGCCAAAGCTCGCCGACACGGTTGGACGTGGAGGTGCCACCACGGCCGACAAGCGCACCTTCGAATTCGGTGAACTCGCCCCCGGCGACACCGCCAACATGGTTTGGCGCCTGGTCGCGGTAAGGCCCGGTTTTTACCGTCTCAGGTACCAGATCGCTGCCGGCCTCGGTCCGGACACCAGGGCTGTCGATGAGGCAGGCCGCTCACCCTCCGGAGTCCTGCCGGTCAAGATCAGCGAACTCGCCCGACTGACCGAGATCAACGAGAAGGGACAGGTAGTCCCGGTGAGCCCGGAAGAGCAGCTGCGGGTAGAGGCGCAGCAGGAGTCGGCGAACTCCGAGCTCGTTCCCTGAGCTGACACCTTCCCGGCAGCCCGATCCTCATTCCGGGTTCTTCGCAACTTGGATGACCGGGCCGGTTTTGGGGTAACGATGAGCATCATGGGCCGACTGCTTCCCGCCACCGCCGCTGTACTCGCCAGTTTCGCCCTGGCATCCGCGTCCATGGCCTGCGCCGAAGAGAGCGAACCCGGTTCCGCCGGTTCCACAACCGGATTGCAGGGAGCCACCGGCTCCTCCGCCCCGGATGCGACCGCGAGCGCCAGGCTTCGCCCGGCGCGGGTCGCGCGGTTCGACTCACCGGTCGAGATCAAGTCGGCACCCGGGTACCCGCGCCTGATGTTCGTGGTCGAGCAGCCCGGCCGGATCATGGTGATCCGCCGGGGCCGGAAGCTTGCGCGGCCCTTCCTCAACATCAAGCCGCGAGTCAACTATGGAGGCGAACAAGGGCTTCTCTCGGTCGCCTTCCCTCCCGATTACCGCAAGAGCGGCCTCTTCTACGTCTACTTCACCGACCGGACCGGCGACATCCGGGTCGTTGAGTTCAAGCGCCGAAGCGCCGCAAGAGCCAGGCAGAACTCCGCCCGGCCGGTGATAACGATTCGTCACCGTCAGAACTCAAACCACAACGGCGGGCAACTCCAGTTCCTGGGCAGGAACCTGTACTTCGGGACCGGTGACGGAGGAGGGGCCGGTGACAGTGCCGGCAACGCGCAGAACCTGAATTCGCTTCTGGGCAAGTTGATCCGGATCAACCCGGAGCGAAGCGGCCGGAGACCGTACACGGTCCCTTCATCCAATCCTTTCGTCGGTAGACGGGGCCGGGACGAAATCTTTGCCTACGGACTGAGGAACCCCTTCCGCTGGTCCTTCGATACGACCACTTCGAGCCGGAAGGTGCGAATCGCGATTGGCGACGTCGGCCAGGATGCATTCGAAGAGGTCAACTACCTCAACCTGAGCCGGGCCCGGGGGGGCAACTTCGGCTGGAACCGCTGGGAGGGGTTCGCGCCGTTCAACGGTGGTGGAGCCGGGACGATCAAGCCCTCGCTGGCGCTGTCCAACCCGCCGAACTGCTCCGTGATCGGCGGCGTCGTTGTCCGTGACCGGAAGCTGCCGGCGCTGAGGGGCCGCTACATCTTCACCGACTTCTGCGACAGCCGTATTCTCAGCTTCAAACCGCGTCTGGGCAGGGTTTCTGCCCGTCCGACCGGTCTCCGCATCTCCAACGTGACGTCGTTCGGGCAGAGCCTCGGCGGGGCCCTTTTCGCGACCTCGCTCGACGGCAGCGTCTACAGGATCCGACAGTGACCGCCGGGTTTTGTCGCCGGCTCCGGGCTGGACTGCTGGCCATGGTGCTTCTGGCAGGGGCCTCGATGGCGCTGATCATTAGCCCGTCCCACGCTGCTCCGAAACTCGGGTACGCGAAGGTGGCCGAGGCGTCACAACCCACCGCTCTGGCCTCGCCACCGGGGTATCCCCGGCTCATCTTCGTCACCGAACGGGAAGGGAAGCTTCGTGCGATCCGCAGGGGCAAGCTGGTGGCCAAACCGCTGCTCAACCTGACCGGGGGGATCGACTCGCTCAGAATCGAACGGGGGCTGCTCGGCCTCGCATTCGCGCCGGACTTCAGGAAGTCCGGCCTGTTCTACCTGAACCACACCGACCGAAGAGGCGACTCGGTCGTGGTCGAGTACCGCAGCAGGGCCGGCAAGCCCCTGCAGGTGATCCCATCCAGTCGGCGGCTGGTCATCCACATCCCGAGGGTGAACGAGAACGGAAATCACAACGGTGGCCACCTCGCCTTCTTCAGGAACCTGCTCTACATATCGATCGGGGACGGTTTCGACCCGGGGGACCTGCCAGACAACGCACAGAACCTGGAGAGCCTGCGAGGCAAGATTCTGAGAATCGACCCCCGGCCCGATTCCGGCTCGGGTACCGCCTATCGGGTACCGGCCGACAATCCCTTCGTTGGCCTTCCGGGAAGGGACGAGATCTTTGCCTTCGGGTTCCGCAACCCGTACAGCTTCAGCTTTTTCAGGGATGAAGCCGGGACCGACATGATCACGATCTCCGATGTCGGTCAGGGTCGGTTCGAGGAGCTGAACGTGCTTCCGATGAACGAGGCCAGAGGGGCCAACTTCGGATGGAACGACTACGAGGGCTTCGAGCCATACAACTGCGGTGAGCTCTACTGCCCCAACGGGGCCAACCCGACGACGACAAACGGCCTGACCTGGCCTCAGCTCGTCTACACGCATGACGACGGCTGCGCGATCATCGGCGGTCCGGTGATCGCCGACCCGTCCCTCACCACCGTGAAGGACCGAATCATTTACGGAGACTTCTGCGGAAACCGCATCCGGACCGCAGCCCCCCACAATCCGACCATCCTCGATGACCGGCCGGCCGGCTTCTTCCTGCCCCCGGGCAAGGGAAAGCATTCGGCCCTGAACGGCTTCGGTACCGACGGCTTCAAGCGGCTCTATGCGTTCAGTCACTTTGGGGGCATCTACCGGATCGTTCAGCGCTGACCTGAAACCGGTCAACTGCCCGGTAACCTGTGCGTACAGGTCCTGCGGGCGATCCGGCCTTCAGGTGAGAGCGAGGGGAGTACCAGTGGAACCGACGGCAGCAACCGAGTCAATAACCGTGATGAACCCGGCGACCGGCGAAGAGGTCGGTTCGGTTCCGGTCGATTCGGCCGGCGATGTTGCCGCCGCGGTAGCGCGCATCCGGGCGAACCAGCCCGAATGGGAAGCGCTTGGCTTCAAGGGCCGCCGCGAGTGGCTGAACAAGCTGCGCGACTGGATGCTCGACAACTCCGATCGCATTGCCGACACTCTCAAGTCCGAGACGGGCAAGGTCAGGGCGGAAGCGACGATCGAGACTCCGTACCTGGCCGATCAGATCAACTACTACGGCGCGAAAGCCGAGAAGTTCATCGGCGAGCAGAAGATCCGTCCGAACTCGCTTCTGGCAGCCACCCGCAAATTGCGGCTCCAGTACCGGCCATACCCGGTGGTCGGTCTGATCAGCCCCTGGAACTTCCCGCTCGTGCTCTCGATGGGTGACGCGATTCCGGCCCTGATGGCGGGCGCCGCCGTGGTCATGAAGCCTTCCGAAATCACCCCGCTTGGCCTGAACGAGATCATTGACGCCTGGCGCAACGAGATCGGTGGACCCGACGTGATCACGGTCGTGAACGGCGGTGCTGAAACCGCCACGGCCCTCATCGACCACTCCGACTTCGTCGGATTCACCGGCTCCGATGTGACCGGAAAGAAGGTCATGGCGCGGGCCGCCGAGACTCTCACCCCGGTCAGCCTTGAACTTGGAGGCAAGGATCCGCTGATCGTTCTAGAGGGAGCCAACCTTGAGCGGGCCGCCAATGCGGCAACCTGGGGCGGAATGCTGAATTCCGGGCAGATGTGCATTTCGGTCGAACGGATTTACGTCGAAGACGCGATCTATGACGACTTCGTCGAACGCCTGACCGCCAATGTGAAGGAACTAAGGCAGGGCGCCGACGGCGAAGTTGCCGCCTGTGACATTGGCGCAATGACCATGCTCTCCCAGCTGGAGAAGGTCGAGAAGCAGGTCGAGGATGCGGTTGCCGACGGGGCCACGGTCCTGACCGGCGGCAAGCGTGGCGAAGGACCGGGCCAGTGGTTCGAGCCGACCGTTCTCGTCGACTGCAAGCCCGAGATGAGCGTGATGGAAGACGAAACCTTCGGGCCCGTCGTAACCGTCACCCGGGTCGCCGACGAGGAGGAGGCGATCCACCTCGCCAACGACACCCGCTACGGGCTCTGCGCCTCGGTCTTCGGACCACGAGGCCGGGCAGAAAGGGTCGCCCGCCGGGTCGAAGCCGGTGCGGTCAACGTGAACGACATGATCTTCAACATGCTCGCGGCCAGCCTGCCGATGGGTGGCTGGAAGGAATCGGGCATCGGCTACCGCAATGGCGAGTACGGCATCCGCAAGTACTGCCGTTCGGAAGCGATCGTCAGTGCCCGGACCCTGATCGGCAGGGAGCTGCTCTGGTTCCCGTACACCGAGAGCCGGCATGCGATCGCCAACAAGCTCACCCGCCTGATCGGCGGACGCGGCACCAGACGCTTCCGATAACCCGTTCCGACTCTGTGATGCGTGGCCGGCCAGTGTTGAGTCTGGCTGTATGACCTGTTGCTCTGGGCCTCGGTGTTTCGCTCTTCCTTGGTCAGCCGTCACGGACTGAGTCGGAAGAGCGAAACACCGAGATGCCTACAAACCCGGGAGTTCCGACCAGCCCGGAGCAGTCGAGCTGAACGCTCAGTTCTTGGAGGTTCTCCTGGCACCAGCGCCAATAAGAGCCAAGCCTACGACCAGGAGTCCCACTAGAAGAAAGAACTCGAGGGGTCCGATGCTTGCCCCAATCGCAGCCAGTCCTATGAAGACCGCAACAAACAAGACAATCAGGATGATCGATGATCGAACCGCGCTAGACAGCTTCATGCCGAAACTCACTTTCCTCGGTTAGGTCAATCCTAACCGCTGCTTCGGGGCTTTGGTCAGGGGGTTACTGTCGAGCCGGTTACTCCGGTTGCGCCGGTTGCGCCCGTGTCCGGTTTGACCAGGATCGTCCGGCCGTCGTCCAGCTGGTAGACGGTGCCCAGGGGCTGGCCCTGGCCGACCACGGTCTGGCCGGGCTCGATCGTGATCTGTTCGGTCGTCTCGTCCGGGTTGGTGATGACCGAATCCTGCGGGACCGTGTTGGGCTGGCTGTTCTGGTTGTTGGAGATCACATCGGTGGTCAGGTTGAGTGATGAGAGCGCCGCCAGCAGGAAGGCGACCGACAGCACGATGCCGATGTCGAAGAGGTTGACCAGCCCGTCGAGTGGATCCCCCGCACGGTCCTCCCTGGTTCTTGCCCTGGCAGTGACCTTGGTCATCAGGGATTACCCATCGAGACCTGGGTGCTGTGACCATGCTCGAAAGTAGAGGGGACGAGCCCCGGGGTCAGATGTTTGTCGGGGGCCAGGTTCGCCGCGGCATACTCGACATCCGAGAAATCCTGGGCGTAGATTCGGTCCCGGATAAGGGAAACGCCGAACGCCAAGGCGCCGGTGAGAAGGCCGGCGACCGTCACGCCGAACGCTACCCGGAGATTGTCGGTCAGCTCGTTCACGTTGCCGTCCGCTAGTCCGGCCAGGGCGGGAGAAAGCGGAATCAGCGTGCCCATCAGGCCGAGCGCAGGACCCATCCGGACCAGGATCCGGGTCCTTTCGAGACGCCTCAGCGAGCTGTAGTCGTAATCGGCCAGCCGTTTCGCGATCCGGTTCTCGGCATCCGGGGTCGGACGCAGCGTCACGATCGCCTGCATGGTCTCCCTCATCGGCCGGCTCCAGGAGACCGAAGAAAGCGCCGAGATGGCACCGATCTGGTCGCCCTGCGCGATGTCAACCCGGGCCTGATCCACCGCGTTTTCAAGCGAGTTGATCGAACGCCAGCGCCGGCGCCACATCTCCCCGAGAAGGATTCCGATCTCGATCACTGACCATGCAAGGACCAGCAGGACGGCGACGAGGACCGGCCAGTAAAGCGCATCGGATACGGAAAAGAGGAATTCTTCAATCTGCATTGCTGGCCCCGGGATTGCTTAGGCAAGCCGAAGGATCAAGATAGCGGACTGTACCCTGAGCAATCCCATGGCCACAGGTCGCAACATCCTGCTCTGCATTTCGCTGGCACTTGCCGCCATGCTCGGTGTTGCGAGCACGCCCGCGCTGGGCTTCGACTCGGCGGTGCGTACGCCTGTCCTTGGCAACCCGGCGCCCGGAGCGGTGAGCGTTCCGTTCGAGATCCCTGTCCGCCAGTCCGATGCAGACCCGCAGCCTTCGGTGTTCCTTATCGCAGTTGAGGGCTTCACCTTCGATCCCGAGGCGGAGGACGGCCTGCGGATCGGGTCGCTGGACGTGCTCACCGCCTCCGGCAAGTTCGGTGACAAGGCGATCTACTCCGACGGCCCCGGCTCGGGAGGAGTTCGAACCTGGACCCTCGACTGGCAGCTCTCCGAGGACAAGAAGCCGATCACGGCCACCGTGGAGGACGGTTACGGACTCGACCCGTCCGGGCAGCGAGTAGCTGATCCAGCGTTCACCCTGATCAGTTTCGTCGTCCCGGTGAACTACCACGGGTTTCCGGTGACCGGTCTCGAGCTGCGCTTCAATGAGAACGAGAAGGGAATCCCCTCGCCCGGGGTAGGTGCGGTCAACCCGGCAACTGCTGGCAACTACCTGATTCGCAGCCGGGTTGAGTCGGTTGCTCCCCAAAGCGCCGTGAAGGTCGGATCGACTTCAGTCAGGGTCGGGCTACCCGATCCGAAGACGGCCCTCAGGGTGTCCAGCGATCGCAAACGGATCCGTCCCGGGAGCCGGGTGAAGTTCCGCCTTCGAACGACTAACGGGACAAGCGATCGGGTTTCGGTCTGGCTGGGTGGCCGTCGGCTCGGGTCCTTGAACGTGAACTCCACGGTCGGCGTCTTCAACTGGCGACCGGGCCGCAGCCTGAGTGGTCGCAAGGTAGTGGTGCTCTTCAAACCCGCATCCGGCCCGGCACGCAAGGTGACGGTCAGGGTCACGCGACGCTGATGGACAGGATCGACCAGACCCTCGGTCGAATCAGGGTCGCGTCGGCGGACGGATACGGAGTGATCATCCGGCGGCGCAGCGGTCCCGGCGACGGCTGGTTCAGTGCCGGGGAACTCGACGGAAGCGGCCGGGTTCAGGCCCTGCTCCTTTCCCGGATCAGCGGCATGGCAGGCCCACCCGAAGACCACATTCGCGCCGAATGGCTGCTCGAGAGCCTCAGCCGGACCGTGGCGGACCTGGGCTCTTCGTTCATGGTCGCGGCACGTCAGCTGCCCGAACTTTCGCCGGCCAACGTCCTGCTCGCGGCTGAAGGTGGACTGCTCAGGGCCTCCGGGCTCACCTCGAACGAGCTCTTCGAATCCGACCGTCCCGAGGATCTGGCTGACCGGTTTCGCGCCAGCTTCGTGGAGTTGATGGAACCGACGATCACCTGGCTGGACGCGCAAGGCCTTCGACCCGCCAAGACCCTGTGGCACTCGGCTTCGGACCGGTTCGCGCAGTCGATGGTCTGGGCCGGCAAAGCGTTCGACCGCCCCGAACTCGCGCTTGAGCTGACCATGCTCACGGTCGGCCCGGAAAGCCCCGACCCGCGCCTTGCCATCGAGATCAAGCGAGCCGAGGACGACTGGGGTGAGGAGTACCACCTCCGAAACACCTGCTGCCTGGCCTACCGCACCCCCGGAGGACAGCTCTGCCAGTCCTGCCCCCTCTCTGGCCCTGCTTGAGCTGAGTTCGATCCTCTAGGACGAGGCGAGGTCGGCCAGTTTGCTGACCGTGTTCAGGTTGCGGGTCGTCCCGAACCTGGCGATCGGGATCTTCAGCTTCGATCGGCCCATCCCGTCGGGATAGTGGACGTAGATCTCCCGTTTGCCCGGCACCAGAACCTCGTTCTTCACTCCCCGCTCTTCGAGCCTGCGTGGCGGAGGGTGGTCAAGAAAGATCACGCCGATCCGGCTCCAGTTCTCACTGCGAAACGGGTTGTCGAGCTCGACCTGCCGCATTTCGGCCCCGGTCCGGATCACTACGTCGGAAGTCTTTCCGGCATGGCCAGCCAGGGCTTCCTCGATGATCTTCTTCACCTGCCTCTCGGACTTCCCGCTGGTAAACAGGAGATTCCCGCTGGCGATGTAGGTCCGGACATCATCGAAACCTGCGTCCTCGGCAAGCTGCCGGAGCTCGGCCATTGGCAGCTTGTGACCGGCGCTCGTGTTGACCGCCCTCAACAACCCGATGTAGGACTTTCTTGCCACCACTCAATTCATACCGCCTTGAGCAAACCCCGAATCCGGATCGGAATAGGTGTCTCGGTATCCTCGTCTGATGGCCGAAAGCGACCACACCCGGGACTACCTCGGGGCGATCTCCGACCACATCGTCGTCTTCGACGGCGGCATGGGCGCGACCCTCGAGATGTTCGACCTGACCCAGGAGGACTACGGCGGCCTGCTCGGCAAGTGCCACGAGGCCCTGGTCCTGAACCGGCCCGACGTTATCGAGGGCGTTCACACCTCGATGCTCGAGGCGGGTGCTGAAGTGGTCGAGACCGACACATTCCAGGCTTCAAGGATCAAGCTCGAGGAGTGGGGACTCGAAGACCACACCGAAGAGATCAACGTCAAGGCTGCGGAGATCGCACGAAAGGCTGCCGGGCCGGACCGGTTCGTCGCCGGGTCCATCGGCCCGACCGGCCACCTCCCCGCCTCCGATGACCCGACCCTGGGCCAGATCCGCTTCCCGGAACTGGTCACCGTCTTCACCGAACAGGCTGGTGGCCTGGTTCGGGGTGGTGCCGACCTGATCATCATCGAAACCGCGCAGGACATCCTCGAGGTCAAGGCCGCCATTTTCGGCGCCCGGGCCGCCTTCGAGGAAGTCGGCCGCGAGGTTCCGATCCAGGTCTCGGTTTCGCTGCTCCCGAACGGCGGGAAGATGCTCCTCGGCACCGACATCCAGGCGGTGCTGACCACGCTCCAGGCTCTGAAGGTCGACGTGATCGGGCTCAACTGCTCGACTGGCCCTGAAGACATGCGCGACGCTATCCGCTACCTGGGCGAGAACTCGACCGTGCCGGTTCACTGCATCCCCAACGCGGGTCTGCCGCTTCAGGGCCCTGATGGCGAAACCATCTTCCCCGAGAAACCCGAACCGCTCGCCGCCACACTCGGCGAGTTCGTCGAGAAGTACGGCGTCGGTGTGGTCGGTGGCTGCTGCGGCACCACCCCGGATCACATCCGGGCTATCGCGGAACGGGTCCGTGACCTGAAGCCCGGTCCCCGGCCCGCGCCGGGACCGATCGAGGTTTCTTCGATGATGACTTCCACCCAGCTCGTCCAGGAACCCACCCCCACCCTGGTTGGCGAAAGGGTCAACTCCCAGGGCTCTCGCCGGGCCAAGGAGCTGCTGCTGGCCGACGACTACGACGCCCTCACCCAGGTTGCCGAGGATCAGGTCGAAGGGGGCGCCCATGTGCTGGATGTCTGTGTCGCCCTGACCGAGCGCCAGGACGAGGACGAGCAGATGCGTGAGGTCGTCAAGCGGATCTCACTCACCCAGCCCGCCCCAATCCAGATCGACTCGACCGAGCCGGATGTGATCAAGACCGCGCTGGAGCAGATCCCGGGCCGCGCGATCGTCAATTCGGTGAACCTCGAAGCCGGCCGCGACAAGCTGGACACGGTGGTGCCGCTTGCGAAGGCCCATGGTGCCTGCCTGATCGCGCTGACCATCGACGAGGTCGGGATGGCGAAGACGGCGGACCGCAAGGTCGAGATCGCCAAGCGGATCACCGAGATGGTCGTCGACGAACATGGCCTCGATCCCGAGTCGCTGATTTTCGATGACCTGACCTTCACTCTTACCACCGGTGACGAGGAGTGGCGGCCCTCCGCGGTCGAGACGATCGAGGGAATCCGCCGGATCAAGGCCGAGATCCCGGGTGTGAAGACCTCGCTCGGAGTTTCCAATGTGAGCTTCGGCGTCAGCCAGCCTGCCCGCGCCGTACTCAACTCGGTGTTCCTCCACCACTGCGTCGAGGCCGGACTCGACCTGGCGATGGTCAACCCGAACCACATCAAGCCCTACGGCGAGATCGCCGAGGAAGAACGGGAGCTGACCGACGATCTCGTCTTCAACCGGCGCGAGGACGCACTGGAGCGGTTCATCGCCCACTTCGAATCGAAGGGCGACGAAGCCGAAGAGGAAGCCGAGGATGCGACCGCCGGAATGGAGCCGGAGGAGGCACTCCACTTCATGATCCTGCGCCGCAAGAAGGAGGGCGTCGAGGACTGGATCGACAAGTCTGTCGAAAAGATCGGCGCGGTCCCCACCCTGAACGACGTGCTGCTTCCCGCCATGAAGGAGGTCGGCGACAAGTTCGGTGCCGGCGAGCTGATCCTGCCCTTCGTGCTCCAGTCGGCCGAAGTGATGAAGAAGGCCGTCGCCCGTCTGGAGAACTATCTCGACCGGATCGAGGGTCACACCAAGGGCAAGGTCGTGATCGCGACTGTTTTCGGTGACGTCCACGACATCGGCAAGTCGCTGGTCAACACGATCCTGACCAACAACGGCTACACGGTCATCGACCTCGGTAAACAGGTCCCGGTCGACACGATCATCGACGCCGCGATAGAGAACGACGCCGACGCGATCGGCCTTTCCGCGCTGCTCGTGTCGACTTCGAAGCAGATGCCGATCGCGATCCAGGAACTTCATTCACGCGGGCTCGACTACCCGGTGCTGATCGGTGGCGCCGCGATCAACCGCGACTTCGGTCGCCGCGCGCTTTATCCGAACGGCCGCGAGTCTGATGAGGTGTACGAGCCCGGAGTCATCTACTGCAAGGACGCCTTCCAGGGCCTCGACACCATGGATGCCCTGGTCGACGATGCCGCCCGTGAAGCGCTGATCCAGCGGCTTCGCCAGGAGGCCGAGGATTACCGGAACAAGCCCCAGATCGTCGAGGATCTTCCGCCTCTCGATGACGACTCGGTCCGCTCTTCCGCCAGTCCGGATGCGCCGATCCCGACTCCTCCGTGGTGGGGTGTTCGGGAAGTACCAGTCGACTTTGACGAGGTCTTCGATCACCTCGACCTTCACGTGCTGTTCAAGCTCCACTGGGGTGGCAAGGGAGTGAAGGGTGACGACTGGGACAGGCTCGTGAACGACGAGTTCCGCCCGAGGCTGGAGCGGATGTGGAAGGAGCAGGACTACCTTCATCCCAAGGCCCGGCTCGGTTACTTCCCCTGCAACGCGGACGGCAACGAACTGGTTATCTTCGATCCGGAGGATCAGGACCGGGAAATCAACCGGCTCGTTTTTCCCCGCCAGCCGCAGCACGACAGGATCTGCCTGACCGACTTCTTCCGGCCGCTTGGGGACGACGGCGTCCGGGACGTCGTCGCGCTCCAGGGCGTAACGGTCGGCCCCGAGGTCACAGACCTGATGGAGCAGCTCGAGCAGGACGGGGAGTTCGCCGAGCAGCTCTACACCCACGGTTTGGGGGTCCAGTCGGCCGAAGGTCTTGCCGAGTGGCTCCATTACAAGGTGCGTCAGGACCTCGACATTCCCTCGACCCAGGGTCGTCGGTACTCGTGGGGCTACCCTGCCTGCCCCGACCAGTCCGAGCACACCAAGGTCTGGGAACTTCTTGACCTCGACCAGATCGGCATGTATCTGTCGGATGGCTTCGCCGTGATGCCCGAACAGTCCACGGTGGCAATCATCAGCCACCACCCCCAGGCTGTCTACTTCGGAATGAAGTCGGGATTCATTCCGAAGGGTGAAGCTCCCGACGAGGTGATCGCCGAGTCCGACCGCTCTGCGAACCCTCCCGAAGTCGATCCGGACGAAGGCCCGACCGAAGCCGAGGGCGAAACCGCCGCCGTCTGATCAGCCCGGGTTCAGGCGGAATCGCCCTCGAGCACGGAGCGGACCTGCTCCGGGATCGGCTGGGGGGTGTGTTCGGTCGAGTCGACGCAGACGTAGGAGATCTCGATTTCTGCGATCGGGTCGTCGCCCCTGATGAATCCGAACTCCATTGTGAGTGAACGGGAAGTGACCGTCCCAACCCCGACCCTGACTTCGAATTCGTCGTCGAACATGAGCGGCTGCCTGAACTTGATGTTCGCCTCGGCGAGGACCATGTCGAGTCCGATCTCGTTGAAGGCCGAGTAGCCACCGAGGTGTTCACGCCAGAATTCGGTCGCCGATACGTCGGTGTAGACGAGGTAGTTCGAGTTGAAGACGATTCCCACCCGGTCACACTCGTTGTAGCGGACCCGCATTCTGTGGACTGTTTCGACTGGCATCGGCGCCAGCAGGGTACTCGCTCAGGCTGCTGCCTGTTGTGCTCCGGCTACCTGTTTCTTGAGGAACTCGTCCATATGGCTTGCAACCAGGTCTGGCTGGTCGAGCATGACGAAGGTCCGTCCGCCTTCGATCGGGACCACGGTCGCGTTCTTCATCATTCCCGACAGCCGACGCGCAAGTTCGATCGTAAAGAAGCGGTCCCGGTCACCCCAGACCATCAGCATGGGCAAGTCCATGCCGCTCAGGGTCTCGGCCGCGTCGAAGGTCTGGTTCTTCTGAAGCCCTACCAGGAGCTTCCGGACGTCCTCCCGGATTCCGGCCTGGCGACGGATCGGTCCAACCCACTGCTTGAGCTGCTCGTCAGGGATTGGATCGACGCTGAGCATTCGGTAGGTCGCAATGCGATTAAGCCGGAGCTGAAGGGAAAGCGCGAGAGTCTTCACTCCGCCAGGAACATGCCCGAGCAGGGGAAGCCATCCGAATACCTTCGGCGGAAAGACTTCGAGGGCATCGGCGTTGGTCAGGATCAGCGAGGCGATCCGATCCGGGTGCCGGGCAACGAGCATCTGGGCGATCGCCCCGCCCGAATCGTTCCCAACAACCGAGACCTGATTGAGATCAAGCTTCTCGATGAGACCTGCGAGAAGGTCCGCAACCCCGGGTGGCGAGAGGTCGGCGTCGGGTTTCATCGGGGTGTGGTGACTGCCGAGCGGAGAATTGGGCCGCACGCAGCGGTAACCGCGGGCGACAAGACGCTGGGCCAGAGGCTCCCAGAGCTCCGAGTCGACGAGGAAACCGTGGGAAAAGAAGAGCACCGGACCTTCGCCCTCATCCCTGTAGGTGATCTCTCCCTGTGGCAACTCGATCGTCTTGAGGCTCATGAATTACTCCGTTCGGTTCCGTACATACCGTCGGTATGTTTGGCGGCGAAGATAGCATACCGTCGGTATGGAAGAAGAAACCCGCGGCGACAGGGCCGAGGCCACGAGAAGGGACCTGATCGATTCGGCCCACCGGCTGTTCGGCTCGCGGGGTTACGCCAACGTCTCGCTGAACGAGGTGGTCGAGGCATCCGGTGTGACGAAAGGTGCCCTCTACCATCACTTCCCCGGCGGCAAGAAGGACCTGATGGAGGCGGTCTACGCCCAGGTCGAAGCGGACTTCAGCCAGATGCTTACCGACGAGATCCTCCCCACACTTGGAGAGGGCGATATCGATCCACTTGACGTTATGGATCAGGCGATCGGGGTGACCCTCGATGCCAGCCTGGACCCGGAGCTCCAGCAGATCGTCCTTATCGACGCGCCCTCCGTGCTGGGATGGAAGCGCTGGCGCGAGATTGCCGACGAGCACAGTCTCGGTCTCGTGAAGGGGCTGCTCTTGGCGGGAAGTCAGTCCGGGTCGATGCGGCCCCTTCCAACTGACACCCTTGCCAACCTTCTTATGGCAGCTTTGAGCCAGTCAATGCTCATGGTTGGACAGGCCGAGGACAAGGCCGCCGCCAAGGAAGAGGCGACCGAGACGATGAAAGCGCTGATCGACGGTCTGAGGACGTAGAAACCCGCCTGAGCTCAGCTGCTTTTCGCTCGTTTCTGCTCCGGAAAGATCAGGTAGATCGAAGCGATCGCGATCGCCGCGCCGATCAGCGTGTCAATCGCCCGCAGCCCGGCCCACTCCCAGAACGAGCCGGTGTCCGCGCCATAGATCGAGACGGCGAGGAAGGTCACACAGGCCGCGTAGACGGTGTAGTCCTTCCGGTACCAGGAAAGCCCGAAGACGACGGCCAGAACGCCGAGGATGATCATCGTTGTGCCGGGAATGAACTGGGACAAGATTCCGACCAGCAGCGCACCGATCACGGCACCGATCGAACGGGAAAGCGCCCGGTTCACGGACGCGGACGGGTCGGGTTGAAGGATCAGGTTGATCGTCAGCAGGATCCAGAAGAGATTCACGTTGCCGTCCACCTGGTAGAAGGCCATGACGATCCCGAGCAGCAGTCCCCGCCTGATGCCCGTGCGGGCATCTGGCCCCAGCCGACGGAGCTCAGCCCACATTTTCGGGAGGGCAGGCTCGGACTTCGCCGGGGCCTCGGCTTTCTTGCTGGTGGCATTCCCCGATCCGACTTGTCGGTGGAGAGTCGAAACGCCGAGCGCCAGCACCAACCCGGCGACAATTCCGGCAAGGCCGATCTCCCCTACGTCCTCGCCGTTGATTCCGTCGACCAGTCCCAGGGTGGCGGGCAGGAAGTAGCCGGTGCCCAGAACCAAGCCGATCACGAAGGCCCTTTTTCCACCCGCCCTTGCGAGCGACATGAGAAGGGACACGACACCCATGGCTATGCCTGACGCGATCGGACTGCCCGTCGTCAACTCGGCGATCAGCAGGCCGAATGTGGCAACCAGCCCGATCCCGATCGCGGCCTTGTAGGAGACCGGCGCGGGGACCGCGAGCGCGGTGCCGACCACGAAGAGGCTGATCAGCCCCGATGCAACCGCCTGCTCCTCATATCCGAGCGCATAGCCGGCAGCAGCACCAAACAGGATCGCGATGATTCCACCAGCGAATCCGAGCGCCACCTTGTGCCGGGCTGCGAACCCGGCACTCCCCTCTGCTGCCGCCGACATACCGGGCAGTCTAGGCCCGGTGGCGTGGGTCAGGTTCCGAGATCGACCAGTTCGAAGGTGATCCCGGACCCGTTCACGGTCGCCACACCCATCGACTTGAAGGGCGAGCGCCGGCGCTCGGTGGGGCTTCCGGGATTGAAGATCTGGAAGCCGTCCTCCTCTTCGTGAAGGGGGAGGTGCGAGTGGCCAAAGATGACTGCGTCATGACCGGGGAACCTCTCTTTCATGCGGGCGAGCCTGCCCTTGCGTGGGCCGGCGTCGTGAATAACCCCGACCCGGACAGACTCCACTTCGACCGTCGTCGTCTCCGGAAGCCAGCGACGCAGGTCCTTCGAATCGACATTGCCATGGACCGCGATCACTGGCGGGCCCAAGCTCCTGAACTGCTCCAGAACAGACTTTTCGCTGAAGTCACCGGCATGGATGATCAGGTCGGAATCACGGCAGATTCGTACACAGCCCTCCGGCAACTCCCTCCGCCCCTTCGGCATGTGGGTATCGGAGACGATGGCGATAGAGGTGGCCACCGGCCGTTCTACCCCCGGCTGGCCAGCTTTGCCCTGAGCACCAGCCCTGCCCCGGCGAAGGCCGGGGCGAGGGCAAGGAGTTCTTCGACTGGCAGGGCGCCTATGTGGGCGAGCATCATGCGGACTTCCCGAATGAACCGGCGAGATCTTCAGGGGAGTACTCGTCGTGGCGGTTCATCCAGCGGTAGGGCTCGTTCTGGGGGTAACCCTCCGGTGAGTCCTCCCAGGTTTCCTGCCTGCCAAGGGCGGTGATGTCAAGATAGTTCCAGAGGCCACCCATCTGCTCGTCGCCGCGAGCATCGACGAAGTAGGTGCGGAAGATCCTGCCGTCGTCATCACGGTAGAAGGCGTTTGTTCCATGCCACTCGCCGACATCGTGGTCTACGTCGAAATCATCGGTCAGCGTGTACCAGGGAATGCGCTCCCAGCCCATCTTGGCCTTGAGCCGGGCGATGTTCTCCTGCGGGGCCCGGGATACATAGGCCAGAGAAGTGTCCTTGGCGTTCAGGTGGACGGGGTAGCCGGCGTGGTCGGCGACCATCGAGCAACCGGGGCACCCCTTCTCCGGCCAGCCATTTACGTCCGGGTCGTAGAAGAAGCGGTAGACGATCAGCTGTCGCCGGCCGTCGAACAGATCGAGGAGGCTCATCTTCCCTTCCGGTCCCTCGAACTCATAATCCTTCTCGACCTCGAGCCACGGCATCCGCCGGCGCTCTGCCGCCAGAGCGTCCCGGGCCCTGGTCAATTCCTTCTCCTTGACGAGCAGCGCCTCCCGGGCAGCCTTCCACTCTTCAGCGGAAACAGTCTCTGGTCTGTTCATCGTTCCTCTCCTTCATTCTCGAAATGTCGCTCGAGGCTTTCGAGCGCCTGGGTCCAGCCCGTGTTGACCCCCATGTGGCCTCCGGGAGGCGCCTCTCCCAGCCTTTCGTGAAAAAGCGTGACCTCGGTCGATCCCTCTTCGGTCTCTAGAAGTTCGATGGTCATGCGTGAATGGGTCTGATCCGGATCCCACTCCGGGCCGAACTGCCAGTCCATCACCAGCTTCCGGTTCTGTTCGACCTCCAGGTACTCCCAGATGAATCCGCCCACTACGTCCTCCCCGTCAACGTCGCGGTGGCTCAGCTCGCCCCTGCCGCCGACCCGGGGATCGTTCGTTGCTGAAACGCCCCTGAACGGGTCGGGATGCATCCAGCGAACGAGTTCATCCGGATCGACGAATGCCTGGTAGACCCGGTCGACCGGGGCACCGATCAGCTTGACGATGCGAACGGAATCTCCGGTAACTGTCACTCCTGCTCCTTTGCGATGTCGG